>JAUXQH010000058.1 GCA_030685065.1 Pseudomonadota bacterium | reverse complement strand
GGTGCCCTCCCCGCGCTTGTAGGCCCCGACGACCCGTTCTCGTAGATCCAGGGAGAGTGCCTTGCCCATCGGTTGACCTCATCGTGTGTGCTGATCACACGTTTGGACGAGACGATCAAGCCTTTTGCACACGGCAATCAGGGAGCCTCGCAGAGGGGTCCGGAGGGGCATGGGTCGCCTCAATGCAGGTGTCCAACGTCACGGTGACAGCGGGTGCAGCTGAGGGCCTCGCCCGACGCGTGTGTGCCCTCGATCATGCGGGTGAGCTCATCGTGACAGGACCGGCAGCGCGCCTCGGTGATCGCGGCGTTGCGCGGGGTGATCGCGATGGGCTCGTGGAACTCCTGGGTGGTGAACGCGCGGGAGTGATGCCAGCCGTTGAGCGCCTTGGTGAGGTACTTCCCGACAAAGGGCTCCGGCGTGTGGCAATCGTTGCAGACCGCGACGGATCGATGCGATCCGTGTAGCCAGCCGTCGTACTGCTCGCGCATGACGTGGCAATTCGCGCAGGCCTCGGGCGCGTCGGTCATGTACGAACCGCCCTTCGCGTAGACGAAGGTGAACATGCCGATCCCCAGGGCGCTGCCGCCCAACGCGGCGACGAGCGCCGCGATCAGCGCGGTTGGCGCGGAGATACCGAGATTCATCGGGCCAAAGATAGCGACGGGAGGGCCCCGCGCAAGCCTTCGGCCGAGCGGGAGGAGGCCCTACCAACCGGCGAGCTTCAGGTCGATCCCCGGCGCCCCCCCGGCCCGCGTCGCTTCAGTAGGGGAGGTCCAGGTAGCTCGCGCCTTCCTCGTAATAGGCCGGCGTTCCATCCCCCGAGAGCGCCTTCCAGATGGAGACGGTCACGGTGCCATCGGTGAAGTCGGCGAACGCGGAGCCGGTCTCGACCGCGATGCCGGACCTCTGGGAGTATTGCTCCCAACCGGACACTTCATCCATCGTGAAGGTGGCGTACATCTCGGTGCGGTCGTCCGTGCCGTCGCCATCGAAGTCGTAGGCGACCTGCATCTGGACGGCCTGGCCGGCGCCCGCGCCCGCGTCGACCGTCAACACGAGCTCGGTGGCGCCGCCGTCGTAGGTGCCATCCAAGCCCGTGACCACCCGGGTGGCCACCAGCGTCGAATCGGTGGGGAGCACGTTCGGATAGCTCGAGGTGTGCGACGGCACGAGGACCGAGGCGAAGGCCGGAGCGGTGTTGGAGAGCGTGCTCCCGGTCAGGTACGCCCAGGATGCGGGATCCGCCGTGCCGTACGCCGGCGGTTCCGTGTCGGTGTCGCCCGTGCCGGTGTCGCCCGTGTCGGTGTCGCCGCCCAGCAGCTCGGACAAGCGCAGGTCGTCGAAGTAGACGGAGCCGTTCTCGTCGTAGCAGGCGCCGCTGGTGTCACCCGCGCACTGCCAATACAGGATCGCCGCATGCGCCCGGGTGGCGCCGACCGGGATCGTGCCTGTCACGGTGAGGTCGATCCACGTGTCCGCGGGCGAGCTCGAGGTGATCCGCGCCGATTCGTCCGCCCCGTAGTAGTGGTAGGCGTCATCGAAGTACTTGATGGAGAGGTAGGCGTAGGTGGCGGCGGCCGTGAGCGGGTCGTCGTGATGCATCCACGCGTGCCCGGAGAGCGTGAAGGTGGCTCCCTCCGGCACGGAGAACTCCTGGTACACCGTCGTCTCGTTTGGGCCGCCGGTGTAACGACCGTATACCTTCAGGGACTGGGCCCCGCCGAACGCGGTGAACGTGTCGGTGCTGTCGTAGATCGGCTCCCCGGTGTAGGGCACGCCGAAGTTCGACAAGTCCTCCGGGTAGATCGACCAGGATCCATCCCAGCCGCTCTCGAAGCCGGGGTTGGCCAGGAGGTTCGGGCCCTCGGTGTCCGCGTCCGTGTCGGAATCCGTGTCCGTGTCCGTGTCCGTGTCCGAATCCGTGTCGGTGTCTGTGTCGGTATCGGTGTCGGTATCGGTGTCGGCATCGCTGTCCGAATCGCTGTCCGTGTCGCTATCGGCGTCCGTGTCCCGTCCCGTGTCGGTGGTCGGGGCCGTGTCGTCCACTCCCGCGACCGGCTCGTCCGTGCACGCGGCGAGGGGTACGGCGAGGAGGAGGGCCAGGAAGGGGGGCGCGTGTCGTGCAGTGCGGTGGATGGTGGATCCTCGGGTGTCCGCAGCGTAGCTCACGGGTCGCGCGGAGGGGGGCGGGGGCAGAGCCGCACCAAACCACGGCCACCCTGGCCCGGGCCTTGCTAAGGGGGTGTACGAACCCGGCGCTCACGGCCCGCCCGTGATCCGCCCGGGAACACCGAGGTCCCCATGCTCCTGCCGCTCTTCGCCCTCCTCCTGCCCGCCTGCACGGGCGGCAAGACGCCGGACAGCCCCGGGGACACCGTGGGCAACGACGACACCGGCGAGCCGCTCCCGTCGCCGACCGAGCGCTGCGGATACACGGCCGCGACCGACCTCGACCCCGCCGACGGCGTGGTGGGCATCGAGCTCTCGCAGGCCCCGTTCGAGTGGGATCCCGGCACCGGCACGATGCTGACGGAGGGGCTCGCGTACAACGGCGAGGTCCCCGGGCCGGTGATCGAGGCGGAGCTCGGGCAGACGTTGCGGACCGAGTTCACGAACGGGCTCGCATACGACTCGACCGTGCACTGGCACGGTCTGCGCGTGCCGGACGAGATGGACGGCGCGATTCGCATGATGGACATGGTCCCGGCGGGCGGCTCGTTCACGTACGAGTTCATGCTGAAGGACGCCGGCTTCTACTGGTACCACCCCCACATGGCGACGGAGCAGGACCTGGAGCGCGGGCTCTACGGGCGCATCATCGTGCGGCACCCCGACGAGCCGCGGGTGGACTGCGAGCTCCCCGTCGTGCTCGACGACATCCTGCTCGACGAGGACACCCTCCAGGTCGCGCCCCAGGACACCGACCACATGCAGCTCATGGGCCGCCTGGGGAACGTCCTGCTCGCCAACGGCCGCTCCGACCGGCGCATCGAGGTGAAGGCCGGCGAGACCATGCTGCTCCGGCTCGTGAACGCCGCCAACGCCCGCTACTTCGACCTGACCCTCGAAGGCCAGCGGATGCGCGTGGTCGGGACGGACGGCGGCTGGCTCGCCGAGGAGGTGCCCGTCGACAACCTCGTCCTCGGCCCCGGCGAGCGCGCCATCGTCGCGGTGGATTGGGTGGGCGCACCGGGAGACGAGCTGCGGCTGATGAGCGCGCGCTTCCAGCTGCACGACGAAGACGCCCACATGAGCGAGTACGACCCGATGGGCAACGGGGAGAACCCCGTGATGACCTTCGTGATCGGCGACGAGGCCGGCACCCCCACGCCGATGACGCTCCCCTCCGACGATGTCCCGGCGTTCACCGGAGAAGAGCCCGTGGCGCACACCTGGGTCCTCGACGAGGACATGATGAACGGGATCGTCACCATCGACGGCGCCTCCTACCCGGACGTCCCGCCGGTCATCGTCGAGGCAAACGTCCCGACCGCCTTCGTGGTGCAGAACGACTCGGAGATGCACCACCCCTTCCACCTGCACGGGAACCGCTTCCAGGTCCTCGCGGTGAACGGGGTGCCCCCGGAGATTGACGGGTGGAAGGACACCTTCGACATTCCGCCGTTCGGCAGCGTGGAGATCGCCAGCGCGCTCGACAACCCGGGCGAGTGGATGTTCCACTGCCACATCCTCGAGCACGCGGAGCTGGGGATGGCAGGGTTCTTCATGGTCGGGGAGGGGATGGACGACGGGATGTGACATCCGAGGTCACGCCACCCCCAAATCGTTGGTTCAAATCCCCGCAAAAAAATCGTTCCCCTTGTCGTCCACCACCACGAACGCCGGAAAATCCTCCACCTCGATCTTCCAGATCGCCTCCATCCCCAGCTCCGCGTAGTCCAGCACCTCGACCTTGCGGATGTGGTCCCGGGCCAGGATCGCGGCGGGGCCGCCGATGGAGCCGAGGTAGAAGCCGCCGTGCTTCTTGCACGCCTCCGTCACGGCCTTGGATCGGTTGCCCTTGGCCAACATGACGAACGAGCCCCCGTTCGCCTGGAGGAGATCCACGTAGGAGTCCATCCGGCCGGCGGTGGTGGGGCCGAAGGAGCCGGACGCCATGCCGTCGGGCGTCTTCGCGGGGCCCGCGTAGTAGATGGGGTGGTCCTTCACGTAGGCGGGCAGGCCCTCGCCGCGGTCGATGCGCTCCTTGAGCTTGGCGTGCGCGATGTCCCGGGCCACCACGATGGTCCCCGACAGGGACAGCCGCGTCTTGATCGGGTACCGCGACAACGTGGCGCGGATGTCCGCCATGGGCTGGTTCAGGTCCACCCGCACGACCTCCGCGCTCAGATCCGCGTCGCTCACCTCGGGCAGGTACTGCGCCGGGTGGGTCTCGAGCGCCTCGAGAAACACGCCCTCCGCGGTGATCTTGCCGAGCGCCTGGCGATCGGCCGAGCAGGACACGCCGATGCCGACGGGGCACGAAGCGCCGTGCCGGGGCAGGCGGATGACACGCACGTCGTGACAGAAATACTTGCCGCCGAATTGGGCGCCGATGCCGGTCTTGCGGGAGAGCTCGAGCACCTGGGCCTCGAGCTCCGTGTCGCGGATGGCGTGCCCGAGCTTGTTTCCGCGCGTGGGGAGGCCGTCGAGGTACCGGGCGCTCGCCAGCTTGACGGTCTTGAGCGTCATCTCGGCGGACGTGCCGCCGATCACGATGGCGAGGTGGTAGGGCGGGCACGCGCTGGTGCCGAGCGAGCGCATCTTCTGGTCGATGAACGCCAGGAGGGAGGCGGGGTTCAGCAGCGCCTTGGTCTCCTGGTACAGGAAGGTCTTGTTGGCCGAGCCGCCGCCCTTGGTCACGAACAGGAACTTGTAGGCGTCCCCCTGCGTCGCGTAGAGCTCGATCTGGGCGGGCAGGTTGGTGCCCGTGTTGGCCTCCTCGTAGGTCGTGATGGGCGCGAGCTGCGAGTAGCGGAGGTTGGTCTCCGTGTACGTGCGATACACGCCGCGCGCGATGGCTTCTTCGTCGCGACCGTCCGTAAGCACGGTGTGGCCCTTCTTGCCGATGACGATGGCGGTACCCGTGTCCTGGCAGGAGGGGAGCACCATGCCCGCCGACACGTTTGCGTTCAGCAACATCTGGCGCGCCACGAACCGGTCGTTCGCGCTCGCCTCGGGGTCCGCGAGGATCGCGCGGAGCTGGGCGAGGTGGCCGGGGCGGAACAGGTGGGAGATGTCGCGGATGGCGGCCGCGGTGAGCGCGGTGAGCGCGGCGCTGTCGACCTGCAGGAACGAGCGGCCGCCCGCGTTCACCACGTCCACGCCGCCCACGTCGAGCTTGCGCCAGGGCGTCGCGTGATCGTGAGTGGGGAACATCTCCTGGTACTGGAACTCGGGCATCCGGCCTCCGCGGGGCGGACGGTCTAACCCGAAGCCCCCAGCAGACGCGCCTCGCCCCCGGGACGGGATAGACGCTCCCGTCCCTCGGGGTCTCCATCCGCCGCTACGTCGCGCTCGTCGTCCTCCTCGCCATCGTCGCCGCCGGCGTCGCGTTCGCCCGCGCCAAGCCGATGTCCGAGGCCCACACGCTCGCGCGCGCCGTGCGGCTGTACCACCCCCTCGCCGACGTGTGGGCGGCCGTGCTCGACCTCGGCGCGCACGCCACGTGGCGCAGCGATCTGGTCGCGATGGAGCGCCAGTCCGACGTGCGCGGGCACGAGGTCTGGCGCGAGGTGCCGCGATCCGGAGCCCCCGTCACCTTCGAGACCGCGGAGACCCTGCCGGACCGCCGCCTCGTCCGCTGCGTGGTCGATCAGGGCGCCCCCTACGGCGGCTGCGTCACGATCGAGATCATCCGGCGAGATGACGGCGCCATCGTCACCATCGCGGAGAAATTCAAGGTCCACAGCGCGTGGTTCCGCTACACCAACACGGTCGCGGGCCGTCGCGCGCGCCTGGATGCCTGGCTGACGGACCTCGGCCGCAAGTTCGGCGAGCAGGCCCCACGGATCGCGGATCTGCCGAAGGATCTGCGGGATGTGCCGGTGGTGACGCCGGAGGTGACGCCGGAGGAGCCCGCCGAAGGGCCGGTCGCGACGCCCGCGCTCACGCCGACACCCGAGACAGCGCCCGCTCCGTAGGTTGGGGCTCGAGCAGCGCGGCGCGGCGGTGCCCGGCGCCCGAGCGCGCCGACCGCCGCGCATGGGCACCCGCCCCCCGCCGAAGCTACGTTGCCGCGATGAGCGCCATCCTCTCCACTCGCCCCCTCGGCTTCGTCTGGCACACCGAGGATCCCTTCCTCTTCTGCGTGCATCACGACGATGCCTACCCCAAGGGGGACGAGGGGTTCAGGCCCGTCGCGTCCCTTGCCGGCCGCGACCTCGGCCAGGACTTCGCCGGGATCGACGGCTGGCGGATGTACCACGGGCGCGAGGTGCCGGGCTTCCCCCAGCACCCGCACCGCGGGTTCGAGACCGTGACGCTCGCGCGCAGCGGCTACATCGACCACTCCGACTCCCTCGGGGCCACCGCGCGGTTCGGCCGTGGCGACGCGCAGTGGATGACCGCCGGGCGCGGCATCTCCCACTCGGAGATGTTCCCGCTCCTCGACCGGGCCGCACCCAACCCGATGGAGCTGTTCCAGATCTGGTTGAACCTGCCGAAGGCGGACAAGATGGTGCCGCCGCACTTCACCATGCTCTGGAACGAGGGCATCCCCCGCGTGCACGCCAAGGGCGTCGAGATCACGGTGGTCGCCGGCGCGCTCGAGGGCCACCGGGCGCCCTCGCCGCCACCGCACTCCTGGGCCTCGCGCCCGGACACGGACGTGGCGATCTGGGCGATCAAGCTCGATCCGGGCGCCCGATGGACCCTCCCCGCCGCCCCCGCCGGCGTCAATCGCAACCTGTACCTGTTTCTCGGGGGCGAGGTGCGGGTCGACGGGAGCGCGGTCGCGCCGCCCACGGGCATGAAGCTCCGCCCCGACGCGGCGGTCCTCCTGGAGAACGGCGGCCAACCCGCCGAACTGCTCCTCCTCCAGGGGCGGCCCATCTCCGAGCCGGTGGTCCAGCATGGGCCCTTCGTGATGAACACCCCGACCGAGATCCAGGAGGCGTTCTCCGAGTACCGGCGCACGCGCTTCGGCGGCTGGCCCTGGGGCAAGGACGACCCCGTGCATGGGCGCGAGGCCGGCCGCTTCGCCCGCCACGCAGACGGCCGCGAAGATCGGCCCGCCCCGTCCGTTTCGGTGCCGAAGCACTGACCGCCCGGATGTCCCGACGCTCGCGTCGCGCTACGTTCGCGCCGCGTGTCGCTCACCCCCGACCAGGTCCTCGCGCTCGCCACGGACGCATCGAGCGTGGCGGCCGGACGCAAGGCCGCCAATCCGCGTGACTGGAGCGCGTCCGGTCACGACGATCGCGCGCTGTGGGGGAAGTGCCAGGGCAGCGCCCTCTACACGGTCCTCGTCGACCTCGCGGACAACGCGAGCAAGTGCAGCTGTCCGAGCCGCAAGTTCCCGTGCAAGCACGCGCTGGGGCTCCTCCTCCTGCACGCCACGGGCGCCGTGCCGGCGGCCGCGCCCCCCACCGACGTCGCGACGTGGATCGCGGGGCGGACGACCCGGGCGGCCAAGAAGACCGAGGCCTCGGAGATCGCCTTCGACGCCGACGCGGCGCGGGCGAGAGAGTCCAAGCGCCTCGACGGCATGGTCGACAGCGTCACGACGATGCAGCGCTGGCTCGCGGACCTGGTGCGGGATGGCCTCACGACGGTCGAGGCGAGCCCGCCCTGGGAGCGGCAAGCGGCCCGGCTGGTCGACGCGAAGGCGCCGGGCCTGGCGGGGAGGGTGCGCGCGTTGGCCGAGCACGTCGGCGGAAATGACGATTGGCCCGCTCGCCTGTTGGACGAGATGGGGCTCCTCGCGCTGCTCGGCCGCGCCGTCCGGGCGCACGCCACGCTCCCGCCGGAGCTCGCGGCGGAGGTGCGCGTGCTCGCGGGCGTGCCGTTCCCGACGGAAGAGGTGCTCCAGGCGGGGCCGCGCGTCGCGGATGACTGGTGGATCGCCGGGCAGTCGGAGTACGACGACACCCGGATCCGGACCCAGCGCGCATGGCTCGTGGGGGCGAACACGGGCACGGTCGCGCTGGTGCTCCAGTTCGCGCCGGGCAGCACGCCGTACCCGACGCCGCTCCTCGAGGGCACGGGTTTTGCCGGCACCCTGGCGTTCTTCCCGGGGGGAGAGCGCGCGTTGGTGGTCGACCGCACGGCCGCGCTCGCTGACGCCCCGATGCTCCCCGGGCCCGATCGCGTCGAGGGCTTCCTGGCCGGCATCGCCGGCGTCCTCGCGCGGCGTCCCTGGCTCGTCGCGCGCGCGGCGGTCCTCCGCGGCGTCGTTCCCGTGCGGGACAGCGCGGGCTTCTGGCTCGTCGACGCCGATGGGGACGCGCTCCCCGTGCTCGGCGGCCCCGCCGGCTGGCTCCTCCTCGCGCTCTCCGGCGGCCACCCCGTCGACCTGGTGGTGGAGTGGGGGCCCGACGTCGTCACGCTCCTCTCCGTGAGGGACGGCGCGCGGCTCGTCTCGTTGCGCGCCCCGTACGTCGCCGGCGGCGGGGGCGTCGCGGGCCGCGTCGATCCCCTCGTCCGCGCCGCGCTCGTCGGCCTCCAGAACGGCGGGGAGCTCCCGGAGCCCGTCGGCGAGGCCGAAACGCTCGTCGCCAGCCTCCCAGCGCTCCCTCCTGCCGACGCCCTCCTGCTGCGCGCCGGCGCCCGTGCGTTGGAGCGTCGCGCGGGCTGCCTCGTGCAGCAGCGGGCCATCCCGGCGCCGTGCCCCGTGGAGACAGCCCCGGTGGTGCCCGACAGCGCCGTGCCCGTGCTCCGCGAGGTCTTCCAGCTCGAGGGGGGCCTCGACAGCGCGGCCCTGCGCCTCGTGGCTGCCCGTGGGCGCGTCCTGCCGCCGGCCCTGCTCCCGTCCGCCCTCGGGAGCGGGGCGGATCCGGCCCTGATCCGCGCGGTGCTCGGCGCCCGCGGCGCCTGGCTCCTCTCCCAGAACCGCACCTGGTCCGAGCGCCTCGACAAGCCCGACGTCGCCGCGCTCGTCACCCGCGTCGAGACCGGCGCCCGCCCCGAGCGGGTCGCCGCGCTCACCCTGTTGCGCGGGCAGGATCCCGCCCGCGGGCGCTCCCTGGTCGAGGCCGCGCTGGCCACCGACGCCCCGGACGTGCGGCTCGCCCTGCTCGACGCCCTCGGGCCCGCCCGCGCCGAAGACGAGCCGCTCTTCACCGCCGCGTTGTCGGATCGGTCCGCCGGCGTGCGGGAGCGCGCCGCGGAGCGCCTCGCCGCGCTGCCCGGGTCCGCGCTGGCCGCCCGCGCCGCCGCCGCGCTCGCCCCCTACGTTCAGCTCGGCGAAGCGCTCGCCGTCGAGCCACCCGAGGCCTTCGATCCGGCCTGGGGGAAGGACGCTCTCGTCGACAAGCCTCCCAAGGGCGTCGGCGCGCGCGCGTGGTGGCTCGTCCAGCTCGTGGGGCGGGTGCCGCCGGCGGCGATCTTCGCTGGGAAGACGCCGGAAGCGGCGCTCAGTCTCGTCCAGGCCAGCGAGTGGCGCGAGCCGATGGTCGCGGGGCTCCTCCGCGGCGCCCTGCTCGCGAAGGACAGCGGCCCCGAGAGCGCCGCGTGGCTCGCCGCGCTCTTCCCGTTCGCGCCCCCGGGAGGCGACGCGCTGCGCCCCGATCGGCTCGCGCTGGTCAAGGCGCTGCCGGCCGAGGAGGCCGAGCGCCGCGTGGCCCGCTTCCTCCGCGAGCCCGATGGCGCCTCGCTCCTCGGGGCGCTCCCGACCCCCTGGAGCGCCGACTTCGCCCGGTCGTTCATCAACACGCTGCGCGTCGACCCCGCGAAGCTCCGGCTCATGAGCGAGCTCGCGGCCCGCGCGCTCCCGCCCTCCACCTTCGACGCGCTGCTTCAGCTCCGCGCCGACCCCGCCTTCGCCCCCCACAAGCGCTGGCTCGACCCGATGTGCGCCACCGTCGAGCTGCGCAACCGTTTGCACCTGGAGCTGTCCCGATGAGCGAGCTGTCCCGATGAGCGAGCAAGCAACGAGCGGGCCCGAGGTTCTTCGTCGCCACGCGGAGGACGCCTTCGCGGAGGAGCTCGCCGCCCTCGCCGAGGTGGACGACAAGCCGCGCCCCACCAGCTGGAGGCTCTCCCCCTGGGCCGTCCGCACCTACCTCCTCGGGGGCACGCTCTCCTCGGGCTTCGAGGTCACCCCGAAGTACATCGGCAACGCGCGCCTCATCGAGATCGCCGTCGCGACGCTCGTCACGGATCGCGCGCTCCTCCTGCTCGGCGTTCCGGGCACGGCGAAGTCGTGGGTCAGCGAGCACCTCGCCGCCGCCATCTCGGGGGACTCGACGATGCTCATCCAGGGCACGGCGGGCACCGACGAGAGCGCGCTCCGGTACGGCTGGAACTACGCCCGCTTGTTGTCCGATGGCCCCTCCGAGGCCGCGATGGTGCCCTCGCCGATGATGCGCGCGATGAAGGAGGGCAAGATCGCCCGCATCGAGGAGCTGACGCGCATCGGCGCCGACGTGCAGGACACGCTCATCACGCTGCTCTCGGAGAAGACGCTCCCGGTGCCCGAGCTCGATCGCGAGGTGCAGGCCCGGCGCGGCTTCAACGTCATCGCGACCGCGAACAACCGCGATCGCGGCGTCAACGAGCTCTCCTCCGCGCTCCAGCGCCGCTTCAACATCGTCGTCCTCCCGACGCCCGCGACGATCGAGGAGGAGGTCGACATCGTCACCCGGCGCGTGTCCGAGCACGGCCGCACGCTCCAATTGCCGGTGGAGAAGGCCCCGATCGAGGAGGTGCGTCGCCTCGTGACCATCTTCCGCGAGCTGCGGGACGGCCAGACGCTCGACGGCGGCACCAGGCTCAAGTCGCCGTCCGGATCGCTCTCCACGGCGGAGGCCATCTCGGTCATGAACCACGGGCTCTCGATGGCCGGCTACTACGGTGACGGCCAGCTCCGCGCCGCCGATCTCGCCGCCGCGATCACGGGCGCGGTCATCAAGGATCCCGTGCAAGATCGGGTAGTTTGGGTCGAATACCTCAAGACCGTCGTAAAGGAGCGCCAGGGCTGGCGGGACCTGTACCGCGCGTGCATGGACGTGATCTGATGGCGCATCGCGAAGCGTCCCCCCCTTCTCCCTGGGGGACCCGCGGCTCGCAGGCGATTTCCCCCCCTTCTCCCCGGGGGAGAAGGTGGCGCGCAGCGCCGGATGAGGGTCCCCTCGGATGCTGAGGATCTTCGGCATCCGGCACCACGGCCCCGGCTCGTCGCGCGCGCTCGCCGCCGTGCTCGACGCGTGGGAGCCCGACTGCCTGCTCGTCGAAGGTCCGCCCGACGCGGACGCGGTCATCCCGTTCGTGGCCGAGGCCGGCCTCGTGCCCCCCGTCGCGATCCTGGTCCACGCGGCCGACGATCCCAAGCGCGCCGTGTTCTTCCCCCTCGCGCGGTTCTCCCCCGAGTGGAACGCGCTGCGCTGGGCCGTCGCTCGCGGCATCCGCGTGCGCTTCTGCGACCTGCCGCAGATGTTCCAGCTCCTCGCTCCGATCCCGGTCGAGGCGCCACCCGACGACACCGCGGTGACGCCGGACGACGACGAGGGCGTCGGTAGGGAGGAAGGCGATGTCGAGGCGCTGTCTCCCGAGCTCGACCCCGTCGATCTCGAGCCTCTCCGTCGCGACCCCCTCGGCATGCTCTCGCTCGCCGCCGGCTACGACGAGCGCGACGGGTGGTGGGACGCGCAGATCGAGTCGCGTCGGGATCCGAGCGGCATCTTCGACGCGGTGCTGGAGCTCATGCGTGCCTTGCGCGCCGAGGCCCCGCCCACCGTCGGCCGGGAGGCCCGCCGCGAGGCGTGGATGCGCCGCACGATCCGGGAGGCCCAGAAGGCCGGCCACGAGCGGATCGCCGTGGTTTGCGGGGCGTGGCACGCGCCGGCGCTCGAGGAGCTGGCCCGCGTTCCTGGCAAGGCAGGGGCATCGGTGCCGTCCTACCTGGTGGGGATCTCCAAGAAGTCCGACGACGAGCTCCTCAAGGGCCTCCCGAAGGTCAAGGTCTCGGCCACGTGGGTGCCGTGGACCAACAAGCGCCTCGCGGTCGAGACGGGCTACGGCGCGGGCGTGAGCTCTCCCGCGTGGTACGGTCACCTCTGGGACAGCCCCGATCGCGCCACGATCCGCTGGGTGAGCGAGGCCGCGCGCCTGCTGCGCGGCCAGGACCTCGACGCGTCGAGCGCGAGCGTGATCGAGGCCGTGCGGCTGGCCGAGGCGTTGGCGGGGCTCCGCGGGCGCCCGGCGGTCGGGCTCGGCGAGCTCCAGGAGGCCGTGCGCAGCGTGCTCTGCCGCGGGGACGACGCGCCGATGGCCCTGGTGCGGGCCACGCTCGTGGTGGGCCATGCGCTCGGCGCGGTGCCCGCGTCGGTCCCGACGCTGCCCATCCAGCGCGATCTGGAGGCGCGCCAGCGCGCCGCGCGGCTGAAGCCGGCGCTCGCCGAGGCCCTCACCGCCGAGACCCGCATCGAGGTCGACCTGCGAGAGCCGGGCGGGCGGGCCCGCTCGCGGCTGCTCCACCAGCTCGGCGTGCTCGACATTCCGTGGGGCGAGCGCGAGAAGGTGACCAACTCGGCTGGTAATTTCCGCGAGGCGTGGGTTCTCGAGTGGGATCCCGAGTTCGCCGTGCGCCTGGTGGAGGCGAGCATCTGGGGCGCGACGGTCGAGGGCGCCGCCGAGGCGCGCCTCGTGAACGACGCCGAGTCCGCCGATGCCCTCGACGTCGTGGCGCCCATGCTCGACGATGCGCTCCTCGCGGAGCTCGACGGCGCCATCGAGCCGGTCCTGCGCCGCATCCAGGCCCTGTCCGCCGCCTCGACCGACGTCGTCTACCTCGCCGACGCGCTGCCCCCGCTCGCGCAGGTGTCCCGCTACGGAGATGTGCGCGGCACCAAGGTCGATGCGGTGGTCCCCATCTTCGACGGGCTGGTCGAGCGCGTCCTGATCGGGCTCCCGCTCGCCTGCCAGGGGATCGACGCGGCCACCGCCACGTCGCGGACCGCGGCGATGAAGAAGATCGGCGACGCCATCGCCACCGCCGCGCGCCCGGGCCAGCGAGAAGAGTGGCTGGCGCTCGTGCTGTCGCTGGCCGAGGCCGAGTCGGGCCACCCGCTGGTCCGCGGGTACGCCTCGCGCCTCTCGGTCGACGCCCGCATGCTCGCGGACGAGGCGCTGGAGCGGGTCGCCCGGCGGAACCTGAGCCACGCCGTCGAGCCCGCCGACGCCGCCTCGTGGATCGAGGGGCTCCTGCTCGGCGGGGCCACGCTGCTGCTCCACCAGGACGAGCTCTGGCGCGTGCTCGACAGTTGGATCGCCGGCCTCCCCGCGGAGCCCGATGGCGACGCCTTCACCGCGCTCCTGCCCGTGCTCCGCCGCGCCTTCTCCACCTTCAGCGGCCCCGAGCGCGCGCGCATGGGCCAGAAGCTCAAGGCGTTCGGCGGGCCTGCCCGCATCGTGACAGCCACGGTGGTAGAACTCCATCCCGAGCGATCCCGCGCGGTCCTCCCCGTCCTCCGTTCGATCCTGGGTGTGTCATGAGCGATCGTCCCAGCGCCGAACGACTCGAGCGCTGGCGCCTCGTGCTCGGGGACCCCGCCCAAGCCGCCCTGGGCGTCAAGCTCTCGGGGGATGCGCTCGGAATGGATCGGGCGCTCCAGGCCGTGTACGACTCCGACAAGCGGGCGGGCCTCGGGTCTTCGAGCCCGAATGTCTCCCGTTGGTTGGGCGACATCCGCACGTACTTCCCGTCGTCCGTGGTCCGCGTGATGCAGGAGGACGCCATCAACCGCCTCCAGCTCAAGCAGCTCCTGCTCGAGCCCGAGCTGTTGGAGGGGTGTGAGCCCGACGTGGGGCTGGTCGCCACGCTGCTGTCGCTCTCCAAGGTCATCCCGGAGCGCACCAAGGACACCGCGCGAAGGGTGGTGCGCCGGGTCGTATCGGACATCGAACGCCAGCTCCGCGAGCCGCTCGTCTCGGCGATCCGGGGCGCGCTCGACAAGAGCCGTCGCACCAACCGCCCCAAGGCCAACGCCATCGATTGGGATCGCACCATCCGCAAGAACCTCCGCAATTGGCAGCCCGACCGCAAGGTGATGGTGGCCGAGCGGCTCGTGGGGTTTCGCCCGCGCACGAGCGCGCTCCGGGACGTGGTGTTGTGTGTCGACCAGAGCGGGTCGATGGCGTCGAGCCTCGTGTACGCGAGCATCGCCGGGGCGGTCCTGGCGAGCATCCGCGCGCTCCGTACGCGCATGATCGTGTTCGACACCGCCGTGGTCGATCTCACGGAGGATCTGAAGGACCCGGTCGAGCTCTTGTTCGGCACCCAATTGGGCGGGGGTACGGACATCCACAAGGCGCTCGGCTATTGCACGGGCATCATCGATCGGCCGCGAGACACCGTCATGGTGCTCGTGACAGATCTGTACGAAGGCGGGGATCAGGTGGGAATGTTGCGGCGGGCCGCCGCGCTCGTGGCGTCGGGGGTCAACCTCGTGGTGCTCCTCGCGCTCTCGGATGACGGCGCGCCGGGTTTCGATGCGAACAACGCGGCGAAGCTCGCGGCGCTCGGCGTGCCGAGCTTCGCGTGCACCCCCGACAAGCTGGCGCCGCTCCTGGCGGCGGCCATCCAGCGGCAGGACGTGGGCGCCTGGGCGTCACGCCAGGGATTGATCGTGAGAGGAGTAGCAGGTTGATGTCGATGTCCCCCTCCAGCAGCCCGGTGTCCCGGCGCGTGCTCGCCGCGGTGTTCCTGTACAGCTTGTGCCTGCTCCTCTACGAATTGCTCCTGACGAGGCTCTTCGCGGTGGTGCTGTTCGCGTCCTTCGCGCACCTCGCCCTCGCCCTCGCGCTCCTCGGCACCGGCGTGGGCGCCGTCGCGCAGCATCTCTGGCCCTCGCTCGTGCCCGAGCGCGGCCTCTTGCGCCGCCTCGGTTGGATCGGCCTCGGGCTCGGCGTCTCCACCGTGTTCGCGGTGCTCGCGGTGCTGCACTTCCCCGTGCTCCAGATCCCCGAGGGCCTGCTCACCACCTACCAGGACACCTCCGCCAACAAGGCCGAGCTGCTCCACCAGGGGTGGTTCGCGGCGCTCCTGCCCGTCCTCGCGGTCCCGTTCGCGTTCGCGGGCCTCGCGTTCGCGGGCGTGTTCCAGCGCCTCCGCCAGCACATCGGCGTGCTCTACGGGGCCGACCTGGTGGGCGGGGCGCTCGCCGCGGTGCTGTTCCTCCCCGTGTTGAGCGTGCTCGCCGGCCCCGACGTCGCCTTCGTCGTCGCGGCGCTCGCGGGCGTCGGCGCGGTGATCTCGTTCGGCGCCGACCGCTCCGATCGGCTGGGGATGGGCCTCTCCGTCGCGCTGATCGCGGGCTCCGTCGCGCTCTCCGTCGCCGGGCTCTCGGGCGATGTGCTCAAGGTGGTCCGCACCGTCGGCTTCTCGGAGGACCGCGTCACCTACACCGAGTGGACGCCGCTCGTGCGGCTCGCGGTGCACGAGACGAAGGAGGAGACCCTCGTCCTCCTCGACAACACGTCGGCGTCCGCCGTGCCGATGTCCGAGGCGGATCTGAAGCGCCTGACCGTGCAGGCCAACCGTCGCCTGGCTTACGACGTCATCGAGCCCTCGGGCAAGGTCGCCATCCTCGCCGCGTCGGCCGGCCCCGAGGTCGCGGTCGCGCGGTCCGCCGGGTTCACCGACATCGAGGCCATCGATCTGGAGTCGGCCATCTTCCGCGTGGTCGCCGAGCGCTTCGCGGGCTCCCCGGTCAACCCGTACGCCGACGGCACGGTGCGCCGCGTCCATCTCGACGCCCGCGCCGCCATCCTCTCGTCGCCGGACAAGTACCGCCTGATCCAGATGGTCCACGCGAACCTCTGGTCCGCCGCCGGCCTGCTCGCCAACACCTGGTCGCCCGCGCTCCTCGAGACGCGGGACGCTTTCGGCACCTACCTCGACCACCTCGAGCCCGACGGCGTCATCTCGTTCGGCCGCGGCTCCCAGACGGAGGCGCTCGCGCGCTCCGCGTCCGCCGCGCTCTCGGCCCGCGGTGTGGACAAGCCCTGGCAGGCGGTGGCCTGGGTGACCGGCCGCAGCCAGGTCATCCTGGTGCGCCCCCGCGCGTGGACCCCCGAGGAGCGCGCCCAGCTCGTGGCCGCCCTTCCCGGGTACAGCCAGGCCGCGCTCGCCTGGCCGATCGACCAGGAGTCGGCCCCGAAGGCGTGGAAGAAGCTCATGTCCGAGCGCGCCATGACCGATGATCGCCCCTACGTCGACACTTGGAGCGACGTCCGCCGCATCTTCGGCAAGGCCGCCGACCTCGCCACGCCGCTCGGGCCGTCCGCCAGCGCCGAAGATGATCCGCTCGCGACGATCTACCTCTCCGTGTTCGTGCAGTTCGCGTTCGTCTTCGCGGCGGGCGGCGTGTTCGTCGCGCTGCCGTGGGCACTCCGGGGCCGCACGGAGGTGCGCGGAGTCGTCGGCACCGGTCGGCTGCTCGCCTACGTCGCGTGCCTCGGCTACGGCTACCTCGCCCTCGAGACCGTGCTCATCCACCAGCTCGTGTTGTTCGTGGGCCATCCCACCTACGCGATCACCATCGTCGTCCTCGCGATGTTGCTCGGCTCCGGCCTCGGCAGCGTCTTCCTCGCTGGCGACAGCGCGGGGGAGGGGATCGTCGCCGCCCGTCGCCTCCGAAAGGTGCTCTTCGGGGTGCTCGGGCTCGGGCTCGTCTGCGGCGTGTTCGCGCCCCCGGCCCTCGCCGCGGTGGCCCTCGGCGCCCCGATCGCCGTCCGCGCGGCGCTCACCTTCGTCGTCATCTTCCCGCTCGGCTTCATCATGGGCGCCCCGTTCCCGCTCGCGCTCCGCTCGGTCGGCGCCACCGCCGCCCCGGCCATCCCGTGGGCCTGGGCGATCAACGGCTGGATGTCGGTGCTCGCCAGCCTCGCCACCGTCGTCATCGCGCGGTTGTATGGCTACACGTTCGCCTACGGCGTCGCGCTCGCGGCGTACGGCGTCGCGGCGGTGCTTGCCGTCGGGTTGGCGCGGGTCGGGGCGAAGGCGGAGCCGAGGGCGGAGGCGGCGTGAGCGCGAGCGCGGCCCAGCACCGCGCCGGATCCTCCCGAGCCGCTAGAACACCTGCCCGGCCCCCAGCCGCACGGTGAACTGCTGCTGCTGCACCGAGGCGGAGCCGGTGTCCCCGGCCTCGCCCTCGGCCGCGTAGCGCATGCTGCGGTAGTCCCAGGAGCCGCCCGCGCGGAGCGTGGTGCCGCGGTCGCTGATCCGGAGGTCGACCATCAGCTCGGCGTGCGTGTCGATGGGGAAGGGGGCGAAGGTCTCGGCCAGCTCGAGCGAGACGTAGATCGCCTCGGACTCGAGCGACACGAGCGCACCGAGCCGAGCGCCGAAGAGCGGAAAGTTCAGCAGCTCCGCGTCGGTGCGGGCGGCGTCGGAGTAGCGGAACAACACGCCGGTCGTGTAGTGGGCGCCGAGCGTACCCTCGACCGAGAACAGGCCGTTCAACGCGCGGCGGTAGCGGGCCGCGACGATGGCGTCCCGCTGCACGTTGATGAAGGGCCAGTCTCCCACCTGGAACCACTCGATCTGCGAGCGGCCGCGAACGTCCAGCCCGAGCGAACCCCACGACTGGTGGAACGGCAGCCACACGCCCTCAAGGGCCAGGCCGAAGAAGCCCGCGCCGGGCGTCGCGAAGGAGGCCGCGCCGAGGAGCTGGGCGCCGGCGTCGCTCGACATCGTGTAGGTGCCGCGCGCGTTGAGGAGGCCGCCGCCGAAGCGCAGCTTCGCCCACTCGGACGTCACCGGGGCGGCCGGGGCGCGCACCGCCGCGTTGCCGCTGGTGTCGGCCGGCTTCTGGCGCCCGAGCCCGCCCGCGGGGGCAGCGCCGGACGTGGGCTGCTGGGCGCCCACCGTCGCGAGGGTGGGCAGGGTGACGGAGCCGGCGGCGCTGTCGACGCCGACGGTGAGGACGATGGGGCCGTCCGTCCCGGCGGGGAGCTGGAGCGGCACCGCGTAGCTGCCGTCGCGGTTGTCGGTGATCTGGCCGACCACGGCGGGCCCAGCCGAGATGTTCAGCTTCTTGCCGCCGACGCCGCTGCCCGCGCTGTCCATGACGCGGATGTTCACGAGGATCGCGGCGCCGGGCGTCGTGTAGGGGGGCACGGTCGTGATCTGCACGGTGGCGGGCGGGCCGGAGGGAGGCACGACGCCCTCACGGACGATCCTGAGCTCGGGCGCGGCGGCCTTCCACTTTGCCACCAGCGCTTCGTCGGCGGTGCCGCCGCCGGTCGGCAGGATCGGACCGATGCCGTCCTTCGTCTGGAAGAGCGGCACCTCGGTCACGAGGCCGGCGGCCTCGATGCGGACGCTCGCGACGCCGGGCGCGCGGCCGGCCGTGAACGTGACGCGGGCCATCCCGCGCGCGTCGGTCTTGCCGGTCGGGGGCACGCTGCCGTCCCCGCGAGGCGCGCCGAGCTTGAGCGTGACGTTCGGGACGGGCAGGCCGAAGGCATCGACCGCGAGCACCGTGACGGTCACGGTGTCCGTGCCGTTGGCGGCGACGGTGGCAGCGCCCGGCCAGGCCACGAGGCGGGCGGCGGGCATCGAGGAGGTCTCCACGGGCGGCGCGGCGTAGACGCGGACCCGGTTCGTGGAGGAGGAGACCTTGAACGGGAAGGTGTAGCTGCCGTCCTTGTTGTCCTTCGCCGAGCCGTTCGCGGTGGCGCCTTCGACCGTGAGCGTGGGTGCGCGCCCGACAACGCCGGTGCCCTGGGCGTCCTTGACGCGCGCGATGACGGAGAAGGACGTGCCGGCCTTCGCGATCTCGGCGGGCTCGGTGGACAACGTGAGGGTCGGGATGGTCCCGACGATCTTGATCTTGCGCTCGCTCTTGGCCCCGTCGACCTCGGCGAAGAGGACGACCTCCCCGGGCGTGGTGGGCGGCGAGAAGGTCGCGGAGAACACGTCACGGTCCCACGTCGCGGGCGTGATCGTGCCCTTGGAGGCCGAGAGCTTCACCGTGGCGTCCGCCTTGGGCCGGCCGTCCGGGCCGATCACCATGATCCGCACCGGCACCGAGAGATCGGCTTGCGCGGGGACGCTGGCGGGGAGGGGGTAGAAGGCGATGGCGGTGGTGGCGGCGACGGGGAGCGGGGCCTCGCGATCCTCCTTCGAGGTGTCGGGGTTCACGCTGCGTAGATCGCCGGTGGGCTCGCGCGGATCGAGGTCGATGTCGAAGGCGACCTTGCCCGTCGGCGCGGCCACGATCGGCCCGTAGGTGCGCGAGCCGACCTTCATGACGTTGCTCGAGCCGGGCTTCACGTCGAACGAGACCGAGCGCTTGACGGTGACCGGGAGCACGGCGCTGCCCTGCACCTTGTCGGGGGCCGCGGCGTCCGCGGCGGCGAACACGACGGAGAGCGGCGCGGTGAGGCCCTTCGGCGGGGTGTACCGGGCGACCCAGACGCCGTTTCCGGCGGGGGTCACCGTGTCGACCGTGCCGGCCGAGGCGACGAGCAGGAAGCTCCGCCCTTCGGCCGCGACGGCGGTCGAGCCTTCCGGCGCGATCTTGATCATCGCGGTACCCGTGCTCGGCAGCACCGGCGGGTCGAACGTGAGCCCGATGGACCCGGTGAAGGGCGGCACCACCGGGATGTCGAGCGCGGTCTCGCCGCCCCCGACGGACACGCGGAACACCACGGTACCGACGGCCGCAACGCGGGGCGGCGTGTAGGGGATCGTCCAGACGCCATCGGCCCCGGCCACCGCGGGCCCTACCTTTCCGGCGTCGGCCTTGACGCGGATCTTGGCCCCGTCATCGACGTAGAGGCGCACGGTGGAGGGCGTCACGCCGTCCCCGAGGAGGGGCGGGGAGGGAACCCACACGACGCCTGCCCAAGCCGGCACGCACCACAAGAACGTGAACAGCATGCTCAGCCAGCGCACAAACACCTCGTGGGGCGATGATACCGCGCACGGCCGCAGCCGCTACCGCGCGAGCAGAGCCTCTACATCTTCGTGACGTAAGCGGTCGCCGCTATTCGTCCGGATAAAGAAGCGCTTCGATCATGGAGGCGGACTGCCCCCCCGCGTTCACCGAGGAGAGGACCATGCCGTGGTCGATGAGGACCGGCATCGGCCAGGCGCCGTCGCCGTAGGCCCAGTAGAACTCTCCCGCGCCGTCCCCCACCACCGGGTGGGTGAGGCCGTATTCCTCGGCCCAGTCCAGCAGGCCCTCAGGATCCGACCCGTCCAGGGCCGTGATCATCATGAAGCCGTCGTCCCGATACTGCTCCCACATCGCTTGGAGGCCGCCGGCCTCCGCCATGCAGGCGCTTCACGTGAAGCCCGCACCCATCACCAGGACGACCTGGTCGCAGAAGTCGTGGAGGTGCACGGTCTCGCCGAACTGGTCGGGGAGGGCGAAGTCGGCGGCGATGTCGCCTTCTTCCGCGCCGGTGGACACGATGTCGTGACGACACGCGTCGATCTGCCAGCCGGCCTGGTAGGGCTTGTCGTCCGCGTCGATGGGGCTGGTGTTGCCGGTGTACTCGGCGCCGTCGGTGTACCCGTCGTCATCCGAGTCGGCCTTGCCAGGATCGGAGCCGACCTCGGCCTCCTGGGAGTCGATGAGGCCGTCGGCATCGCCGTCGAGGTCGAGCTGCACGTCGGCGATGCAGCCGACGGAGACCAGGAGGGGGAGCAGGCAGAGAACTCGACCAGTGAGCAGGCGCATGAACCTACCTCCAGAGCTTGCGCCAGAGCGTAGCCGATCCGTGAACCGGGGGAAGGCGATAGATGAACGGAATGTCCCTTCTGGAGGCCGCCTCGCAGGCGCGGCACGATCTCGGCAAGTACATCTCGTTCCAGGCCCGCTGGATCGAGCCCGGCGCGCCGATAGACACGCTCCGCGACGCGCTCCGGGAGGATCTGCTGCGGACCCGGAAGGGGCCCGACGGCGTCTTCACCGCCGCGGCGCTCTGGCGTGCGCTCCGGGAGCCGCTGATCCCGCTCGGGATCGACCGGGTGGACGCGCTGATGGAGGTCCTCACCGTTCGCGCCGCCGCGCTCGACACGCTCGACGAGGCGAGCCTCCTCGACACGGCCCGCCTCGCGCGTGAGGTGGCGGACGAGCTACGCGCGGTACACGCGCGGGCACGCTCGGGCAAGGGAGAGGGCGTCTGATGGCCACCATCCTCGTGATCGACGACCAGGACCGCTACGTCGACCTCTGCCGTCGCGCCATCCCCGAGCACGACTACCTCGGGCCCTCCCGCTCGTGGCTCGAAGCGGTCGCCGTGCTCAAGAAGCAGCGCCGCTCCATCGATCTGGTGCTGCTCGACGTCAACTTCGACATCCCCGCCGACCAGCTGGTCGGGCTGAAGCCCGGCGCGGACGACAAGCAGATCGCCCGGGCGCGCCGCCGCCAGGGGCTCGAGATCCTGGTCCGGCTGCGGCGCCACCTGCCCGATCTGCCGGTCGTGCTCATGACCGCTCGCGATGATCTCGACATCGATCGCGCGGCGGAGCGGCTCGAAGCGGAGGAGTACACCTACTTCCTGGACGACGAGAACGTCGATGCCCGCAGCCTGCGGGTCCAGATCGAGAACGTGCTGAAGGCCCGCCGCGGGCAGGACGCCGAGGGGCCCATCTTCTGGGGGCGCGCGCCGCCGATGCAGCGGGCCCGGGCCCGCCTCCAGGTGCTCGCGCGGGGGCGCCTGCCCGTGATCCTCGGCGGCCCGACCGGCACCGGAAAATCGCTGCTCGCCCGTCACTACATCCACCCTCGCTCCGGGCGGAAAGGAAAGTTCGTCAGCGTCGATCTGTCGACCATCCCCCGCGACCTGGTGGGAACCACCCTCTTCGGCTCCGCGCGCGGCTCGTACACCGGATCGGTGGCCGATCGGAAGGGGGCGTTCGAGGAGGCGGACAACGGCACGTTGTTCCTCGACGAGATCGGCAACCTCACCGAGGAGGCGCAGAAGATGCTCCTCGGCGTGCTCCAGGAGGGCACGGTGACCCGGCTGGGGGACGTGCTGGAGCGGCGGGTGGACGTGAAGCTCGTCGTCGCGACTCACGAGGACCTCGGCGCCCTCGTGCGCCAGGGGCGCTTCCGTCGTGACCTCTACATGCGCTTGAACCCCGCGTGCACCGTCACGCTGCCCTCGCTGACCGAGCGTCGGGGAGACCTGATGCGCCTGCTCGGGTGGACCGCGCGGCACCTCGCGGAGGGCGCCCAGCTCCGCTCGCTCATCGGGGAGTACCGGCGCCGCGCGGGGCTGTCGGAGGAGGGCGAGCTGGTCGTCTGCACCGGCGGGGACGTGCCCGAGCCGCATCCGGGCCGCCTCGTCCTCCTGTTCCCCGATCGCTCGGTGCAGCTGCTCCGGCGCCATCGCTGGCCCGGAAACCTCCGCGAGTTCGCGATGACGATCGAGAACGCGCTGACCTTCACCTTCGCCGAGCTCGTGGGGCTGCTCCTCGGGGGGCGTGGGGACGTGGTGCAGGTGCGGCCGAAGCTGCTCCGCGATCTGTTGCGCGCCGTGCGGGTCGACACCCCGGCCGACGAGGTCGGGTGGAAGTGCCAGGTGATCGTGCGTCCCGACGGCACGCTCAACCACCTCGCCCAGGACGTGGAGCGCCAGTACTTCACGAAGTTGTGGGAGCAGGAGGAAGGGGACTTCTCGGCGATGGCGCGCATCCTCATGGGGGATCCGGAGTGCGCCCGGAAGGTCCAGCTCCGCTTCAACCAGCTCGGACTCAAGGTGCGGGAGCTCAAGGGCGGCAACGGGTGAGCTGGCTCCTCTGGGTGGCCCTCGCCGTGAGTCCGCCCGCGCTCGCCGCCCCCGAAGACGCGCTCGACGCCGCCACGCGGCCGTTCTTCCTCAAGGCGGTGGAGGAGGAGGCCGCGGGGCGCCATGCGCGGGCCAACCAGCTCTACCGCATGGTCCTCACGCAGGACCCCGGCTTCCTGCCCGCCTCGCTGGGCCTGGGCCGCTCGTTCGAGGCCGCCGGCGATCTCGCCGCGGCGGAGGCGCTCTATCGCTCGCTGGGGGACGAGGCGGACGCCGTGGAGGCCCTCGCCCACCTGGTCGAGCCGCGCGATCCCGAGGAGGCGCTCGCGCTGTGGCGCCGGCTGCGGACGTTGCGACTCGGCGATTCGTTGCCGTACCGCGAAGAGGCCCGCCTGCTCGCGGGCACCGATCCGGTCGCGGCGTTGGCGGCCTACGAGACCTACGAGCGGCTCCTGGACGGCGCTCCGCCGGACGGTCCGACCCTCCTCGCGCTCGGAGCGGCCCTCGTCGACGCCGGGCTCTCCCTCGACGCCGAGCAGCGTTGGCGGGCGTACCTCGACACGTTTCCGCAGGGCGACGTGGCGATGGAGGTGGGCGCGCGGCTCGACCGGCTCGAGGTCGAGCGCGCCGCCGAGTCGCTGGCGCTGGGCGGCTCGGAGCCCCTCCCGACGGAGCTCGTCGGTGGCTACGCCAAGGCGCAGGCTGCGATGGCCGAGGGCCGGCTCGAGGTCGCGGCGGAGGAGGGGCGCGCGCTCGTCACGGCGGCCCCCCGCTCCGCGGAGGCCCACGCGCTGCTCGCGGACGTGCTCGTGGCGCGCCGCGCCTGGGAGGAGGCCGAGATCCACGCGATCCTCGCCCGCGCGCTCGCCCCCGACGACGCCTCCAACCGGGTTCGCCTCGGGCTCCTGCTCGCGGAGGCCTACGGCGGCCGCCGGGACCGCGAGGCGGTCCTGGAGCTCCGCGAGGCCGCGATCCTCCGTCCGGGCGACGTCGAGGTGCAGGTGGCGCTCGGGAGGCTCGAGCAGTCGCTGGGGAGCCACGACCAGGGGAGCTACGATCGCGCCGTGTCCGCCTATGCCCGTGCCCTCGCCAACGGAGCGGCCGGGGCGACGGCCGAGGAGCTCACCGCGCGCCTCGAGGCGCTCCGGCGCACGCCCCCGTCGCCGCCCGACGTTCCGGCGTCCCCCGCGGCCCGCCTGCCGCCGGTCGCCGAGGCGAAGTACCGGATCGCGAGCGTCCTCGCGCGCCGTGGCCGCATCCTGGAGGCCGTCGCCGAGCTCGACGTCGCCCTCGCGCTGGCCCCCGAGTCTCCCACGCTGCTCAACAAGCGCGCCCAGTTCGCGGCCCAGGCCGGCACGCCCGCGGCCGCGGAGCCCTGGCTGCTGCGGAGCCTCGAGGCCGACCCGGATCAGCCGCCCGTGCTCCTCGAGCTCGCGGCGCTCGCGCTGGCGCGCGGCGACATCGACGCGACGCGGTCCTGGTACGTGGAGGCCGCCCGACGAGGCACTCCCGACGCCCACTACCAGCTGGCGGTGCTCGCCGAGGCGCGCGGCGACTGGGCCACCGTGCGCGGCGAGCTCGCCGCCTACGAGGCCGCCGCGCCGGGGCGGGCGTCGCAGAACGTGAAGGAGGCCGCGAGGCTCCAGCAGCGGGTCAACGCGCGCTTGTTGGCGGTGCGGGCCACGTTCGCGGGCGGCTTCCTCCTGGTCATCGGCCTGCCGCTCCTGGCGTGGGCCCGGTATCGCTCGGCGCGCACCCTGCGAGACCTGCTGGACGGCGCGCCCGAGTGTTGGCACGACGCGGCCCGCCTCCTCGCGGCGCTGCGCCACGAGGTCCTCAAGCACAACACGACCGTGCTCCCCGACATCGCCGACGCGCTCGCCCGCGGCGACACCGCCCCGTGGGAGGCGTTCCGGGCCCGCGCCCCCTCGTTGCTCGTCCATTTCCGGAGCTACCTCACCCAGCTCGAAGCGCTCGGGCTGCGCCACGGGAGGCGGCTCGATCTGCGCCGGCGTGACCCCATCCTCGGCCCCGTGCACCGCGCGCTCGCCCGCCTCGCCCGCACCCGCCGCCCCCCGCGCCCCGACGATCTCCGCGCGATCTCCGGGATCATCAACGGCGCCGGGTACCGCGCCATCGGGGCGATCGTGCGGGAGATCTGCGTGCTCCCGGTCACGCCCGAGCGCGCGCGTGCCGTGTACGCGCGCATCGTGACCGAGCCCGGCTTCGCGGGCGCGCCCGTGCCGGAGCTGGGCGTCCTCGAACGCGAGCAGGGCCTGGCCGTGCGGATGTTCCGCGCCGACCTCGAGGACATCCTGGCCAACGTGCTCCGGAACGCCCTCGCCGCCGGCGCGCAGCGGCTCGACGTCGAGCTCACCGCCTTCGACGATCCGATCACCGGGCACGCCTGGGTGGAGGTCGCGGTGGTCGATGACGCCCCGGGCACGCTGACCAACGCGATGATCCGCGGGCGCTACATCGGCCGGGGGCTCGGGCTCGCCGTCGACCTCATCAACCGGCACGGCGGCTCCATCCGGGTAGACTCGCGTACGGACGGGCGCAAGGCCGTGGTCGTCCAGCTTCCGAGCGTCGAGGCGGCGCCGGTGGAGGTCGAGGAATGGACCGTTTCGTAGCGCCGTCGCGCGACGCCCGCCCAGCGGTGGACGTGCTCGTGGTCGAGGACGGCACCGAGTACACCGAGAACCTCTCGCGCTTCTGCGCGGAGGGCTTCGTCTTCACCCGCGCGGGGGACGGCGGCGCGGCGCTCTCCCTGCTCGGCGAGCGCCGGTTCGATCTCGTGTTCCTCGACATGCGCTTCGATCGGGTGCAGGCGGGCGTGCTCCTGGGGGACGTGGCGGAGACCGCCGAGCGCTTCAACGGTGACCCCGTCCGCGCGCGCGAGTTCCTCGAGGAGCACCAGGGCGCCTACATCCTCGCGGCGATCCGCGCCGCGGGACACACGCTGCCCGCGGTGTTCTCCCACGACTTCGACGGCGAGCCGCGGCGCTGGGCCAACCTCGTGCGGCTGTACGCGCCGGTGGCGTACCTGCCCGACAACGCGGCGCCCTCGGCCATCCGCGAGACGTTCGTGCGCGCTGCGGGCCGGCGCTGATCCGCCCCTGACCGAGGCGGGAGCGGCGCCGGTCTACGTTTGTCGCGATTCGTGATCTGGGCCACCACGCCGCATCGGAGACTCAGTGGGCCGGCGCGTCGGGGAGCGGACGGTCGAGCGCCAGGCGCATGAGCAGGTACTCGTGGCCGTTTCCGAATTCGTTCTCCAGCGTCGCGACGTTCTCGAAGCCGAACTTGGTGCGGTAGACCGTGATGGCCCGGCCGTTGGTCGCGGCGACCACCAGCGAGACGGATCGGTTGCCCGCGGCCTGCAGCTTCTCGAGGATCCGGTAGAGAAAGCGTGTTCCGAGGCCGTGCCCGCGCCAGCCGGGACGGAGGGCCATGTTGAAGATCACGACCTCGCCCGGGTCGTCGAAGCTGCGCATGCAGTGGGTCGCGCCGATCACCAGGCCGTCCGCCGTGATCGTGAAAACCCGACCGAAGCGGAGGAACGCGCCGAGGGTAAATCGGGAGAACGTCGGCTCGGAATAGGTGAGGAGGTCGAGCTCGGTCAGCAGTGCGATCTGCCGGGCATCGTGCTGATCGAGCTCGTTGACCTCGAGGTGGTAGCCCTCGCTGTCGAGCGAGCGGGTGAGGTGGTAGCGCTCCATCGTCCTCTTCGGCGAGGCGGATGGTACCACCGGCTCGGCATCCTCGAAGGGCGGAGGCGCGGCCTGGAGGGTGTGGACGTGTAGATCTGCCGGTTGAGCGCGCGGGCCGGGCGGCCCTTCCTCATCCGCCGGGTCCGGGCACACCGTGAGGGCGGGGGCGCCGTCGGTGAACCTGGCAGTGGGGCTCCGCATCTTGACTCCTGACGCGCGTATCCGTAGCCAGAACGCGCACGGCGCGCCCTATTGTTCTTCGAACGCCGGATCGCCGCTCTACAAAGACCGGTTCGATGCCCCGGCCCTGGCAAACGGCTAGGCACGGCTCCCGCGGAGGCAACCGGTTAGGCCGAACAATCATGTCCACCTCCTCTCGCGACGATTCAGTAGATGTTCGCCTTGCACGTCGCTCCCGGGTGTTCGCGGCGCTCGGAGGGGCCGAGGGCGGGGCGGCCCTCCTCGTGTTCGGCGCCACCCACGCGAGCCGGAACGGGGACTCCGAGTACCGCTATCGGCAGAGCTCCGACCTCTGGTACCTGTCGGGCTGGGAGGATCCCGAGTCCGCGGTGCTCCTGCGCCCGGGGGCCGACCACCCGTTCGTGATGTTCGTCCAGGCGAAGGATCGGTCGCGGGAGGTGTGGACAGGATTTCGCGCCGGCGTCGAGGGCGCGCGCGGCACGTTCGGCGCGGACGCGGCCTTTCCGTGGTCCGAGCTCGGCGCCCGCCTGCCCGAGCTGCTGGCCGGCTGGAGCACCCTCCACTACGCCTGGGGGGAGGACGGCGAGCGCGATCGCACCGTGTTCCGCGCCCTCTCCGGCCTCGGCCGCGTCGCCTCCCGAAACGGGCTCGCGATGCCCCACCAGCTGGTGGACGCGCGGCGCCTGCTCGGTGAGCTCCGGCTGTTCAAGGACCCGGCGGAGGTCGCCCTGCTCCGTCGGGCCGCCGACATCACGGCCGAGGCCCACGTGGCCGCGATGCGCCTGGGGCGCCCGGGCGTCGCCGAGTACGAGGTCGAGGCCGAGATCGACGGCCTGTTCCGCCGCCGCGGCGGCAACGGCCCCGGCTACACCACGATCGTCGGGGGCGGCACCAACGCGTGCGTGCTGCACTACATCACCAACCGCGAGCCGCTGCGCGCGGGTGACCTCTGCCTGGTCGACGCGGGCTGCGAATACGCGAACTACACGGCGGACGTGACGCGCACCTGGCCGGTCTCGGGGCGCTTCTCCACGCCCCAGCGCCGCCTCTACGAGATCGTCCTCGCCTCGCAGCTCGCGGCCATCGACGCCGCGCGCGCCGGCCGGCCCTACAAGGCCATGCACGACGCCGCGGTGCGGGTGCTCACCGAGGGGATGGTCGCCGTGGGGCTGCTCGAGGGCGATGTCGACACGCTCATCCTCGAAGAGGACTTCCGCCGCTACTACATGCACGGCACCGGGCATTGGCTCGGCCTGGACGTGCACGACGCCGGCGCCTACCACCTCTCGGGCACGTCCCGCCTGCTCGAGCCGGGCATGGTCGTCACCGTGGAGCCCGGGCTCTACGTCGCCCCGGATGACGCGCGGGCGCCCGAGGCGTACCGCGGCATCGGCATCCGCATCGAGGACGACATCCTCGTGACCGACGGCGAGCCCGACGTGCTGACCGCGGCGTGCCCCAAGTCGGTCAAGGACGTCGAGGCGGCCTGCGGCGGCTGACCGGACGGGCCGAGGGGGAGCGTGGAGCGTGGCGTCAGCCCGCGAGGCCGGTGCCGAGGCGCTCGCGGCGATAGCCGCCCGTCGTGAGCGAGCCGCGCGTGACCCTCTCGATCCAGGTGGGGTTTTCGAGGTACCACCGCACCGTCTCCTCCAGGCCGGCGTCCAGCTCGACCCCGGGCGCCCAGCCAAGCGCGCGCATCGAGGCGGCGTCGACCGCGTACCGACGGTCGTGCCCCGGACGATCCGCCACGAACTGGATCGGGGCGCGGCTCGCCCCGTCGCCGTCGGGCACGAGGCGCTCCACCGTGTCGCGGATGGCGCGGACCAGCTCCAGGTTGGTTCGCGCGGTCCCCCCGCCGACCGGGTAGACCGCGCCCGGCGTGCCCTCGGCGAGGACACATCGGATCGCCCGCGCGTGATCCGCCACGTGGAGCCACTCCCGCACGTTGCCGCCATCTCCGTAGACGGGGAGCGGGCGGCGCTCCAGCGCGTTCAGGATCATGAGCGGGACGAGCTTCTCGGGGAACTGCGCCGGACCGTAGGTGTTGGGCCCGTGCGTGGTCAGGACCGGGAGCCCGTAGGTGTGGTGGAAGGCGCGGACGAAGTGGTCCGCGGCCGCCTTGGAGGCCGCGTAGGGCGAATTGGGCGCGAAGGCCGAACGCTCGTCGGCGGCGCCGGACTCCACCGAGCCGTACACCTCGTCGGTGGAGACGGAGAGGAACCGGAAGCTGCCGCGCGCGGGGGCGTCGAGCGCCTGCCAATACGCGAGGGTGGCGCTCAGGAGCTCGACCGTACCGAGCACGTTCGTGGCGGCGAACGCCGCGGGCGCGTCGATCGAGCGGTCGACGTGACTCTCGGCCGCGAAGTGGATCACCGCGCGCGGACGGTGCGTCTCGAGCAGCTCCCGCACCAGGCCGCGATCGCCGATGTCTCCCCGTACGAAGGTGTGCCGCGGGTGCGCCAGCGCGTACGGGATCGAGTCGAGGTTGCCGGCGTAGGTCAGGAGGTCGAGGTTGACCACGCGGACCCCGGTGTCCGCCAGGAGCTGCTCCACGAAGCGGCCCCCGATGAAGCCCGCCCCCCCGGTGACCAGGAGGGTGTCACGATCCGAGGCGTCGGGGTGGGTGTGCACACGTGGACCTTACCCGTGGCCGCCGGGCCGGGCAACGACGGTGGGGCCACGCTCATAGGCTCCGCCGGGGGGATCGGCCGGTCATCGCGGTGTAGGCCTGGTAGCCCATCCAGCGCAGCGGATCCGGGGGGATCCAGAGCAGGCGCTGCTGGTAGAAGGGGAGATCCTTCCACTGGGCGTCGTCCCCGCTGTAGATGTCCGTCAGCACCCGCCCGGCGAGGTTGGCCAACGTGATCCCGTGGCCGCTGTAACCCAACGCGAAGTAGACGTTCTTGTGCTCGCCGCGGACCCCCATCGTGCAGACACGCGAGAGGGTGACCGCCACCGGGCCGGTCCAACGCGACGCGACGCGTACGTCCGCGGCGCCGGGCAGGTACCGTCGCATCCGCGCCTCTACCGCCGCGAACCCGGTGTCGGCGGGCCCGCTCCAGGTGGTGCGCCCCCCGTATTGGTAGCCGTAGGACGCGTTGCTTCCTCCACCGAAGGTGAGCCTCCCCGTGCGGGTCAGGCTCGCGTAGGCGATGCGATCGAGATCGTCCGAGAAGCCGGCCACCCCCCTCCAGCCGAGCTCCGCCCACCGCGCGAGGGGGAGCGGCTCGGTGGAGATGACGTGAGAGTGGAGCGGCAGGAGCCCCGAGGTGAAATACCCGAGCGCCGGGGTGTAGGCGTTGGTTCCGAGCACGATGGCCTTGGCCCGCACCGATCCGCCGGGGGTGGTGAGGAGGCACGTGGCTCCCTCGCGCACCGACAACACGGGCGTGTCCTCGAAGATCGTCACCCCGTGGTTCGAGAGCACCGGCTTGAGCGCGCGCAGGTACGCCACGCCGTCGAGCTGGCCCGCGTGGGGGTCGAACAGCGCGCCCGCGGCGCCCCCGATCTTCAAGGTGGAAGCGAGCTCGGCGCTGTCGAGAAAGCGGATGGGGACGCCGGCGCTCTGGAGCCACTCGGCCTGCCGGGCCGCCGCCGCCGCGCGCGCCGCGTCCGTGAAGACCTCGAGGCACCCATCGCGCCGGAAGCCGACCGGCAGGCGGTGGCGCGAGATGGTCTCCTCGATGAGGTCGATGCCGCTTCGTGTCACGTCGTAGATGCGGCGGGCGCGCGCCGGATCGTCGTGCTCGACGCCGTTGATCCAGTTGAGCACCATCCCGCCGTTGCGACCGCTGGCGCCGTTCGCGAGCTGCTTTGCCTCCAGCAGCGCGATGCGACGCTCCGGGAAGCGGCGGGTGAGGTGAAGCGCCGTGGACACCCCCGTGAACCCGCCGCCGATGATCGCCACGTCGACCTCGATGGTGCTGGCCAGCGCGGGCGCGGGGCGGTACGGAGGTTTGTCGTCGGTCCATGCCGACCGGTTTTCATCGATGTCGACCTTGAACGCGCCCAAACCTCGCCCCCCGCCATCGCCCTACCACCTACACCCCCGCATGGGCAAGCGCTGGGATCTACGCCGAAAGACAGCGCGGAGCGCCCCTTGAGCGCGCGTGTCCGCCTCTGCATGAAGGATCTGTTCCACCAGGACGTGGTGGAGATGATCGAGCGGGAGACCAGGAAGTACCAGATCTGGGAGATCACGACTCCCGACGACCCGGACTTCGCCCGGGCGTTCGCCCTGTTGTGGAGCGCGTTCGGCCCCCACGGCGAGATGGAGCGCGAGGAGGCGATCCGCAGCTTCCTCCTCGACGATCCGTACGAGCCCACCAAGGACGGGACCTACATCCTGTACTTCTTGCTGGTCGCGCGCGACGAGCAGGGGAATCTCCGCGGCGTGCGGGACGGCTCGGTGCTGGTGAACCCGGCCTACTCCCCCGATCTCTGCGTTGTGTACCTCTCGCACATCTACATGTTGCCGGAGGCGCGCGGCTCGGTGCTCTCGTATTGGCTCCGCATCGCGCCGGTCGAGCTCGCGATGCGCTACCTCGCCGACCTGCACGCCCGCGGAAAGCTCCAGCTCCCGCTCCCCGATCAGCCGGGGAAGTACTTCGGCATGCGCGTCGACCTGACCGCCGAGATGGAGTATTTCGCCCCCGAGGACCGCATCTCCTGGCAGCGGATCCTGTTCTACGGGCGCGGCGGGTTCGACGCGATCAACCCCCAGCATTTTCCGTACCGCCAGCCGGACTTCCGCGACCCCGAGGTGATCCGGCAGACCGGAAACAACCCCATGCCGTTCATGGTGTTGGTCCGCCGGATGGGCCGCGAGCGCCAGGCCACGCTCCCGATCGACGAGGCGCGCGCGGTGATGAACCTGCTCTACGACGACTTCGAGAGCCACTGCGCGCCGGAGTTCCTCGAGAACAGCCTGGATCTCGTGCTCGACCGCCTCGAGGCGCGGGCCAAGCGCAAGGACTTCGTCGAGCTGTTTCCGCTGCCGACCGGCCCGAAGGACCTCCACCGGCTCAAGCGGCTTTGGCGCTACAACGCCTACAAACGCTACTATCCGAACGACGAGGCGACCCGCGAATACCTCGACAGCGGCATCCGGGAGCAGCTCGCGAAGGAGCCGAAGTGGCTCGACCAACAGCTCGCCCGCATCCGCGCCGAGCTGGAGACCCGGCCCGCGCACGTGTACGGCAACCGCGACAAGGACTTCACGTGGGAGGGGATCCCCATCGTGTCGCGGGTGGACCGGCCGCGCACGCCACGCCGCGCGCACGAGCCGCTCCCGGGTGAGCCCCTTCTGGGTGAGCCGCTTCCGGGTGAGCCGGCGGAGGCCGGCAAGTGATCAGGGAGTGACGAGCTCGGCGTCGTCGTCCGCGCACGTGGCGGTGACCGTCTCGAGGGTCTCCGGGGCGTAGTACCAATCGGTGATCGTGCCGCCCGCGATGGTGGTCGAGCAGCCCGCGATCGCGCCGGTGAGATCGCAGCCACCCTCGATCACGGTGTCCCCGAGGCCCTCGCAGGCCGCGTCGAACCCGGTCGCCTGGGTGCCGAGGCGCTCCTGGCAGCGCGCGTCCCCTGGGTCCTGGTCGCGGAAGTCACAGCCGGTCCCGCCCTCGAGCACGCCGCAGCCGACGAGGAGGGGGAGCACGAGGAGGAGTAGACGCATGGGAGGCTCCGTGGAAGGAGCCAAACTATCTCCGTCCCCGACGAGGAGCCGCTACGTGTAGACCTCGACCGCGGCACGAACCGTGTTCAGGTGCACCTCGACCACCTTCGATGTGTCCTTGGTGTAGCCGCCCGCGAGCACCCACATGACGGGGATGCCGCGTCGCTTCGCGGTCTCGAACACGTACGTGTCCCTCGCGCGGAGCGCGGCGTGGTCGAGATCGAGGGGGGAGTAGGGGTCTTCCTTGTAGGGGTCCGCGCCCGCCTGGTACAGGATCACGTCCGGACGCGCGCGGTCGATCGCGGCGCCGAGCCGGGCTTCGAGGATGCCGAGGTACTCGGCGCGCCCGGCCCCGTTCGGGACGGGCACCGACCACGCGTTCTGGGTGTCGGGGGTGCTCGCGGCCGCCACGTCCCGGTAGGCGAGGTTCCGGTCGTACCAGTTTCCGTAGATGGAGAGCTGGAACATGGAGGGCCGTGTCGAGAGGAGCGAGGCGGTGCCGTTGCCGTAGTGCAGATCCATGTCGACCACCAACGAGCGGCTGATGCGACCTTCCGCGCGGGCGCGATCGGCGGCCACCACCAGCCCGTTGAACGTGCAGTAGCCCTCGCCGTGCTCGCGGTGGCTGTGGTGGAACCCGCTCGCGAGGTTGCCGGCGATGCCGTCCTCCAGCGCGGCGAAGAGCGCGGCGATGCAGCCTCCGTTGGTCCACCGCACCGCTTCGGCCAGCTGGGGCGACCAGGGGAACTTCTGGGACTGGGCGAGCGCGAGCGGCTCACCCGTGGAGATGGCGCGGAGGTATTCTGGCGTGTGGACGCGCAACAGATCGACGTCCGCGACCGGCGCCGGCTCGATGATGTCGACGGGCAGGCCCTCCTCTTCGATCGCGCGGCGGACCATGCCGAACTTCCGGATCGGCATGACGTGCTCGCCGATGTCGGCCTCGTACCGGGCCGAGTGGTAGACCCGGATCCGCCTGGTTCCGCTCACGCGAGCTCCGCCGCGACCGCCGTCATGTGCGCGAGCGCCTCGTCGACGTGGCCCTCCGTCAGGGTCAGCGCCGGGCGGAACCGGATCGAGCGCTCGCCCGAGCCGCCCATCTCCACGCCACGTTGGCGCATCCGATCGATGAATCGATCGCGCGTCGCGACGTCACGCACGTCGATGGCGGCGAAGGTGCCCGCCGCGCGCGCCTGCGAGAGCACGGTCGGGAACCGCGCCTGGAGGGCCTCCAGCCCGGCGAGCAGGTGGGCCCCCGTGGCGCGCACGCGATCGAGCAGGTTGTCACGGTCCATCACCTCGCACACCACCTCGAGCTGCGCGGCCCGGAGCGGATCGCCGAGCCAGGTGTTGAAGATGCGATACGCCTCGGCCGGCGCGAACGCCTCCCGCAGATAGAACCCGCCGACCTGCATCTTCTTGGAGAAGGTCACCATGTCGGGCGGCTCGGCGAGCTCCCACGCTTCGTGGGCCCAGAACGTGCCGGTGGCGCCGCCGCCGGTCTGCACCTCGTCCACGATGAAGGCGGCCTCGTACCGGGAGCACAACGTGCGCAGGGCGCGGAAGAACGCGGGGCTCGCGTGGCGGTCACCCCCCTCGCCCTGGATCGGCTCCACGATGACGGCCGCCACGTCCCCCACGGCGAGCAGATCCTCCACGATGGTGAGGGAGCGGGCTTCCACGGCGCGGTTGGTGTCCTCGAGCTCGGCCAGCGGGAACCGATTGGCCGGAAAGGGCGCCACGGGCCACTCGAACGCGGGGATGTCGAGCTTGTGGATGGGCTTGCTGCGCGTCGCGGAGAGGGCGCCCAGGCTCCGCCCGTGGAAGCCGCCCTCGAAGGAGAGCACCTTCATCGTGTTGATGCCGGGCTGATCGTTGCGCATGGACGCCGCGATGTCCTCGGGCTCGAGCGGCGCGCCCCCGCGCTTCAGCTTGGCAAACGCGATGAACGCGGCCTTCATCGCGTTCTCCACCGCTTCGGAGCCGGTCGTGACGGTGACCACGCGGTCCATCCCCGCCGGCGCGATGCGCATGAGCGTATTCTCGACGAGGCCCACCCACTCGGCGGGCGGCGCGATGCCGAGCGCGGGCCGATAGCCGGCGCACCAGTCGAACCGGCCGCCCTTCCAGGCGCCGACCAGGTCGGGGTGGTTGTAGCCGAGGGGCAGCGCGGCGATGTGCCCGTACAAGTCGAGCAGCACGTTGCCGTCCACATCGACGAGGTAGTTGCCGCGGCTCTCCGTCGCGTCCTGGTACACGTGTACCGTCCGCGCGTCCTGATAGCGCTGGTGCCGCGCGCGGAGCGCCTCCGACTTGGGACCCGGGACGGGGGTGACGACGCGGGCGGCTTCGGGCTCGCCGGGGATGCGGATCATGGGGGCTCCAAGGGGCCAGGCGGCGCGCAAGGAGGCGCGCTCCCGGGCGGGGGTGTCGGGCAGATAGGCTAAGCACCAGCTCCGCGGGTAGAGCGGCACGACGGCGCTCTGCAGCAACGGAAACAACGCGGGGATGTCGTCCCGGCGGGGCCGCAGGAGCGGCACGGGACGCTCTCCCCACCGAGCCAGCGCGGAGAGCGCGTGCACGCGGATGGGCTCGATGTCCTCGGGCCGGCAGTGACAGCGATGGACCGCCTGCAGGTGCTCGACCACGGCGGCGGCGCGCGCGGCGGACACCGTGGGGAGCGCCTCTTCACCGACCTGGCGGACGAGCGCGACGAACGGGAGCGGGAGGAGCTCGACTTCTGCACCCCCGAGGGTCCGGGGCTCGCGAAAGTCGGGTTGGGCGTAGGGGAGCACGGTGGGCGGGATCACGCCGAAGCCAGCCTTGCCGTAGGCCAGGAGGCGGATGACGGAGATGCGCTCCTTCGGGGCGATGAGCTCCATCTCGGCGACGAGCAGCACCTCTCCGTCCGCGATGCCCGCGTCCGCGAGGGCCTGGCGCGCCAGGGCGGCCGGCGCGGTGCGCAAGAGCGCGGCGAGGCCGGAGCGACGAAAGGGCGGAAGCACGATGCTGTGCGAGAGCAGCACCACCGCGCGTCGTGTCGCGGGGTTGACTGTAACAAAGCAGTCGCGCACGCCGGCCAAGGCGCCGGTCTGGCCCTCCCGCGCGAGGAGCAGGTGGTACCGAGCGCGGATCGGCGCGTCGGATGCGGAGAGGGAGCCCGCGCGGAACCAGGCGCGGAGGGTCTCGGGGCGCTCGATCTCCCCGGTGGGGCCGAACGCCTCGGCGAGGACCCGGTGCCCCTCTTCGAACTCCTGCTCCGTCGCCGCGGACGCGAGCGAGAAGCGCGCGGAGGCCTGGGCGGCTTTTTCCGCACCTTCCCCGGCGTAGAGCTCGCGAAGGAGGGGGGTCATCCCACCATCGCCGAAGCGACCTCGCAGAACACCGCGAATGCCTCGTCCACGTGCACCCTCGTGGTGATGAGGTGGGGGCGGAGGCGGACGGATCGGAGGCCGGTGTAGCTGGCGAAGACGCCCTGGCGCAGGGCGCGGGCGTTGAAGTCGTCGCGAAGCGCGGGCGTCGGGAGATCGAACGCGAGGAGGAACCCGCGGCCGCGGGGCTCGGTGATGAGCGTCGGAAAGCGCGCCGAGAGCTCGACGAGGCGGGCGAGGAAGTAGGCGCCGGTGTCGCGCACGTTCTGGAGGAGCTTGTCCGACTCGATCGTGCGGAGGGTCGCGAGGCCGAGGAGGGCCCGCGCGCGGTCCCCGTTGCGGGTCTGGTACATGCGGCCGAACTGGGCGATGTCGTAGTCCGCCGTGGCGAAGAAGCCGCCCATCTGCATCTTCTTGCCGAAACACACGATGTCGGGGGGGGTCGGCAAGCCGAGCTGCTCGTGCGCCCACATCGTGCCGGTGATCCCCATGCCGGTCTGCACCTCGTCCAACACGAACGCGGCGCCCGCCTGCTTCGCCAACGCCTGCACGGCGCGGAAGAACGTGGGGCTCGCGTGGCGGTCGCCGCCCTCCGATTGGATCGGCTCTACCAGCACCGCCGCGACGCGGCCGGCGTACTGCTCCAGGATCGCCTCGAGCGACAGGAGCGCCTCCGCCTCGGCCAGCTGGTTTGCTTCCGCGTGCTCCTCGAGCGGAAAGCGGCTGGCGGGGAAGATCGTGGTCGGCCAGTTGAAGGCCGGGAGATCGGCCTTGTGGATGAGCTTGGAGTGGGTGGCCGACATGGGGCCGAGCCCGCGCCCGTGAAACGCGCCGGAGAAGCTCACCACCACGGCGTCCGTACCCGTGTTGTCGAGGATCGCGCACTGCTCCTCGGGCGTGAGCTCGAGCGGGTCGGCGGGGCGGCCCGCGGCGACCCGACGGCGCTCCCCGTGGCGGATGAACGCGGCCTTCAGCGCGCTCTCCACGCCCTCGCCGCCGCCGTCGACACAGAAGATGCGGGCCATGCCGGCCGGCGCGTAGCGCTGCACGCCTTCGAGGAACGCGAACCACGAGGGGCTGGTCACGAAGGGGGTGGACGAGGGGTTGGCCGCCGCGGCGACGAACGCGGGGCTGCGCGCGGTCTCGAGCAGCGCGCGGTGGTTGTAGCCGAGCGCGCCGAGGGCGAAGTTGGCGAACAGGTCGAGGAACACGTTTCCATCGACATCGTGGAGCCAAACGCCGTCGCTCGCCTGGTCGTCCATCACGACCGAGCGATAGCGATGTTGCATGTCGAAGGTGCCGCGCGCCATCTCGGAGCGGGCGTTCGGGCCGGGGATCTCGGTGGTGACGGAGCGAGGAGAGCGCATGGAACCCACTAATTCACTCTCCGCCGAACGCGATCGAGTACCACATGCCCGCGTAGATCGACGTGGGATCGAAGCCGGTGACGGGGATCCCCACGCCCACGGCGAAGTAGTGGGTCTCCGCGATGGAGGTGCTCACGCCCGGCACGAGCTCCATGTAGAAGCGATCCACCGCGACGCCGCCGTAGTCCACCAGATCGATCTCGGGGTTGATCTCGAGGAACAGCGAGCTGGCCTCGGTGAAGTACCACTCGGGCGCGACGATCGCGTAGGCCGAGCCCGCGCTGAACCCGCTCCCGCCGACGTAGGGGCCCCACCCGACGTTGGTGGTGAGCTCGATGGGGCCGAGGCTGTAGACGCCGTGGTACTCGGGGGCGAGGGTGACACCGTCGTCCCCGGGGACGTAGGTCACGTGCAACGCCGCCGCGGTGGTGTCGGAGAAGAAGAGCCGCGGCATGAGCTCGACGGTGTCGAACGAGACGCCCGGCGTGACGGTCGCGCCCACGCCCGCGAGCAGCTCGAACCGCTCCGTCACTCCGTATTGGCCGTAGATCAGCGGGTAGACCCCGGGCGTCTGATCGACGTAGACGAACGGCGTCACGGCGACGACACCCTTGCCGACATGCGCGCCCCACGGATTGAGCGGGCCCGCGACGGCGGGCGCGGACCAGGAGAGGGCGAGGAAGAGCGGGGCGAGCGCGGACCAGCGAAGCATGGGGCTCCTTGCGGCGGGGGTGGATGCGACGCAGGATACGACACGCGGAGGGATCCGGGTGAGGTCCAGCCTGGATCTCCCTCGGTGCGCGTCGCCTCGGGAGCGCCTGCCTACTCGACGGTGGGGGCCGCCGTCGGGCGGGCGTCGAGCCAGGCCTTCCACTCCTTCTGCTCCGCCTCGGTGGGCGCCCCGAGCTTCTCCAGCGCGAACCGGATCCGGGTGCGGAAGATGTCCTTGCCGAGGATCATCGCCACGTCGAAGAGCGGGAGGGCGGCCTCGCGCCCGCTCGACGCCACGTAGAACGGGCGGAGCAGATCGCGGAGCTTGATGTCGAACGCCGCGGAGAGGTCGCGAAAGGCTGCTTCCACCTCTTCCTTCGTGTAGTCGCGCATCTTGTCGATGCGCTGGAGCGCGGCCCAGAACACCTTGCGGACAACCGCGGCCTCGACCTTCTTGCTCGGCAGCAGGCTCGCGTCGATGTCGGGGATGCCGGCCAACACGTAGCCAGCCAACGGGGCGAGCTCGGTGAACACCTGCACCCGGCCCTTCACCAGCGGGATGATCGGCATCAGGTGGTCACGGTTCAGCGCCCACTCGCTCACCCGATCGGCGAATTGGGCGTCCGTGAGCTCCTCCCGGATCCACGTGCCGTTGAGCCAATACAGCTTGGTGATGTCGAACACGGGCCCGCCGAGCGAGATGCGCGACAGATCGAAGGCTTCGACCATCTCTTCGACCCGGAAGCGCTCGCGACCGTCCGGCATGGTCCACGCCATCTGCCCGAGGTAATTGAGCAGCGCCTCGGGGAGGACCCCCATCCGTTGGTAGAACAGGATGCTGGTGGGGTTCTTGCGCTTGGAGAGCTTGCTCTTGTCCGGATTGCGCAGGAGCGGCATGTGACAGAGCTGCGGGGGCTGCCAACCGAAGTATTGGTAGAGCAGGAGGTGCTTCGGCGCGGAGGTCAACCACTCCTCTCCCCGCATGACGTGCGTGATCTCCATGAGGTGATCGTCGACCACGTTGGCGAGGTGGTAGGTCGGCAATCCGTCCGACTTGAGGAGCACCTGGAAATCGACCTGCGTCCAATCGAGCGCGATGGGGCCGCGGAGCATGTCCTGCACGGTGCACGTGCCCTCGCGCGGCACCTTCATCCGCACGACGTGCGGGACGCCGGCGTCCATCTGCTTGCGCACCTCGACCGGGGAGAGGTGCATGCACCGCCCGTCATACCCGAGGTAGGACTGCCCCTTCTGGGAGAGGCGCAGCGCGTCCAGCGTCTCGTTCGTGCAGAAGCAACGGAACGCGTGTCCCGACTCGAGCAGCTGGTCCGCGTGTTCGCGGTAGATCGCGGAGCGCTCGCTCTGGCGGTAGGGGCCGTGGGGGCCGCCCACGTCCGGGCCCTCGTCCCACGTGAGGCCCGTCCACCGGAGGGCCTTCAGGATCGCGGCCTCGGCGGAGGCGGTGCTGCGCACCTGGTCGGTGTCCTCGATGCGGAGGAGGAAGTCCCCGCCGTGCTTCTTCGCGAAGCAGTAGTTGAAGAGCGCCATGTAGGCGGTGCCGACGTGGGGATCGCCGGTGGGGGACGGCGCGATGCGGGTGCGGACGGACAAGAAAGCTCCGGAGCGGCCGCGCGATCTATCCCGTCCTGGGAGCCTTCGGACGGGCTAGATTCGGCCATGCCCGACCTCTGGATCGACAACGCCCCCCGCGCCGCGGCCTCAGGCGCCACGTTCACCACGCCGAACCCCGCCACGGGCGAGGTGCTCGCGGAGCTGGCCCGCGGCGATCGCGCCGACGTCGATCTCGCGGTGGCCTCCGCCCGGCGCGCGTTTCCGCCGTGGGCGCGCACCGACCCGAACGAGCGGCAGCGGATCTTGTGGAAGTGCGGGGAGGCGATCCTGGCCAACCTCGAGGCGCTCGCGCGCCTGGAGACGCTCGATACGGGCAAGCCGATCACGAACGCACGCACGATCGACGTGCCGCGGACCGCCGACACGTTCTTCTACTTCGCGGGGTGGGCCACCAAGCTGACCGGGGAGACCATCCCTGTGCGCGGCCCGTTCCTCACCTACACGGTGCGCGAGCCGCTCGGGGTCATCGCGGCGATCATCCCATGGAATTTTCCGCTGCTGCTCGCCGCCCGGAAGATCGCCCCGGCGCTGGCCGCGGGCAACACGGTGGTGCTCAAGCCGCCCGAGGAGGCCTCGCTCTCCTGCCTGGAGCTCGCGCGGATCCTGGCGGAGGCCGGGCTGCCGCCGGGCTGCCTCAACGTGGTGACGGGGCACGGCGAGGAGGCGGGCGCCGCGCTCGTCGCGCACCCGGACGTGGCGAAGATCAGCTTCACCGGCGGCACGGACACCGGCCGCCTCATCATGCGCAACGCCGCGGCCACGCTCAAGCGCGTCTCTCTCGAGCTCGGCGGCAAGAGCCCCAACATCGTGTTTCAGGACGCGGACGTGAAGAGCGCGGCGAAGAACGCGATCGGCGCCGCCTTCTACAACCAGGGAGAGCTCTGCACCGCGGGCACCCGGCTGCTCGTCCAGCGCTCGATCCACGACGAAGTGTTGGACATCGTCGTGAGCGGCGCCCGCGCCATGGTCCCCGGTGATCCGCTCGATCCCGCCACCACGATGGGGCCGCTGGTCTCCGAGGTGCACCACCGCCGCGTGCTCGGCTACATCGCGCAGGGGGACGCGGAGGGCGCGCGCCGCGAGGTGGGTGGGCGCCATGCCGGGTCGAACGGGTGCGACCAGGGCTGGTTCGTGGCGCCGACGGTCTACTCGGGGGTCACCCCCGAGATGACCATCGCGCGCGAGGAGATCTTCGGGCCCGTGCTCTCCGTCATCCCGTTCGACGATGTCGAGGACGCCGCGCGCATCGCGAACGCGAGCGAGTTCGGGCTCGCCGCCGGCATCTGGACCCGCGACATCACGCGCGCGCACTCGCTCGCCGCGCGGCTCCAGGCGGGCACGGTGTGGATCAACACCTACAACCGCTTCGACGCGGCGAGCCCCTACGGCGGGATGAAACAGTCGGGGTTCGGCCGGGAGAACGGGCGGGCGGTGCTCGACGAGGTGACCCAGGTCAAGACCGTGTGGGTGGCGACCAGCTGACGCGCCTCGTCGCCGGATCGTGGCATGATTCTCCGGATGCTGCTCGTGCTCCTGGCTTGTGCCCCCGATCCGCTCGACACCGGGCGGGACACCGACGATACGGCCGGTGGGGACACCGACTCCCGCGACACCGACTCCCGCGACACCGACACCGAGGTGATCGGGGACGACTCGTGTGATCCGGGGGCCCCCCCCGTGTACGGCGTGGAGGGAGAGCCGCTGTCCTTCACAATCGGGTGCACCGGGGCGGGAGCCGCCGCATCGTTCTCGGCCCCGTCCCTGCCCGCGGGCGCGACCTTCGACGCGGGCACCGCGGTGGTCAGCTGGACCCCCGGGCCGGCGGATGCCGGCCACTACGCAATGGCCGTCACGTCGTCCGGCGAGGGGAGCGACGTGGGCGTGGTGGACGTGTGGGTGGCGGATGGTTGGGAGGCCGCCGACAACGTAGCGGTCGATCCGCGAACCTACCTCGAGGAGCACGGCCTCCCGGTGATGCACCTCGAGCGCCCGAGCACGACGAATGACACGGACGATGTCGAGGCGGTGCTGGTCTACCGGGGCAAGCCGTACGCCGTCAATCTGAAGTACCGCGGCGCCGCGTCGAGCTACTACCCGAAGCGGAGCTACACCGTGTCCTTCTCGGCGGAGGACCGCTTCGAGGACGAAGCCGAGGGCTTCGACGACCGCCGCAAGATCGTCGTGACCACGCTGTTCGACGACAACAGCTATCTCCGCCAACTGTTGTGCTACGAGCTTTGGTCGGCCATGGACGACTCGGACTCCCCAGGGGGGCGTCACGACATCCAGACCTTCCTCTCCGTGCTCTACGTGAACGGCGAGTACGAGGGGATCTTCCTCATCAGTGACCACATCGACGGGGAGTATTGGGAGGACCACGGCTACTACGAGGATGGCAGCCTGTTCAAGTCCGTCACGCACGAGGGGAACTTCTACGACAATTACGGGGGCACGCCCAAGTCGACCTGGCACGACGGGTACGAGAAGCAGGAGGGGCAGGAGGACGAGTGGTTCGAGCTCGACGTGCTGGTGGAATTCGTCGCGACCGCATCGGACGCCGACTTCACCGCCCACATCGAGGAATACGTGGTCATCGAGGAGATCGCCGACTGGTGGATCCTGGTGCGCTACACGGAGGCGGACGACTCGGGGGGAAAGAACGCGTACCTGTACGTCGACCCGACGACAGGAATCGCCCACCACGCCCCGTGGGACTTCAACCACGCCCTCGGGCAGACCTGGCAGACCGAGCGGCAGGCGTCCGCCACCAACTACGACTTCTTCTGGACCAACAACCTGTTCAACCGGCTCGTGGCAGACCCGGTGCATGGCCCCCGCATGGAGGCGCGGATGCGGGAGCAGCTCGCCGGCCCGTTCTCCGCGAGCGCGATCCAGGGCCGCATCGACGGGTGGATCGACCGCATCGAGCCCTCCGCCGAGCGGGACTGGCGCAAGTGGCAGGACAGCTACCGCGGGTACGGTGGCTGGTCCTGGCGGACGGATTGGACGAGCCACGACGAGGAGGTGGAGTACCTCCGGACGTGGGTGGACGAGCGCGCCGGGTACATGGGGGAATGGTATCCGTGACGTGACGCGCGTGACCGGCCGCTCGTGACCGGAGGCGACGGGCCGTCAGTACGCCGGCGGATCGCTCCCCGGAAACGACTCCTTCGAAGCCTCGTCGACGACGTGGTTCTTCTCGGCCCCGGGCCGCGTCTGCGAGGCACCCGACAGCCCCCCGGGCGCCCGCTCGACCTTTCCGGTGAGCAGCTGCCGGGCCACGTAGAGCAGGATCCCGCCGTGTCGGAAGTACGCGACCTCCTGCGGGGTGTCGATGCGGACGAGCACCCGGACCTCGCTCACCGCTCCGTCCGCACGCGTGATCCGCACGGTCACCTCGCGGCCCGCCGCGAACTTCGTCCGAACCCCCTCCGCGAGGCCGATGACGTCGTACGTCTCCTCTCCCGTCAGCCCGAGCGAAGCCAGCGTGTCCGTCGGGAGGAGCTGGAGCGGCGCGATGCCCATTCCGACCAGGTTGCTCCGGTGGATGCGCTCGTAGCCCTCCGCGATGACCGCCCGGACGCCCTGGAGCATCGGGCCCTTCGCCGCCCAGTCGCGGCTCGAACCGGACCCGTACTCCTTGCCCGCCAGCACCACGAGCGGCGTGCCCGCGGCCCGGTAGCGCACCGCGGCGTCGTAGATCGGGAGCACCTCTCCCGTTGGCAGGAAGCGGGTGAAGCCGCCCTCGACCCCCGGGATCATCCGGTTGCGGATCCGCCCGTTGGCGAACGTGCCGCGCACCATGATCTCGTCGTCGCCCCGGCGCGCGCCGTAGCTGTTGAAGGCGTCCGGCGGGACTCCCAACCCGATCAGGTGCTTCCCCGCCGGGGAGGTCGGCGAGATGTTTCCGGCGGGGGAGATGTGGTCGGTGGTGACGCTGTCCCCGAGCACGGCGAGGCACGAGGCGCCGTGGATGTCGGACACGCCCTCGGGCGGCTCGCGCCGCATCCCGTCGAAGTAGGGCGGGCGGCGGACATAGGTGGAATCGGCCTCCCAGGCGTAGCGGCTGCCCTGTGGCACGTCGAGCGCGCGCCAGCGCTCGTCTCCCAGGAGGATGTCCGCGTAGGCCGAAGCGTACATGTCGGCGGCGATGTTCCCCTCGACCACCTTCGCGATCTCGTCCTGGGTGGGCCACACGTCACGCAGGTAGACGGGCGCGCCGTCATTCCCGACGCCGAGCGGCTCGGTCGTGAGGTCGACGTCGATCCGGCCGACCAGGGCGAAGGCGACCACCAGGGGAGGGGACATCAGGTAGTTGGCGCGCACCTCGGGGTGGATGCGGCCCTCGAAGTTGCGGTTGCCCGAGAGCACCGAGGCGACGACGAGCTTGTCGGCCTCGATCGCGTCGGAGACCTCGGCGGGGAGGGGCCCCGAGTTGCCGATGCAGGTGGTGCAGCCATACCCCACGACGTTGAAGCGCAGGGCCTCGAGCGCGGGGAGGAGCCCGGCGCGCTCGTAGTAGGCGGTCACGACGCGGCTGCCGGGCGCGAGCGATGTCTTGACCCACGGCTTCGTCGTGAGCCCGCGTGCCACGGCCTTCTGGGCGAGCAGGCCCGCGGCGACCATCACCGAGGGGTTCGAGGTGTTGGTGCAGCTGGTGATCGCGGCGATGACGACGGAGCCGTGGCCGACGCGGGTGGAGGGTTGGGCGCCGGCGACGGTCCCCCCGGCCGGGAGCAGCGTCGGGAGCGCATCGCGAAAGTTTTCGGGCGCCCCTTCGAGCGGCACGCGATCCTGGGGGCGTCGCGGCCCCGCGATCGACGGGACGATCTGCGCGAGATCGAGCGCCACCACCTCGGTGTAGGCGGGCTCGGGCGCCGTCGGGTCGTGGAACAGGCCCTGGGTGCGGGCGTACGCCTCGACCAGCGCGACCCTCGCGGCGGGGCGCCCCGTGAAGCGAAGGTAGTCGAGCGTGCGCGAGTCGATCGGCCACATCGCGCAGGTGGCGCCGTACTCCGGGGACATGTTCGAGATCGTCGCGCGGTCGGCGATGGAGAGGCCGCTCACCCCCGGGCCGTAGAACTCCACGAACTTGCCGACCACGCCGTGCTTCCGGAGCCGTTCCGTGACGGTGAGCACCAGATCGGTCGCCGTGGCGCCCTCCCGGAGCCGCCCCGTCAGGCGCACGCCCACCACCTCGGGGACCAGCAGCGAGATCGGCTGGCCGAGCATCGCCGCCTCGGCCTCGATGCCGCCCACGCCCCAGCCGAGCACGCCGAGGCCGTTGACCATCGGCGTGTGCGAGTCGGTGCCGACGAGCGTGTCCGGATAGGCGACGATGTCGGCCGGCCGGAGCTCGTCGGACGAGAACACCACGCGCGCGAGCCGCTCGAGGTTCACCTGGTGGCAGATGCCGGCGTTCGGTGGGTAGACGGTGAGGTTGCGGAACGCCTGCTGCCCCCACCGCAAGAAGCGGTAGCGCTCGAGGTTGCGGGCATAGTCACGGTCGACGTTCACGTTCGCCGCGTCGGGACGACCGAACACGTCGACCTGGACCGAGTGGTCGATGACGAGCTCGACCGGGACGAGGGGATCGACGGCCGACGGATCCCCGCCGAGCGCCGCGATCGCGTCCCGCATGGCGGCGAGATCGACGATCGCGGGCACGCCGGTGAAGTCCTGCAGGAGGACGCGGGCGGGTCGGAAGGGGATCTCCCGGTCGGGGACCCGGCCCGGAGCCCACCGGGCGAGCGCCTGGATGTCGTCCCGCGTGACGCTCACGCCGTCCTCGTGGCGGAGCAGGTTCTCGAGGAGCACGCGAATCCCGTAGGGAAGCCGCGTCAGGTCGGCGACGCCCCCGAGCGCGTCGAGGCGGTAGAAGCCGTAGGCGGTGGCACCGACCGCGAGCGCGGCGCGCGCGCCGAAGCTGTCCAGACTGGCGTTTTCTGCGTCGACTTCCATGGTCCACCCTGGGATCAGCTTGGGTAAGCGCGGGCGCTCCGATGTCTACGGATCTCCTCCATCCTCCACAAAGGAGGCACGTCCCGGGCGTGGAGTACACTCGTCGGATGGTCACCCTCCACGGCTCCGCTTTCTCGACGTACACCTGGTCCGCGCGGCTCGCGCTCGAAGAGAAGGGGGTCGAATACACCCTCGTGCCGCCGAGGCTCCGCGCGCCGGAGTACGCGGCGCTCCACCCTTTTCGGAAGATGCCCGCGCTCGAGCACGACGGGGTGCGCGTGTTCGAGGCGATGGCGGTGATGCGCTACGTGGACGAGGCCTTCGCCGGGCCTGCGCTCCAGCCGGCGGACGCCGCGGGGCGCGCGCGGATGACGCAGTGGATGAGCGCCTACAACGATTTCGTGGCCCCGCACGCGGTGCGCGGCGTGCTCATCCCGCGGTTGGTGCTCGCGAGCCGAGGAGTGGTGGTGGACGAGGGGGCGGTGCGCGCCGCGGCGGCCAACGCCCGCGAGGCGCTCGCGGTGTTCGAGGCCGCGCTGGGAGAGTCCCCGTGGCTCGCGGGGGACACCGTGTCGCTCGCGGACCTCCTGTTGGCGCCCACCATCGTCACGGGGGCCCTGCTCGCGGGAGAGGATCGCTACACCGACGGGCTGCCCCAGATCGGCGCGTGGCTGGCGCGGCTCGAGGCGAGGCCCGCGTACGCCCGGGCGCGGCCGGGGTGAAGGCGAGGCATCAGCGCGGCTCCGCCATCCCCGACGCCATCCCCGACGCCATCGCGGCGAGCAGCGTGTCGAGCCGGCCCTCGCTGGCAAACCCGACCGGCATCCCGCCGCAGAGCTCGATGCCCTCCGGGTGCCCCGTCAGCGCCAGGAACAGCGGGGTGCCCGGGTTTGCCGGCGGGATCCAGAACAGGCGAGCGCCGCGGAAGCCCGCCCCGTCGAGGACGTGGGGATCGAGGCGCCCGAGGTTGGAGAGGGTCGCCGAGCTGGAGGCGAGCCCGGTGCGGAGCGTGGCCCGCGCGGCCTTCTTCCCGGCGGACGCCATCATCGCGAGGGGCGCCGAGCGCAGGGTGTGCGCCGTGCGGACGACACCGCCTTCGGCACGTTGGTCGAGCGCGCTTCGGAGCGCCGCGGAGGGGTCCGACCGCGGGTCGACCCGGACGAAGCCGGTGAGGTTGGCGCACGCGCGCAGCCCTGGGTGATGGCGCCGAAGATCGACGGGGAGGGACACCCGCAGCAATCCGGGGGAGGCCGCCGCCGCGAAGGCAGCCAGGGCCCGTGCCAACACCTGCCCTCCCATCGGCGGGATGGTGACACGCGCCCACGTGCTCGCCTCCGCCAGGGTTGTCGCGGGCCCGGTGGGGGTGAGCGCGTCGGCGGGGGGCTCGGGCGCGGATGGACCCTCTCCGATCAGCGCGACGTCGGACAGATCGGCGAACGCCGCGCCGCGGATGGCCTCCCCGCGCAGCGCGGCGCCCAGGTCCTCCGCGAGGGCCCAGGCGGCACGCCCGTCGAACGCGGCGTGGTGGGTGCGCAGGACGATCCGGGGCGTGGCGCCCGAGACCAGCAACACCTCTACGATCGGGCCCGCGTCCGGATCCAATCGTGTCGCCCCGAACGGCGCCGGCCCGCGCGCGTCCCACCCGCCGCCGTCCACCTGCGTCACGATGGGGGGAGCGCCGTCCGCCACCCAACGTGTCCACCCCAACACGCCCCGAAGCCGCGCGCGCGCCCCCGGCCAGGCGGGAAGCACGGTGCTCACCGCGGCTCGCCATCGGGTGGCGTCGAGGCTCCCGGTGCCCTCGATCACGAGCTGGTTGACGAACCCCGGCCAGAGCCGGTCGGCCACCCGCCACACGCGTTCCAGGCCGAAGAGGGGGCGGGAGGGGGGCATGGCCGCGGAGAATACATCGACCAACGCAAGAGGCGCGGGTCGGGATAGCTTCCCGCCCCATGTCAAGCCATCCCGCCCGCTCCAAGGTCAACCCGGGTCGCGTCGCGGCGATCCAGGCCCTCCTCGCCGTCGAACGCGGCGAACACGCCGAGGACGCCCTGGCGCGCCTCGCGCCGCGTGACCCCGCCGACCGCGGGCTCGCCTGGCACCTAGTGTTCGGGATCCTCCGGAACCGCCCCGCCGTCGACTCGATCGTGCAACAGGCCGCCAAGCGCACGACCAAGAACCTCGATCCGGAGGTGCTCGCCGCGCTCCGGATGGGCGTGTTCGAGCTGCGCCGCTCGCGCGTGCCGCCCCACGCCGCGGTCGACCAGGCGGTCGAGGCCTGCCGCGCCGCCGGGGTCGGCCACGCCGCCGGCTTCGTCAACGCGGTGCTCCGAAACCAAGGCAACTTCGACCCCGACGATGAAGCGCGGCTGGGCCACCCCGCGTGGCTCGTGCACCGGTGGCGCCGTCGCTACGGCGAGGGCGCCGACGTGTGGATGCAGGCCAACAACGAGCCCGCGCCCATCTACATCGTCGCGAAGGAGGACCCCGCGGGGGTCTCGCGGATGTTCCAGCACCGCAGCATCGCGATCACCCCGGTCGGGAACGACCTGTTCCGCCTCCCCGAAGGCGCGGGCGCGATCGAGGAGCTCCCCGGCTACGCCGAGGGGCGCTGGTGGGTGATGGATCCCGCGGCGGCCGCGGTGGCCGATCTCGTGGGTGAGTTCGCCGCGGGCACCGAGGTGCTCGACGTGTGCGCGGCCCCCGGCGGCAAGAGCTTCCGCCTCGCCAGCCGTGGCGCGCGCGTCCATGCCACGGACGTCGACGCCGCGCGGCTCGAGCGCGTGCAGGAGGGCGCCGAGCGGCTCGATCTCGCCGTCTGGGGCGAGGCCCACGACTGGACCACGGGCCCGCTCGAGCGGACGTTCCCGATCGTCCTGGTGGACGCGCCGTGCACCGGCCTCGGCACGCTCCGCCGCCATCCCGACATCCGTTGGCGTCGCAAGCAGGAGGACATCGCCGCGGCCGCTACCAAGCAGTGGGCGATCCTCCAGAACGCCGCCCGCTGCGTGGCTCCCGGGGGCGTCCTCGTCTACGCCGTGTGCTCGCCGGAGCCCGAAGAGGGCATCGACATCGCGAAGAAGCTCGGCTGGCGCGCGGAGCTGATCTTCGACAACGCCCCGGCGCTCGACGGGGAGGACGTGTTCTGGGGCGTCCGCCTGCGCGCGCCCGTCGGACAGGCCGAGCCCGCCGAGCCCCAGGAGCCGGGCGAGCCGTGAGCTTCGACGCAGCCGACACGCCGATGTTCCGGCAGTACCGGGAGCTCAAGGCCCAGTACCCGGACGCGCTGCTGTTCTTCCGCATGGGAGACTTCTACGAGTTGTTCGGCCCCGACGCGGTGTGGACCGCCGCCGCGCTCGAGCTCACGCTCACGGCGCGCAACAAGGAGTCGGCCGACCCCGTGCCGATGTGTGGCGTGCCGCACCACGCGGCCGAGGGGTACATCCGCCGCGTCGTGGAGATGGGGCGCAAGGTCGCCGTAGCCGACCAGGTGGAGGACCCGCGGCAGGCCAAGGGCATCGTGAGGCGCGAGGTCGTTCGCGTCGTCACGCCGGGGCTCTCGGGCGAGCACGCGGAGTCTCATGAGTCGGCGTTCCTCGTGGCGATCAGCGGCGAGCCGGGCGCGTACGGGCTGGCGCTCCTCGACGCGTCGACCGGCGATCTCCGCGTCACCGAGCCGCGCACGATGGACCACCTGGTCGGCGAGCTCGGCCGGATGGAGCCGCGGGAGGCGCTGATCGCGGCCGGGGCGGACGATCCCGCGATCCGGGCGGCCCTCGGCGTGGCGCCGGTGACCGTGCTCGCCGCCTTCCCGATCGACGTGGAGGGGATCACCGCCCGCTTCGGGGCCGCCTTCGGCTCTGGCGAGGCGGGTGTCGGCGCCCCAGGCCTCGGCGCGGTGAGCGCGCTGATCGGGTACGCCAGCGAGTATCTCCGCTCGAGCCTCTCCAACGTCGTGACGCTCAAGTCATACGTGCTCGGCGGCGCGCTGGGCATCGACGATGCGACGCGTCGCAACCTGGAGCTGTTCCGGCCGCTCCGGGGCGCGGGTCGCAAGGGCACGCTGCTCGGGCTCCTCGACACGGCGCGCACGGCGATGGGCGGGCGCCTCGTACGAGAGTGGCTCTCCTCGCCGCTCCTGGATGTCGGCGCGATCACCGCACGTCAGGACGCTGTCGCCGCGTTCGTCGCGGAGCCCACCGGGCGCCGGGCCGTCATCGCCTCCCTCGCCCAGGTGGCCGACATCGAGCGCATCGCCGCGCGCGTCTCGCTCGGGAGCGCCACGCCGCGCGATCTCGGCGCCCTCCGCACGTCCCTCGTGCGGCTGCCCGACATCGCGGCCTCGCTCGCCGACTTGGATCTGCGCGGTGACACGGGCGCCTCCCTCGCGTCCCGGCTCCCCGCGGACCTCGCGCAAGAGATCGCGGCTGACCTCGATCGTTGGCTCGTCGACGAGCCGCCCCCCACCCAGGCCGAGGGCGGGATCATCCGGCCCGGCGTGCACGAAGAGCTCGACCACCTGCGCGGCCTCTCGCTCGACGCGAAGGGCGCCATCGCGGCGATGGAGGGCGCGCTCCGGGCGGAGACCGGGGTCTCCAGCCTCAAGATCCGGCACAACGGCGTGTTCGGCTACTACATCGAGGTCACCAAGGCGAACCTGCACAAGGTCCCCCCGTCGTGGCACCGCAAGCAGACCATCGCGGGCGGCGAGCGCTACATCACCCCCGCGCTCAAGGAGTACGAGGAGCAGGTGTCGGGCGCCGACGGGCGGCGCATCGAGCTCGAGGCGGAGCTGTTCGCGGCGCTCCGGACGCGGGCGGCGGTCGAGGTGGCCCGGCTGCAGGTCGTGGCGCGCGGCGTCGCCGAGCTCGATGTGCTCGCGTCCTTCGCGGAGCTCGCCGTGCGCAGCCGCTGGGTGCGGCCCACGGTCGACACGAGTGTCACGTTGGACATCCAAGCCGGGCGGCACCCGGTGGTCGAGGCGACGCTCCAGGGGGAGCGCTTCGTCCCGAACGACGTGCGGCTCGACGAGCGTGGCCGGCTGGTGATCCTGACGGGGCCGAACATGGCGGGCAAGAGCACGCTCATGCGGCAGATCGCGCAGATCGTGCTCCTCGCGCAAGTGGGCGCGTTCGTGCCCGCCACCGCGGCGCGCATCGGCGTGTGTGACCGCATCTTCGTGCGCGTGGGCGCCAGTGACGACGTGGCGCACGGCCAATCGACCTTCATGGTCGAGATGAGCGAGACCGCCAACATCCTCGTCGGCGCCACGGGCCGCTCGCTGGTCCTGCTCGATGAGATCGGCCGTGGCACGTCGACCTACGACGGCCTCGCCATCGCCTGGGCGGTCGCGGAGGATCTTCATGATCGCATCGAGTGCCGCGGCGTGTTCGCGACGCACTACCACGAGCTCGCCGCGCTCCCCGAGACCTGCCCGCACGTGCGGAACCTGCACGTCGCGGTGACCGAGCACGGCGAGAAGATCGTGTTCCTCCGCAAGCTGAAGGAAGGGGCCGCGAGCGGCTCCTATGGGATCCAGTGCGCGCGCCTCGCCGGCCTGCCCGCGCCGGTCGTCAAGCGTGCGAAGGCGCTGCTGCTCCAGCTGGAGCGGCGGCGCCCCAAGCCGGAGGCCACCCAACTCTCCCTGTTCGGAGGGGGGGGAGCCGAGCCCCCACGGCTGGTGGAGGTCTACACCGAGCCCGCCGCCGCCCCGCTCAGTGACCCCGTTCGCGAGGCGGTCTTCGCGCTCGATCCGGACACCATGAGCCCGCGCGACGCGCTGGTGGCGCTCTACAAGCTCCGGGATCTGCTGGCGTGACCCCGATCGACGACGCGATCGGGGGCTACTGCCACTGGGCGCAGATCGAGCGCGGCCTGGCGGTGAACACCGTGCTCGCCTACCACACCGATCTCGTGCGCCTCGCGGCCTGGTTGGACGGCCGCGGGATCACGAGCCCCGAGCAGGTGCAACACGTGGACCTCGCCGCCTACGTGGCGCACCTCGTGGACGCGGGGCTCGATCTCCGCAGCGTGGCGCGCCACCGGAGCGCCTTTCGCCAGTTCTTCAAGTTCTTGATTCGGGAAGGGATCTTGCGGGCCGATCCCTCGCCCCGTGTCGAGGGCAAGGTGCCGCCCAGGAAGCTCCCCACGGTGCTCTCGGAGGGGCAGGTGGAGGCGCTGCTCGCGGCCCCGAACCGCGAGGATCCGCTCGGCGTCCGCGACGCCGCGATGATCGAGCTGATGTACAGCTCGGGGCTCCGCGTCACGGAGCTCGTCACGCTCCCGCTCGCCGCGGTGCACCTGGAGGGCGGGTTCCTGCGGGTGCGCGGCAAGGGCGGGAAGGAGCGGCTCATCCCGATGGGGGAGGAGGCGGCGGACAAGATCGCCGGGTACATCCGGAACGTGCGCGCGGGGCACGACCCCCACCTGCGAGAGCCGGCCCTGTTCCTGTCCCGCTTGGGATCGGCGATGACGCGTCAGAACTTCTGGGAGAGGCTCGTCGGCTACGCCCGCGCGGCGGACGTGCGCGCACGGGTGACGCCGCACCAGCTCCGGCACGCGTTCGCGACCCACTTGTTGGAGCACGGCACCGACTTGCGTCACGTCCAGGCGATGCTCGGGCACTCGGACATCAGCACGACCCAGATCTACACCCACGTGGCGCGCGAGCGGTTGAAGCGGGTGCACGCGGAGTTTCACCCGCGGGGATCTTGATCCGGACCCTGATCCGGACCCTCATCCGGCGCTGGCGCGCCCCCTTCTCCCTCTGGGAGAAGGGGAGGAGGAGGCTCTGCCTACCCTTCTCCCCCTGGGAGAAGGTGGCGCGCTTCGCGCCGGATGAGGGGGCCCCCGCCCCAAGAACCCTCACTCGATCGACCACCATGTGACCTTCCCTTGCGACGTTCCGGGCCCGAACGCCGTGCGGAGGCAGGCCGCCTCTTCGGGGGCGAGGTTGCAGTTGCGGTGGCCGTGCGCCACGACGGCGGTGAAGCCGGCTGCGCGGATCTCGGCCAACACGTCGGGATCGCAGGGATTCAGGCCGGCGTCGACGCGGCGGGCGAACGCGCGGTCGCCCTTGGGCCAGGCCTCCGATGACGGGCGCAACACGACGGGTACCGGCCGCCCGTGTTCGGTGGCCTCGAGGAGGTAGTGGGTGGCGCCCTCCTTGCACCGCGGGCCGGGCACCGGGAGGTCGAGCACGGGGCCGGTGCCGACGGAGAGCGCGACGGTGGACGGATCGTGGGCCACCGCGACGCTGGCGAGGGGCAGGGGGCGCGGGTCCCCGGTCCAGCCGCTTGCCCAGAGGAGCGCGACCAGGGCGAGGGCGCCGCGCGGGCCCCAGGGGATGGCGGCGGCGGAGGCGGCGAGGCCGACGATCGCGCCGATGAGGAAGCGATAGGGCGTGCCGCTCGCGGCGATCGTGGGAGAGAGGGCCTCGAGACCGGCGTACGGAAGCGGAAACGTGGTGCCGGCGCCGAACGCGAGGACGAGGCAGGCGAGACCGGCCAGGAGCGGGGCGCGCCGCCACCCGACGCCGGCGAGCGCCGCGACGAGCAGGGGCACGCCGAGGTAGCCCGAGTGGACGACGCCGTTGGCCAGGCGCGGGGGGAGCCCGGGGGCCACGAACAGATCGGACAACAGGACGGCGCGCTTGACCTGGGCGCCGACCGGCGCGGCGTCGACGCTGCCGAACGGGGCGAAGAGGCGCACGACGGCGTCGAAGTTGGGCGCGTGGTAGCGCGAGGCCGCCTGGGCGCCGATGGCGGCAGCGCCGATCAGGAGGAGCCAGCGGATGCCCACGAACACGGCGGAGCGCCGATCCTGGCGCCCTTCCGCCACGAGGGACACGACCGCCCAGATCGGGAGGGCGGCGCAGGCCGCGAGCGCGACGTGCGGCGCGGCCGTCCCGACGGCGAACGTGGTCACGGCGAGCAGCGGGGCGCCGATCCACGGGCGAGCGGCGCCAAGGAGAGCGACCGCCCACACGAGCGCGGCGCCGCCGAGCACGGCCTGCTCGAGCTGCCCGTTGGCGAGCGTGGTGTGCACCCACGGGTTGAACGCGATCGCGGCGCCGAGCACGAAGCGGCTCCACGCGCCGAGTCGGAGGGCCGCGCCGAGGATCCATCCGCAGACGGCGTTGAACGCGGGGATGAGGATGAACACGAGGTTGAGCGCGAGCAGGGGGCCCGCGACCGCGGCGAGAAGATCGGCGGGCCAGAGGAGCGGCCGGAAGTCGGCTCCGCCCGCGATGTCGAGCGTGCGTGCGCCGGTCCGGGTGAAGAACGGGAGCGTGCCGTCCGCGAAGCCGAGCGCGATGCGATGGCCGTCGGTGAACGTCGTGTCCGGCACGAGCGCGCGCACGGCGGTCGGGACGGGCCACACCGCGGCGGCGCCGATGGCGAGCGAGCCGAGGAGCAGGAGGACGAGCGGAAGCCAGGGGCGCGATTCGGGCGACGCCATCAGAGGTCCCACCAGGTGACCGCCCCCGCGGTCGTGCCCGCCCCCAAGGTGGCCGCGAGGCACGTCGCCATGCGGGGGGGCACGGGACAGTCGCGGTCGTGACGGTGGAGGACGAGGGTGGTGAACGGCCAGGCCTCCACGAGCCGCGCGAGCTCAGCGGGGCAGTCGTCGCGACTCCAGGCGCGGCCGGCACCGCCGACGAGCCCGGGCACCGCGGCGTAGCCGGCGCGCGGGTTGGTGAGCTGGAGCGGCACGGGGCGCCCGGTGGCCGCCGCCTCGAGCAGGTAGTGGGCGGACCCGTGGGGGCACGTCGGCCCGGCCAGGGGGAGGTCGAGCACGGGCCCGGAGCCGGCGGCGAGCGTGGCGCGGGAGGCGTCGGCGGGCGCCGGCTGGGCGGGGAGCGGGAGGGGGCGCGTGCCGCTCAACGCGGCCTCGCCGAGCGCGAGTGCGATGACGACGAGGGCGGCGGGCACCGAGCGCCGCCCGGCCGACGCGACCACGGCGAGCGCGAGCACCGCGCCCATGACCATCCGGTAGGCGCTCATGCTCTGGGAGACCGATGGCGCCAGCGCGGCGAGCGCGGCCCACGGCAGCGGGATCGCCGCCCCCGCCACGGTGATCGTGGGCCCGAGCGACAGGAGCACCAGCACCGCCGCGATGACGAGCGCGCCGCGCGCCGCGCGCTCCCGGCCGGCCGACCACGCGGCCGTCGCGAGCAGCACGAAGCCCAACCAATTCGGATGGAGCACAGGGGGGATGCCGCGCACCTCGGGCGGCAGGAGCAGCCCGCGCAACGACGCCACCTCGGGCAGGTCCGCGAGCCCCGTCGGGCGCCCTTCGCTGCCCTTCGGCGCGAAGACGTGGACCCCCGGCGCGAAGGAGGGGGCGTGGTAGGCCTGGACCAGGAGCGCGCCGATGCCGATGGCGCCGAGCACCCCGAGCCAACGGAGCCGCGAGCCGCCGCGGACCCCCTCGCCGAGGGCCCAGAGGCCCGTGACGACACACCCGGCGAGCGCGACGTGGGGCGCGGCCCAACCGAGGAGGGCGGTGACGACGCCCGGGAGCACGAGTGCCCACCACGACGCCGATCGCGACGCGTACAGGGCGGCTCCCAACTGAAGCGCCGCGCCGCCGAGCACGGCCTGCTCGACCTGTCCGTTCGCCAGCGTCTCGAGCACCCACGGGTGGAACGCGAGGAGCCCGCCGAGCACCGCGCAACCGGCCGGGCCGCGCCCGAGCACCCGCCCGAGCGCCCACCCACCCGCGAGGTTGAACGCCGGCACGAGCGCGAACGTCAGCGCGAGGGCGAGCGGCGCGCCGACGAGCGCCCCGAGCAGCGTGCTCGGCCAGAGGAGCGGGCGGAGGTCCGCGCCGCCGGGCCACGCGACCACGGCGGTGTGGAGGCTGGGGAGGACGCCGTGGCGGATGGGGTGAGCCCACAGCGAGATCCCGAGGAGGTGTCCGTCCGTGAAGCGGGTCAGCGGCGCCCTCGCCGTGGGATCCTCCCAGACCGGCGCGATCAGGAGCGCGCCGACGACGATCGCGACCAGCAGCAGGAACGGGAAGAGGAGGGGACGACGCACCGTCGCGAAGCCTGACGCATCGCGCCACAAAACACCCGCGCGGCCGTGTCAAGAAAGTGTCCGTCCCTGCTACACTCGCCGCGTGCTCCTCGCCTTGTCCGGCTGCCTGTCAGCCCCCGCGGACCTCGACTCCGGCGCCCCCCCGCCCGCCGGTGGGCCGCGGTCTGCGGTCGACGACGGAGGTACGGCCGGCCCGCAACCCTCCGACGCCGAGCTGCTGCCCGATCTCTGGAGCGACGTCCCCATCGTGATCGGCGCCGGGCCGTCCGGCCTCGCGGTCGCGATGGATCTGGGCGAGGCGTTGGTGCTCGAGGCCTCCGATGTCATCGGGGGGCGCGCGCGTTGGGCGGGCGGCTTTCTCTACATGGTCGGCACCGAGGAGCAAGCGGCCATCGGCACGATCGATACGCCCGAGCTCGCCGCGGCCGATTGGGAGGCGCTGACCGGCGCGGCGCCGACCTCCGCCACGCGCACGTTCCTGGCGGCGACGGACGGGATCCGCGATCGCCTCGTCGGCATGGGCCTGGTGCTCCGCCTGGACCGTCCCGAGCCCGTGACCGGGCACCTGCGCCTGCACGCACCGACGACCCTCGGCGTCGGGCTCGTCGAGACCTTGGCCGCCAACCTCCCGGAGGGGGTCGAGGTTCGCCTCTCCACTCCCGTCCACGGCCTCGTGTTCGTGGATGGCCGGGCGGCCGGCGTGCGGACCGACGCCGGGTGGATCGGCGCGGACACCGTCATCGTGGCCTCCGGCGGCTTCGTGGACCGCGCGGATCTCGTGGAGCTTCACACCGGCTGGGGGCCCGGCACCTGGCGCGCGGGAGACGCTCATGGCGCCGACGGCGCGGCGGTGGACTGGGCGTCGGCGTCCGGACTGGGGACTGCCCACCTCGACGCGGTGGGCGCGTACCGCGACGTCCTCGGGATCGCGGGCGCGGACGGGCAGGCCATGGGCCGCACATCGAGCTTTGCCTTCCCTTGGGTGTGGGTCGATGGCAGCGGGACCCGCTTCGTGGATGAGTCCGCCACGTGGAGCGTGCTGCTCTCCGGCCTGGTCGATTCGCGATCCAACGTGTGGGCGGTGACGACGCACGAGTCGATCGCCGCGGCGGTCTCCGAAGCGGACCGCCCCCTGCTCGTGGAGGGGGAAGCCTGGCGCTGTGCCGACGACTACGCCGCGTTGGCCGAGGAGATCGGCGTCGACTCGACCGCGCTCCCCGAGACGATGGCCTCGGTGGCGGAGCTGCGCACGAGCCGCGCCGCCGATCCGTTGGGTCGCTCCTTCTCCACCTTCCCGAGCACGGACGGCGCTCCGTGCGCGTTCCGCCCGGGCAGCATCGCCGCGAAGAACTTCGGCGGCCTCGCGGTGGACGATGACGGGCGGGTGCTCGACGCCGCGGGCGCGGTGGTCCCAGGCCTCTGGGCGGTGGGCGAGGCCGCCGGGATGGGCGTCCCCGGCCTGGGCGGCGCGTGGGGCTTCGACGGGAGCTTGTCCGCCGTGTTGTGGAGCGGGTGGCGCACGGCCGCGGGCATCCACGCGGAGCGCTGACCGGCTACCCCGGGCGCGCTTCGTGAACGGCCGCCGAGGCCGCCGCCTCGACGAAGTGGAAGCGCATGCCCTCCTTGTTCTTCTCGACGGTGGCCTGGTCGGGGCCCTCCGACGCGAGCCAGGACACCATCATGTCGGGCTCCCAGCGGTACGGGGCCCCGTCGAGCAGGACCCGCCCCTCGTCCAGCGCGGCGTCGATGACCGGCAGCGGCCGCCCCCTCGCGTCGCGCATGAGCGCCTCGAAGCGGGCCTGTCGCGGCGCCTCCACGAAGTGGAATTCGTGGCGCCCCGTCCACGCCGAGTGGAGGTGCATCGGGCGAAAGGCCACGCCGGCCAGCCCGAGCCGAAGCGCGACGCGGCTCAAGAGCTCTCCGGCCTCCCGCGCCATGCCGAGCCCCGGCACTTCCTGGCCGCGAAGCCGCGGGCGGTCGGTCGAGAAGAGGGCGCGGGGATTGCGCAGGGTCATCCAGTGGATGAGGAGGACCGGCTTTCCGTCGACACGATCGCGCGCGAGGACGGTCTCGGTCAGGAGGTGCTCGAGGCCGCCCGCCGTGCCGTAGATGCGCATGCGGTCACCGATCTCGCCGCGGTCGAGCCGGACGCGGACGTTCCGGTAGCCGAGCCGCTGGAGCTGGGTGAGCACGCCGTAGCGGTACATCGCGTACTCGACGCCGCTCGCGGTGTAGTGCCCCAGCAGGCGCGGCTCCGTTTCCCGGTGGCTGAGCGTCCCCTCGAGGTCGGCGGTGGTGATCCACTCGTCGTCCCCGAGCTTCTGCGCATCGAGGCCCGCGGCGATGCCGGCAAACTGGCCCCGGAGGGGATCCGGCCCCTTCGGCACGAACTCCTTGCGGCCGGTCGCGAGCAGGTTGGCGGTGCCCGCGAAGAGCCGCCAGGCGTCGGGGTGGTAGCCCCCCGCTGGGAGCCACACGCTGGGGGTGCGGCCGAGCGAGGCGAGCACGCGCGCGTCCCGCTCCAGCGCGCCCTCGAGCGAGAGGCCGAGCTGGCCCAGGCGGTCGCCCCGCAGCACGTCCCCGCCCGCCAGCACGAACACCAGGCCCGACTCGGGGCGCCGCGCGAGGAGGGCGTCGAGCGTTTCGAGGTACAGCTCGTCCCCACTGCCGGGGGGGAGCACGGTCTCGTCCACGTCGGGGAGTGCCACCCAGTTCGAGCCGGAGATGGAGCCGATCCACGACGAGTGGTCCCGCGCGAGGCACGCGGCGGTGCCGTCGGGCGGGTGGGCGTCGAGATCGATGACGGACACGCGGTGATCGAACCCGGCGTCCCGCAGCGCGGCCACGGCGACGGCGATGTCGTTGACCGCGCACGAGCCGCCCGCCCGATCGGGGCCCGCGTGGTGGAAGCCGCCGAGCAGGTTCACCGTGGCGCGGCCCTCGGCGAGCGCGGCGCGCGCGGCCGCGATGGTGCCGCCGCACGCGAGGCGCACGGTACGCAGCACCTCGTCGACCATGATCTCGGCGGGGTCGGTGCCGTAGATGCGCGCGAGGACCTCGGGATCGTCGAGCGTGCGGAGCAGCGAGTCCTCGTGAGCCCGGGAGAGCTCATGCCAGGTGGCGAGCGGCGGGCTCAGGAGGTCCCGCGGCTTCAGGGCCCCGGTCGCGACGAGGTGCCAGGCGACATAGTCGGCGCGCCGCGGCTCGGCGCCCGAGCGCGCCTCGATCGAGGGCAGGGGCATGCGGTAGTCGGGGTGATGCCACGTCGGCAGCGGACCCCGGACCCAGCGCACCAGGAGATTGCGGACATTCGGTAGCATGAGGCTGGCCTGATAGTCCGCGATCTCGTCAGGGACAAGCCCCTTTATTTGAAACCGACGCGGGAGGCCGAATCGAGAAATCACGAGACGGAAACCGACGTCTCGAGTCCGCGCTACGCCCCCCGCTCCTTCACCACGTCGATCACGCTCAGCACTGCCTTGTACGAGCCGAAGGGCGGGTAGACGTACGTGCCCGAGATGCGGGGGTGGTTCATCATCTCGCGGAGGGCCTCGCGCGCGACCTCGATGCCCACCGCGCGCTGGGCGTCCTTGTCGCCCGCGGCCGCGAGGCGCTTGCGGATCGACTCGGGCACCTGCATGCCGGGCACCTCGTTGTGGAGGAATTCCGCGTTCTTCAGCGACACGAGGGGCATGATGCCGACCAGGAACGGCACCTTCGGGAGGTCCTTGGTGCGCTCGAAGAAGCGCCACAACACCTCGGAGTCGAACACCGGCTGCGAGAAGAAGTACTCGGCCCCCGCCTCGATCTTCCGCGCGAAGCGGGCGACCTCGAGGTCGAGGTCCATGTGGCCGGGGTTGCATCCCGCGCCCACCAGCAGATCGGTCTTGCCTCCGATCGGCTGGCCCGAGAAGTCGAGGCCGCGGTTCATCATCTGGATGAACGTGATGAGGCCGATGGCATCGATGTCGAAGACCGCGGTGGCGTTCGGGTAGGTGCCCATCTTCGGCGGGTCGCCGGTGATCGCGAGGATGTTCCGAAGCCCGAGCGCGTTGGCGCCGAGCAGATCCATCTGCATGCCCAGCAGGTTTCGGTCGCGACAGCAATAGTGAACGACAGACTCCATGCCGCAGTGCTGGCGGACGAGCTGGGCGAGGGAGGAGGGGCCCATGCGGGCGACGGCGCGGGGCCCGTCCGCGATGTTGACCACGTCGATCCCCGCCGCCTGGAGCATCGCCGCGCCCTCGACGGCCTTGAGCGCGTCCACCCCGCGGGGCGGATCGAGCTCCACGCTGACGCAGAACTTGCCGCTGTAGAGGCGCTTGCCGAACTCGGTCTTCTCCGAGGGGTGGGTCACGTGGACCTTCGGCGCGGCGGCGGGCTTGTCGACGGCGTCCGCCACGACCGGGCGGCGCTCCGCCGCGACCGACCGGATGAAGCCGCGCATCTGCTTGATCATGTCGGGCGTGGTGCCGCAGCACCCGCCGATCACGCTGGCGCCGAGCTGCACGAACCGGCGCGCGTGCTCCGCCATGTACTCGGGGGCCGCGAGGTACAGCGTGCGCCCCTCGACGACCTGAGGCAGCCCCGCGTTCGGCATCGCCGCGAGCTTCATGTCGGTGGCGCCGACCATGCGCTCGAGGACGTGCTGAACGCCGCGCGGGCCGTTCGAGCAGTTGGTGCCGAACACGTCGATCGGCCACTTCGCGACCGTTCGGGCCGCCACCTCGGGCGTCTCTCCCTCGATCTGCGCCTGCCCGGGCCCCACCAGGTTGAAGGACATGCACGCCACGATCGGGAGGTCACACACGGCGCGTACGGCGCGCACGGCCTGCCAGAGCTCCGGCATCCGTGTGAAGGTCTCCAGGACGAACAGGTCGGCGCCCGCGTTCGCGAGCACCTCCGCCTGCTCGCGGAACACCTGGAAGGCCTCCCCCGGCGTGAGCTTCCCGACGGGGGCGAGCAGCGAGCCGGTCGGACCGATGGACGCGGCCACCCACGCGAGGCCCTGCGCCTGTTCGCGCGCGAGACGTACGCCGGTCGCGTTGATGTCGACGAGGCGATCCTCGAGGCCATGCGCGGAGAGCCGGGTGCGATTCGCGCCGAACGTGTTCGTGGTGAGAACGTCGGCACCGGCCTTGCGGTAGGCGGTGTGGATCTCCCGCACGGTGTCGGGCTGGGAGAGGTTCAGCTCGTCGTAGCAACGGTTGATGAACACGCCGCGCGCGTAGATCTCGGTGCCCATGGCACCGTCGAACAGGACGACGCGCGACTGGAGCGCGTCACGAAAGGAGGACAGGGGAGCTCCGCGGATCCTAGGATGGTACCGGGCCGTCGTGGGGCGTGGCCCCGTAGTCTGCAGAGAGCGTGAGCGCGAGTACGGTCACGTTGTCGCCGCCGACCCCGCGATTCGCCGCGTCCACGAGGCTCCGGCAGACTTCCATCGCTTGCGCCGTGAGCGTGGCGCCCCGCGCGTCCCGGACGGCGTTTCCGATGAGCAGGGCGACCGCGGCCTCCTCGGGGCCGCCGTAGTCGGTCAGGCCGTCGGAGCAGAGGATCAGCCATTCTCCCGGGAGCATGGCCACGATGCGCGTGTACAGCGGCGCGGGCGCGGGCGCGCCGTCCGGGTCGAAGTGGCCGACGTAGCCGACGAGCGGCGCCCCGGCGTCCGCCCAGGAGACGCGCCGGCCGGTCGAGGCCTCCCTCAGCCGCTCGGACTGGAGGTTCTGGTCGTAGGTGAGCAGCGACACGCCGTGCCGGCCGACCAGGTACGCGCGCGAATCTCCGAGCGCCGCGAGGTGCACGCGGTTGCCGCGCGTGATGGCCGCCACGACCGTGGTCCCCATGGGGATGAAGTTGTCGGTGTCGGGGCCGGCCAGCCGCAGCGCGGCGTCGCACACGATCTCGTTCGCCCGTGCGAGCGAGCCCGCAAGCGCGGCGTGGATCCGGGGCGGCTCGGCGTCTCGCAGCGCGTCGGCCTGCTCCGCCCACCACAGCTTCAGCGTGCGGATCGTGAGCCCGGACGCGAGATCCCCCGAGCCCGCGTTGCAGTGGCTGATGCCGTCCGCCACGCAGAGCAGCGAGAACGTGGGCTCGCCGACGAGCAGGAAGGCGTCCTGGTTGGTCTGGGTCTGAAGGCTCTTGAGCACGCCGATGTGGGTGTTGAACCCGGCGCATGCGCCGGCCTGGTGGGCCCACGGGGCGGATTGGCGCATCGCGTGGACGGCCTCCGCGACATGCAGCCGCTCCCACAACGCAAAACCGTCCGCCGGGCGCAGGCTGCCGTCCGCCGCCATGCCCTCCATCACGACCGCGAGCAGCTCGAGGGGGAGGGGAACGCCGAGCGCGCCGAGCTGCGGCGCGAGGTCGGACTCGGCGAGATCGCCAGGGTCGGGGAGGGGGCCGAGGACCTGTTCGAGCAGGATGCGGAGCACGAACCGCACGTCGTCCCGGCGGCCCTGGGGCGTGGGCGCGCCGCGGGTACGGAACTGAATCGTGTCCCCCGCGATGGCGACGGTGGTGGGATCGGGCACGATGCCGAGGCCCTGGAGGTGCACGTCCGCCAGGGCGCGGGCGAGGCGGATCGCGAACCCGAAGGCGGCGGCGCGCGGGAGCGTGCCGGGCGTGGGCAGGGGACGCGGGCGCGCGCGGAGCAGCTCGGAGCGGTCCACGCCCTCTCGAAGCGACACGGTCTCCTGCGACACCTCGTCGGACACGGCCTCCATCGCGGTGGGATCCCGGGCGATTCGCGCGTGCGTACGGACGAACCGATCGTCGGCCTCGATCAACGGCCGGACGGCGTCCCACCATGCGTCGAACCGGGCGGTGGACGAGAGGCGGCGCGCCAGGAACCAGTCCCGCACATCGGCCGCGGTGGCCTGCCCGTCCACATCCACCAACAGCATCGCGAGGCCCGCGAGCGGCTCGGCCTCGATGAAGGCGCGCGCGCCGTCGGGGTCGCGGACGCTGCGGGCGAGCAGCCCCGTCGGGAGACACTTCCGGTAGGCGGTCGCCAGGGCGCCGTGGCGGACGTGGACGGGGTGGCTCGACCCCTGGTGCTCCCAGCGGAGGGTGGCGCCGGTGGCGTCCCGTTCTTCGACGACGGCGAAGCCGAAGGCCGGCTGGTACAGCACATCGCCGACCTGGACGGGCTCGTTGGGGAGGATCGGAAGCATCGCCCGTCCCCCTATCACCGGGGCCCTCCGATCGCGGTCGGTTAGGACCGTCGCCTCGCCTCGGAGCCGTTCGTGGAAGTACGTGATCCCCTGCATGGCGCAATCGCGGTCGCGCCGGAAGAAGTACCGGTCGTCGATCATCCGTTCGTCCAGCGCCTGCGCGGCATCCGCCAGATGGGCTTCTCGGAGCTCCCGTTTCCCAGCGCGGTCCACAGTCGCTACGCGCACTCGCTCGGGGCGATGGAGCTCGCGGGCCGCGCGTTCGACCTCTGCTTCCGTCGGGACCCCTTCGTCGCCCCCGGGCGCCGCGCCCTCTACCGGCAGCTCGTGCGGATGGCGGCCCTCTGCCACGATCTGGGGCACGCCCCCTTCTCGCACTGCACCGAGTTCGCGATGCCGCCGCTGCGCTCCCTCGGGATCGACGCGTACACCCCCGACAAGGTGGCGGCCCGCCTCGATCAGACCGCGAGCCACGAGGACTACACGATCGCGATCCTGACGCGCTCGTCGCTCTCCGACACGCTTCGCGCCAGCTTCGCGTTCGACGGCCGGCACGTCGCCGCGCTGGTCAGCCGCGAGGTCGCCCCCCCGGATGACCTGTTCGTCGACGGGGGCCAGGACTATCGCCGCATCCTCTCCCAGCTCATCTCGAGCGAGCTCGACGTGGATCGCCTCGATTACCTCGTGCGGGACTCCTACTTCTCGGGCGCGCGGTACGGCGAGATCGACGTCAACTGGATCCTCTCGAACCTCGAGTGGCACGTGGATACGCGCGGCGACGTGTCGCTCGCGCTCGACCGCCGCGCGATCTACGCCTTCGACGACTTCATGATCGCCCGGTACCACATGTTCGTGATGGTGTACTTTCACCACAAGTCCGTCGTCTACGAAGAGATGCTCAAGCGCCACTTCACCAGCCGCGCGTGCGACTATCGCTTCCCGAGCGACCTGGACCAATACCTCGAGATGGACGACGTGCACCTCTACGGGTGGCTCCGCGCCTCGTCGGACGGCTGGGCGCGCCGCATCGTCGAGCGCCGGCCCTACCGCCGCGCGCTCGAGGTCCACGGCTCCGCCGAGGAGGTCGTCGTCGTCACCGACATCCTCGCGCGGCTCGACGCGGCGGGCATCGACCGGATCGCGGCGGGCAGCACGGGGAAGCTCTCCCGCTACAACGTCATCGGGCAGAAGCGCGAGGGCGCGCCGCCGATCTACGTCATCGACCGTGCGCCCGGGCGCCGGGAGCGTGCCACCGCGTTGGAGGACGCGACGCGCGTGTTCGAGCGCTACCAGGACGAGCGCCACATCGCTCGGATCTACGTCGCGGACGACCGGGTGGAAGAGGCCCAGCGGATCATCGGCGCGGCGTGAGCGGGGAGGGGACCCTACTCCATCGCTGGTGTGCCCCTCGCTGGGCTGCTACGCCCACATCCCCACGCTCGCGACGGCGCCGGCCAGGACGAACAACACGATGCCCGCGCCGCAGCCGAAGCAGCCGGACTTTGCCGGGGTGGCCGACGCGCTGGTCTCCAGCTCGGCGGATCGCGTCACCTTGATGGGCGCGTGCTTGAGCGACGCGGCCTCCTCGGCCTCGGCGAGCGAGTAGTCCTCGCGCTGGCGGCTCGCGGCGCGCATCGCCTGCTCCGCGGCGACGCCGGCGAGACGGGCCTCCTCTCGCCTCGCATCGAGCTCGACGCGCTCGCGCTCGGCCTCCTCGCGTTCGCGCTCGGCGACGGCGGCGAGGCGGGCCTGCTCGACGGCCGCGGCCTCCTCTGCGCGCCGACGCGCCTCGTCCGCCTCGATCCGTGCGTTCTCGGCCTCGGCTTCCGCGAGGCGCCGCGCCGCTTCCGCGGCCTCCAGCTCGGCGGCGACCTGCACGCGCACCTCGGCCAGGGCGCGCGCGAGGCAGACCTCGGCCACGAGCGAGGCGCCGAGCGCCCGGTAGGCGGACAACGCGTCGACACCGGTGGCGGCGACGCCCGTGATCTTGTCGGCCGTGCCGAGGATGCCGGGGAGCGAGTCCTTCGCGTAGGCGGAGAGCGGGGCCGCGAAGGTGGCGGCCTGGCCGGCGTAGCTCTTGAGGGTGCCGCCGAGCCGGTCGAGCATACCCGCGGTCTCGAGCACCTCGGGGCCGGCGATCACCGCGAGGCGCGCGACGTTTGCGGCCGCCTGGGTGTCGATGAGGTCGGTGATCAGGCCCGTGCCGCCGGCGACGAGGTTGTCGGCGAAGGGCAGCACTACGTCGGTCGCGACGTACCAGGTGAGGAGCGCGCGGCCCGACTCGGTCCCGAGCAGCGCGCGCACGCGCTCGTCGGGCGAGCCGTCGAAGAGCTTCCACGTCACGTAGGAGAGGCCCGCCGCCTTGAGGCCCGCGTCGGCCGCCTGCTGCGGGTCCATCTCGAGCGCGCTCGCGCCTTCGCCCCGCGCCACCTGGACGACGCCGCGCAGGCCGGAGAACAGGGCGATCCCGGCGTCTCCCTTGTCGAGAAAGTCGAACGCCGCGAGCGCGCCCTGCGGGCCGGGCTCCCGGGCGATGGCGTCCGCCCGGTCCGCGACCCGCGCGGCGATCGCCGGATCGAGCGAGGTGGCGGCGGCGCCGAGCGTCCCCGGGTAGTGCCAGCCCGGAGCGAACGGGAGGACGGAGAAGAAGCCGTTGACGACGCGGACGGTCACGTCGCCGGGCTGGTGGGCGGCGAGGGCATCTTTGAGCGAGCGGTTCATGATGCGGACGCCTCCTGAAGGCAGACTTCGGCGGCGAGGCGCGCGCCGAGCAGACGGTAGATCGGGAGCGCGTCCGCGGTGGTCGCGACGGCCCCGGCGACGGTGCCGGCGGTGGCGAGCGCGGGGGGGAGCCACTTCTGGGCGGCGGTGGCGATGGTCTGGGTGTGCGCCGACAGCGCGCGGGCCATCGCGTCCACCGGGCCGACGAGGGCGTCGAGCATTCCGTCCGCGACGGCCTCCCCGCCCTCTCCAAGGGCGCCCTGGAGGCGCCCCTTGCTGGACGCGCCGTACCGGTCGAGCAGGCGGGAGAGCAGGCTGCCCGTGCCCGCCACCACGTCGTCGGCGAAGGGGAGCGCGAGCTCCACGGCCGCGTAGTAGGTCAGGAGGGCCTCGCCGCTCGGCAGCGCTCGGAGGCGGGCCACTTTTTCGGGCACCGAGCCGGGGATCAACGTGTGGGCCATCCACGCGATGGCCACCATCTTGAGCGCGGCGTCGGCGCCCTGCTGCGCGTCGGTGTCGAGCGCCTTGGCCTTGTCGCCGAACAGGAACGTCAGCGCCGACCGCACGCCGGTGAAGACGCTGATGCCGACGTCTCCGGTGTCGATCGCGTCCGCCACCGCGAGCGCCTTCTGCGCTGGCGGCTGCGCGGCGAGCATCCTGGCGCGCTCCAGCCCCGCGTCGTCGAGGTCGGGGAAGACGAGCATCCGCGCCTCGTCGAGCGAGGTGTAGAACGAAACCGCGGGCGCGCCCGGGATCGCGCCGAAAAGCGACCAGAGGAGGCGGACGGTCGCGTCCGTCTCGTTGAAGGCGGCGAGCGCGGATTCGACGGTGCGGGGGGTTGAGGCGGCGTTCATGCGTGCTCCGCCGCGCAGTCTACCGGTCCTGACTGCCCCCGTCGATCTGGCCCTCTTCCTTGAGCTTGTCGTACAGGTCGCGCTTCGGCGCCTTGAAGTTGTTCGGCGCGTCGGAGGAGGTGTCGGCGAGGTTCGACACGAGCTTCTCTCCGTAGGTCTTCATGAGCTTGTCCTTGATACCCTTCAACAAGCTGCGTGCGACACCCATGGAGCCCTCCCTGGCGCTCACCGTAGTGTGCACCCGCCCGCCCCGCAACCGCAGGAGTTCGCTCGATCCGCAGGCTCGTGGGATATCCTTCGCCCGGAGGATCGCCCGGATGGCCGATGCTGACGCAACGAACCCGGGCGCAGCCGTCCGACTCTGGATCCGCCGAACCTCCGAACCACACGGCGCCTATACGATTCGCTTCGAGGTCGCGGATGGGAAGGGCATCTTGCGGGTCGGCCGTCCCGGCGTGCTCGTCGATCCGCCCGCGCGCCCCTCGGGATCCGAGGAGCGACTCACGGCCGCGCAGGTCAGCACGACCCGCTTCCTCCATGTGTGGGACGGCGGCCGATATCGCCAGGCGCATGCGCTGACCCGGTTGACGGAGGCGCAGCTAGAAGGGCTACCGGCCGAGCGATGGGTGGGGCTCGCGTTCGTCACGGAGGGGTCGGCCCTCGTGCTCATGTTGCCGAGCATACCGGATGTGGAGGAGGCCGACGGGCGCGAGCCCGCGCGGGTGGACGACGAGCCGACGTGGCCGCGGCGCGAGATGTTGGCGGTGCTCCAGCGGGAGCTCCGGGAGATGGAGGCCAAGGAGGGGGAGCACGATCGGACCGATATCCGCTCGAAGCCACCCGACCAGCCGGCGGCGCCCAGGGCGAGCCGCGCCGAGATCGTCGAGATCGCGCCCCGGGCCGCGGCGCGTCCGCCTCCCCCGAGCGAGGCGCCCCGGGCGGCCTCCGTGGGCCCTGCCGACCCGTACGCCTCTCTCGATGCCTGGCTCAACTCGCCCATCCCCAGCGATCCCAACGACCGCGGCGACGAGGAGCAGACCATCCTGATGGGTGGGTCCGCCCTGGCGATCGACAGGATGGACGGCCTGCGGGATCCTCCTCGCACCGCCTTGCCCTCCCTGCCTCCGTTGCCCCTCCCGATGGACCCGTACGACGATCTGGCCATCGAGGCGGGCGAGGCTCCGGACGACGACGAGTCGGACCAATTCGACCTGGTGGCGATGGACGACGGCGCGAGCGGCCTGCTCGAAGCGTTGGAGGCGCCGCCCGACGACGACGAGATGAGCGAGGAGGACGGGGAGCCGCTGGACGAGATCACCGATCTCGGGCGCCCCCACAAGCCGGAGAACCGGCATTTGCAGCGGAGCCAGATCACCGAGCCGGTGACCGAGATCCCGATTTTCAGGCGGTCACGGGATCTTCCGTTCGCGGATGACGAGCCTCCGGACGAGCCGAGCATCGGGGCGGGGGAGGCCGAGGAGGACGAGGAGGACCATCCGGGCGACCAGGGGGAGCAAGGCGACCCGCTTCTGGCGCCGAAGGCGGAATTCCACGAGCGGAACACCACCCTCGTCCGCTTCCTCCGGCGGAGGATCACGTCGGATCGCACGCGGATCCTCGCGTTGGAGCAACGGGTGGCCGAGCTCGAGGCGCTCCTCGCGCGGCGCGCGGCGCGCTGACTTCTGCGGGGATGCGAGCGCGACCGGACCGCGCATCCCGCATCGTCATCCACGCGTCATTAGGGCGCGCGGGTGGGCCCGGACGGCGGCGCTGCGTTAGAGCGCGGGGCTTCCAAAGGAGCTCCCCCCGATGTCCAGCCGTCGCGCCGAGCGCATCGCCTCCATCATGCACGCGGAGCTCGCGCGGCTCATCCGTGAAGAGGTCAAGGACCCGCGCGTGGGGACCATCAGCATCACCGAGGTCGTCGTCAAGGCCGATCTGGGCAGCGCCCGGGTGCGCTACCTGCCCCTCGGCGGCGTTGGCAATCGCACACAGGTGCAGGCGGGACTCGAGGCCGCGGCGCGCTACCTGCGCGGTCCGATCGGCCGGGCGCTCGGGATCCGGCACGCGCCGGAGCTGAAGTTCGAGCTCGATCCCAACGTGGAGTACGCGGCCAAGATGGACGCGCTGTTCCGCACGTTGCCCATCCCCGCCGACGTTCCGAGCGAGGAGCCCGCGAGCGGGGCTGCTTCGGGTGCGCCGGGTGCGGACGCGGCGGCGGTAGAGCCCGCCGATGGGGGTGAGGAATGAGCTACGACGGATTCCTGGTCGTCGACAAGCCGCCGGGCGTGACCTCCCACGACGTGGTCGCCGTGGTGCGCGCCGTCACCGGCCTCAAGAAGGTGGGCCACACCGGCACGCTCGACCCCTTCGCCACGGGCGTGTTGCCGCTGGCGCTGGGCAGCGCGACGCGCCTCATCCAGTACCTGGACGAGGATCAGAAGATCTACGACGCGGTGGTGCGCCTCGGCGTCCTGACCGACACCGGTGACCCCACGGGGCAGGTGATCGAGGAGAAGCCGGTCCCCTCCTTCAGCCAGAAGGATCTGCTCGAGGCCCTCGCGACGTTCCTCGGCCCCCGGATGCAGACGCCGCCGCGCTACTCGGCGGTCAAGGTCGCGGGCCGCCCGCTGTACGACTACGCGCGGAAGGGCCAGACGGTCGAGGTCAAGGCGCGGCCCGTGCGGATCGACGCCATGGAGCTCAAGGACTTCGAGGGGCCGCGCGTTCACGTCTTGATCCGCTGCAGCCGCGGCACCTACGCGCGCGTGCTCGCGGAGGAGATCGCGGTCGCTCTCGGCACCGTCGGCCACCTCGAGGAGCTCCGGCGCCTCGGGAGCGGGCCGTTCCTCATCGATCAGGCCGTGTCCTTCTCGCGCATCTCCGAGATCGTCGCCGGTGACCCGAATTGGGACCGCGTCCTCCGCCCTTCGCGGGGCGAGGAGCGGGTGCCGTGGCGCACGAGGGACGAGGTGTTCGACGGGCTCGCCCCCTGGGTCACGACGCCGCGCGAGGGGCTCCGCCACCTCCCGGCCCTCACGCTCTCCCCGATCGAGGCCCGCCGCTTCCAGCAGACGGGCGCGGTCCCGCCCCCGCCGCCCGGGTGCGTCGGCCCCTACGTGCTGCTCTCCGGGGACGAGATCCTCGGGGTGGGCACCTCCGGGAGCGCCACTGCCGTGCCGCTCGACACGCCAAAAGCGCGAGATCGTGGGCATGGTGGGGATCAGCGCGCACGTAGGCGTTGACGGCAGGCCCTTGGTCCAATACCTTCGCCCGACTTCGAGTGTACCCGCCATGAACATGATCGACCTCATCGACTCCGAGACCATCAAGGGCCACGCCCCCGCCTACATCGTGGGGGATGACGTCCGCGTTCACGTCCGCATCAAGGACGGCGAAAAGGTGCGTATCCAGGTCTTCGAAGGCACGGTCATCGCCATCAAGGGCGGCGGCGCGAGCGCGACCTTCACCGTGCGCAAGACCAGCTTCGGCGTCGGCGTCGAGCGCATCTTCCCGGTGCACTCGCCCATCCTCGACAAGGTCGAGGTCAAGACGCGCCACAGCGTGCGTCGCGCCAAGCTCTACTACCTGCGTGAGCGCTCCGGCAAGTCCGCCCGCCTCAAGGACGCGCCGTACACCAAGGTCGTCAAGGACACCTCGCATACGAAGGCCTAGGTCCCGCCCGGCGGAGTCCCGCCGGGAGGCCTTGCAGCGCGGGCACCTCGCAGAGGTGCTCGTCGCGGAGCGTTTGGCTGCGCGCGGATGGACGATCCATGCGCGCAACTGGCGTGGAGGGGGAGGGGAGCTGGACGTAGTGGCGGGCCACGACGGAAAGCTCCGCTTCGTCGAGGTCAAGGTGCGCGATCCCGCGGACATCCTCGGGGATGACGCCGTTTCGCCCCACAAGCGCCGCCGGCTCAAGAGCGCCGCGGAGGCCTGGCTGGCCGGCATGGCGGGTGAGCCCGTCGAGGCCTGCTTCCTGGTCGCGTACGTGGACGCGACGGTCGATCCGTGGGCGATCCGTTGGATCGACGACGCGTTCTAGCAGGGTTCGGGGACGTGTGGACGCGGGAGCATCCCGCGCCACGCCCGGCAAGCGCACATGGGCCTGCGCTGGCGGCGCAAGGGCCTGCGCCGTCAGCGGAAGCGCACGCCCAGCGTCGAGCCCAGCGTGACGCTCAGCGTGTCGGCGCCCGTGTACACCGGGTAGGGGTGCTCGATGCGCTGGGGCAGGTGGTAGCCGAGGTCGCCGTTGACGGTGAGCTGCATGTTCTCGAAGGGGCGCCAGTGCGCCGCGATCCCGGCCCCGGCCTCCATCTGCTCGGACTGCTGGATCAGGCCGCCCGCCCCGACGTCGAGCACGTTCGGGAGGTAGAAGCCGCTCGGGAGCTGCGCGAAGGCGTCGTAGGCGACGCCCATGTGCAGGTCGAACACGAACTGGGCACCGCTGGCGGGGTTGCGCCCGGTGAGCAGCTCGATGCCGATCCGGATGTCGCCGTGGTTCGCGGGGTCGAGCTCGACCTCACCGTGCGACACGTCGTCCGGCGTCACGACGGTCACGGTCTGCTTGCCCTCGCCGATGTAGGTCCCGGTGATGTAGGGCGAGCTGATTCCGAGGGTGGTGGAGAACGCGGTGTGGAGGCGGGCCGCGGTGCCGCCGGGGCCCGCGCCGCGCTTGCCCGCTTCGTCGACGGTCCAGAAGCTGGTCGGGTCACCGGTGCGGATGGCGCCCTCGAGCAGCCACGTGGTGGCGCTGTTGCGCTTCTCGAACGCCTCCGAATACGGGGTGCCGCGCACGCCGAACCAGACGCCGCCGAGTCCGGCCCCGTCGACCTGGGTGCCCTCGGTGCCCGGCGTGGTGCCGACGTACGTGCCGCTGCCGGTGCCCGGGTCGTAGACCATGTCCGAGAGGGACCCGTAGGACACGCGGCTCGACACGTAGTGCGGCACCTGCGCGAACACGGCGATGCCCGGCCCGACGGAGAAGGTGAGGCCGTAGTTCAACATGTGGTCGGAGATTGTCCGCTGGCCGACCTCCACATCCTCGTCACCGCGCTCCACGAGCGTGCCGGCGAGCTGCTCGTAGGAGTATGCGATCTGGATGTCGCCACGGAGAAAGGGCGGGATCTCCGTGACGACGGCGGCCGAGGCGAGGGGCAGCAAGGGGCCGAGAAGCAGCATCCGCGCGGGTACTCCGCGGCGAAGGTACGCCGAGGGGGCGCCCAGCGTCAACCGGAGCCCGACGCGATGCGTCGGAAGCGCCGCGCGGACGGGGCCGTGCGCGGTTAGGCGAGCCGGTGTCCCTTCGCCCCCCGATCTCCCGTGTCCGCGCCGCCACCTTCCTGGAGCCGCTGGCCGCGATGGTGCCAGAACCTCGATGCGAGCTGAACTATCGCGATCCCTTCGAGCTCCTGATCGCCACCCAGCTCTCCGCCCAGTCGACCGATGTGATGGTCAATCGCGTCACACCGACGCTCTTCGCGCGCTGGCCGGACGCCCGCGCCTTCGCCGAGGCCGATCCCGTCGAGGTCGAGGCGGTGCTTCGACCCACCGGGTTCTTCCGGCAAAAGACCAAGAACGCGATCGCCTCGTCAAAGATCCTCACCGAGCGCTTCGATGGTCAGGTCCCGACGCGCATGGAGGATCTCCTGACGCTCCCGGGCGTGGCGCGCAAAACTGCGAATGTGGTGCTCGGCACGGCGTTCGGCGTGCAGAGCGGCGTCACGGTCGACACGCACGTTTTCCGCGTCACGCGCCGGTGGGGCTGGCACCGGGAGAAGACGCCCGAGAAGGTCGAGGCGCACCTGATGAAGCTGCTCCCGAGGCCGCAGTGGAGCGACTTCGGGCACCGCGCGGTCCTGTTCGGGCGGTATCACTGCACCGCCCGGAAGCCTGCGTGCGCGGGCTGTGGGCTCCGAACGCTCTGTCCGGTCGGGCTGGGCGACGCCGAGCCGTAGGGCAGGGGACTCGTGGGGCGTGTGGTATCCTCGTGGGCCCTGGAGGCTTCATGCCCGCCAAGATCCAGCAAGGTCCGAGCACGGTCACCCCCGCCACCACGACGGGTGGCCCGACCACCGCGCCCACGGTCAGTCAACCCGGCGGGAACGCCGCGGCGCAGGACAGGCTGAAGAAGGTCTCGGGCCCCATCGGCCGCGTCTGGAACCACATCCTGGGCCAGCCCGACGGCAGCACCAACACGTCCGGCGCGACGGTCGACAAGGCGATGGTGCGCGCGTACCTCGACAAGCGGCTGGGGCTCGCCGAGGGTGAGATGTTCCGCGGGAAGAAGCTCGACGGCGTCGCCGAGAAGCTGGTGACCGAGTTCGACAAGGACGGCGACGGTCGGGTGAGCTGGCCCGAGTTCCAGGAGTTCGAAGGTCAGATCTTCGCGATGCTCGCTCCGGGTGGCGACAAGAGCGGCGCCACGGCCGGGGCCCAGTTCGGCAAGGTCGACCAGTCCGGCGACAAGGCGGCGAATCTCGAAGAGATCCAGGCCTCCAACAAGGCCGCGCTGCCGAGGGGCACCGAGTACGCCGACCTCATCGCGCAGCTCGGGGCGCGCGTGGTGATCGACGCGGCGGACAAGGACGACGGCGGCAAGCCGATCAGCGAGCGCTCCGTGTCGCGCGAGGAATGGACCGGCGCGGCCACCGACACCGCGAACCGGCGGAAGTAGGAAGCAGGCGGCGGCGCGGACGGTTCACGCCCGGCACCACCCCGCACGCTGCGCCACCTTCGTAACTTGTCATAATATACCTTATCAGAAGTTACGCGTTCGTCTCCAGGGGAGGGCCCCACCCCGTGATCTCTGCCCCATCCGCTATACTCGGCGGCATGGTGCCGTTGCTCGCGCTCCTGCTCTTCGCCTGCGGTCCAGACGCCGTGGCGTGGCGCGGGCCATCCGTGGCGCTCTCCGTCGAGCCCTCGTCGATCACCTTCCCGGCGACGACCGTGGGCGCTTCGGCGCGGATGCCGGTGACCATCACCAACCTCGGCGATGCCGCGGCGACGTTGGTGGTCGACGCCCAGCCGCCGTTCTCCGCCGATCGCGCGCAGGTGGAGCTCGGTGCGGGCGCCTCGTTGACCCTCGAGGTCACGTTTGCCCCCACCGACTGGGCCGACGCCACGGGCTCCCTGGACCTCGTCGGTGACCCGGGCGCCGTGGTGGCCCTGGTCGGGCCCATCGAGCCCGACGGCGACGGAGATGGCGCGGACGCCATGGGCGCCGGCGGCAGCGACTGCGATGACGCCGATCCGGTCGTGTTCCCAGGCGCGGCCGATGTGTGCGGCGACACCGTGGACTCGGACTGTGATCCCGTGGGCGACGATGACTGCGATGCGGACGGGTTTCCGGTCGACCTGGACTGCGACGACGGCGATGCCGCGGTGAACGCCGGCGCGGCCGAGGCCGGCCCGAACGGCCGCGACGAGGACTGCGACGGGCGCATCGACGAAGTGCTCGCGGCGCCCGGAGAGCTCGTGTTGAACGAGCTCGCGCCTCAAGCGCCGGCGTGGATCGAGGTGTGCAACGTCTCCACGCGGGTCATCGAGCTCGGCGGTTTCACGGTGGAGACAACGGCGGCGTCCGCCGCGATCTCCGCTGGCGCGCTCGAGCCCGGGGCGTGCGCGGCGATCTGCTCCTCCGAGCTCGGAAGCTGCGCGTTCGAGGCGCTGTTCTCCTTCGAACCGACCTCGGACACGATCTCACTGGGCGTCGAAGGGCTCATCCTGGACGCCGTGACGGTCGACTCCTCCTGGGACTGGGAGCCCGGCTGGGTGTGGTCGCTGGATCCAAGCGCGGCCACGGCGGAGGCAAACGACGCCGCCAGCGCATGGTGCCGCGGGGAGGGAACCCCAGGGGCCTCCAACCCAGCGTGTCCCTGATCTCGACGTGCCGGGTCTCGAACGTTCCGGGAGGCGCCTATCGCCAGGCCGGCGATACCCACGCAACGTCCGCGTCCGGAGCGGCGGTGGGAGTCCCCTCCCCTCCCCTCAGCGCGTACAACACGCCGCCGTTGCTGACCGCGTAGATCGTGCCGCCGTCGACCGCGGGCATTCCCGAGATCCCGGTGAGCAGGAAGCCGGGGTCGAATGTCCACCGCGTGGTGCCCGTTGCCGGATCCACCAGGTACATGCTGCCTTCGCTGCTCGCGACGAGCAGGCCTTGCGCCGTGGGGATCGGCCTGGTGATCGAGCCGCCCGTGCCCGAGTCCCACTCCCAGACCACGTTTCCGGCTCGCGCGTCGATCCGACGGAGGATGCCGTCAGGGCCGCCGTGCCAGAGGGTCTCGCCTTCGAGGGTGAAGGGCGACGAGCTCCCGATGTCGAGGCGCCACTGGACGGCCCGTGTGGTCGGATCGAGGCTCAGCAGCGGCTCCGAGTAGCCGCCGACCACGACGCTGCTCCCGACGGGCTGCGGGGGGGCGATCAGATCGGGGTACACGCCCTCACCGATCGAAGCCGACCAGCGCGGCGAGCCGTCGGCCGCGCCGAGCGCAACCAGGAACCCGTCCGAGAAGCCGACGAGCACCGAGCCGTCCGCCACGACGGGCGACGGCGCGCCGAACAGCTCGAGCTCGGCCACGCGGACGGCCTCGAGCTTGTGCGCGTGGCGCCACTTGAGCTCGCCGGTGCGCGCGTCGAGCGCGTACACCAGGTCGTCGACGTTGGTGATGTACACCACGCCGTCCGCCACGGTCGGCGACGAGAGGATGGGGGCCCCGGAGAAGTGGGTCCACGCGGGCAGGCCGATCTCGAGGCGATCCCGGAGGAACGCGGAGGTATAGCCGGCCGCGTCGGTCACGTAGAGCATGTCCGCCGTGAGGACGGGCGCGGTGAGCACGGTGGCCTGGGTCGGGAGCTCGTACACCACGGCGCCATCCCGACGGTCGAGGACCAGGACCCCGTTCACGCCGCTGTAGCCGACGTAGATGTACTGCTCGTCGACCACGGGTGCGGCTGTTTCGGAGCGGGTGGCCGTGTCGGGCGGCGCGCCGGGCAGGCGCCGCTCCCAGATCAGGAGCGGCGGGGCCTCGAGCGTCGTACCAGGCGCAGCCAACGCCGGCGCCGTGACCTCGTAGTCGAGCCCGGACGCGAGAAACGCCGCGCTGAACATCCCGCCGACGAGAGGCCCGTTCAACCCGCGCTCCCCGCGCGGGCCTCGAGGGCGGCCACCTCGGCGATGCGGGGAGACTGCGGGAACCGCTGCTTGAATTCGGCGATGACCAGCTTGGCGTCCGCCTGGCGGCCCGCGGCGATCTGCGCGTTCGCGAGGAGGATCAAGGAGCGCTCCGCGTAGAAGCCGTCGAGGCGGCCGGCCATGTCGCGGTAGAGCGTCAGCGCTTCGTCCGTTTTCCCAGCGTCGATCAGGGCGGCGGCGTACGCCGCGCCGGCGGTGTAGCCGGGCAGGTCCTTCGCGCCGATCTCGGACGCCTTCTGCAGGGCGAGCAGCGCCTGGTCGGGCTTGTCGACGCGCTCCCAGGTATCCGCCGCCTTGAGGTAGGCATAGACCGCGGCGGCCCCATGGGCCTCATCGCCCGCCGCGGTGTAGCGCCGGGCGCCTTCCTCGACGTTGGCCATGCGCGTGGTGTCCGCCTTGTCGTCCATCGGCGCGAGCCCGAACTGGGCGAGCTGCTCGACCTTGGGCATCTTGAAGTCGATGCGGGCGATTGCGGCGAACTCCTCGGCTTCCCGCGCCGCGAGCCACGACGTGGTCACGCCGTAGACGAGCGTTCCCAGCAGGACGAGACCCACCAGGTACCCGAAGTACTTGGCGTTTCCGAGGAGGAAGTCGCTCGCGGCCATCTGGAGGCGGAAGAGCTGGTCCTGCTCGACGGGGGGAGCCGGCGTGGCCCCGGCCTCGGGTGCAGGCGGGCGAGCGGTGCCCGGCTCGTCATTCGTGGTGTCGGCCAAACGAGGACTCCGAAGGGCCGCGGATTATTCGGTGGGCGGCCCCGCGTCAACGTCGCTGCCGGCGTCCGTGCTGGCGTGCCCGCTCGCGTTGCCTTCGGCCTCGCTTCGAGCCCTGTCCAACGCGGCGTACCAGGCCGATACTCCGGCGAGCCCGAGCGGATCGACGGCCAGGAAGAGGCTCGCCGTGACCGCGCTGTGCTCGGCAAGGAACATCGCAGCCCCGAGCGCGCGGGCATCGAGCCCCGGGAGCCGCACGCGGAGGTACGGGATGTTCTCCCGATCGAGGAGCGTCTGCAGGGCGCGGGACTGGAGGCTCGCCTCCGCGGATCCCCTCCCCGTCCCCCCGTCGGTGACGTCCCAGAGGGTCACGTGCTTGTCGCGCGGACCGAGGAGGAGGACCTGGATGAGCTCCTCGTCCCCGACCACACCCGACACGCCCGCCGCGCCCACGTGCCGCATCAGGCCCTCGACCGGCACGGAGTCGGCCAGGACGGCGCCCCACATGCGCACGAGCCACCGGGTGAACGCCTCCATTCGGCCCGACGTCGCGACGTGCACCGGGATGGTCACCCCGAGATCGCGCTCGAGGAACAGGGTCGTGAGCGCGAGGGTGTACGAGGGGTTCTCGAAGAGCGCCGAGCGCTGGCACGCAGCAACCATGTCACGTGCGCCGTCGTGAACGGCCTCGATGTCGACGCCGGCCCATGCCGCGCACAACGCCGCCGCCGCCCCGAGGCCCGCGAAGCGGCCGTCCCCCGCGACGGGGTCCGAGATCCACCAGCCGTTCGGCGGTGCGTCGTGGGTGCCCGCTCCCGCCATCGCGACGACGCGGCCCCGGCCCACGGCCCACTCGGCCACCTGGTCTGCCCATGCGGGCCCTTCCAGCACCAGCCACGCGACCTCGGGCGAGTCCAGATCGTCGAGGCCGGCGCCGTCCGGGCTCGAGATCCAGCGGGGGGACTCCGCCCCGAAGGCCTCGGTGATGGCGCGGAGCGCCGCGATGGCCCCGGGCTGGCCGACGACCGCGAGGCGCGGCGCTCGACGGCGCAGCTCGGCTGCGATTTCCCGCACGGCGGCGAGCTCGGCGTCGTCAGGGAGCTGCAGGTGGGGCCAGCGTCCGGCCTCGGTGCCGATGCGGACGGCCTCGTGAACCTCGCGCAGGCGACCCAGCCCGGAGAGCAGGCGCCTACGAGCGAGCCCGCTGCCCTCCTTCTTGCGGAGCAGATGCGAAACCTCGACAACCACGTTGCGAATCACCGCTAGCCTCCGAACGGTCGTCTGGTCTCATGAAGCGACAGTGCCGCGCCCGCCCTCACGTCAGGGGCATGCGAGCGTGATGGTCTCGGGACGGCCGGCCGCCTTGAACTTGATCTCTTTCGGCAGGTTGCACGTGCTGCCGTCGGAGCCGACCAGCTTGAACTGGCGCACGCCTTCGCTCACCTGCACCGTGACCGGCATGGGGCCCATGTCGTGCCCGTCGACCACCACGCGGAAGCCGTCCGGACCGTACACGTTCACCTGGCCGGTCACGACCTCGGGCTTGAGGTTGAACGGCACCGTGAGCTCGCGGACGCGGATGTTCACGTCGCGCACTTCGGTCTTGTAGCCAGCCCGCACCACGCGCACCTGGTGGGCGCCGTAGGGCAGCTCGATGGTCACGGGGGTCTTTCCCTTCGCCGCGTCGTTCACGTAGACGGTGGCTCCGTCCGGGTCGGTGACGATGCGGAGAAAGCCCGACGTGGGCGCGGTCGGCGTGCCCCAGACATTGTCGGACGTCACGTTCGACGTGCCGGCGTCCGCCGTGACCGGCGTGGGCGTGCTGCGCGGGCCGGTCGGGGTCGAGGCGGGGGTGGACTTCGGCGGCGACACCGTGGCGCCCGCGGTGTTGGTCGCGCGGGGGGTGGTGGTGGCGGGAGGCGGCTTGCTGACCGCCGCCACCGTCGTGGTCGGCGGCGTGGCGGCGACCGTGGCCGCGGGGGCGGGCGGCGTCGGGACAACGGGCTGGCCCGGGAGAACGTCGGTGCCACCATCCGCGACGGGGACGGGCGCAACCGGAACGGGGACGACCGGGGCCGGCGCGGCGGCCGCGGGGAGCACCTTGGACGCGGCGACCGGGGGCGTGTCCAAGAGCGGCTTCGTGGACTCCCCTCCGTTCGACATGGTCCACCAAAGCCCGACCGCGGCGACGATCAGAAAGGCGCCGAGCGCGAGAACCCCGAGCAGCGCGACCCCGATCCCGGCACCGGCGACCTTCTTGCGGGTCGGCTCGTCGTCCAGGATCGAACGCGAGGGCGGCGCCTCCTCCGGGTAGGCCGTGTACATCGGCAACGTCGCCTTCGCGTCCTCGCTCTCCTTCGGCAGGGGCTTGTGGAAGGTCACGGGCGCGGGGGCCGACGTTGCGGGCATCTGGGCAGGCATCGGGGCGGCCGGCATCGGGGCGGCCGAGCCTGCGACCGCGGGGGCGCCGAGCGCCGAGGCGATGTCGCTCATCGCGTCCGCGTCGAGATCGGTCGGCGCGGGGGGCGGAGGGAGCGCGGCGGCGGCCGCCACCAACATCGGCGGGGGCGCCACCTCAGCGGGGGCGGGGGCCGCCTCGACCGGGGGAGCGACCACGGGGGCCGCGACGACCGGCTCGTCGTTCGCCGCGGGCGGGAGAGCGGCGGGCGGGGCCGCTGCGGGCGCGAGTCCCCGCGGCGCGAGCGCGGGCGGGGCCGCCAGCG
>JAUXQH010000053.1 GCA_030685065.1 Pseudomonadota bacterium | reverse complement strand
TAAGTCGGGGGGATGTCGGGGACGTCGCGAGTAGTGGCCGCCTGCGCGCGTGACCGGGGCCGTGACGCGGCCGTAAGTCGGAGGGATGTCGGGGACGTCGCGAGTTGTGGCCGCCCGCGCGAGGTAGCGGCAGCCCGCGCGCGTGACCGGGGCGGCGACGCGGCCGTAAGTCGGAGGGATGTCGGGGACGTCGCGAGTTGTGGCCGTCCGCGGGCGGTAGTGGCCGCATAGCCGCGCCCTTCCACCACGTGCGCCTCATGAAGCCTTGTTGGACGCGGCGATCGCCGCGGAGCCGCCAGCTGGGCGCTCAGGGCCGGTGCGACGCCCGCTTCGCTACCTCACCCCCGCCGCGGCACCCGCCCCCGGACGGTACCGCACCCGAAACTGCCGCACCGAGGCCGGAAGGCCGCCGTCGAGCACGATCGCCTGCGGATCGTCGGTGGGAGACCACGCGACGGGGCCGTCCTCGTCGGCGACACCCTCGACCCGGGCGGCGGGGTAGCCGAGTCGGAGGACGGGCTCCTGACGCACCGAGCCCGCCTGGGCGATCGCGCCGATGACGGGCGCGTAGTCCCTCGTGACGCAGATGTCCGCCGCGACCCCGCCCCCCTCGGCAACCACGTCGAAGTAGGTGGGCTCAGCCCAGCGCTCGTCACTACAGTGCGTCGCGGGTGCGATCGCGTGCACGCGGAACGCCGCCACCGGCTCGCTCACCAGGGCACGGAGCGTGGCGAAGTCGGGCCGCGCAGCCACGAGGCCCTGCCCGTCGGGGCCGAGCTCGGCGATGCGCTCCGGGGACAGGCCGGGGTCGTGCGTGTCGGAGATGTAGACGACGTTCACGCTGGCGCCCGCCCGGAAGTGGGGGGCATCGCTCGCCTCGAGCCACTGGCGGAGCGCGACCAGGCCCGCCTCCGCGCGCGCCGGCAGGAGGGGAATTTGGGTGTGTGCGAGCAGGCAGGGTAGCCCCTGTGCGTTCTGGGCCCCCGGCGCGAACCAGGCGTCGCAACCATCAAGGACATAGCGCCGCGCGTACCGCTTGGGCGCGACGGCGCGGTACGCGGCGATCCGCGCACCGTCCACCAGGGCGAGGAAGCCGGGCGCGAGGTCGTCGTCACCCTTCGGGGGGACGACCGGGTGAGGCATGGAGAGCTCCACCGGATCGCCGGGCGTCGTGTTGAGGACGGCGAGGCGGCTGCCCGACGGGAACACGCCACGCTGCAGGAGCGATGCGATTCCGGCCGAGAAGGGGCCCATCACCTCCTTCATCGAGACCGAGTCGTCGATCACGAACAGGAAGTCCGCCACCGGCGCCGGCGCGGGACCGACCCCGAAGGCCTCGACGCGCACCGTGGCGGGCCGGGCGGCGCTCAGCGTGGCGTGCGGGGCCTGCGCGCCGGCCGTCGTCACCGGGAGGGGCGTCGCGGGGGACTTCCACGCCGCGAACGCGGCGCCGTCGCCGAGATCGTCGGTGGGGAGCAGGTCGTCCATCGGGGCGTGGCCATCCCCGGTGCGGTCCGGGGCGAGGCCGTAGTCCGACGCGCCACAGCCGACGAGCGAAGCGAGGATGACCGCCAGCATGGAGCTCCCGAGCCTCCGCTACAGGCTAACCGCGGCCGCGGGTCCGGACGCGCGACGGGCCTGGAAGGCGGCCGCGGGTCCGCCCGCGGACGGTCCGTTCGGGCGCCCCGCCCGGACGACCGAGGCCCCCGGCCGAGCCTGGAAGGGCCGGGCCCTGGCGCCTCGCCAGGGACGCGCCCGGCGGCGTCACCACACGGGGGGCGGGGAGATCTTGACACGCGGCCGCACGGCGCCGGGGGCTATGGTTTCTCCATGCTGCTCTTCCTCGCGTCTTCCGTCGCCTTCGCGTCCTGCGCGCTCCCGCCCGCCACGATGGTCCCGAACGACGGCGCGGTCGACGTGCCGGTAGATGTGGCGATCCTCTGGGCGACCGACTCCTCCGTGCAGGACCGGCCGCCGGTGCTGTTCGACGCCGGTGGCGTCGCGGTCCCCATGACGGTGACCTGGTCGGAGAGCGGCGGGAGCGAGGTCTACGCGACCCTCGCGCCGGACGCACCGCTGGCACCGGGGGCCGCCTACACCGTGGCCGACACGTGGGACACCTACACGTTCACGACCGGGGATGCCGGCGAGAGCGAGGCTCCCGCGGTGCCGAGCATCACGACGGTGGAGGCGGACGCCGACTACGCCGGGGCGCACTCCTGCTCGGGCTCCACCTCGTCGGACGAGCATCGCGAGCACGTGTACGTCGCGCTCGGGATCGACGCTTCGGTGCGCGGGTACGTCGAGGCGCGCGTGACGGTGGACGGCGGGGCGCCGTTCTACGCGCGCGGCGGGCCCGACGGCGTGTTCCTGGCCTGGGGCGGCTGCTACCTGTCCAACCTCCCGCGGATGGACGGGGCCGAGGCGATCGCGGTCTCGGTGCGCGCAGTCGCTTACGACGGGGTGGCCAGCGACTGGGGCGGCGAGCAGGCGATCGAGATCCCCTGGCCCGGTGTACCCGACTGCGCGGAGGCGTCGGCGGGATGCGCGTCGGGCGCGACGGCGCCATGGGGGCTCGGGGCGCTCGGGGCGATGTTGGCGGTGGGGGCGCGCCGGCGGGGGGCGTAGGGCCGCGCTCGCCGCGCCGCGGATTGGCGGACGCCGGCTCCCGGGTCTAAACTCCGGCGCCGTCGGAGGCCGCATGCGCTCGCTCCTTGCCCTCGCCCTGCTCTGTGCCGTCCCGGTCGGCTGCGGGACCCCCTGCGGGGCGGGAACGGTGGCCAAGGACGGGGAGTGCGTGGCCCCCGACGAGAGCGACGCGGACACCGACGCCGATACCGACGCCGACACGGACGCCGACACGGACTCGGACACCGACGCCGACTCCGACAGTGACACCGACGCCGATACGGACGCCGATTCGGACAGTGACACCGACTCGGACACCGACACCGATTCCGACAGTGACACCGACTCCGACAGTGACACCGACTCGGACACCGACACCGACACCGACACCGACACCGACACGGACACGGACACCGACACCGACACCGACACCGACACCGATTCGGATGCCGACGCCGACTGCACGGACCTCGGCTTCGCCTCGGCGGGCACCTTCACCCTGCCCTCCGGCTTCGCGACCCTGGAATTCGACGCCTTGACGGACACTTCGGGCGCCGACCCCACCTGGGGGCTGATGGATCTGGACGGAGACGGGCTGGCCGATCTCGTCGTCACCGAGTGGACCGCGAGCGGCATCGCCGGGCTGGGAACGACCAACTGGCTCGTGTACCCGAACACCGGCTCCGGGTTCGATTCGGCCGCGCGGTTCACGCTCCCTTCCGGCTTCGGTACCCTGGAGTTCGACGCGCTGACCGACACCTCGGGAGCCAACCCCAGCTGGGGCCTGCTCGACATCGATGGCGACGGCCTCGTGGACCTGGTGGTCACGGAATGGGCATCGAGCGGCATCGCCGCGCTCGGGACCACGAGCTGGCTCGTCTATCCGAACACCGGCACCGGCTTCGGGGCCGCGAGCAGCTTCGCGCTCCCCACGGGGTTCGCCTCGTTGGAGTTCGATGCGCTGACCGACACCTCCGGCGCCAACCCCACGTGGGCGCTCGCCAGCCTCGATGGGGACGCGCGGGTCGATATCGTCGTGAGCGAGTGGTCCTCGAGCGGCATCGCCGGCCTGGGGACGACCCAGTGGCTGGTCTACCCGAACTCCGGGTCCGGCTTCGGGACCGCGAGCAGCTTTGCCTTGCCCTCGGGGTTTCCTTCGCTGGAATTCGACGCGATCGCCGACACCTCCGGCTCGAACCCCACCTGGGGCCTCGCGGACCTCGACGGGGACGCGTTCATCGACCTGGTGGTCAACGAGTGGGCATCCAGCGGCATCGCCGGCCTGGGAACCACCCAGTGGCTGCACTATCCCAACTCGGGGTCCGGCTTCGGCAGCGCGAGCGCGTTCACGCTGCCCTCCGGGTTCTCCACGCTGGAATTCGACGCCCTCACCGACACGTCGGGAGCCAACCCCACCTGGGCGCTCCTGGACCTCGCGGGGGACGGACGCGCCGACCTGGTCGTGAGCGAGTGGGCCTCGAGCGGGATCGCCGCCCTCGGAACGACGAGCTGGCTCGTCTACTCCAACGATGGGACCGGGTTCGGGGCCGCGGCCACCGCGTCGCTCCCCTCCGGCCTCGGAACGCTCGAGCTCGACGCGATCACCGACACCTCGGGAGCGAACCCCACCTGGGGCTTGCTGGACCTCAACGGGGGCGGCGGGGTCGATCTGCTCGTCACGGAGTGGGCGTCGACCGGGATCGCCGGGCTCGGGACGGACGAGTGGTTGATCTACACGAACCGGTGTGACGCGCCGTAGGCGGAGGCCCCGGAGGCGGAGTTGGAGCTTCCGTGCAGCGTGAGCTCGCCGGTGGAGGGCGCGCTCGAGGAGTGGGCCGGCGGGCGCCCTACGGATGCGCGATGACGACGACGGCGCGTGCCCGGGTGAGCACACACTCCATGGCGCGCCGCAGGTTGTCGGGGTCCAGCGCCGCGAAGCTCTCGTCGAGCACCACGAGGTCGGAGCCCTGGAGCAGCGCCCGCGCGATGTAGAGGCGGCTCTTCTCCCCGTGGGAGAGCTGCCAGCCGGTCTCGCCGACCATCTGCGACAACCCGGATGGCATGCGCTCGATCAGCGGCCCGAGCCCGAGCTCGACGCACAGCGCCTCGGCTTCGACCAGGTCGGCGTCCCGCGGAGGCCAGCTCCGGCCCATGAGAAGGTTGAACGCGAGGGAGCTCCCGAGGACGTGGTTCTCGTGAAACTGCGGTGCGGTCACGACGCGGCCGCGCCAGCCGTCGGGGCCGAGGGTGCGGCGGTCGAGCCCGCCGAGCACCAGCACGCCCGAGCTCGGCAGGCGCAGGCCCGCCAGCAGGCTCGCGAGCGTGGACTTGCCGCCCCCGGAGGGGCCTTCGACCAGGACGTGATCGCCGGGGCGGATGACGAGGTGAACGTCGGAGAAGACCGGGGCCGCGCGGCCCGGGTGCCGGAAGCAGAGGGCATGGCCCTCGAGGAGGGGGCCTTCCACGGACGCGGCGGGTGACGCGGCATCCGGCGAGCCGAGCGTGGTCGGGCGCACCGCCGGCTCGGCGCGCTCCGCGGCCCAGAAGAGGTCACGGACCTGCTCCCACGCGATGCCCGCCCCCGCGAGCGCTGCGACGCCTACGACGAGCTTGCGCAGGCTCCCGTACGCAAGGAGGACGCCACCCACGGAAACGGCGAGCGCGGCGGTGTCCGCGGGGCCCGCCACGAGCGCCGGCGCGAGCCCGAGGAGCCCGATCACGATCCACCCCCCGGGCGCCAGGGCGTCGAGCCACGCCCCGACGCCGTCCATCCGTGCGGAGGCGTCGAGGTACACCGAAAGCGCGGCATCCTCGGCGTCGTGCCAGTGGGCGGGATCCTCCTGGGCGAGGCGCGTCCGGTGGCCTACCAGAGCCTCCACGAGATCGTTCGTCATCGTGAGGCGGGCCCCGCTCCAGGCCACCCGGCGGCGGTAGTAGGCCGCGCCGAGCCCGCACACGCCGAGGCTCCACGCCAGCAGCAGCCCGGCATGCCAGGCCCCGCCCGCCCCGGCGGCGAGCACCGCCGCGCCGAGGACCAGCTCCAGCACCGCGAAGGCCGACAAGAGGCCGCCGCTCGTCGCCAGGCTCTCCACGTTCTCCGACTCGATCACCCGGCCGAGCAGCTGCCCCACGCCCTGGTGGCGAACCTCTTCGGGCGCGAGCCGGAGCGCCCCCACGAGGAGGCGCTGTTTCAGGAAAGCGCCAACGTCCAGCGCGAGCCGCCCCTCGGCACGCGTGAGCGCGGCGCGCACCGGCACGAGCGTGAGCACGAGCAGCGCCCAGGCCACGAGCCAGCCGGCTTCGAGGCGGCCCGAGAGCGCGCCGCGGCCGATCATCGCCCAGCCGGCGAGGCCGAGCCCATACTCGAGCGCGTGTCCGGACGCGAGGGCGGCGATCCGGCGCCCGAGGCGGTTGGACCGCGCCTGCGTCGCGATCGGGGCGGACGCCGGCAGGCGGACGAGCCACCCCGCCGGGAGCCACTCGCCCTGGGTCCGCGCGTACAGGAGCGAGCGCCGCACGCGGTCCCGGCGCCCCCCGCGGAGCCGCGCCGCGTCGAGCAGCCCGTCGACGTCGGCGTGGACCTTCGCGTCGAGGCCGGCGTGCAGGGCGTCCACGACATCGGGAACCGACAGGCGGTGCTCGCGCAGGTCCGGTGCAATCACCCGCACACCGCGCCAGTCGCGGCCGCGCACCGCGAGGAGGCGCGGGGCCGCGACGGGACCGACGGTGAGGATCGCCGGCCCAGCGCCCCGGGCGAACGCGTCGAGGTCACCGCCCGAGACGTGCACGGGCTCGGCCTCCGCTCCGAGCCACGCGGCCGCGGCCTCGAGCCACCGCCCCCGCCCGCCCACGTCCGCCGCCAGGGCGCGGGGCATCGGGACGGCCACGCCGTTCGGCGGCGCGCCCACCTCCGCCGCCATCCGGCCGAGCACCTCGCCCAGGTCCTCCATCGGCCAGGTGAGCGCGCGGATCCTGGCCGGCAGCTTGCCGGGGGACACGACGGCAGGGCGAGCGCCCTCGGAGCGCGGCGGGACGGTGCCGGACGCGCCGGGCAAGAGGGGCGCGGGCTCAGCCATGGATGCGTCCCCCGTCGAGGCGCAAGCGGCGCCACGTCGGCGCGCCCCAGAGCGTTTCGCGCACGTCCGCCTCGGCGTCGAGGAGGGCGCGGTAGCGCCCGTCGAGCCGCGCAGCGAGCACCTCGGGGGCGCCTTCCTCGACGATGCGGCCCTCCTCCACGACGAGCACGCGGGCGAAGCCGAGGGTGTCGCCGACGTCGTGGGTCACGCAGAGCAAGGTCGCGCCGGCCCACCACTGCCGGGCCTCGGCGAGGAGGGCGTGCCGCCGCTCGCGGTCGAGCCCGCGGAACGGCTCGTCGAGGATCACCAGCCGTGCATCGCGTCGCAGCAGCGCACGGCCGAGGCGCACCCGCTGGCCCTCTCCCCCGCTCAAGAGCCCCCCACCCTCGCCGAGGAGGTGCTGAAGCCCGTCCGGGAGGCCCTGGAGCACCCCGACGAGATCGGCCGCGCGCATCACGTCCCCCACGTCCGCCGCCCGCGCCTCGTTTCCATACGTGAGGTTGTCGAGGAACGAGCGGTTCCAGAGCTGCACGCTCGGATCCACCCACGCCGTTCGCTGGCGCAGGCGCGCGAGGGTGTCGCCCGCGAGCGGATCGCCGTCCACGACCACCTCACCGGCGGCGGGCCGGTGCCAACCGAGGAGGAGCCCGACGAGGCTCGACTTTCCCGCGCCGGATGGCCCTACGATCGCGACGTGCTCGCCGGGTGCGAAGGTAGCGTCCACGTCGGTGAGGAGGGTGTGGCCCCCGGCCCGCACGGTGACCCCATGGAGGGCGACCGCGGCCCCTCCCGAGGCCTCGGCCCGCGTGTGTGCCCCGGGAGCCGCCCCCTCCTTCGTCTCCTCGGTCGCCCCGAGCGGCTCGAGGAGGCGGAGCGTGATGTTGCGGAGGCCGGGGTACAGGCGGGCGAGCTGCCCGATCTCCGCGCCGATGGCGGGTAATTCGAGCGCCCAGTACACCACCAGGAGCGCGGCCGCGGCATCTCCCGAACGTTGAAGCCAGCCGACGAACAGCCAGGCGCTGAGCGCGAAGGCGACGAGCCCCTGGATCACGTCGGCGCTCACGACCACGCCGAGCGAGGCCCGCCCCGTTCGCGCCCACTCGGTGAGGAGGCTCTCGTGGGCTCGCCGGAGCGAGCGCTCGGCGCCGTGGGTCCGGATCGCCACGAGCCCGAGCATGGCGTCGAGATAGAAGCGGGCGAGCGAACCGGTGTGCGTACGGAAGCGCAGGTCGAGCTCGGTGAGCGGCCCCTGCACGGCGACCGGAACGGCGACGCACAACGCGGCTGCGATCACGACGGTCGGGAGGTTCGCGGGATCGAGCCAGACGAGCCCGGCGGCCGTGGCGCCGAGGTGGAGGAGCGCACGGAGCATCCGCGCGGCCACGTCGGGGACGGCGCGGATGGCGTGGACGCTGTGGCTGCGCTGGGCCATGTCGGAGCTGGGCCGGCTCTGGAGGTAGCGGTCTTCCAGCCGCGGGATCTTGCGCAGGAACGCCGCGCGGAGGCGGTACTCGAGCCCGCGCCCCATCGCGCGGGCGATGCCCGCGATTGGCAGCTCGACGAGCAGGAGCGCGGCGGCGAACAGCGCGAGCATCGCGATGCCCCCGAGGCGCTGCTGGACGAGCCCGAGCTGCGAGACCAGATCGAGGAGGCCCCGGAACAGGACGGTCTGGATCAGGCCGCCCAGCGTCGCGGCGAGCAGCGCCCCAAGGAGGAGCAGCGGCGCGAGCCATCCGCCGGCGCCGACCATCGCGGCGATCGTGCGCAGCGGCGCCTCGCCGCGATCCTGCACCGCGGCTTCGAGCTCGGCCGACAGCGGCGCACGCTCGTCGGCAGGGCGCACGCCCTCGACCCGCACCAACACGGCGCCGCTGAGCCGCACCATCTCCTCGCCTTCCGGCGTCGGCGGAAGCGGGCGCACCGCCCAGTACACCGGCGGGATCGGTCCGTCCGGGTCGGCCGCGCCGGCGGTGGCCAGCTTCCGGACGAGCGCCCCGGCGGCCGCACCGCGCGGGAGGCCGCCCCCCGCCACGAGCGCGGCGACCATGCGGGTGGCGGCGTCGAGCGCGGCGAGCGGCAGCCAGCCGGGATCCGCGCTGGCCGCTGCGCACAGCGCCCTGGCGTCCGCCACACCGAGCCGGGCGAGGCGGCGACACAGCACCGGGGCGCCCTCCGCCGAGCGGGCCCACTCGCCCCACCCTGCCGCGGGCACCGGGAGCGAGTGGACGAACACCTCCGCGAGAAAGCGCCGGGTCGCTGTCCACCGGCGGCCGGTGGCGGGATCCATGAGCTGGACCCAGGGCCCGAACCTCCGCCACATCACGACGAAGTGGGACGAGCCGTCTGGCTGGACGACGACGACGAGCGCGGGGAGCGCGAGGCTCTCGGGCTCGAACAGGTGGTCGACGGGCAACATCACCTGCTCGGCCTGGAGGCCGAGCTGCCCGGCGATGTCCTCCAGGACGTCGATGGAGGTGCCGTCGAGGCTGGTCTGGCAGGCCTCGCGGAGGCGGCCGTAGCTCACGGGGAGGCCGTGGCCGTCGAGCAGCGCCTTGAGCGTCGCGGGGCCGCAGTCCATCCCGGAGGTCTGCACGACCTCGGGGACGAGGAAGCGCCGTTGCCCCGGCCTCACCGGCGCACGCTCGTGGTGGCCGACCCGCTCACCGCGCCGTCCGCTGGACCGGCCCGAGGGCGCCCCCGGCGGCGCGCAGGACGAGGGTGGCCGGCGAGACCTCCTCCACGGCCACCTCGACCGCGCCGGGCAGCCCGTGTTGGAGGGGCACGGCGCTGGCCCCGCCCGACGGAGGGGCCGGCTCGGGGGCGAGCTCCACGCGCACCACGCCGTCGCGCACCTCGTCCGCCACGCCGGTGACGACGGCGGGCACGGTGCCGTACCAGGTCCACGGGAAACCATCGAGGCGGAGCCGCGCGGACTGGCCGATCCGCACGCGGCCGAGCGCCTCGGACGGGACGAACGCGGCGACGATGCGGAGGGCGCCGCGCGGGACCACCGTCGCGACGCGATCGCCCTCCGCGAGGACGGCGCCGACCGCGACGGAGGACACGTCCCCGAGCCGACCGGTCACCGGCGCGCGGACCTTGCGCCGGTCGACCGCGGCGGCGAGGCGCGCGACGACGGCCGCGGAGGTGCCCACGGCGCCGGAGACCGTGGCCACCTCGCGCTCGAGCTGGGCCACCCGCGCCTCGCGGTCGCCCATCGCGCCCCGCCGATCGAGGCCCTCCCGCGAGAGGCCGATGCGCGTGCCATCCGCCGCGGCTCGGGCGGAGGTGGCCGCGGCGCGCGCCTGGAGCAGCTCGAGCTCGGAGAGCTGCGGCCCGCCGACCAGCTGCGCGAGTCGGGCCGCCCGCTCCTCGGCGAGGTGCGCGGTGGCATCGGCCTCCGTCACTCTCGACTCCGCCTCGGCCACCGCCGCCGCGCCGGAGGCGCGTGTGGTCCCGACCATGCCCAGGGCCGTCGCGAGCTCGGCCCGTAGCGCGGCGAGCTCCACGTCCAGCGCCTGCTGGTGCGCCTGCTCCTCTTCGAGCGCGTGCTGCTGCAGCGCGTGGTCCAGCTCGATCAGCACCTCTCCCTCGACGACCTCGCGGCCGAGCCCGAGGTGCGCGCTCACGACCCGGCCCGCCTCGGTCGCGGAGACGGGGTGCGCGGCGCCGTCCACCTCGACGCGCGCGGCGTCGGTGACCGCCCACACGGTGACCCGGCCGAAGCCGAACCAGCCCATCCACGCGGCCAGCAGCGCGGCGGCGACGCCGATCACGAGGGGCGACGCCCCGGCGCCCTCGGCGCCGAGCGCGCGCAGGGAACGGGAGAACGGCGCAGACATGGCCGCGAGGGTACTCGTTCACGGGGCGCCGCGCCATCGCGCGGCGAGCCGACGCGCGCCCCTCGCGTCACAGCAGGCGGAGCGCCCGTGCGGACGTGAGGTGGGCGAGCGCCTCGACCAGCTCGTCCGCGGCCGGCTGATCATCGCCTCCGGCGAACCGTTCGACCAGCTCCGCGACCGTGAACATGCCGCCGCCGTTGATGTGCTCGACCAGCTCGACAAACTTCGGCGTCGACTGGAGGAGGATGCCGTTGACCGCGCAGGTGAACGCGTCCTCCGTGATGTCGGCGTAGAGGATCTGCGCGTCTGCCACGAGGCGATCGGTGGGGACGAGCTCGGGGAGCGGCAGGCGGTCGGGCCCGCGCTTGAAGCCCGACGCGGAGAGCCAGGCGAGCGTGGCTTCCCGACGGCCTCGCTGGAAGGTCTCGTCCTCGAGCACGCGCGCCAAGGCGGCCTCGACCGCGTCGATCGCCGCGCGGGTTCCTTCGGGGCCCCGGGCGTCGGGAAGCTCGGGATCCTCGGTGTAGTAGCCGTCCTTCCCGGCCTCGTCGAAGCCCTCCTGCGCGAGCCGGAGCGGCGAGCCCGCCGCGAGCATCGTGCTCGGCGCGCACGCGAGGGTCAGCGTCGTGACGAAGCCCTCCTCGACACTTTCGGCCACGTGCCACCAGGACGCGGGCCAGAACAGCACGTCTCCGGGGCCGCCCTCGAGCACCACGGCCTGATCGCGGAGCGGGGCGAGGTCGAGATCGTCGAAGGCGAAGGCGTGGAGCGGCGCGTCCGGCGGCACTCCGGGCAGCCCGAGCAAGGCCTCGTACGGCCAGGTGAGGAAGCGCTTCCGACCGCGCACGACGAACGTGAAGGTCTCCAGGCGATCCTTGTGGGCCCCGAAGAAGGAACGCTGGTAGTTCCCGAAGAAGATCTCGGCGTGCGATCCGCCCGCCGGCGTGCCGACGGCGGCGTGCAGGCCGCGGAGGAAGTGGACCGCGCGGCGCCAGAGCACGTCGTCGAGGATCGCGGCGTCCCCGATGACCATCCCGAGCTCGCGGCCGCCGAGCCCGGCGAGCAGCCGCCGCTCGAAGCCGGCGAGATCGACGTCGTCGGGGCGGGCGGAGTGGCGATCGAGGGAGAAGCCGGCCTGCTTGTCGTCGAGGAACACGCGCGGTTGGATGCTCGCGTCGCCGGTGTCCAGCCGCGCGGTGAGGGCGCACAACGCCCGGAACACCTCGTGCTCGGCGCCGTAGGCGGGATCGAAGGGGCGCCGCCACACGCGCGGTGCCTGCTTCCAGAGGCTCGTGGAGACCTCGGCCCAGAAGGACGGGGGGACGACGAAGGGGTCCGTCACGTGGGCGCTCCGGAGGTGGAGCCGGCGCGACGTGCGCGCCGGCCCCGTGCGACTAGCGCGAGGCGCGGCCGGCGGCGCCGGCGCGAACGGTGGACTTGATCTTCATGGGGATCTCCGGGATGGACCGGGCACGGAATGGTGCCTCGGCGCGCTCGGATATTTCGGAGAGAAGCGCGAGGCCAGCCGGTGGCGTTCACCAAGGCACGACAGGCCTCGGCGGACGCCGCGACGGGCCTGCCGCGCGATATCTACCCGAATGCTCCTGCTCCCTCTCCTCGCCTGCACCGGGCCCGACGCCGAAGACCCGATCGTCTACGCCTTCCCCGAGGGGTTCCGATGGGGCGCGGCCAGCGCGGCCCACCAGATCGAGGGCGGAAACACCAACAACAACTGGTACCAGTTCGAGACCCTCCCGGCGTTCGCAGGGCTCACCGCGTCGCCGAGCGGAGAGGCCGTGCAGGGGTACGCCCGCTACGAAGACGACGCCGACCTGTTGGTCGAGCTCGGCGCGGACGTGTATCGGCTGTCCATCGAGTGGTCGCGCGTGGAGCCGTCCCGCGGCACGTGGGACGAAGCGGAGTGGGCGCACTATCGCGCGGTGCTCGAGGCGTTGCGGGCGCGTGGCATCGAGCCGATGGTGACCCTTCACCACTTCACCGAGCCGATTTGGGTGCAGGACCTCGCCGACCTGGAGTGCGCCGGGGGCCCCACGGATGCGAACCTGTGTGGCTGGACCAATCCGGACGTCCCAGCCGAGTTCGCCGAATTTTCGGCCGAGGCCGCGCTCCGGTTCGGAGACCTCGTCGACGAGTGGACCACCTTCAACGAGCCCGGCGGCTACCTGCTCTCCGGGTATCTGGGCGGGATCTTTCCCCCGGGCGAATTCAACCTGAGCGGCGCGGACATCCAAGCGAACGTCATCCCCGTCGCCGTGGGCCTCGCGGACGGGCACGCCGCTGCGTACGCAGCCGTGAAGGCGGCGGATCTCGTGGATGCCGACGGCGACGGCGTGGTCGCGCGCGTCGGCTTCACCAACTCCATCCAGTGGATCACGCCGGTCGATCCGGACAGCGCCGAGGACGTGGCCGCGGCGGCGCGCCTCCAGTCCTTGTACGGGTTCATCTTTCCGGATGCCGTGGTGCTCGGCCTGCTCGACCGGGATCTCGACGGTGTCCCCGAGGAGGTGCACCCGGAGTGGGCCAACACCACCGATCTGTTGGGCTACCAGTACTACTTCCGGCTGTTCGTGAAGGCGGCCGACGGCTTCCCGCCGCTGGACGCCATCCCCTGCGATCCGGCGGTGCTCACGATCATCGGCATGGATCTCGAGTCCGTCGGGTGCCCCGAGCCCCACCCCGACGACGTGACCGACATGAGCAACGAGAACTACTCGCCGGGGCTCGGCCTCCTCGCCCCCGTGCTGGCCGCCCGCTACCCCGGGGTTCCGTTGCGCGTCACCGAGGCCGGAATCGCGACGGACAACGGGCGCCGACGCGCCGAGAGCATCGTGCGCGAGCTGATGGGCCTCCACACGGCGATCGGGGAGGGGGCCCCGGTCGACGGCTACATCCACTGGTCGCTCACCGACAATTTCGAGTGGGCGCACGGCTTCGCGCCGCGCTTCGGGCTCTACTCGGTCGACTTCGCGACCTACGATCGCGCTCCGAACGAAGGTGCCGACGTGTTCGCACAGGTGATCGCGGACAATGGGATCCGGCAGAGCGTGCTGGACGCGTACGGAAAGGGGGAGCACCTGAGCGCGGAGGAGTAGGAGGTGCACCCGACCTTCGAACCCTTCCTCAGCCCTCGCACTCCCCGGCGACAGCGTATTCCACGGTGATCGCGGCGCCGGCCTCGGGGAGGTGGCTATCGTCGAACTGGACGGTGTTCCCCGTCGCATCGTAGGTCCATCCGGTGGGGGTCGACACGCCGTCGACCCGGACCTCGAGGGTCTCTGTGACGGGCGTCCCGGTCAGCTCGAACGACGCGTCCACGCCGGACGCGGAGCCCTCCGCCAACACCTCGAGGTGGCTCGTCCAGTCGTCGTCGCAGATCGAGAGGAAGCTCCCACCGGTCGCGACGGTGAGCTCGTACACCGTGGTGGTGGCCGCCCCCGTGTCGCAGCCGCGCGGGTAGTCGCCGGAGATCGCGTGGACGACGACTTCGTCCGGATCGGCCTTCAGCCCCCGAAAGTGGGCGAGGTATTCGCTCCAGGTGTCGGGGCTCGCGTCGGCCTCGTCCGAGAGGAAGATCAGCACCAGCCGCGCGTCGTCGCGAAGAAACGCGCTCCCCGGCGCGCCGTCTCCGCCCGAAACGGTGCATTCGTACGCCATCTGGGTGGGCATCTCGTTCGCGCTGCCGTTGGTGCCGACCAAGGCCTGGGCGAGAAACGCGCCATTGAGGCTGGGGGTGTCTCGGGTGAGGATCGCTCCCTGGAACTCCGGGTCATCCGTGGTGATCACGGCGATCTGGAAGTCCACCGCGCGCTCCGAGAGGGCAGCCGAGAAGGTGGGGAAGCTCTCGGTGAGCAGCTCCTGCTCCTCCGACATCGAGCAGGAGTTGTCGATGATGAACAACACGTCCGACGCGGGAGACGACTGTTCGAAGCGGTCGACGTTCGTGTCGAAGGGCACGCCGTCGCCGCGCTGCGAGGCCTCCGCGTGCGGGTCGTCCGGATCGTTCGAGTCGACGGTGAGCTGGCCCTCGTCGGCCGTGTCGTCGAGCGGCGCGTAGCCCACGAGCACGTCGTAGGAGTCGCCCGGCGCGAGCGTCCACGGGAGCGGACCGACGGTGGACTCGTTCGTGTCGAAGGTCAGCTCGGCAGAGGCCGAGGCGAAGGTGAAGTCGGTCACGACGAGATCGACGGAGCCGCGGTTCGTGATGGTGATGGGCTGCGTCGTCTCACAGCCGATGTAGGACGGGTCGAACTCGAAGTCGTCCGGGGAGAGCTCGATCTCCGGTTCCAGGTCGGCGTCGCTGTCCGCATCGGAGTCGGCGTCGCTGTCCGCGTCGGAGTCGGCGTCGCTGTCCGCATCGCTGTCCGCATCCGAGTCGGCGTCCGTGTCGGCGTCCGCTTCGTCGCTGTCCCGTGCGTCCTTCTGGAACACGCAGGCCGTGGCGAGGACGAGCAGGGACGAGCGCACGAAGGACAGGCGCATGAGCGCTCCGGAGGGCCGCCAATGTAGCGCGAACCCGCTGCGGGCCGCTGCACCGGATGCGAGAGTCGGGTGGTGGACGGGCGCCCGGAGCTCTGCGGCCTCCTCGTGGGGAGCACCTGGGCCCTCGCCGTGGTGCTGTGGGCCCTCGCCGCCACGTCCCTCGACGGCAGCCGGAGCGACGGCTGACGAGGTACTACTACGGCTCGAACGCCGGGTTCAGTTGCTTCAGCGCCGCGGTGACGGAGGCCTTCACCTGGTCGCGAAAATCCTCCTCCACCAGCTCCTGCGGATCGTCCTCCGGCCCGAGATCGAGGCCGCCGCCCACGCTCTCCGAGCTGGAGGCTGCCCAGGGATGCACGCACAATCGCTGCGGTTCGGCCCCGAGCGACCACACGTCGAGGAGCCCGACCGCCTCGCCGCCTTCGAACGCGGCGTCCTGCAGCAGGCCGCCCTTCGCGGTGATCTTCGGGGCCGACACCGCTACGAGCCGCACCACGACGATGAGATCGGGGCGCGCCCCGATCATCAGCGCGAGGTCCTTGGCGAGCCACGTCTCCTTCTCGACGCGCTCGAGCGAGGGCCAGCCGCTGGTCTGGGTCCAGGCGAGCGTGGGCGTGTCCGGGTTCGCCTCCACCGTCACACCCACCGTGCGCTCGAGGTGCTGCGGCTCGACGACCCACACCTTGGTGTCCTCGGCCTCCCAACGGTAGTGGTCGGCCCCGGTCGGCATCGGCTTGGGCGGGGCGGCGAAGGCGGCGGGGTCACACGCCCTTGGCGCGAGCGCCGCGACGGGTCCCAAGCCGTCCGCCACCCTTCGCAGCGAGCTCCGGAACGCCGCCACGGTGGCGTCGCGTTCCCCTTGCGCGGCCTCGGCGGCGGCCTTCTCCTCGGGCGTGCGCTCGCCCCCGCAACAACATGCGCCGCCGGCGCCCATCAGGAGGACGATGGGCAGGAGGAGGCGAACGGACATCGGGGACCTCGCGGTCGGAGTGTACCGGTTCGCTCCCCACCCCGCCGAACACAACCTGGCCATTACGCCATTGTTGCTGGGGCCGCCGTGCCACTCTGCGGAGATCGTGCCGCACCACGTCGGCGTCCGTCGGGCGCGATTGTGCGCTGAGGCTGCCGCGTGGACGACCAAAGCTTGCGCCCCGGCCCTTCAGCTCGCGGAATGAAACCGCCGGGGTCCGCTTGAATCGCCGATGGAAGTGCCCCCGTTGGACGATTGGCCAATTTGGTTGCCGCGGGAGGCGGGTCGAACATCGGGCGTGACGGACGCCGACCGCATTCCGCTCGATCCCCGCGGGTTGGCGCGGCGGCCCCTGACTCCGCCTCCTTTGGGCGCCCTCTACACGCCGCCCCCTCACCCCCTGCGCTACCATGCGCCCATGCTCGCCTTCCTCCTCGCCTGCACCGGCCCCTCCGACGCCCCGCCCGCCGACACCGCGGCCCCCGTCGACACCGCCGAAGCCGTGGGCGACTCGGGCGGCCCGTTCGCGGTGGCGTTCCGCTACGTCGTCATCGCCGATCCACACGTGTCCGATCCTACAGGCGAGAACCTCGATCGCCTCGACGCCGCCGTGGCCTGGATCAACGCCGAGGCCGGCGCGCGCGATCTGCGCCTGGTCCTGGTCGTCGGGGACATCGCCTGGGGCGACGGGATGGACGCCGCCCGCGCGAGCCTCGACCGCCTCGCGATCCCCTACGTGCCGCTGAACGGCGACAACGAGGTGCACCTCGGCTCGGAGGAGGCCTACGCCCTCGCCTTCGCCGACGTGTACGACACGCTCGCGACGACCTTCGACGCCTGGACCATGGGCCCCGTCGCGGTGGACCACCCCGAGTACGGCCCGGCCTGGCTCCACAACCTGGCCTTCAGCTATGAGGGCGTGCGCTTCGTCGGGCTCGACTGGGCCTCGCGCTCCCCGAGCACGGTCCTCAGCGAGCTCGGCGAGCTGCACGACTTCGAGGGCGGCACCTTTCCCTTCTTCGAGGCCGAGGTCGGCGCGGCGGGCGGCGAGCTCGAGGACGTCGTGCTGTTCGGCCACATGCCCATGCACCTCGGCGTCTTCGACCTCGAACAGATGGCGCGCATCGCCGGGGTCACCGCGCCCCACGGCGACCACGTGTGGGCCGACCTCGCCGGGCACTTCCACGCCAACGGCAGCCAGCGCGTGGAGGACGGCGGCTACGACGTCTACGTCACCGACGCGACCTGGGACGACGACGTGGAGCTGCGCATCGTAGAGGTGCAGGCCAACCGGGCGCGCTTCGCCCCGACCACGGACACGGTGGTCGTCCCGTACTGATCGCGGCCCATGGCCCGGTTCTGATCCGCTTGGGATGGCAGCGCGCCCCCGCCCGGCGATGGTGCTCCCACTCTCGGAGCCCCGATGATCGTGTCTCTCCTCGCCGCCGCCGCGCTCGCCGCCTCGCCCCTCCTCACCGTGCGCCTCGAGTGCGACGCGGCCTTTGGCCAGCCCACCACCGTGCGCCCGGACATGCGGGTGCGCTACCAGGACAACACGTCCACCAGCTCGCTGCCGCTGAACACGCTCGTCTCGACCACCGCCACGACCAGCTTCGCCGTCCTGCTCACCGGGCGCGTGGCCGAGCTCCGCACCTTCGTGGTGGTCGCCTACGACGTCGCCGGCAACGCGCTCGGCAAGGCCGTGGTCGACGTGGACACGGTGACCGGCGAGGTGTTCGGGGCGGAGGGGTCCGGGGTCACCATCGCCCGCTACACCGGGCGGGGCGACGACGCGGCCACCATCCGGGTGGAGCTCCAGGACGCCGTCGCGCTGGGTGCCGTCGTGGTCACCCTCGCCGACATCACGGGCGACGGCGCGATCGTCGAGGGAGACGCCTTCGAGCAGGCCATCGCGCTGATGGGGCTCTCCTCGAAGGGCCGCGACCTCGTGGGGAGCTACACCTTCGACGACGCGCACGGCATCGACAGCTCGCGCCAGGTGTGGGAGGGCGCGCTCGCGGTCGACACCGCGTGGGCGGACAAGGAGCTCACGTTCAGCTCCGACGCCGATCGCTGCCTCCCCGAGGGCGTCGAGGCCCCCGCGGATGGCACGCTCACCTGGACCGAGACGCTCGCGCTGAAGGGCTCGACGCGGAACCCGAAGTGGAAGAGCGTCACGCTTGGCCTGAAGGAGGCCGACACGGAGACGTGGGTGTGGCCCTTCACGGCGCGCGTCGAGGACGAGACGCCGCCGTTCGTGGTGGTCTCGCTCGACACGTTCGAGGGGGCGATCGCGCCGCGCGCGAGCGAGGTCGCGGTGTACGTGCCCGCCCGCGAGCGGCTCTCCGGCGACGGGCGCTTCATGAGCGCGCTCCGCGGCAAGACGCAGACATTGAAGGTAGACGTGCACCCCTTCGGGGACGCCTCGCGGCCGCTCACGACCTTCGTGGTGACGCGCGACGGCTCCACCGCCTCGGTGGTGACCACGAGCTACCTCACCGTGGGCGCCGAGCGGGGCGGCTATTACGACGAGACGAAGGACACCTGGGAGCTCGAGGACGAGGCCCTCGAGAGCCCCGCGTCCGGGGGGACCGCGACGTGGGACGGCGAGACCTACGCCTTCTCCCGCGTCACCCTCACGGGCCCCGAGCAGGCCGACTGGGACGGCGCGATCGACATCGCCGTGGGCGGCGCCGCGGTGTGGGCCGACCTCGAGGTCACCGCCACCCTCACCACGGACGGCGCGACCGAGACGATCACCTACCCGCTCGCGACGCTGGTGTCGGTGTTCCAGGGCGAGTTCGTGTTCGACGCCGACCCCTCGGGCGGGATGTACGGCTGGGGCTGCGTCGGCTGCGGCGACGACTTCGAGCCCTTCGAGGTCGAGGCGCGCTTCGGGATCGGCACCCGCCCCACCGCGAGCCAGGCCAGCAACAAGGCCGAGCTGCTCTGACCGGTGCCCCGGGCACCGCCCGGCCCGCCCCAGCGCCCCCGCTCCGACGGTTAGGCGGGGGCATGGCCTCCGCCCACGTCGTGCTCCGCGCTCCCGACGGATCGGTCTACCGGCTGTTCCCGGGTGACCTCGTGGGCCGCGTGTGGACCGCCGCGCTCGTGGTCGACGATGCGCGCGTGTCCGAGGCCCACGCGCTCGTGAGCCTGCGGGACGGCGCGCTCGTGCTGCTCGCGCTGCGGCGGCTCCTGCGGGTGGACGGGCGCGATCTGCAGCAGGTCACCCTCGCCCCGGGGCAGGTGGTGGGCCTCGCCGAGGGCGTGGCGCTCACCGTCGAGGACGTCGTGCTCCCGGAGGTCGTGCTCGCGCTCGAGGGCGCGGGGCTGGGGCGGCGCGTGCTCTCGGGCACCGCGTTCCTGCGCCTCGGGCCGCCCGTCGAGCTGCTCCCACGCTACGCCGCCGACGCGCGGGCCGAGATCTGGTTCACCGGCGGCGGCTGGCGCGCCCGGGTGGACGGCGGCGCGCCCGTGGACCTGGTCGAGGGGGACGCGCTCGTCGTCGGGGACGCGGTGTTCCGCGCCGTAGCGGTGCGGCTCCGCGAGGCCGAGCGCCGCGGCACGGTCGTCGGGACGCAGGCGCCGCTGCGGATCGTGGCGCGCCACGTGACCGCGCACGTGCACCGCGACGGTCAGCCCGTGTGCGTGCTCACCGGCGTGCCCGCGCGCATCGTGAGCGAGCTCGCGGTGATGGGCGTGCCCGCCGCGTGGGAGGCCGTGGCCGCCTCGGTGTGGCCCGACGAGGACGACCGCAACGCCCTCCGGCGGCGGTGGGACGTGCACCTCGGGCGCCTCCGGGCCAAGCTCCGCGACGCCGGCATCCGCGACGACCTCGTGCGGGCCGACGGCAAGGGCAACCTGGAGCTGGTGCTCCGCCCCGGGGATGTGGTGGAGGACCAGGCGTGACCCGGCCCCCGGGCCCGCCCTCCTCCGACGCCCCCTTCTCCGACGCCGCCCCCTTCTCCGACGCCGCCCCGAACATCGGTGCGCTCGCGACCGGCGCCGATCGCTACGAGCGCCGCCAGCTCGTGGGCGTGGGCGGCATGGGTCGGGTCACCGTGGCCTTCGACCGTGTGCTCGGCCGCGAGGTGGCGCTCAAGGAGCCCGCGCCCGGCCACGGCCCCGCCCTGCTCGAGGAGGCCCGGCGGGCCGCGACGCTCGAGCACCCCGGCATCGTCCCGGTGTTCGACGTGGGCATCGGCGCCGACGGCGCCCCCTGGTACACGATGCGCTTGCTGCGCGGCCGCCCGCTGGAGGAGGCCCTCCGCGCCGAGCCCGACCTCGCGGGCCGCCTCACGTGGCTGCGCGCCACCCTCGCCGCGTGCGAAGCCGTCGCCTATGCGCACGCGCGCGGCGTGGTCCACCGTGACCTGACCCCCGCCAACCTCCTCCTCGGCGAGCTCGGCGAGACCTGTGTGGCCGACTGGGGCCTCGCCGCCCTGACCGGCGCCCACGGCGCGGGCGGCACGCCGGGCTACCGGGCCCCCGAGCAGGCGTCCGGGAGCGCGGCGGACGCGCGTGCCGACGTGTTCGCCCTCGGCGCCGTGCTGTTCCGGGTGTGCGCGGGCGCGCCGCCGGGGCCCGGGGTGCGCCTCCCCGACGACACCCCGCCCGAGCTCGCCGCCATCGTCGCGCGCGCCACGGCCCCCGCGCCGCAGGCCCGCTACGCCGACGCCCGTTCGCTCGCGGAGGATCTCGCCGCCTTCCTCGACGGCCGCCGCGTGAGCGCCCACGCCTACTCCCGCTGGGAGCTCGCGTGGCGGCTGGCCGTCGCCTGGCGCGCCCCCCTCGCGGTCGGCGCGGTGGCGGGCATCGTCCTCTTGCTCACCGCGACGGCCCAGTACGTGGCCACCGTCCGCGAGCGTGACCGCGCCCAGCTCGCCGAGCGCGCCGCCTCGGCCAACCTCGGCCTCACCCTGGGCGCCCACGCCGTGCAGGCCCTCCGCGCCGGCGCCGTGGGCGAGGCCGCGGTGCTCGCCGCGCACGCCGTGGCCCGCGCCGGCGCCGACGACGCGGCGGCCACCCGTATCGGCCGGGCCTACGCCATGGGGGTGCTCGCCGCGGCCGCCGCAGCCGCGCCCGCCGAGGCCGTCGTGACCGTACCCCTGCCCGAGGGCTGTCGCGAGGCGCACCTGGACGGCAACGTGCTCCTCTGCCTCGGCGCCGAGGCGGCCACCGCGTGGTCCCTCGACGGCCGCACCCCGCGCGGCGCCTGGTCGGGCCGCTTCGTCGACGCCGCCTGGCACGCGCGCACCGGCCGCGTCGTGCTCCTCGACGCGGCGGGCGCCCTGACGCTCGGCGGCGCAAGCCTCGACGGCGCGGCGGACCCCGGCCTCTCCAGCTTCACGTTGGTGGGCGACCGCCTCCTCGCCCGCGTCGAGGGCGAGCCCCGCACCGTCGACCTCCGGGGCGGTGACCTTCGGAGCGTCGCCCTCCGCGCGTGGCCCGCCCCGTGCGCGCGGCCCGAGCGGCTCCTCGCGCTGGCGCTGGACGAGGGCGGGCGCGTCGCCACGGCGTGCAGCGGCGGCGCGGTCCACGTGGGCATCGACGGTGCCTCCGCGCCCGTCGCCGCGCGCCTCCTCGACCCCGCGGCCCTCGCCTGGATCGACGGCGACCTCCTCGTCGGCACCGTCCGAGGCGACGTGGTCCGCGTCGGCCTCGACGGCGCCGAGCGCTGGCGCACCCCGACCGACGGCGCCTCCCTCCTCCAGGTCGGCCGCCTCGACGCGGGCGGCGTCTGGGCACGGGGCCCGCGCGGCACCTGGCTCCTCGACGCCGCCACCGGCACCCTCCGCACCATGTTGCCGGCCAGCCCGGGCGCCCCCACCCTCGCCGCGGACGGCACCCTCCACGCCCTCGCCCCGGGCTCCGCGGGCGTCGGGAGCTGGCGCCTCCCCGCGCGCTGGCCCGCGACCGTGCTCGTCACCCCCGCCGGCGTCGCCGCGCTCGCGGTCTCTCCCGACGGCGCCACGCTCGCCGTGGGCGGCGGCCAGGGCCACGTCTCCCAGTGGGGCGTCGCCACCGGCGCAGTCGTTCGCACCTCCCTCCCCGACGGGGTCGTCAAGGCGCTGGCCTGGGCCCCCGACGGCGGCCGCCTCCTCGCCTCCGTCAGCGGCGCCAACGACCTGTACGTGCTCGGACCCGACGGGACCCGCTTCGCCACCGCGCCCGAGCTCCGCTACGCGTGGCGGCGCCTCGCGTGGCTCGCGG
>JAUXQH010000048.1 GCA_030685065.1 Pseudomonadota bacterium | reverse complement strand
GAACGCCCCCGCCCGCCCCGGCGCCGGTCGCCGCGGTCGCGCCCCCACGCGCCGCGTCCGCAGCCGCGGCGTCCGCTTCGGCTTTCTCGAGGATGGGATCCCGTCCGCAGCCGACGAACCCGCAAACCGTGGCGATGGCTACAACCCAGACGCGCATGACTCGCTATTATACGCCGGCATGGCTTCCGCCCTCTCGCCCCTGACTCGCTCGGTCCGCGTGGCCATGACCCCACAGATCCTGCTGATGGTGAGTAAGGTCTACATCCCGGTGCTCTTCCCGGTCACGTTCCTCATCGCATTGGCCTCGCTGAACCTGGATCGTGCGCTCGGCCTCGCCGACGGGTTCCTCCCCACGCCGCTCAAGTGGTACGTGGCCGCCGCGTCGTTGATCGCGGGGCTGCTGGTGGTCGGGATCACGTACGCCGAGCTGGTGTTTCGCGGCGAGGGCAGCCCGTCGCCCACCGCCGGCCGCACGATGAAGCTGGTCCGCACGGGCATCTACGCGTACTGTCGCAACCCCTCGGTCATCGGCAAGACGCTCGGGGTGCTCGCGGTGGGGTTCGCGCTCAACAGCTTTGCGTTCTGCTTCGTGCTGGTGCCGATCCTGCTCGCCCTCTCCCTGGTGGAGAAGGTGGTGCGCCAGGAGCCCCAGCTCATCGAGATCTTCGGGGACGATTACAGGCAATACTGTAAGGAAGTCCCGCTTTTCATCCCCTGGAAGCTCATCGGCTTTCGGCGTAAGGTCTAAGGTCCGGGGGTCTCGACCCCGGCCGGCAACAGGAGCCCGCATGGACATCACCCTCGTCAACCCGCCCGAGCAGCTCCGCGTGTGGGCCGGCATCCCGAAGGCCATGGCCTACGGGGTGTACTGCTTCCCCCCGCTCGGCCTCATGTACATCCAGGCGGCGATCGAGAAGCGCTCCGGCTACAAGGCCGAGATCTTCGATCCGGTGGTCGATGACCTCGACTACCCCGAGTTCGAGAACCAGCTCAAGCGCTACCCGCTCGATCTGGTCGGCATCAGCACGTACACGCACTCGCTGCCCGACGTGCAGATGACCGTGAACCTCGTGCGCAAGCTCAACCCGGCGGCGAAGATCGTGCTGGGCGGCCCGCACTGCTCGATGTTCCCGGACTACGCGGCGCAGCTCCCCGGTGTGGACGCGATCATCACCGGTGACGGGGAGGACGCCTTCCTCGAGATGGCGGGCCGCTACGACAAGGGCCAGTCGTGGGAAGGGATCGACGGCGTCTGGTTCAAGGAGGGCGGGGAGACCGTCAAGAACAAGGATCGCAAGTCGACCAAGTCGCTCGACGCGTATCCCTGGCCCGACCGCGCGCGCACCCGGTACCAGGACTACTACCTGCCCGGCTGCAAGCAGCCCCTGAACACCACCGCGATCACGTCGCGCGGCTGCCCGCACTCCTGTCCGTTCTGCCTCACGTACAAGAAGCAGTACCGGATGCGGGACATCGACAACATCCTCGACGAGATGGAGCACTGCGTCTCCCTCGGCATCACCGAGACCCACTTCATCGACGACCTGTTCACCCCCAACAGCCAGTGGGT
>JAUXQH010000129.1 GCA_030685065.1 Pseudomonadota bacterium | reverse complement strand
TCAGGAAGGCGCGCAGATACGCCGCCCCGGGTGGGGGCAGGGCGGGGGGGGCCGGCGATGCCGGAGCCGGCGCATCGCCGAGCGCTTCGGCAACCGCGCGCTCCAGCCGCTCTGTCGTGCTACCGAGGAGCGCGCGTTGGACCTGTGCGAGCGTGTAGCCCTGGGCCTGGAGCAGCTTCGTCGCGACGGCCTGCAGCAGGTGCCGGTACCCGTACACCGCCTCGCGCCCGTCGTGCCGGAGCGGCCGGTCGAGCACCCCGAGGGATTGGTAGTAGCGGATCGTGCGCGCGTCGGGCGAGCTCGATACGCGCTCGTCCTCCACCGCGCTGCCGGCGGCCAGGAGGATCTCCCGGGCGGCGTCGACGAGCGAGGCGAGTCCGTGCTCGGTGGGTCGGTAGCGGTCGAGAAGCAGGGGCGGCATGCCAGTCACTGTAAACATGACAGTGATTGCTGACAAACACTATTGCGGTGCGGTTGCGACGCGCTTGTGCTCCCGCTTCGATGCTGTCGATGTCCTGGAGCTTACGAATCTTGTTGCGTGACGATGGGTGGCGGCGAGGCTGCTGGCTACCGCCGCCCCACGAACCCGTCCACAACCTCCAACAGCGCCCGCCTGTCGAACGGCTTCGCGACGTACGCGTCGAAGCCGGCGTCGAGCAGCCGCGTGCGATCGGTGGGCATCGAGAGCGCGGTGACGGCCACCACGGGGACCTCGGCCATGCGGGCGTCCGCGCGGATGCGGGCCAGGAGGCGCTCGCCGCCGCCGCCGGGGATCTGGATGTCGCACAACACCAGGTCGGGGGGCTCCAGATCGAGGGCCGTCCAGGCGTCCTCGCCGCCGATGGCCTCGACGACCTCGTGGCCGTGCCATTCGAGGAGATCTCGAAGGAGGCAGCGGTTGAGCGCGTGGTCCTCGACGATCAGCGTCCGGGTCGGCTTTCTGAGCTCCGAGGTCATGCCTTTTCCAGGCGCGCGAGGACGGTGGCCAGGAGGGTCTCCGCTTGGGAGCCGTCCTGCGGGAACCAGCCCGCGCAGAGGGTGACGGGGGCCCCGAAGACCCGCCCGAGGAGGTCCGCGAAGCGTGCCTCGATGTGGGCGTTCGCGTGGAGGGGCACCGTGTCGACCACCACCAGCACGGTGTCGTCGTCTGTCATCGCGACGAAGTCGCCCGCGCGCAAGCGGGTGGCGATGCCACGGGCGCGTGCCCGCGTGTCCTCCCGCTCGTTGGGGGCGCGGGCCGCGATCACGGCGACCTGGCGCAGATCGCGCTCCGCACGCTGCAAGGCGCCCCGAAGATGGGACACGAACGCGTCCTTGCGCGGAATGCTCGCCGAGCCGCGCGAGGCGTCCTCGTGCTCGCGGACGCGGGCGATCCCCGTTCGGACCGCCTGGATGAGCCGGGCGGGGTCGCCGGGGTGGGACCAGGGATCGACGGTGGGGCTGGGCGCAACGGCCTCGGGCGACACCGGCGCCGAGGGCCCGACGAGCCCGAGGATGAGCGGGTACCAGGGGCCGTCGTCCAGCGGCGCGAGGAGCGTGGCCACGACGTCGGGTGGATCGGAGACATCGACGATGACCACGTCGATCTCCGCGAGCGCGGAGGCCACGGACGCCGCGTCGGCGCCCCGGTGCACCACGTGGCCGGCGTAGGTCAGGTGGGCCTCCACCCGGTCGAGATCGGCGGTCTGGGTCCCGACCAACAGGATCCGGCGCGGGCCGGAGCAGGTATCGAGCCGAAGGAGGAGCGCGTGCCGGTCGACCGGCTTGACCAGGTAGTCGGAGGCGCCCAGCACGAGGGTGGGGCCCTCCCGCCCGACCGTGGACACGACCACGATGGGGGTGTTGGAGGAGACGGGATCCTCGCGGAGACGGGCCAACAAGGCCCAGCCGTCCGCGGTCTTCAACGAGAGGTCGAGCACGATGGCCGCCGGCTGCAGGGCCGACTGCATGCGCGCGGCCTCCTCGGCGGTGCGCGCCCAGGCCGACGAGAGGCCGGAGACCCGGAGGTGCTCGATGGTGGCCTCGGCCGCGCGCGGGTCGTCCTCGATGACGAGGACGAGCGGCCCGGCCCAGGGCTCGACGTCGCCGCGGTTGTTGGTGTCGGTGCAGTGGAGCGGGAGGGTCACGGTGAAGCTGGAGCCAGCCCCCGGCGTGCTCTGGACGGAGAGGTTGCCGCCCTGAAGCTCGACGAGGCGGCGGGAGAGCGCGAGCCCGAGGCCGGTCCCCTGGGGCTTGAGCCCGGAGGGCCCCTCGATCTGCTCGAACTCCCGGAAGAGCCGCGGGAGGTCCTCCTGCCGGATGCCGATCCCGGTGTCGTCGACATCGAACCGGAGCCGATCGCCCGAGGCCTGGGCGCTCAACGTCACGGTGCCGCCGCGCGGCGTGAACTTGATGCCGTTGGAGAGCAGGTTGTAGATGACCTGGCGGAGCCGCACGGGGTCGGCGTAGAGCAGCGGCAGGCCCGGCGGGATGATGGCCGTGAGGTGCACCCCCTGCTTCGTGGCGGCCGGGCGGACGATCGCGATCGCGGCGTCGGTGATGCTGCGGGGCTCGATCCAGTCGCGCTGAAGGTCGACGCGGCCCGCCGCGATCTTGGAGAGATCGAGCACCTCGTTGATGAGGGCGAGCAAGTGGCGGCCGCTCGCGTGCACGTGGCCGACGTATTGCACCTGGCGGTCGTTCAAGGGCCCGAAGAGCTGCTGTTCGAGGAGCTCGGAGAAGCCGATGATCGCGTTGAGCGGCGTGCGCAGCTCGTGGGACATGTTCGCGAGGAAGCGTGACTTGAAGTTGCTCTCCCGCTCGGCCTGGTCCCGCGCGACGGCGAGGAGCGCGTTGGTGCGTCGAAGCTCCTCGTTCTTCTCGCCGAGGTCGGCCAGGAGGGCCGCGCGGGCCTCCGCGAGATCCCACACCGCGCGGGCCTCGGAGGCTTGCATCTCCTGACGCATCACCTGGTCACTGATTTGCCGCCGCTCCTCCACGAACTGCCGGCGCCGGATGCGCGCGCGCACGCGCGCCTTGACCACGTCGTAGCCGCTCGTCTTCGCGATGTAGTCGTCGGCGCCCGCGTTGATGACGGCGAGCATCTCGGCGGGATCATCCAGGGAGGTCAGCACGATGAGGGGCGGATCGCGGAGGGTCTGGGTGCTCTTGATGGTCCGGATGGTGTCCATGCCGGACTCGCCCGACTCGCCGGGGGTGTCGAGCGCGAAGAGCAGACAGTCCACCGGTTGCACCGCCAGGAGCTGGGTGGCCGCGGCGCCGGACTCCGCGACGGCGACGTCGTACCCCTCGCCTCGAAGCTGCTTCGTGAGGGCGTGCAGATAGCCGACGTCGTGGTCGACCAGGAGCACTCGCTTCGGACCGAGCGAGCTGGGGGGCTCCCACTCGGCCGGATCCTCGCGGCCCGACCGCAGGAGCGCCTGGAGGCGCGCGAGCACGAGGCTGGGATCGGAGCCCTTCCGCACGAAGGCGTCGGCGCCGGCGTCGAGCGCGCGGAGCTCGTCCCGCACGGCGGCGGAGGCGGTGAGGAGCAACGCGGGCATACGACGCAGCGCGGCGTCGAGGCGCATGTGCCGGATGACCGTGGCGCCGTCGATGCCGGGGAGCGCGGCGTCCACGATCATGGCGGAGGGGCGACGGGCCAGCGCCATGCGCAGCCCCTCCTCGCCGTTCGTCGCGACGCACACATCGTAGCCGCTCGCGGCGAGCGCCGCGTGCAGCCGCGCGTCGGGGCGGGGCTCCACCAGCAGCACCGACAGCACGTTGGAGACGCGCGCCGGATCCCGGATGAGCTGATGCGCGCGGGCAACCACGTAGCCGCGATCGTAGGGCTTCCCGACGTAGTCGTCGGCGCCCACGGTCCAGCCGCGGATGCGGTCGCGCACGACCGCCTCGGAGGTGAGCAACATGACGGGAAGGTGCGCGGTCGTCGGGTCGCGCTTCAGCTCGGCGAGCAGATCGATGCCGTCGCCGTCGGGGAGAAGCACGTCGAGCACCACGAGCGCGTAGCGCCACCGCAGGATCTCCTGGCGCGCCTCGCCCAGCGTCGCGCACAGCGTCACCTCGAAGCCGGCGTTCCGGAGCGTGTGCCCGAGGTCCATCCGGACGGTGAAGCTGTCGTCCACCACCAGGACGAGGGGCTTCGCGGGAGGATCGTCGTCACGCACCATTGAAACGATCCGTGCCGCCGATCGGAGGGTGGAGAGGGAACATCGGCTAACCCGTGTGTCGGCGGAGCTGCTCGAGGAAGTCTCCGCGCCGCAGGTCGCCCTTGAGGACGTAGCCGGTCACGCCCGCGAGCTCGCCACGGCGCCGGTAGGCCGCGGCGGATCGGGAGGTCACGAGGAAGCACGGGGTCTGCGCGAGCAGGGGGTGGGCGTGAATCCGCGTCACGAATTCGAACCCGTCCATGCCGGGCATCTCGACATCCACGATGAAGGCCCCGTAGGCGCGGCGCTTGGCCCGCCGGAGCCCTTCTTCGCCAGTGTCCGCGAGGTCGACCTCGTAGCCGGCGGCCTGCAGGATCTCCTGCTCGACCAATCGCGAGGTGGCGCAATCGTCGACGATGAGGATGGGCAGCCGCTCGTTCGTCGCCTCGACGAGGGGCGCGAGCTCGGGTGCCATCTCGACGATCCGCAGCGGCTCGAGGACCAGCTCCGGCACTCCGGCGGAGTCGAGCGTGGTGGCCGCGACCAGGCGCGACGCGGTGAGCTCGCTCACGATGGGGCGCGCGAGGATGTCGCGCACCCCTACGATGCGATCGACCCCCAGGGCGACCCGCCGCCCGCCCGCCTGGAGCAGCAACATGGTCTCGGTGCTCCCCGGCCGCGCGCGGACGGGGGCCTCGAGCACGTCGTGGAGGGTGAGAAAGGGGAGGGTCTCTCCCGCGTCGGTCACGACCCGGTTGTGGGCGGCGCCCACGACCTCGCCCGCGGGCACGCGTACCGCCCGGGCGATCGCGTCGATCGGGATCCAGGCGGAGAGCCCCCCGGCCTCGACCTTCAAGGAGCGGATCGCGGTGAGGGACACGGGGACGACGATCTCGACCGTCGTCCCGAGGCCGCGATCGCTGCGGACCGTCAGCTCGCCGTTCAGCCGCTCTACCGCCGTGTTGACGACGTTGAAGCCGACCCCGCGGCCCGAGAGCATGTCGGCCGACCCGCGGGTGGAGATGCCGCCTGCCCGCAAGAGGTCGACGGCGTGCGGCAACGTCAGGTCGGCGCCCTCGGCGGGGGTGAGCGCACCGCGGCGCACCGCGGCCACCCCGATGCCGTCGATGTCGATGCCCGCGCCGTCATCCGCGCAGATGAGCGCCACCTTGCCACCACGCCGCTCCACGGAGAGGCGGACCTGGCCCGACGTGCTCTTTCCGGCGGCCGCGCGGCCTGCCGCCGACTCGATCCCATGCACCACCGCGTTGCGGACGAGCTGAAGGAGGGCGTCCTTCAGGGTCTCGAGGATGTGGGAGTCGAGGTGTAGGTGACCTCCCGAAGACGTGACGATCACGGGCTTGCCGAGCATCTGGCCGGCGTCGCGCGCGGCCCGCTCGAGCGTGGAGAGGAGCACGCTGGTCGGGATGAGGCGCATGCGCTGGGCCCGATCGTGCAGGAGCGACACCTCTGTCTCCGCGCGGTCACGCGCCGAGCGGAGGGAGACATGGCACCGATCGAGGGACCGCGCGAGGTCGTCCACCAGCGACACGAGGCTGCGATCGGCCTCCGCTGGGAGGTACGCCGCCCCGGCCGACGAGCCGGTGGAGAGGTGGATCCCGAGCGCGTTCACGATGCGCCGGGCCTCGTTCAGGCCGTCCTCCGGGCGCTGGAACCCGGCGATCTGCACCTCGAGCTCGGAGAGCGAGGCCAGCAGTGCGTCCAGCTCCTTGAGCTCGACCCGCATGGTCTCGTAGGGCGCCGAGGGCGGCCGGTTCGCCGAGCTCGGGTCCCCGCCGGCCGCGGGCCGATCGAGGGCAAGGACGGCGTCGTCCATGCCCTGCACCAGGTGGAACGCGTCCCGCAGGAGCTCCGGGGGCACCAGATCGGTGCCGTCCCGGAATGGGGAGAGGAACTCCTCGACCGCGTGCGCCAGCCCGGCGATGCGCGCGTGGTCCACCACCTGCGCCGCGCCCTTGAGCGTATGGGCCACCCGGAACAGGCGGCGTACCACCGCCCGATCCCACGGCGCCCGATCCAGATCCATCAGGCCTTGGCGCAGCTCGGCCACGAGCTCCTGGGCCTCGATCCGGAAGTAGTGGAGGGCGTCGTTCGACACGGCTATGCGGCGGCTCGGGCGAGCCGTGTGTTCGCCCCGGCGTGGTCGCCGTACGCGCCGTTCTGGGACGCGAACGCGCGGGAAGTCTGGACGCCGTCATCGAGGTGGAGGAGGGGGCGGGAGGTGCCGGCAAAGAGGGCGGCGCCCCAGAGGAGAGGGTGGCCGTTGTCGCCGCCCCCGAGCGCCTCGGGCGGGAGCCAGGCGCGCCCGTCGATCCCGTCGAACGCGTACCCGACGGGGTTCTTCCCGTCGATCCAAGCGAACCAGAGGTGCTCGCGCGGGCCGGTGACCCCGAGGAGGTCGGCCAGGGAGAAGACGGGCATGACGACTCCACGCACGGCCACGACGCCGAGCAGGGCGGGGTCGGCTCCGGGAACGCGGACCAGGCGGCGATGGTTGGAGAGGCCAAGGACGCCGCTGATCGCGTCGAATCGGACGGCGAGGGGCTCCCCCACTACGCGGATGGCCAGGATGTCGGTGGCATTTTCCGAGCGGTCCGCGGAGGAGCGTCGGAACAATCCGAGCGACTCGAACGGGGGGGACATTTGCGGGGCCGAGGCATCAATGGGATCGTACATGTGGATATCATCCGTGACCCAAGCTCTCTCGGGCGTCGCTAGCGGAGCACGCAGTAACGATTCGTCAGGCAATATCTTTTTCCGTGCAGCTTCTGGTGACCGTAGCCGACACCGGGGGGGCGTGTCAAAGCGCCGATCGGGCCTGTCACGGGATGTCGTCCGCTGGCGCCTCACCGTTCGGTCCCTCTTCCGCGAGCGCTCGGCGCACCTGGCGCACCAGCTCGCGGAGGGTCTCGGTGTGTCGCTCGGCCGCCGCCCAGTCGCCATCGCGCGCGCAGATCATCAGCGCCTGCCCGAGGGGGGCCCCCTCGGGAACCCCGAACTGCCCGAACGATCCGACCACCGTATGCCCCAGGTGGCGCAGCCCTTCCAGGCTCCGCGTGGTCCGGACGCGCGGCCACCAGTCCACGTCGAAATTGTGCTCCCAATAGTCACAAAATATCGGGAGCAGCTCCAGCACGGTTGGGTCGTGGGGCAGTCGCATCGGGCGAGGATAACCAGCGAAGCAGGAGCCGGCGCGGACCTCCGGGTGGGTCCGCCCCGCGACAGAATGGGGATCGCGAGACACAACCGCGACCGTTCGTTGCAAAGAGCGGGAGGTTTCGGTCGATACCTCCCCACACCCCCGGTTGGGACATGTTGAACCCGAAGGACTCCTTCCCTGGCGACGCTCCCCGCGCCACGGGACGTGACCTGCCGCTCGTCCTCGTCGTAGAGGACAACCGGCCGCTCCGCAGCCTCTACTCCCGCGTGCTCAAGCGCGCGGACTTCGAGGTGGACGCCGTCTCGACCGGCGCGGAGGCCGAGGCCCTGGTGACACAGGGGCGCAACTATTCGGCGATCGTGAGCGACCTGTGGCTCGCCGACGAGACAGGGCTCGAGCTCGCCACGAAGGTGCGTGAAGAGGATCCCGACGTTCCGTTCGTCCTGATCACCGGGTCGCCCACGGTCGAATCCGCCATCGGCGCCATCGAGCGGGGCGTGCATCGATACCTGTGCAAGCCGGTGGCGCACGAGCGCTTCGTCTTCGAGGTTCGCGAGGCCGCGCACGTGTGCTCCGTGCAACGGATGCGCCGCCGGGTCCTCGTCGCGGCGCCCAATGACGCAGCCGATCGCCAGATGGACGAGCACCTGGACGACGCGCTCGAGAAGATGTGGCTCGCCGCGCAGCCCATCGTGCGCGGATCGACCACCTCGGTGTACGCCCACGAGCTGCTCCTGCGCACGACCAGCACGCACCTGACCAACCCGCTCGCCATCATCGCCGCGGCCGAGCGGCAGCATCGGATCGCGGATCTCGGCCGGCGTGTGCGGACCCAGGCAGCGCTGCGGGCCGCCGCGCTGCCGCCGGGCCAGCGCCTGTTCATCAACCTCCACCCGGCCGAAGTGCTCGATCCGGATCTCTGTCACTCCGACGATCCGCTCGTGAAGTACGCGGATCGCGTCACGCTGGAGGTGACCGAGCGGGCGCGGTTGGACGGGGTTCCCGGCGTGGGGGAGGCGATCGCGCGGCTCCGGCACGCGGGGTATCAGATCGCGTTGGACGATCTGGGTTGCGGCTACGCCGGGCTCAGCAGCCTCGCGACCCTCTCTCCCGACGTGGTCAAGCTCGACATGTCGCTGATCCGTGGCATCGATCGCGACGCCATGCGGTCTACCCTGGTGCGTGCGATGGTCGATCTCTGTCGTCAGCTCGGCATCGTCGTCATCGGCGAGGGCGTCGAGACACGCGCCGAACGCGACACGCTCGGGACGCTCGGGTGTGATCTCCTCCAGGGCTACCTCTTCGGACGCCCGGACAAGGGGCTCCCGTCGGTCGATCCCTCCTTGTTCCGATGATCGCCTTCCTTTGTTCGACGAGGCTCCTCCGATGCCGTGCATCTTCCTGATGGCGTGGGCCGGCGTCGGGTTCGCCGCCGAGCTCGTCGAAGGGGAAGGCTCGTCGCCGCCGGCATTCGTCGAGCGGAACGCGTACCTCGAGTCGAGCGCCTTCCTCGACTCCGGGGTCTTCCTCGAGTCGGGCGGATGGCTCGCCGAAGGGGGCCTCGTCACGATGCCGGACGCCGTGGGCGCCGAGGCGACCCTCACCCGGTTCCAGGTCGACACCGGCCAGGCTTCCGTCGTCTCCGCGGACGTGCGGCGGGCGGCGGGGGAGCGGCCGCGGATCCGGATCCGCCGCGTGCGCCTCGGAAACGGCGGCCTCACGTCGTCGGGGGAGCTGCGCGGTGACAACTGCATGGACGTGGGTGAGGTGGACTGGACGGGCGGCCGCGGGCTGCAGGTCGAGACGACCGGGAGCGGGACGAGCGACCCCTCCTCGGCGAGCGTCGTGCTGGTGGACGGGAACCCGAGCATCGGCGCGTTCGTGATGCTCGTGGCGGGGGACACCGCCGAGGTTCGCGAGGTCCGCCGCGACGGCGCGCTGCTGCGGGAGAGCCTCACGGTGCGGCACGGAGCCGACGTCATGGCCCTCCGTCGGGAGGGGGAGCGTCGCGAGGTGTGCCACGCCATGGGGGGCGGGGAGAGGCTGCCCGAGCCGCGGCCAGGGCCGATCGGCGGGTGAGGCGGGCGAGCGGTCGGAGCCCGTGGGTGTGGTATACCCTGGCGACGGTATGGGCCGTACAGGGAGCACAACCATGGAAACGGTAGACCCGCTCGCCACCCGCCTCCCGTCCGGAGTGGCAGCAGAGGGGGCACGGCCGACGGTCCTCATCGTCGACGACGACGCGGTGAATCGGCTCTTGTTGTGTGCCTGGCTCGGTCGCACGTACGACGTGGTCGAGGCGTGTGACGGATTTGAGGCCCTCGACGTGCTGGCCGCCACCAACCCGGACGTGGTGATCCTCGACGTGATGATGCCCGGATTGGACGGGATCGAGGTCTGCCGCCGGATCAAGGCGCGTCCCGACGCGGGCTACCTGCCGGTCATCCTGCTCACCGCGCTCGGAGAGCAGGAGAGCCGGAACGCGGGCCTCGAGGCGGGGGCCGACGACTTCTTGTCCAAGCCGGTGGACCAACGGGAGCTGCTGCTGCGGCTACGGTCCTTCACGCTCATCCGTCAGCAGGATCGGCTCATCCGCGAGCAGGTGGTGGCCCTGCGGCGCCTCGACCAGCTCAAGGAAGACCTCGTGTCGCTCGTCACGCACGACCTGGTCAACGCCTTGAGCGGCATCCTCGTGATGATGGAGGGGATCCAGTACAAGGGCGCCACCCCGACCGACAAGGAGCTCACCACCCTCCTCGCGGCCACCGGCCGGATGCGCGAGACGCTCGAGGACATGCTCCGGATCAAGCAGCTCGAAGACGGCGTGCTGGTGCTGAACCGCGTCACCGTCCCGCTCACCGAGATCTTCGAGGGCGCGATGACGCTGGTCGAGCCGGCCGCGCGCGCCAAGGGCGTGACGATCCGCCCGCGCGTCGATCCCCGCGCGCTGATCACGGGGGACGCCGTGCTCCTCCGCCGGAGCCTCTTCAATTTGATCCAGAATGCGGTCAAGTATTCGCGTCGGGATGACGAGGTAGAGGTGTACGGGCGTGTCACCGCGTCCGGCGCCGAGCTCGAGGTCCATGATCGCGGGCCCGGCGTTTCCGACGACATCAAGGAGCATCTGTTCGAAAAGTGGGCAGGGTTGGGGCCGCGTCGCGAGCGGGGGCCATCCGGGCACGGGCTCGGGTTGTTCCTCGTGCAGCTCGCGGCCCAGGCGCACGGCGGCGAGGTGACCGTCAGCGGGCGCGAGGGAGGCGGGACCATCTTCCGCCTCGTCATTCCCGCCTAGGCGGGGCCCGGCAGCGCAACCAGGCGCCAGGCCGGGAATTCACACTGGAGGACTCGTGGAAGAAGGCGAATATCTGTTCGACGTCACCGACATCGTGGCGCATCTCTTCTTCGCCGTCGGCACCACCGACGAGGTCCGGGTCACCTCGCCCGCCGGCGAGTTCCTCGGCACCTTCGCGTACCCCGAGGGGGACGAGGTGTACGTCCAGGTCGACGAGAAGTGTCCCGCGTTGACGCCGGGCATGGCGTTGTTCGTGGACTACGAGGGAGCCGAGGCCAACTACCGGTTCCACACCGAGGTGGTGTCGGTTCACCCCAACCAGATCCAGATCCGATTGCCGTATGCCATCGAGTGCTCGGATCGGCGGCTCACCCAGCGCAAGGCGGTCGCGCCCGACGCAGGGTTCTGGTTCGTCGCGGAGGGCGGTGGTCCGGAGCTGAGCTTCGTCCTGTCCGATTTGTCCGACGGCGGGGTTGGGTTCATCAACGCCCACAACGTGCGGATCCAGATCGGCGACTCGCTGCGCGGCGTCGTCTACCTGCCAGACCAGACCGCCCTGCAGGTGGTCCTCGACGTGCGCCACCTCCCGGTGCGCGAGGGGCAGCGTTTCGTGGGCGCGCGGTTTACGGCCATCTCGCTGGCCGACCGCGGGCGGCTCGCGCGCTTCCTCGTCACGCTCTGAGGGTGAGAAAGGGGCAAAAGGACTAAAGAACGTCCCCGCGCTGCCGAACTGAAGAGGGTGACCGCGAGCTTCAAGCGGGCGCACCTCGGTTCGACAGGGAGGACAGATAAAATGGTCAAGAGCGCAGATCAGTCGGGAAGGGGCGGCGACATCGTCGCCCACCTTTACTACGCCGTCGGGTCCGCGAACGAGGTGATCATCACCTCGTCGGCCGGCGATTTCCCTGGCAAGTTGTGCTATCCGGAGGGCGACGGAGTCGTCCTCGCGTGTGACTCGGCGGCCCTGGAGATCAGCCTGGGAGAGCCCATCTGTGTCGAGTACATGGGCCCAGCCGACACCTATCGATTCTACTCCGAGGTGCTCTCGGTGACCCCGGGGCGGATCGTGTCCGCGTTTCCCTTCGCCGTGGAGTGCACCACCGGCCGGCGGCTGGCCGAGCGCCTGGTGGTCCCCGTGCTCGAGGGCTACGCCCTCCGCCTGGGAGACGGCTCGCGGCTCGCGATCTGCTCGGTGGTCGATCTCTCCGTCGGCGGCCTGGCGTTCATCGACGCGGGCGACATGGGGCTCAAGGCCGGAGACCTCGAGAGCGGGATGCTGCTCCTGCCGGGCGAGGCGCCGATCCCGATGGGCGTCGAGGTGCGGCACCTGGGTCTGCGCCGGGGCCAGCTCGTCGTGGGCGCGCGCATCGCGGCCATCTCGCTGCGCGATCGCCTGCACCTCTCCACCTACCTGGTGGAGCTCGGCAAGCGCTGCGCCGCGACCGCCGCCGCCGGCCCCGTCGGGGATGCCGCCGTGGGCGTCGGCCCCACCCCTCCTTCTTTCCCCTCCAAGAGGTGAGCCATGCTGCTCTTCCTGGCCTCACTCGCCTACGCTGAAGGCGCCCGTTGCGTCGCCACCTGGCGCGGCCCCGTCCCCGGCTGTCCGATCGAGGGGGACGTGGTGGCTTCGGCCACCCGCGGCTCCACCACGGCGGCCGAGCGCGCGGCTCGGCGCCAGCTCGCCAAGGTGCTGAACCTGACCGCGGATGACCTGGTGGATCGGGTCCCCAACCGCTACCCGGCCGAGTACGTCCTGTGCACCGAGCGCACGCTCGACGAGGCCGACATCGACTGCTCCGCGGAGACCTCCTCGGTGGACGGCGAGTTCTGCTTCGTCACCTTCGACGATCCGGAGTGCTGGACCGGGGCGGTGCTGACCGTCGACTACGGTGGCTGGCGCGCGGTCATCGACGGGCGCGCCGAGATGTGCGAGCAGGTCGACGCCCGCCTCCTGCGGCTCGACTACTCGGACACCGAAGAGCGGCGGGCGCGTTGCCAGGAGAGCTGCGCCATGCGGACCATGGTGAGCTGTCCGCCGGAGCAGTGATCGCCGCGTCCGCGATGCGCACCACGCGAACACGAGCGGCGCATGACGCCGGGCGGGGGCGGGTGGGAAAGGAGGGGGGCGGGGATTCGGGGCAGCCGGACCGCCGCGGACGGCGGCCGCTGCGGGGCGGGTGTGCCGGGCGCGGGCGGGGGTGGCTCGGCGGACCCGGCCGGTCGCGCGAGCGTTCTTTCATCCGGACGCGCGCTCGACCTCGACACGGGTACAATCACGTCCGTGGTCAGCCCCTCCTCGAGCACCCGCAAGCTCTACCTGTCCACCGAACACTCGGGTGCATGGAAGGGCGCGGTGTCGTGGTGATCCTGTGGGTGATCGCCTGCGACGGGGGCGGCCGCGTGGCGCCCCCGCCCGTGGGCGATACCCACGACACCGTGCAGGCCGACACGGCCGACACGGCCGACACCGCGGACACCGGAGACAGCGCCCCGGCGGACGCCGACGCCGACGGCTCCCCCGCGGGGGTGGATTGCGACGACGCCGACGCGACGCGCTTCCCCGGCGCGGCCGACCCCTGTGACGGGGTGGATCAGGACTGCGACGGCCTGAACGCTGGCGTCGGGGCCTGCTCCGAGCTGTTCCTCGTGAACGAGTCCCACGCCCACGGGTGGTGGGAGGGGGACGGCGAAGGCGGGACGCTGGCGCTGAACCCCGCCGGCGGACTCAGCACCCCCGGTCGCCCCGCCGACTTCGACGCCGACGGGATCGAGGATGTCAGGGCAGCCATCTACGGGACCCAGCTCCTCCGGGGCGGCGTCCCGTGGCCGAACACCTCGGTCACGGACAGCGACTACCTGGGGTACTGGCTCGAGTTGAGCGGGTTCGGGGTGGCGGGGGACTTCGACGGGGACGGAAACGTGGACCTGTTCGCGACCTCTCCGGAGAACGGCGCGGAGGCGTACCGCGAGGGTGCGGTGTACCTGCTGCTCGGGCCCCCCTCCCGGTGGCCGACCACCCGCACGTCGGTCTCGGAGATGGCGGACGCGCACTGGATGCACGAGAACGCGTGGGAGGGCTTCGGGGGCTACACCGACGCGGCGGACATCACCGGGGATGGCCTGTCGGACATCGTGGTGTTGTCGGGGAGGTCCAGCCTGGCACGGGAGTCCGACCCCGCGGGGTACGTCCACGTCCTTCCGGGACGTACGACGGGTTTTCCCATGGGCGTCCCGATCGACGACGCGGACCCGGTCTTCACGATCACCACGCCGCTTTTTCCCATCCAGGGCAACGAGATGAACCTGCTCCCCGACATCGATGGTGACGGCGTCGCCGAGCTGTCCTTCCGCGTCATCCAGTACGACGAGGACTTCGAGCGGGTGGACACGCTCGCCCTGTTTCCGACCGACGCCCTCTCTTTCGACCACACCGGTCAGGACGTCACGGACGTGTGGGAGATCATCCCGAAGGGGGAGGCGGTCCGAAAGGTCTACGCGCTCCAGGAGACGAGCGAGCTCGGGGACACGAACGGAGACGGCTACGGCGACGTGGCGGTCCAGGTGTACGACCACATGTCGGGCGTGTACCAGGAGGAGGTGGTCTGCCTGGGCATCCTTCTCGGCGGGGCCAACCTGCCCGGGAGCACGGTCTCCGATCAGCTCGGGGGCCGGGTGTGCGTCGACGAGCGGTTCGAGGACCAGGGGGAATGGAGCTTCGACCTCGGGTACACGCGAGTGATCCCCGATGTCGACGCGGACGGGCTCCCTGATTTTTTCCTTCCCTCTCTCTTCCTGGTATCGGGCGAGTATTCGCACGACCGGATGGGCTGCATCGTCCCCACCTCTCAACTCCCGTCCACCGGGACCGTACATGCCGACGACGTCCGGAAGTTCTGCTTCGCGCCGGACTTCGAGACCAATGGCGATCATGCGGTGATGAACCTCGACGCCGACGGCTTCCCGGAGCTGGTCGTCACCGAAACGCAGTGGGGCCCCGACGAGCGCGGCCGGATCCTGGTCGTCCCCGGCTTCGAGCTCCCGTGGGACGATCCGACGCGATGGTGAGCGCCATGGTGAGCTGTCCGCCGGAGCAGTGATCGCCGCGTCCTTCGGGGCCCGTGCCCCATGAAGCCCCGTGCGCCCAGGCGACGGGGCTTCGTCCTTGGGGGCGCTGTGCTCCTACGATGCGCGTCCCGGCTGTGTCAGGCAGGCATATATTCGAAGCAGGTTTACGTCCGCTATTGACGTGGCAACAGTTGCCGTTCGGCCGTCATGACACGCGCTCACGACCGCGACCAATCCAGGTTGGCGCTCGAAGAGTCTCAAAAACGGCGTGACGCGCATGTGCTCCGTAGGCGCCTTCAGATGCCGTGGGGTGGTCTAAGTGCCTGGAACTACAGTCGGGTGCGGACGCTGAGGGGCGGTTGTCTCGGAATGTCCGCGAGTTCGCCGAAACCAATGACACATGCCGCGTTCTGTCGTTTGTCATTGGACCGTGTCACAGCGTCACCATTCTTCAGTGAGCCCCGTTTCGTTCAAGGGAGGCGCTAAACAAACCGAGCTTGGGGGAACGCCACCCGAGCCCCACCAAATGATGCACCTCCTCCTCGCCATCGCCTGCACCACTCCCGACGCGCGCTGGCGTGTCACGCCCGTCGCGGGCGGCGCGGTCGCCACGACCCCGTCCGAGCTCGACCTTCGCTTCGGATCGGAGGCGGCCGGCTTCTACGAGCTGCGCGCGTACCGGATGGACGCGGCGGGGGTGACCTGGGTGGGCGCCCACTCCATGCTCGGTGCGGTGCGCAGCGACACCGAGAGCGTGTCCCTCGCCCGTGTTCCTCTTCAGACGGATGGCGCCGGCGGCCGCGGCGAAACGGTCGTGTACGCGATCGCGCTGCGCGCCGAAGATGCCGACGCCGAGCCGGGTCTGTACCTCGGACTCGCGGCGGAGCGCCTCGTGTTTGTCGGCGGGTCGCCCCCCGCCGGCGCCGCCCCGGGCTGGAACCTCGCCCGGGACTACGACTCGGGCGCGCCCGTCTGGTTGCCGCTCGCGAGCCGCGTCGTGCTCGACGAGAACCTCTACGCCCCGGCTTCCTCCGACCTGGCCTCTCTCGACCTCCCCGTCGCCGTCGACGACCTCCCCACCGCCCTCGAGCTGCAGAGCCTCGGCGCGCGCGCCGGTTGGGGCCTCTACTTCGACAATCACACCCGCGGATAGCTCCATGAACTCCGAGCCCGTCTCCTCCTACGAACGCTCCAACGAACGCCCCCAGGCGTTTGGCGGCGCCTTCCGCGTGGCCTCCTCCTCAGCGACCCTGCCGGCCGCGCCCACGCGCGAGCAGCAGATCGCCGAGAACTACCCCCTGGTGCGGACGATCGCGGCGCGCATGGCGCAACGCCTGCCGGGGAACGTGGACCTGGACGAGCTCACGCACATGGGGACGCTCGGGCTCATCGACGCGGTCGACCGCTACGACGCGGCGCGCGGTGTCCCGCTCCGGGCCTACGCCGAGATCCGCATTCGCGGCGCCATCGTGGACGGGCTCCGCGACGCCGATTGGACGCCGCGCGCGGTGCGTCGCAACACCGCTCGCATCGACGAGGTCCGCGCCCAGCTCCGCCGCCGCTTGGGACGCGATCCCGCGCGCGAGGAGATGGCCCAGGCCCTCGAGGTCGCTCCGCGCGAGTACGACCGCCTCCGCGCGGACAACGAGATCCGTCGCCTCGTGTCCCTGGACGCGCCTCCGGCCGACGACGCGCAGGGGTCGCTGCTCGATCGATTGGAGGGTGACAGCGCCTCGCCGCTCGATCGTTGGGTGGCGGCGGAGAAGTTCGCGGCCTTGCACGCGGCCATCGAGGCCCTCCCCGAGCGGGAGCGCGAGGTGGTCACGGCCTACTATCAGGGGGGGCAATCCCTCAAGCAGATCGGCGCGCGCCTCGGGGTGACCGAGAGCCGCATTTGTCAGATCCACGGGCAGGCCGTCAAGCGGCTGCAGCGCGTACTGGGAGCGGACGCAGATGAGTAGCATGCAGTCGGTGGAGTCGGATACGCTGGAAGGCTGGATGGAGGGTGCTTTGTTGCTCACGATTCCGAGCGGTACGCCCGTGCGGGTGCTCCATGCGGCGGGCAGCCCCGTGCACATGAGCGCCTCCGTCGTGCGGACCGAGCGCGATCTGGTCGAGCTTCGCCTCACCCATCCCGAGGACATCCCGGTCGGGGCGCGGCTCATCCTCGAGCTGCCGGCGCCCGCGCCGCCGCGGGCGGTCGCGATCGTGACCGAACGCGCGGGCTCGTTCATCACCGCGCGCGTCGTGCGGCTGCCCACGGTCGATCGGCGCGAATACCCCCGGTTGTGGGGCATGGTCTCGCTCCGCTACCGCCTCGCGGGGGGCCATGGCCAGACCGAGGCCCAGAGCATCCAGGCCTGGATGTGCGGCGCCCAGGTCGAAGGCGTGGATCGAATGCCCGATCCGCGGATGGACGTGAGCGCGACCGGCCTCGCGTTCGAGGACGAAGCGCACGTGAGGGAGGGGGAGCGCGTGCTCGCCACGGTCGCGCTTCCCGGAGAGGGCGGCGGTTGGCGATGCGTGGGGCGGGTGGTGCGCGTGCTGCCGATCCCCGAGCGCGAGCTGCGGACCAGCGCCAGCGCGGGCGTCGGGATCGCGACGCATCGCATCGCCATTCTGTTCGATTCGATCCCGGACGAGGCCACCGCGGCGTTCGTTCGCTACACGGCGCGGCTCCAGGAGTCGATGCTCCTGGGGATGGCGCCGCGCGGCGCAACGGAGGAGTGACACCCGTTCACTCCGTACGGAAGGGGGGAATTTTCTCCTAAACTCCCCCCCTCCGCGACCGATAGCTTCACATGGCTATCCTCCTGTCCCTGGCCCTCTGTGCCTCCGGCGCCCACGCCGGCACCCTCGCCACCGCGTTCAGCGACGACGATGCCGGCAGTTGGACAGGGGGCACCGTCTCCTCCGGGGTGCTCACCATCCGCGATGGCGAGGTGGTGTTGGCCCCGGGCACGATGCGGAGCTTTCACCTCGCGACGCGCGTGCGACTCGCCGAGGGCACCCAGCTCTGGTTCGGCGCGGGGGATGCCACGTTGGCGGCCTCGTACGCGGCGGGCGGCGGGCTGACGCTGGGCGCTGCTTCCGCGCCGCTCCCCCTCGGGGAGCAGGCCTGGTCGGCCGACGCGGCGACGAGCTTCGACGGGCGCTCGCCGGACCTCCTCCGCTTCGGCGCCGAGTGGCTCCTGTACCGCGAGGACGCCGGCTTCGTGCACGCCGCGCGCTCCTCCGACGGGATCACGTGGACCGACCTCGGCCCGGTGGTCGCCGGGTCCGCGCCCGACGCGGTCCAGGAAGCGGACGGGGTCGTCCTCTACGTCGCGTGCCCCGACGTGGACGCGGTGTGTCGCGCCGAGTCCGCCGACGGAGCGGCGTTCGACACGCCGGTTCCCGTGCTCTACACGAGCGCCCCCCCGTCCGTCACGGTGACCGCGCTGGACGCGGGCGGCTGGCGGATGTGGATCGACGATGGGTCGGGCGTCATGAGCGCCACCTCGGCGGACGGATCGACCTGGGGCGCGCCCTCCGTGGTCGCCACCCCCTCCCGTCTCCACGACCTCGACGTCGTCTCGTTTCCCGGCGGGCTCGCCGCGGCCTGGGTCGGGTCGGACGGGGTGTACGGCACCGACGCGCTCGCCGACGCGGACCTGGCGACGACCACGGGGGACCGCGGCCCGCTCGTGGCGGCGGGCTTCGCGTCATGGGGAGAACAGATCGCGACCGCTCCCACGCTCGATCTGCTCGGACCCACGTGGCACCTGTGGGTCGAGACCGAGGCCGGCCGCCTGGGTCACCTCGTGGGGGTGCCGGCCGCGGGCGGCTGGGTGGGGCTGGTGGTCGATTGGGACGGGGACACGCTCACCGCCACCTGGGGTACCGGCGCGACGCTCTCGACGTCGCTCGCCGCGGTCGACGCGATGCGCATCGGCGCGGTCGGGCTCCTGGAGATGGACGAGGCGCAGCTGGCCTACGAGCTGGACGGGAGCGACACGGGCGAGGAAGCCGGGGACACCGGGGCACCCACCGTTGACTCGGCCGACACCGGCGCCGTCGACACCGTGAGCCCCGACACCGGGCTCCTCGACACCGCGGTGATCCTCGCCGTGGTCGACACCGCCGCCGTCGATACCGCGCCCCAGGGCTACTGGGGCGCCGCCGACCTCTCGGGCGAGCCGGGGGGCTGGGGATGCACCCCCGTGAGCGCGGAGCCACCCGCCTACGCGCTCCTCGCGCTCGTGGGCCTGTTTCTCGTCCGGAGGCGCACATGATGGTGTTGTTGATCGGTGCTGCCCACGCCGCGACGCTCGCGGTGGGTGGGAGCGGCCCGTACCCCACCATCGGCGCCGCGATCCTGGACGCGACGGACGGGGACACGATCGAGGTCGCCCCCGGCGCCTGGGCCGAGGCCCTCGATCTCGCGGGGAAGGACCTGGTGATCCGCTCCACGGGCGGCTCCGGCGTGACGTTCATCGCGCCCGCCACCTCCGCGGATGCGCTCACCCTCACCCGCGGCGAGAGCGTCACGCTCGAGGGCTTCACCCTCACCCCGGCGGGTGGCCGCGCCGTGGTCGTCGAGGGAGGCGCCTTCACCGGGGCCGACCTGGTCGTACAAGGCGCGGGCGCGCTCGGCGTGTCGGGCGGGGGCCTCTCGGCGGAGGACGCGGTGGTGACGCTCCGCGACGTGAGCTTCTCCGGCGGCGCCGCGACCCGGGGCGGGCAGCTCCACGCCGGCCTCGGTGCCGTCGTGACCGGCACGAACCTGGTGTTCTCGGGCGGCGCCGCCACCTATGGCGGGGCGCTGCACGTCGACGGCGGCGCGATCGTCACGTTCACGACCGTGCTCGCGACCGACGCCACCGCCACGCGCGATGGCGGGTTCGCCTACGTCGACGGGGGCACGCTGGGCCTCATCGACCTGTCGCTCGACGCGCCGCTCGCGACGGGCGGCGACGGCGGCGGCTTCTTCGTCACGGGGCACGGGGAGCTCTCGCTCGACACCGCCACCGTGACCGGGGCCACCGCGGAGCTCGGCGGCGCGATCTTCGCGGACGACGGCGCCGGGCTCGAGCTGGTGGACGTGGCCGTGGCGTCCGCGACCGCCGCGTCGGGCGGCGCCTTCGAGCTGGACGGCGCGGTGGTCGAGGCGCTGCGGCTCTCGGTCTCGGGCGCCGTGGCGGCGGACGGCGCCGCGGTCGCCGCGCGCGGCGGGGCGAGCGTCGTGTGCGAAGCGTGCGTGTTCGAGGGGAACGTGGCGACCGGGGACGGCGGCGCGCTCCTCCTCGGGAGCGGCTCGTCCTGGGAGGATGTCGACGGCACCTGGCAGGACAACGAGGCTGGCGGCGCGGGCGGCGCGATCGGGATGGAGGGCACGGCCACCGCGCGCTTCGACGGCGGCGTGTTCGTCGCGAACGCGTCGCGCTCGGACGGCGGAGCCGTGGCCCACGCGGGCAGCGGATCCCTCGCGCTCGTGGACGTGTCGTTCCTCAACGACACGAGCGCCACGGGAGACGGCGGGGCGGTGTGGTGCCAGGCGCCGCTCACGATCGACGGCGGCACGTTCGACGGCAACGTCGCCACCCTCGGGGGCGGGGGCGCCGTGGCGGCGGATGGCACGCTCGACGTGGACGGCACCCGGTTCGTCGACAACGCCGCCGACGACGACGGCGGCGCGATCCGGGCGGCGGGCGCGACGCTCGCCGTGCGAGAGGCGACGTTCTTCCGCAACGAGGCCCGCGGAGACGGCGGCGCGGTGTGCGCCGACGCGGTCGACACCCTCGCGCTCTCGCGGAGCTACCTGCACGGCAACGCGGCCCGCGCCGGCGGCGCGATCCGGCTCGTGTCGCCCGCCCTCTCCGCCGCGCTCGCGAACCTCCGCATCACCGACAACGCGGCCACCGACGGCGGCGGACTGTACGTGGACGGCGCCCTGCAGGTGTCGGTCGAGAATTGCACCTTCGCCGGGAACGACGCGGCGGACGACGGCGGCCACGTCTACGCGGGCTCGCCCGTCCGGCTGGTGAACGATCTGTTCACCCAGGCGGTCGACGGCGGCGGCGTGTGGGGGGCGTCCGGCACCGGCTCCGACCGCTTCTACAACCTCGTCTGGGAGGACGCCGGCGGCGGCTGGGTCGGCGGGTTCTCCGATCCCACCGGCACGAGCGGAAACCTCTCCCAGGATCCGCGCCTGGTGGCCTTCTCGGCGGACGGGGACGCCACCGACGACGATCTCTCCCTCGCCTCCGGCAGCCCAGCGGTCGACGCCGGCAGCCCGGCGATCTTCGACGTCGACGGCACCCGCTCCGACATCGGCGCCTTCGGGGGCCCCGACGCGGACGTGCAGGACGGCGATGGCGACGCCTGGTTCGACAACGTGGACTGTGATGACGGCGACGCCGCGGTGTACCCGGGCGCGCCCGAGGTCGCGTACGACGCCATCGATCAGGACTGCGACGGGAGCGATCTGGACGACGTGGACGGCGACGGCTTCGGCCGCGTCTCCGGCGGCGATTGCGACGATGAGGACGCGGGCGTGTTTCCGGGCGCCGCCGAGACCTGGTACGACGGGGTCGACGCGGACTGCAGCGGCGGCTCGGACTACGACTACGATGGCGACAGCCACGACGCGATCCTGGGCGGCGGGGACGACTGCGACGACGAGGATCCGACGGTCTACGGCACCCGCCCCGAGACCTGGTACGACGGCATCGACTCCGATTGTGACGGGCGCTCCGACTACGACCGCGATCGCGACGGTCACGACGCGCTGGCCTACGGCGGGGACGACTGTGACGATCTGTCCGCGGCGCGGTTCTCCGGCAACACCGAGGTCCCCTACGACACGGTCGATCAGGACTGCTCCGGCGCCGATCTCGTGGACGTGGACGGCGACGGTTGGGTCGGCGAAGCCGCGGGGGGCACCGACTGCAACGACGGCGATGCGCGGGCGTACCCGGGCGCGATCGAGGACCCGGACGACGGCCAGGACACCGACTGCGACGGGCTCTCGGAGTGGGACCGCGACGGCGACGGCTACCAGAACGAGCTCGGCGCGGGTGACGACTGTGACGACACCGACGCGGAGGTGAACCCCGGCGCCGTGGAGTCCTGGTACGACGGGGTGGACGACGACTGTGACGGCCGCGACGATGACCAGGACGACGATGGCTGGCGCGTGGCGGAGGACTGCGACGACACCGATCCCGCCGTACACCCCGGGGCCCTCGAGCGGGAGAACGGTCAGGACGATGACTGTGACGGCTGGGCGGAGACGGACGACCGCGACGGCGACGGCCTGACCGATCTGGTGGAGTGGGGCCTGTACACGGATCCCACGAACCCCGACACCGACGGGGACACGCTCTCGGATGGCATCGAGGTCACCGATCGGGACGAGGACCAAATCCTCGACGCGCTCGATCCGGACGACGACGGCGATGGCATCCCCTCGCTGACCGAGCAGACCTACGACCTCGATGGCGACGGGATCCTCGGGGAGGACGGCGAGGTGGACGTCGACGAGGACGGCCTCATCAACGCCTGGGACCTCGACAGCGACGATGACGGCTACCTCGATCGGTCCGAGGGCACGGACGATCTCGACCTGGACGGCGATCCTGACTTTCTCGACTACCAGGGCGACCTGGTGGGCGGGGGCTGCGGCGGGGGCTGGGCGGGGATGATCCTCGTGGGGGGGCTCGGCGGGCTGGTGCGGCGGCGCGCCGGAGTGGCGGTCGCGGCCCTCGTCGTGAGCGGACCGGCCCTCGCGGTCGATGCCCACGGGTTCCAACTGGGCGCGACCACGGGAGATCCCGCCTGTTACACCCGGCTCGGGTGCCCCGGGGTCGGGCCGAGTGGCCAGTGGGACGCGGGCGTCGTGTTCGACTACGCGGAGGACCCGTTGGCCGAGGTCCTCCCCGACGGGCGGGTGCCGGTGCTCGACGCGCTCACGACGGCCAACGTCACCGGCGCCTGGTCCTTCGGCGGGCTCCAGGTCGACACCGTCGTGCCCGTGCACCTGTTCGGGGTGGACCCGGGGGGCGGGTTTACTGCGCTCGGTGACATCCGCATCGGCGCGCAGGTGCCCTTCGAGCGCGAGGGGTGGCCCACGATCGCGGTGCGCACCGCCGTGTGGGCGCCGACGGGCGCCGAGGCCCACTGGGTGGGAAGCACGAGCCCGCGCGCGATGGTGGCCGGCACGATCGGGGAGGACTTCGGCCGCCTCGGCGTGTTCGCGATGGCCGGGGTGATGATGGCGGTGCCCTCCGAGACGCGCAACCTGTCCGAAGGCATCGGCCCGATGGGCGGGTTGGGTGTGTCATTCCGCGCGACCGACGCGCTCTCCGCCGCGCTCGAGCTCTCCACCGCCTCCGATCTCGCCCAGCTCCCCGTGGAGGCCTCGCTCTCCGCGCGCGCCCGCCTCCCGATGGGCGCCTGGGCCACGCTCGGCGGGGCGGCCGGCGTCGGCGAGGGCGTGGGCGCGAGCCGTTGGCGTGCGTTCGTGGGGGTCGGGTTCTCCCGGGTGCCGGTCGAGCGCGTGCCGGCTCCGTACGTGGATCCCCTCGCCGATCGCGACGGGGACGGATTTCCGGACGTGTCGGACGATTGTCCCGACCAGGCCGAGACGGTGGACGGCTTCACCGATGACGACGGCTGCCCCGAGCTCGACGGGGATGGCGACGGCGTGCCGTTCGACAAGGACGTGTGCCCGCGCGAGCCCATCCGCCCCGAGCAGGACCCCCGCTACTCGGACGGCTGCCCGAAGGTCGCGGAGCTCTCGGGCGATCGCATCATCATCACCGAGACGATCTTCTTCAAGGAGGCGCGCGCGGAGCTGCTCCCGAGCAGCGAGAGGGTCCTGGACGCGGTGCGCGCGGTGCTCGTCGAGCACGGCGAGATCCCCTACGTCCTCATCGAGGGCCACACCAACCTGAACGGCTCCGACGCCTTCAACGTGCGGCTCTCCGACGCGCGCGCGTTCTCCGTGATGGGCTGGCTCGTCGACCACGGCGTGCCCTACGAACGGCTCCTCTCCAAGGGCTTCGGAGAGGCGCGGCCCCTGATCGAGGGCGAGACACCGGACGCGCTCGCGATCAACCGGCGCGTCGAGTTCCGGATCGTCCGCATCGAGGACGTTCCGGCGGACGCGCGGAGGATCGAGCAGCTGGCGGAGAGCGGTCGGTAGGCCGGACCGCTCTCCGACTCGCTACTCGTCTCTTAGAGGCTCCAGACGCTGTTCGGCCCGCCGTACGCGCCCTGGTCGTTGCGCGTGCCGTTCTCGTCGTTGTAGGTCGAGGACGGGTTGCCGGTGTTGATCGAGCCGGACGTGGTCCTGAGCGAGAAGTCGTCGTTGTAGACGTTTCCGTCGCACGTCGCCGACGTGAAGTTGCTCGTGCTCGAGATCGCACCGGTGCCGGCGGACAGGGTGCCGCCGTAGCCCGCGGCGGGCGTGTTGTAGACGTTGTTGTACGTGTGCGTGCCCGACCCGCCCGCGCCGTAGAGCGCGAAGACCGAGGTGCTCGCCTGGACAATCGAGTTGTACAGGTTGAACGTGGTGGAGGTCCCGATGTAGGCCTGGGAGCCGCGCGTGGTTCCGGAGATGCTCGACGTGTTGCCGAAGAACACCGTGTTGGTGAACGTCGAGGCGCCCGAGGACTCCGTGAACAAACCGCCGCCGTCCGTCTCAGCCGTGTTGCAGCTGACGATGGCGTTGAGGAAGGTCGCCGACGCGCCCGACAGGAGCACGCCGCCGCCGTCGACGGCGTCGTTCTCGCTGACGAACCCTTCCTGGAAGGCGAGGTTGGAGCTGGACTCCGCGAAGATGCCGCCGCCCTGGTCCGCGAAGTTGCCCTCGATGATCGACGTGCTGAACGAGGCGTTGGAGCTCTGGAGGCAGACCGCGCCGCCGAAGCTGTACATCCACGTCTGGGTGAACCCGCCCACGGAGGTCTGCTCGAAGCCCGGGAGCGTGTTGTCGCGGATGATCACGTCGTAGAACGTCGGATCGTCCCCGTACGCGTACACACCGCCGCCGCAGTATTCGTACGTCGTCACGGAGCAGGTGTTGCGCCCGTTGTGCGACGCCGACGAATCCGCGCAGGTCGTGGTCGCGGTCGACCGGGAGTAGGCGCCCGTGCCGCCGGTGATCGTGAAGCCGTGGATGGTGGGCGTCGAGTTGGTGTTCGAGTTCACCGTCACGGTGGCGCCACACGCCGTCGGATTGGCGGTGGTGCAGGTCGACAGGTTGGCGTCGATCGTGGTGATGTCCTGCCCTTCGACGCCCCACACGTCGATCGACTTGCCGTCCAGATCGATCTGCTCGAGGTAGGTCCCGCCGTAGGCGACGACGCACTCGTTCGCGTTGTCGATGGCGTCCTGCAGGCTGTCGAACGGGCTCGCGAGCGTACCGGCGCCCGACCCCGATCCGGACACCGGATCCGCGACCACGGGCTCCGAGCGATCCGTGTCGAGACAGTCGTAGTCGTTGACGGCGTAGCCAGAGGGGAGGCTGCACTGCGAGGTGGTGGAGGAGGGGTCTCCGAAGCCGTCCGTGTCGCTGTCGGCGTAGTAGGTCGTGCCGTCGATCGGGCTGTCGTCGACCGTGCCGTCACAGTCGTTGTCGAGGCTGTCGCAGATCTCGTTCGCGCCGGGGTACGAGATGGCGCTGGTGTCGAGGCAGTCGGTGTTGTTGAGGATGTAGCCGGACGGCGCGGTGCAGGAAACGCTGCTCACCGACGGGTTCCCGTAGGCGTCGCTGTCGGCGTCGCGGTACCAGGTGATGGCGTCGGCGGCGGCGTTCTCGTCGATCGTGCCATCGCAGTCGTCGTCGACGCTGTTGCAGTACTCGGTCGCGCCCGGGTTGGTGAGCGCGCGGGCGTCGTCACAGTCGGTCGAGTTGGCGACGTAGCCGGAGGGAACGGTGCACTCCCGATCCGTCACGGAGAGGTTGCCGTAGCTGTCGGCGTCGGCGTCCCGGTACCAGGTGACGACATCGAGCGCGGAGTCCTCGTCGACCGTGCCGTCACAGTCGTCGTCGTAGGTGTTGCAGTACTCGGGGGCGCCCGGGTAGCTCGCGGCGCGGGTGTCGAGACAGTCGGTCGAGTTGGCGACGTAGCCCGAGGGGACGTAGCACTCGCGGTCGGTCACCGCGGCGTTGCCGTAGCTGTCGGCGTCGGCGTCGCGGTACCAGGTGGTCGCGTCCACGGCCGAGTCTTCGTCGGTCGTGCCGTCACAGTCGTTGTCGAGCCGATCGCAGATCTCCGGCGCGCCGGGGTGGGAGATCGCGCTGGTGTCGAGGCAGTCCGTGTTGTTGATGACGTAGCCGGAGGGGGCGGTGCAGGACACGTCGGACGTGCTCGGGTCACCGTAGGTGTCGCTGTCGGCGTCCCGGTACCAGGTCACGGCGCCGGAGGCGGAGTCCTCGTCGATCGTGCCGTCACAGTCGTCGTCGATGCTGTTGCAGTACTCGGTCGCGCCGGGGTTCGTGAGCGCGCGGGCGTCGTCACAGTCGGTGGAGATCGAGACGTACCCGGCAGGCTGGGTGCACGCGAGCTGCGAGACGGCGGCGT
>JAUXQH010000037.1 GCA_030685065.1 Pseudomonadota bacterium | reverse complement strand
TCCCATGCTCACGAAGTCGAGCCCCACGTCCCCCAGCCGGGCGATCCGCTCGGCCGTCATGTTGCCGCTCGCCTCGAGGACGACCGGCTGTCCGCCGGCGGCACGATGCGTCGCGCGCATGGCGACGGCCTCCCGCAGCGTGGCATCGTCCATGTTGTCGAGCAGCACGACGTCGGCGCCCGCCGCGAGCGCCTCGGCGAGCTCGGCCAGCGTCTCGACCTCGACCTCGATGCGGAGGAGGTGGTGGACCGCCGACCTCGCGCGGCGCACGGCGGTGGTGAGCCCGCCCGCAGCCACGATGTGGTTGTCCTTGATGAGGACGCCGTCGTACAGCGCGTACCGGTGATTGGCGGCGCCCCCGTGGCGCACGGCATCCTTCTCCAACGCGCGCAGCAAGGGGGTGGTCTTTCGCGTGTCCACCACGCGCACGCCGCCCGCCGCGCGGACCACCATGCGGGTATGGGTCGCGACGCCGCAGAGGCGCATCAGGAAGTTCAGCGCCGTGCGCTCACCGGTGAGAAGCGCTCCGAATCCCCCGGCGACCGTGCCGATCACCGTGCCGAACGGGACCTCCTCGCTGTCGGGTACGACCGCCTCGTACCGTGCGTCGAGCTGACGGAACACCTCGGCCGCCGCCGCCTGCCCGGAGACGACGAGCGCCTGCTTGGCGACGATGCGGGCGGTGCCGCGCGCGAGGGGATCGACCACCGCGCGCGTCGTCACGTCCCCCGGGCCGACATCCTCTTCCAACGCGAGGCGAACGAGATCGAGGAGCGTCACGCGGGGCTCATCCGGCGTCCTCGCCGCCCGCCTCGATCTCGGCGAGGCGCTCGCGGATGACCCGCCGTGCGATGGGACCGATCTGGGCCCGCACGGCTTCATCGACCGCGACCTCGATCAGATCGCGCAACGCGGGCGAACGAGACAGCGCCTTGTTCAGGATCACCTCGACCACCTCGGGGAGGACCTCGAGGATGGCGCGCTCGAGCGCGGGGCCCACCACGTCGGGATCGACCCGCACGGGAGGATGGGACCGCCACTCCCGCGGCAGGAAGCTCGCGAGCCGCTCGTCCCCCACCGACGTGCGCGGCGACGCCCCGTCATCCAGGGCGGCGGCGGGCGCGGGGGCGGGCGCCATCGGACCGTCGTACGCCTGGATCGTGTCCGCCGGCTCCACCGGTGCCGGGTTGTTCACGACGACCGGCGGGCGGCGAATCGGCAGGACCGGGTCGAATTCGGAGGATGGCGCGGGTGTGTCCGTGCCCCCGCCCGGCGCGAGCGGACCGAGCGCCGCCTCGAGGTGGCGCACCAGCGTGTCTACCGCGAAGGGCCGGTTGATGCGGCCATAGACGCCGACCTGGTCGGCCCGCTCCCCGTTGAAGACCTCGAAGCCGCCACAGAGAAGGAAGACAACCGCCTCGGGGCTCCGTGTCTTGACCACGCGCGCGAGGTCGTACCCGTTGCCACCCGGGAAGCTCAGCGCGGCGAGGGCAACGGAGATCCCCCCCGCTTCGACCGCGACTTCCGCGTCGGCGTTGTTCGCCGCGACGACGACGGTGAATCCGGTGCCACGCAGGGCCTCCTGCACGCGGCGCGCGGACAGGGGCGATGCATCGACGACGAGCACGGTCCGGGTGGGCATGAGCGTTTCTTCCTATGCCGACCGCGCGCTGCGATCAATCCTGGAGGACCGCGACGTGGGTCGATGTCCGCCGGAGAGGGCCCCGCCGCCGCGCATGGAGGGTCTGGAGCTGCATTTCGTCATGCCCCCGGCGCGCGGGCTTGCGGTCGGGGCTCTACCGTGTAAAAACCGGACCGCTGCGAGAGCTGCGCGGGGGCGTGGCGGAATGGTAGACGCGCTCGACTCAAAATCGAGTGGATTGCATCCTTGCCGGTTCAAGTCCGGCCGCCCCTACTCTCTTCGATCTTCGTGCTCCGGAAGCCTTCTCGAGAAGGCTTCTCCGGATCCGCGAACGAACAACGCCCGGCCTGCCTCGTGTGGCAGGTCGGGCGTTGTTCGTTCGGCGAGCGGCGGCGTAGAGCCGTCCAGCCCGCGGACGTGGGATTAGCGGATCAGCCAGCGCTCGCCGGTGTGCTTGAGCTTGCGCTCACGCTCGAGCTTCCGGAGCTCGGCCTTCACCTCTTCTTCGGTGACGTCCTTGTAGGGCGAGCGGTGCATGATGCCCGCGACGAAGATGGACTCCTTCAAGCCACGCTCCGAGTACTCACGGGATCCGAGGCGGGTGACCGCGTCCCCGCGGATCCACTCGGCCCGGCGCGGGTCGATCATCGACGCGGGGGTCTTGACCACGCGCGGCTTCGCCGTGGTGGTCTTGGGCGCCGCCGCGGCCTTGGGAACGGCCACCGGCACGGCGAGCTTCACCGGCGTGGGGTCGATGTCGGCCCAGGAGACACGCAGGCGCTCCACGAGCTCGGTGGTGTCGGCAATGGACACGGGCGCGAGCGCGAGGATGGCGCGGCGCAGGCCGTTCGGCACCGACTCGGGCGGGATCTCGGCCACCTCGGCGAGGAAGTTGGCGCGGGTCTCGCCATCGGGGATGTCGAGGATCTCACGGGCCGCGCGCGCCGCCCACTGGGACAGGTCCGCCGCGAGCGCACCAGGGAGGCGCGTCTCCGCGAGCGCGAAGAGGTCCGCCACGCAGGCGGGCTCGATGCGATCGATGTGCTGGCGGATGACGTCCTGCGTCAAGACCTGGATCATCGATGGGGAAGAGACGCGCAGGCGCTCTACGTGGAGGCGCTGGACGCGGTGATCGGACGTGCTCAAGGGGACCTCGGTTGCGTGACGCCCCCTCTATCCGGTCAACACATCATTATCCGCCCTTGGCCGGCCGCTCCCATAGGAACTCCGGCTCCCCGAGCTGCTTGGCGGCCCACCGACCCGCGACGAAAAGGTAGTCGGAAAGCCGATTCAGGTAACGCATCGGGCCCTCTCCGGTGCCCGGTTCCTCCCGTAACAATGCCACCAACTCCCTCTCGGCGCGCCGACAGACGGTGCGCGCCTGGTGGAAGAACGCCCCCACCGGCCCGCCGCCCGGGAGGATGAACTCGCGGAGGGGGCCCACGTCCGCGTTCAGGGCGTCGATCCACTCTTCGAGGCGCTTCACGTCGGCGTCGCCCACGCGGTACATCCCCTCCCATCGGTCTTCGGGGCGGGTCGCGAGGTCGGAGCCGACGTTGAACAGGTCGTTCTGGATGACGTGCAGCATCGCGTCGATACGCGCGACGGCCTCGGCGGTGGCGCCGCCCTGGCGGTTCATCACGCGGATGACACCGACGATCGCGTTGAGCTCGTCCGTGGTGCCGTAGGCGGCGATGCGCGGGTGGTCCTTCGGGACCTCCTGGCCCCCGACCAGCCTCGTGGTGCCCTTGTCGCCCGTCCGGGTGTAGACCTTGGTGATTCGCATGACGCCGAACTAGCGCGTCAGGGGAGGCGCCGGCAGGTGCCTAGGCCACACTTGTAGATGATCCGCTCGCCGCTCCCCACCGCCACGGTCCCGAGCGACTCGAACTCGCCGTTCGGGCGGGTCTGTGCGTAGAGCTCGTAGCTCCCCGGCGCGACGCTGCCGGTCGACATCTGACCCGCCGCCCCCATGAGGAAGGCCTGCCCGCCGCTGACGAGGATGACGCCGCTCGCGGTGCCGCTGTTGGCGGGCGGGGGCGTACCGATCCGCTTGGGCACGATGTCCGAGGGCTTGGACTGGGCGCCCGCCGCGGAGGGCTCCGCCCGGGCCGCGGGAGCCCCGGAGCCGGCCGGGGGCAGAGGCTCCGAAGCGGACGCGCGAGCGGGCTCGACAAGGACCGCCGAGCTTTCTCCGCTCCCAACGGTTTCGGCGGGGGTGCCGCCGAGGAGAGCGGCCAGGGGGGAAGCCGCCGCTGGCTCCTCCGGCGCCGCCGCGACCGAGGCGATCGCGAGGGGCCCCCGCTCGGTCGAGGGGGCGAGGCTGGGGGCGGGGGCGGCGCGCAGCGAGAGCGCGATCGCCACGGACGACACGCCGATCTGGACCACCTGGAGCCCGAGGACCGCCAGCAGCGCGACGCCGATCCAGGGCGGCACGCGCGCCGCCACGCCGTGGCCGGACGCCCCCGCGCCCCTCCTTCCGCTGCCTTCGTCTACCACGATGTCCTCCGAGACCAGCATGCGAGGCGCCGAAGCCCCCGCTTTGGAAGCGTCCGGCGCGGGCCCTCCGGCCGTCGCGAGGCCCGGCGCGGACGAGAACGGATCGGCATGGGCTGCGGTGGCCGGGGCCGTGCCCCCCGGGACGCGGCTCGCGCCCCCGGCTGCCCGCAGGGCGAGCTCGCGGTAGCGCTGCGCCAGGGCCTCGAACTCCCCGGCCATCTCGAGCGGGTCCCGGAAGCGGAGCGCCGGATCGATGCGCAGCGCGCGGTCGAGCAGATGGAGCGTCTCCGTCGCGAGCACCCCCTCGAGGGTCGGGTGCGACGCGCCGAACACCCCTTCCAAGGCCTCCGCGACCGCGCGGCGGTCCTTCTCCGGGAGGCGCTCCGGCGAGGCGAAGTGGGACGGATCGATGTCCTTGTCGACGAACAGCGCCGGCTTGCGCTGTTGAAGGTCGCCGATCAGGGCCACGCGGTTGGTGCGGAACAGGTGCGCATGCGTGCCGTTGGCGGGCATCTTGCCCCCGCCACGGAGGATCGCGCGCATCCGCAACAGCGCGAAGAACGAGCACCCCAGGGACCACGTGTCCATCGCGGCCGGGTGCGGCTTCCTGGCGTTGAACAACGCTTCGGGGGCGATGAAATTCTCGGTGCCGAGGATCATGCGCGTGGCGACCCAGCTCGTGTCCTCCACCGAGCGGGACTTCGACGCTCCGAAGTCGGTCAGCAGCCACCGCGAGTCGACCCCACGCAGGACGTTGCGCGGCTTGATGTCCGCGTGGATGACCCGCTTGCCGAGCTCCAGCTCCGCCACGGCCTCGTACTCGCGCACGCGCCGGCAGATGTCGGCCATGGCCTCCGCGAGCTCCACGAACGACCGCGGCGCCGACCACGTGGCCTCCCACCACCGCTCCATGTCGGTGGGACACCACTCCATGACGAGGCCCACGACGGGGGAGCCGACGATGTCATAGAGGCGGGGGCACGGCGGGCTCCCCGGGGCGCGCGACAAGGCCACGAAGGTTTCGACCTCGCGCGCGATGGCCTCCGACGCGAGGCGGTCGTCCGGGCTGGCGATCTTGAGCGCGAGCACCAGCCCCTCGGGGACGGTCGACACTCCGTTCGGCGCCCCCTGCGGCAGGACCCGGAGGATGCTCGCCATGCCGCCGTCCCGCTGGCAGCCGCCGGGCTCCAGGACGTAGACGCGCCCCGAGCGGCCTACCCAGCGGTCTACCTCGGCCCGGTTGCCATCAGAAGTGACCGGCAATACCGACTCCGCCGCCTCCGTCGAGGATGATTCCCCAATATCCGATGCCCGCGCCCAGGAGGAGCACGCCACCCGACGCGACGACCAGGGCGTTCGTCATCGTGCGGGTCTTCTCGAGATCCTCGGTGGTGTTCGCCTGTTCGAACTGCGAGCGCACCGCGAACGACGCCGCGTAGACGCCCCCCGCCCCGAGCACCCCGAGCACCCCACCGATGAGGAGCGGCGTCTTCTCGCCGGGACGCAGCCGCGCCACCGTCTGGACCTGCAGCCCCTCGCTCGGCTGGGTGAGGTTCTCGGAGCCCTTCTTCGGCTTCTTCACCTTGGCGACCGGCTCCGAGGGGTCGGCCGGCACCGGTGCCATGGCGTCGCGGAGGAACTGCGGGGGGATCGCGTTGCCCTCGATCAACCAGCTCCCGCGCACGCCGCGGTCGCCCGCTACCTGCTGGATCACGTGGGGCCTGTCGACCGTGGCCGCGGCCTCGGTGAGGGGGCGCCCGTCGATGGTCACCTTGGAGCCCGCGGGCTGATTCACGACGAAGCCCTCGATCGCGGTGAGCCCGAGGGGCGCGACCTGGCGCTCGTCCTCGAAGATCTCGCGCATCGGGTGGGCCAGCTCGAGCTCGGTCGCGTCCCACGCGTAGGTGGGATCGATCTCGAGGGAGGTCCGGAACCAACGGCGCGCCTTGACGGGGTCGTTGCCGACCATGAAGTGCCACGCGCCGATGTAGCGGTAGGCGCTCGCGAACACCGGGGACGGCGCGGCGCTGGTGAGGCACTCGATGCCGGTGTCGAGACGCTTCCCGGCGGCGGCGAACGTCGCGTCGTCGAGGTTTCGCAGCGAGAGCTGCATCACCTGCAGGTCCGAGACGAGCTGGTCACCCGGGTACGGCTGCGGGCACTCGGCACGGGCGTTGGGCGCCCAGGCCAGGAGGGCCGCGAATGCAACGGTCGAGAGCAGGATCCGCAACGGCAACCCCATCGGAGAAGATGGGGCGAAGGATAGCACGGGCCGGCGCGACATCGTCCGGCTCGAGCCGATCAGCCGGGACGTACCCACGCCACCACGGTCCCGGCGGCGACCGGGGTTCCGTCCGTGAGCGCGAACCGCTCGAGGACGCCGGCCACGCCCGAGCGGACGGGCGCGAAGGTCTTCATCACCTCGATGAGCCCGACCGGGGTGGTGGCGTCCACCACGACGCCGACCTCGAGGAACACCGGATCACGGGGCGAAGGGCGGCGCCAGAACGTCCCGTCCGTGGCGACGCGAACGGGCACGAGCCCGTCGATCGGGGCCTCGACGACCAGCGCGGCCGCGGCGTGCTCCTCCGCGGCGCTCGACGTCCGCACGCGCGTGAGCACGGCGAGATCGTGGAGCGACCAGATGCGCGGGTTCCGCGCGGGGCGGGGCGACTGCCAGGCCATCTCGACCGCCGCCACGAGGTAGTCACGGAGGGCAGCGAAGGGCACGACCTCGTCCGTGTCCATGCGGGCGGCGGCCGCCATCGGGTCCATGTCGGTCTCGATCCGGGCGGCGGTCTCGTCCATCTGCGCGGCGATCGCGGCGCGCTCCTCCGGGTCGGCCGAGGCGATCTCGAAGTTGTCGTCGAGCTTCGTGTTGAAGGCGGCGATCGCGAGGGTCCGCCCCTCCATCACCGCCAGCCGCGTGAGCGGCGTGGAGAGCTGGAGCACCGGATCGTAGGGCATGCCGGCCATCGCGTAGTAGCCGGCGCCCGAGGCCTTCCGCAGGAGGACCGTCACCATCGGGACCTTGTTGGTCGAGTTGGTGTAGATGAGCGACGAGCCGTACCCGAGCAACCCCTGTGCCTCGGCCTCGATGCCGATGTCGAAGCCCGCGATGTCCTGAAGCCACACGATCGGCAGGCCGTCGGTGTTGCAGGACCGCGAGAACGCGCTGATCTTCGCGATGCCCTCGCGGTAGAGGATGCCGCCGCCGCGAACGCGACCGGGCTGATCGGGGTGGGGTGTCGGCAGGAGGTTGTTCGCGATGAACCCGCACCAGAGCCCCGCGACCCGGCCCACCCCGGTGATCATCTCGGCGCCGCGATCGGCCATCACCTCGCAGAACAGCGAGTCGTCCACGAGGCGCGCGAGGATCTCGCGCATGTCGTAGACCTGGCGGTGATCGTCGGGGAGGATGGCGGCGATCTCGGCGGGATCGAAGCGCGGGGGCGCCGCCTCCGCGCCGTGCCGGTAGAACGGCGCCGCGGAGGTGGGGAGCCGAGCGATCTCGCGTCGGATCATCGCGAGCGCCGTCTCGTCGTCGGGCACCCGCACGTCCGCGCAACCCGACTGGTGCACGTGCACCTCGGGCCCGCCGATGTCGAGGCTGGTGAGGTGCTGCGACTTGGCGCCCTTGATGAGGGCGGCGCCGGCGATGACCATGTAGGCCGACTCGGTCATGTAGACGCGATCGGAGATGATCGGCATGTAGCCGCCGCCGGCGATGCAATCGCCGAACACGCCGGCGATCTGGGGCACCCCACCCGCGGCCAGGAGGCTGTTCTTCTTGAAGATGTGGCCGGCCCCGGTGCGCCCGGGAAACGAGAGCGCCTGCTCGGGCAGGAACAGCCCCGAACAGTCCACGAGGTAGACGACCGGCACGCGCAGATCGAGCGCCATCTGCTGGGCACGCTCGATCTTCTCGGGGGAGAGCGGCCACCACGAGCCGCTCGCGACGGTGTTGTCGTTCGCGATGACGATGACCCGGCGCCCCTCGACCGTGCACCAGGCCGTCACGACGCCCGCGCCGGGCGCGCGCCGCTTGCTTCCTCGGAAGTCACGGCCCCAGTTGACGTAGGAGCCGACCGGGAGCACCTCGGTGCCCGGATCGACGAGGCGCTCGATGCGGTCCCAGGTGGGGAGCTTGCCCTTCTCTCGCACGCGGGCGGCGGCCTGCGGGCCCCATCCGGCGCGCACCTCGGCCTGGGCCGCGGCCAGCGTGGCCTCTCGTGCGGCGTTGCGGGCGGCGGAGGCGGGGGGCGCCGGGAGCGGCGTGCCGATGGGGCGGAGCGGGACGAAGGCCATGGCGCGGGCTAACCACTGGGCGAGCGCGAGGCCCGCGGGACGCACCCCACTCGCTACGGGCCCGGCTCCACCGCGGCCCCGGCGGGAGCCGCGACGGGGCCCGAACCGATGGGCGCGTGCGCCGTGCCATCGGCGCCGCGAAACGCCACGACGTAGCGCTTGTCCATCCACCGGGCGTCCGCTACGCAGGATCGCTCGGTGGCCGGCGGCGGGCCCCACGGCGCGCACCAGAAGCCATCGCCGTGGCGCGCGTCACCGAGGCCCTGGAGGATCTCGCACCCGTCGTGGCGCTGGCGCGTGCCGAGGCCCGTCCGCGGCTGGATGACCCAGTCGCAGTCCGGCCGCTCCAGCATCTCCGCGAGCAGTTTTCGCTCGGGGGCCATCCGCACGGACTCGGAGCGGGCACCGCGCCACGCGTCGACCACGCCCAGGTAGATGAGGAGGGCGCCCAGGAGCACCAGCCCAGGGCGGAGCCGACCCGGGAGGCGGGCCCACACCGTCGACGCCCCCACCGCACCGAGCAGGCCCGCCAGCATGACCGGCACGACGAGCATCCGGTACGTGGCGATCTCCAGCCCCGCGAGCCAGCCGGCGACCGCCGCGACTTGCGCGAACCCGATGGCTACGAGGAGCAGGATCCCGGGGCGCCGCCAGGACGTCGCGATGCCGACCGCCCCCGCCGCGCAGTAGGCGAGGCCGCCCGAGTCCCACGCGTGCCCGAAGAGCCGCCCGGCATCCTCCGCCCAGGATGCCGGCGTGGTGCGGCCCCGCATGCCCTCCCAGTCGTCGAAGTCGGCGGGCGAGGCATGGAAGCCGGCGAGGTCGAGGCCGTACCGGGCGGTGATCCACGCCGCCATCCCCCAGAGAGCGACGAGCGCGCGTGGATCACGACGCCAGGCCACGTAGAGCGCCACGCAGGGCCAGCCTTCGTACCGCACCAGCCCGAGGAGCCCGATGACGAGGTCGGCCGCGAGCCATCGGTCGGAGAGCGCGAGCGCCAGCCCGGCGAAGAGCACGAGGAGGAAGGTCCCCTCCTGGTACGGCGCGGCCGTCCAGACGACGAACGGGCCGTAGCAGGCCGGAACGAGGAAGGCCCAGGCCGCGACGACGCCGCCCATGCGCCCGGCCAGGACGACGCCGGCCGCGGCCGCGAGGGCGCCGATGACGGAGATCGCGATGCGCGCGTCGGTGATGCCGCCGCCGAGCGCCGCCACGCCGCCGATCACCGACTGGGTGACCGGGAGCCACGATTGCACGAGCACGTGATCACGCCCGGCCCAGCGCTGGAACCCGTCGAAGCTGTAGTTGCCCCCGTAGTCGGCGATGAGGGACAGCCGCAGGCCGAGCGCCACCACGAAGCCGACGGCCGCGGGCAGCGCGAGCCCGCTCACCCGATCGCGCCGGGAGCTCGGGGCCTCGGGGACCGGGGGAGGCGGCGTCAGACCAGCTCGTCGAGGAACGAGGTGTCGTAGTTTCCCGCCACGAAGCGGTCGTCGGCCAGGATGCGACGCTGGAGCGGGATGGTGGTCGGCACGCCCTCGACGATAATGGCGGCCAGCGCGGCGTCCATCCGCGCGATCGCCGCGGCGCGATCAGGGGCGTGCACGATGACCTTCGCGACCATCGAATCGTAGTACGGCGAGATGGTGTCGCCCTCGCGGAGGTGCGTGTCGACGCGGATCCCCTCCCCTCGCGGGAGCACGAGGCGCGTGACGCGGCCGGGCGCGGGGCGAAAGCCCGCGGAGGGATCCTCCGCGTTCACCCGGCACTCGATGGCGTGGCCGCTCAGCGTGAACGTGGGCCTCACGACCTCGTTGGCCGCGACGCGCAGCTGCAGCTCGACCAGGTCGAGCCCGGTCACCTCTTCGGTGACGGGGTGCTCGACCTGGAGGCGCGTGTTCATCTCCATGAAGTAGAGGGCGCCCGAGGGATCGCGCAGCATCTCAACCGTGCCGGCACCGTAGTAGCCGGCCTTGCGACAGGCCTCCGCGACGGTCGCGCCGAAGCGGGCGCGCTCGTCGACCGAGAGTGCCGGCGACGGGCTCTCTTCGAGCAGCTTCTGGTGGCGACGCTGCACGCTGCACTCACGCTCGCCGAGCGTGACGAGGTTGCCGTGGCGATCCCCGATCACCTGGAACTCGATGTGCCGCCCGCGGACCACGAGCTTCTCGAGGTAGAGCGTGCCGTCCCCGAACGCGCTCTGCCCCTCGGCGCTGGCCTGGCCGAAGGCCTCCGCCATCTCCCCCGGCACGTTCACGCGCCGCATCCCCCGCCCACCGCCGCCGGAGCGCGCCTTGAGCAGCACCGGGTAACCGAGGCCGTCGGCGAGGCTCAACGCCTGCTCGACCGTGGTGACGTTTCCGGGCGACCCGGGGATCAGCGGCATGCCGAGGCGCCCCATCGTCTCTCGCGCCACCTGCTTGTCGCCCATCGCGCGCATCGAGGCCGGGGAGGGCCCGATGAACGTGATGCGGTCGGCCTCGCAGCGGGTGGCGAACAGCGCGTTCTCGGAGAGAAACCCCCAGCCCGGGTGCAGCGCGGAGCAGCCGTGTTCGCGGGCGGCCGCGAGCAGCGCGTCCGCATCCAGGTAGCCCGCGCGGCCCCCGACGTGCGCGACCGCGTCGACCTCGGCCAGCCAGGCCAGATCGGCGTCCGGCTCGGTGACGGCGGCGACCGTGCCGATCCCGAGGCGGCGGCACGTCCGCGCGACGCGCGCCGCGACCTCGCCCCGGTTCGCGATGAGGATGCGTCGAAACACTAGGCGCTCAGCTCCTGCTCGAGCAGCTTGCGCGCGAGCGTCCCGTCCACGTCGGCCTTGTGGGCCTTCATCAGCGCGCCCATCGCCTTGCCCATCTCCTTCGCGGAGGTGGCGCCGCTCGCCGCGATCGCCTCCTTGACCCAGGCGCGCGTGGTGGCCTCGTCCGCCAGCGAGGGAAGGAACGTCTCGATGACGGCGAGCTCGGCGCGCTCGACCGCCGCGAGGTCTTCGCGCTGGGCCGAGACGTAGGCGCCGATCGAGTCCTCCCGCTGCTTCTTGAGGCGGCGCAGCGCCTCCATGCAGCGCTCGTCCGTCACTTCGCCCTTGCCTTCCTTCTCGAGCTCGATGAAGGCGGCGCGGATCATCCGCAGCCCGGTGGTGCGGGCGGCATCCCTGGCGAGCATGGCCTTCTTGAGCTCGGCCGAGACCTGTTCCATCAGCGACATGACGTTCTCCGGGTGCGGCCTCTATCCCCGCGAAGGGGCGCCCCGCCAGCCGGTGCGGGACGGGGGCGCGGCGAAGATGGGCAGGCCCGGCAGCTACTCGGCCGCGGGGTCCCCGGCCGGCACGCCGCGCAGCACGCGCACGACCATCCCGAGCAGCCCGATCGCGAGCAGACCGATGCCGATGGCGGACAAGCCCCGATCCGCGATGCCCGGTTTCGGGGGCGTGAGCGGCCGCTCCTCCCCGAGGGTCACCTCGGCGAGGGGCATGCGCCGCACGTCCTCCTCGAGGAGCGACAAGTCGTACGCGGGCCGTTGGGCCCCCGGCGCGCCGTACACCAGCCTCGCGCCGCCCTCCGGGATGCGCGCGCGGAGCTCCCACCGCGGCGTGGTGACCCGCACGGAGTCGATGGTGATGGGCGGGTTGTCCCCGTTCTCGATGCGGACGAGCAGCACGTCCCCCAGCCGCTCTCCGAGCGCGACGGCCAGCGTGCCACCGCGCTGGGGGCCCTGCCAGTGGACCCGCCGGATCGCGATGGTCGACCGGCCGGCGTCCCTGAGGATCTCGACGTCCCGCTCGAACACGGACTGGCTGGTCTCGATCAACACCGACGCCACCGGCGCCGTGCCGTCGAGGCGCACGCGCAGCTCCGTGGTGGACCCCTTCTCCACATGCTCGATGGGACCGGTGTCCCAGGGGTCCTCCGCTCCGGATTGCCACAGGAGGAACGGCACCTGGCGGCCCTCCGCGTCGATGAGGCGCACGTCGCCGAGGTCCTCACGCGTGCGCGCCAACACCGTGCGATCGAGGGGAATGCGCGCCCAGCCCGGTTCGGCGACGATGTCGCGCTCGAAGTGGAAGCGCGCGAGGGGGAGGTCGAGGCCCGGGGCGTCCACGCCCTCGCGCGTCGGCGTTGGCACGAATCCAGGGTTCTTGGCGGCGGATCCCGCTACGACGAGCGGCGGTTCGGAGGCGAGGAGCTCGGGAGCGGCCACGCCGAGGTCGTAGGGCGCGGAGGACTCGGATGCGGCACCGTAGAGCGTGTGCGGGCCCGCGCCGGCGTCACGAACGAGGAGCTGCGCACCTTCGGAGACCACGTTCACCCCGTCGATCGGGAGCGGCTCTCCTCGATCGGTGGCGATGTCGAGGATCAAGGTGTCGCTCGAGAAGCCGACCGGCACCTCGACCTGATCCACCCTGCCACCCCCGACGCGGATGCGACGGATCGTCCCGGAAGCATCCTCGGTGTAGTCGACGACCCCTTCGTTCGAGTAGGTGCGGCGGACACGAACGTTTCGCTGAAAAACGTCGGAACCGGCGGGCACGTCGAAGCGGAGCGACTTCACCGCGCGGGGGCCGCCGAGCCGAACCGTGTACCGGGCTGTTCCCTCCTCGGTGAGGACCGGATCGGCCAGCGGGAGCCACTCCACGACGGGGGGGACGAATCCGGGCAGCTCGCGCAGGCTCGAGACGTCGAGCAGGCGCGGCCGGGTGCCGTAGCCGGTGAGCTCGACACGAAACGGCCCGCGCACGTGGGGCACCTCGACGCGGCGAGCCTCCGAGCCGTCGGACAGGTGGTAGAGGAGCTTGCCCGCGCCGGTGGACGGGCCGACCCACTGGTCCCCGCGCCGCCACTGGACCTTCGCGATGAACGGGCCGAGGCCCTCGAGGTCCATGACATCGAGCTCGAGAGCGTCCACCGGGGTGTCGGAGGCCGATGTCTCCCACACGTCCTCGCCCAGGGGGCGGAAGTCCAGATCCTCCTCGTACGGGGAGCTGTCCTCCGTGGATCGGAGCACCGCGTAGGGCACCGCGACGCCGTTCGCGTCGGTCAGCAGCAACTGAGATGCCAACGCGTCGGGATGCGCGCCCACCAGATCCGGCCCGAGCGTGATGCGCGCGGGGCCGGTGGGGGGGACGGTCACCGGGGCGACGAGCGCGTAGGCCGAGGGATCGGCCGCGGACGCGATCGTCGGGAATGCCAACAAGATCAAGATCATGGCTTCCGATCCTTGAGCACGATTCTCTGGAATGCGACGGCCCCGACGAGCAGGGTGACGGCGAGCCCGGCGAAGGAGCCGACCCGCGCGAAGCCCGAGAGGCTCCACAGGTCGACCACGAAGACCTTGAGCGCGCCGAGCAGCGCGAAGGAGAGGCCGGCGAGACGCGCGCCGCGCGAGTCCCTGGCCGTGCCGACCGCGATGAGCAGGAGCCCGTAGCTCGCCCAGGCGATCGACCGGGTCATGCTCTCGGCGAGGTGCTCGCTCGAGAACGACAGCGCGTCGTCGTGCGCGAAGGCATGCGCGACCTCGAGGTTGACCAGCGCGAAGAACAGGAGCACGGCGATGGTGCGGAGCCCCGTTCGGAACCACACCGGCTGGTCGAAGAGGTGGGCCGCGACGAGGAGGGCCACCCCGGGGATGCCCCAGGTGTACAGCGTCCAATTTAGGATGATGAGGCCCTCGCCTCCCCCGTAGTCGAGCGCGTCGGGGTTGAGCAGGAGCCGCACGGCCACGGCCATCGCGAGCGCGCCGCCGAACACCCGGATCACCGGGTGGGTGAGCCTGCGCGAGAGCGCCCCGAGCAGCGCGACCTCGATCGCCCAGCCCACCGTGAGCCACGCCTCGGAGAGCTGGAGGGGCACCGCCGCGGAGATGAAGAGGAGCACGACCGTGAGGAGGATGGCCAGCTCACGGTCATCGGCGCGCACCTTCACGGCGCGCACGAGGGTGACCGCAGCGAGGAGCGTGACCATCCCGAGCATCACCGGGAGCGCGCCGATCGCGCTGTCCCCGAGCGTGTCGACCCAGAGGCGGTGGAACGGGAAGAACAACATCGGCCCGGCGAGGGAGGCGGACAGGGCCCCGAACAGGTCGGCCGGGCGGGGCCGCCAGAACGGGGGGAACGCGTAGCAGACGTAGACCACCGCGCAGCCGAGGAACCAGATGCCCGCGTCGTCCGGCGAGTAGCCGGTGGCGAGCGGGGTGAGGAGCGGAAACGCGGACGCGAGGAGCGCCGGGACGAGCACCGGCCGCGGCCCCCGAAGCTGGCCCATCGTGGCGCCGATGATCGCGAGGGCGGCGGAGCACCCGGCCGTGACGAGCATCGGCGGGGGCTCGCCCGGGAGCGCGATCGCGGCGAGGACGAGCCCCGAGGTGACGATCGGCACCACCCAGAAGAGCGAGCCCGTCGCGGCCGTCAGGAGCGGTACGGCCACCAGCGCCGCGGCGACCGGCCCCCAGCGCGGGACATCCGGCAGCGCGTAGCCGAACGAGAAGGACACGAGGAGGATCGCCCCGAGCGTGACCCCGACCGCATCGATCCAGGGGGCCGCCCGCCTGCGCCCGGCGAGCAGGACGATCGTCGGCACCACCAGCACGTAGGCGAGGGCCAGCCCGGCGGAGTCCGCGAGGCCGCCCGAGAGGGGGAGCCCGCTGACGCGATCGGTGCGCAGCGAGTCCGCCGGGACGACGAAGGCCACGGCGCAGAGGAACAGGATCCCCGCGGCGGCGGCGGCGACGGCGGCCTCCGCGAGCTCCGTGGTGCGTCGGGCCGCCACGGAGAGGTAGAGCAGGCCGAAGATGGCGGGCGCCGCGAGGCCGACCACGACCTGATCCGGCGCGCGGAACTGGGCGGTCCAGCCGAGGTAGAGCGCGGCGGTCACCAGCCCGGAGATCCCGAGGAGGGTGGTCCATCGGCGGCGCGACGCCGCGACGATCATCCCCGCGTCGAGCAGCGTGAGGTAGCCGAAGAACGCGACGGCCTTGTTCTCGCCGGTCGAGAGGAGGATCGGCGTGAGGTAGCCCCCCACCAACGCCAGGCTCGCCATGAAGCGGCTGTCCCGACGCTCCGCCACCAGCAGCGTCACCGCCGTGGTCGCCACCATCAGCCCGAAGGCGATCTCCTGACCGAAGAGCGCGTAGCGGGCGTGGCCCGCGTAGATCACCGCGTAGAAGATGCCGGCGCCGCCCCCACCGAGGGCCGCCGCGGGCACGTCGTAGCGGCGAGCCCGCGCGAACTCGCTCGAGAGCACCGCGACCATGCCGACGCTGGCGCCGAGGGCGAAGCGCGCACCCGGGCCGACGAACCCGGCAGCGATCGCCTCGCGGAGCGCGAAGATGGCGGCGAGCAGGAGGGCGAGGCCGCCCGGGATCGCGAGCGCCCATACACCGAGCGCGTCCGCGCCGAGCCGACGGGGCGGCGGGCGGGAGGCCCCCGCCGGGGGGGGCGCGTAGGGGGGAGGCTCGTACGGGGGCTCGGAGGCGGCGTCGGCCGGGGGCGAGACCGGGAGGGGGGCCGCCGCGGGCGGAGGCGGGACCGGCGCCTCTCGGACGGCTTCGACAGGAGGCTGCGGAACGGCAGGGGTCGGCGGCGGGGTTTCGACGGGCGGCTCGACCGGAGCCGCCACCGGGGGCGCAACAGGAGCCGCCACCGGGGGCGCGAGCGGCGCGATGACCGGCATCGGCGCGATGGGCGCGGGCCGGGGAGCGACGGCCTCGACGCGCGGGCGCACCGCGAGGGCCTCGAGCTCGTCGACGCGGCGCTCGAGCCGCCGCACCGTGTCGCGCAGCCGCACGCTGAAAACCAGCGCGACGATGGGCAGCAGCGACGCGACCAGCGCGAGGGCCGAGCACAACAAACCGAAGAACACTTCTTCCACGCAGCCCTCGCGGTCGGGATGATGCGCGTCGCGTAGCCGCACCGTCAATCTGGGCGCGCCGCCCAGCCTCTACGCCCGAGCCTCTACGCCGCCGGCCCTCGAGCCGGCGAGAGCGCCTGCTCGCTTCCCTTTCGGTGCAGATAGGCCAGCAGCGCGAGCGAGGCGCCGAACATCACCACGCAGCCCCATTGGGCAGGGGTGAATCCGGCCCAGCGCACGTCCGCGCCGCGCAGGTCGGTGTTGCGGAGGAAATCGAGGCCGAAGCGGGCCGGGGCGTAGATGAGCCCCCACGCGGCGATGAACGTGCCGGGTACCCGAGGCTTCCGTGCGAGCAGCAGGAACGTGGCGCCGATCGCCGCCGCGACGAGCGCCTCGAGGAAGCCGAGATCGAAGCGGGTGCCGCCCGGGAACTGGACGCCGAGGAAAAAGTCCGTCGGGCGGCCGATGTGGTCGTGCACGCTGAAGCAGCCGAGCCGGCCGAAGAACCAGCCGAAGGGGAAGCCGAACATGATCGCGTCCGCATGGGGCCAGAAGTCGCGCTTGCGGATCACCTTGTAGAAGAGGGTCGAGCCGATCACCGCCCCGATGAACCCGCCGAAGCTCGAAAACCCGGCCCAGATCCGGAGGAGGGCGTAGGGCCCGGCCGGAATGTGCACGCCGAACACCTCTCCCTCGTCCTGGAGCTGCTGCGGGTTGTACGCGAGCACGTGGACCAGGTGCCCGACCACGAAACCGGTCAGGACGGTGGCCACGATGCCGTCGATGACATCGCGCACGTCGAGCCCGGTCTTGATGCCGCGGGCGCGCGCCATTTCGAGCCCGAGGATGAACCCGAGGCACACGAGCGTGCCCCACGGATCGATCGGGATGGGGCCGAGGTGGAAGACCGGGAGGTCGATGTAGGGGATCACGCGCTACACCCGAAGGGTGCTCGTGATAACCCGGACCGCGCTCGTGATAACGCGGGGGCCTTCCGATTCGGAGCAGCGCCATGGCCGTGATCACCACCGACATCCTCATCGAGGGCATCCGCCGGGACGACGTGCTGGAGTGGCTCGGCAATCGCGACAACCACGTGCGCATGCTCGAGGGCGCGTTCGACGCGATGAAGGTCAAGGCGCCGGGCGAGTTCGAGCTGACGCTCAAGACCGGGCCGCTCCCCCGCACCCTGAGCTACACGTTCGACCACGTGGACAACGAGCACGGCGGCCGCCGCGTGCACGTGAAGACCGCCGGCCGCCGGCTCGACGGCGCGATCCACTACTCCCTCCGCACGATGAAGCCCGCGCTCAACACGCTGGTGACGCTGCACGCCGACTATGACACCGGCGGGATCCTCGGGGGCCTCATCGACACGACGCTCCTGCGCAAGCGCCTCGAAGCCGGGTTCAAGAAGATCCTGGAGAACCTGCAGCGCGAGATCGCCAAGGCGTAGCTTGGTCGGGCGGCCGGCTCCCCTCCCCATCGGCCCCGCTCATCGCGCGAGGTTAGGCCTCGGGATGCTCCTTCTCTTCGCGCAGCTCGCCCTCTGGAACCCAGCGCTGGCGGCGCCGAGCTACCCCCCTCCCCGCGCGGAGCTCGTGCTCGGGGGCGGCGTCTCGAGCACCACCCTCGACCTCTGGCGTTCCTCGCCCGGCGCCGACAAGATCTACGTGCTCGTGCGGCTCCCGGACGGGAGCGACGCGCTGTTCCTGCTCGACACCGGCGCGTCGATCTCCGTCATCCATCGCGAGGTGGTGGAGCGCCTGGGCCTGCCCATCGTCCCGGTGGACGGGCGGATCGAGGGCCTCTCGGGCTCTGTGGCCTGGAAGCGCGCGGTTCTGCCACGCATCGGGCTCGGAGACTTCCAGCTCAACGCGGTGGACGTGGCGGTGGACGTGCCGGGAGTCCCCGAGTTTGCAGGCGCCCTCCCCATCGCCGGCATCCTCGGCAACAACGTCTGGACCAACTTCACGTGCGTGGTCGACTACCCCGCCGACATCCTGGAGCTGTTCGTCCCCGGCGCGCTCGCGGTCCCGAAGCGGGCCGCCCCGCTGGTCGTGAACGGCCAGCACGCCTACACGCCCGTGTTGGTGCGCGCGGAGGACGGCACGCGGGCCACCGTGATCCTCGAGGTCGACACCGGTGCGAACGACGTGTTGTTCAGTGGGGCGACCGGCGAGCCCTTCCGCACCGCCAGCACCGAGGGAGTAGAGCCGGTGCTCGGCATCGGGGCCGACCTCGACGACCTGCCGCTCGCGAGCTTTCTCCAGGTGACCCGCCGCGTGCCGCTCACGAAGGTCCGCATCGGCGGGCGCACGATCAAGCACGCCGGCCCCGCGCGTTGGTACGGCGCGGACACCGCCCCGGTGAACCGCCCCGACATGCCGGGGCTCCTCGGCTACGGACCGATGGCCGCGCTCACCGCGGTGCTCGACTTTCCCGGCCAACACTTCCTCTTGCGCCCCTCCCGTCGCGTCCCGCGGGTGTTCGACGCCTACGGGGAATACCTGAAGCTCGAGCAGGCCACCCACCCCAACGATCCGGCCCGGGCCGCGATCCGTGGGCGCCTGCAGTACGCGAAAGGCGACGCCGCCGGGGCGCTGGCCACCGTGCTCGAGGCGCGAAAGGTGCTCCCGGACGACGCCGAGCTCGGCGTGCTCCTCTCCTGGTTCCAACGCAACGCGGCCGAGTGGGACGCCTCGAACGCCACGCTCGACGCGCTCGATCCGCTCGCGCTCGCCGAGGAGGGCGAGTGGGTGGCCTACATCGACAGCCTGCTGGTCGACGGGCAGACCGCCCGCGCGCTCGACGAGGCGACGCAGGCGCTCACCGTCGCGGCCCCCGACGCGGAGGGGCGCGACGACATGCTCGTGGCGCTCTCGGACGCGCTCCTCGCCGCCGGGAAGGCCAGCCAGGCCGGCGCCGCCATCGGAGAGGCCGCGGCCATCTCGCCCGGCGGGAGCGCGCACCTCATCCGGAAGGCCCGCGTAGCCCTGGCGGAGGGGGATCGCTACGGCGCCATGGTCGCGACCCGAGAGCTCATCGGGGTCTACCCGCTCAACGGGGTCCCCCTCTGGCTCCAGGCCACCCTCACCGTGCCCGAAGACGTCCCGACGCTCGTGGCCGACATCGAGGGGGCCCTGGCCCGGCTGCACCCGGGAGACGAGCCCTGGGACTTCGTCGGCGCCGCCTACCTCGCCGTGGGGCACGAGCAGGAGGGACGCGAGGCCTTGAAAAAGGGGTACGCGCGGGACTGCGAGCCGTTCCCCGAGGGTCCCGACCGCGCCAACTGCGACGCCTGGTATTGGGCGCTGGGCGGGGAGCGGCTCGACGAGGCGAAGGCGCGGATCGAGCTCGCGCTCACCGATCGCGCGTGGAGCTCGGCGTACCATGACACCGCCGCCGCCGTGGCCTTCGCGGGTGGTCGTGGGGACGACGCTCGCCGCCACGCGCAGACCGCCGCGCGATTGTCGCCCGGCGACCCCTATCTGTTGTGGCAGCTCGACCGCGTCGATGCCAAGTTCCCCCTCCCTCCCGACGCTCCTTAGAGAGGCCCTATGCGCTGGTTGCTGCTGGTCGCGACGCTGCTCGCCGCCGACCCGGGCTCCTCGAGCCCTCCCTCTTCCGCCCCTCCTCCGGCCACCGCGTCCGTCGCGAGCGTGTACGACGGGGACACCTTCACGCTCTCGACCGGCGACAAGGTTCGGCTCAAGTGGGTGAACACGCCCGAGCTGAAGCCGCCCGAGGCCTACGCGATCGAGGCACGGGAGGCGACCAAGGCGTTCGTGTCCGGCAAGACGCTCCAGCTCCTCTACGGGGACACCGTGCGGGACGGCTACGGCCGGCTGATCGCGGGCGTCGAGATCGACGGCGCGAGCCTCACCCAGCACGTGCTGGAGCTCGGCCTCGGGCACCTCTTCGTCATCCCCCCCGACGAGACGGACCTCACCGGCTTCATCGCCGCCCAGGAGCGCGCCCGGAAGGCCCGGCGCGGCCTGTGGAGCACGCCCGAATTCCAAGGCGTCCTGCACATCACGTCGTTCCACGCGAACGCCGACGGGGACGACCGGGAAAACGTGAACGGCGAATACCTCCGCATCTGCAACATCAGCGCGGAGACCCTCGATCTGTCCGGCTTCCGCATCGCCGACATCTCGGGCAACTCCTGGGAGTGGCCCAAGGTCCTGTTGCCGCCCGGAAACACGGTCAAGGTGCACGCCGGCCGCGGGGCCACGCAGGCCGATCCCAACGACCAGATCGCGATCTACCTGGGCAACGCGTCTCCCATCTGGAACAACAAGCTGGACCGCGCGACGATCTACGACCGCTTCGGCCGGGTCGTCGATGCGCGCGAGCACTCGGTCCAGGAGGAGACCCCATAGCGCCCCCGTTGGACCTCGCGCTGCTCCGCGCCGCCAACGGCCTCCTGGCCGGGCCGACCCGCCCGCTCTGGGAGTGGCTCGGCTCGGACGCGGCGGCCGTCGTCCTGGCCATCGCCATCGTGGGGTACGCCCTCTGGAAGCGGCGCTGGGCCTGGATCGTGGCGGGCGGGCTCGCGGTGGCGCTGACGGATCCGCTGTGCGCGCGGGTCCTCAAGCCGGCGATCGCACGGGACCGCCCGTGCCGGACGATCCCCGACCTCCCGACGCTCCGCGACTGCGGGGCGGGCCTGGCGATGCCCTCCGTCCACGCCGCGAACGCCGCGGCCCTCGCGGCGGCGACCGGCTCGCCCGTCCTCTTCGCGGTCGCGCTCCTGGCCGGAGCCTCGCGGGTGGTGCAGGGCCAGCACTGGCCCAGCGACGTAGTCGTCGGCTGGATCGTCGGGGGCGCCATCGGCGCGGGCGTCGGCATCGGCACCCGCACCGCCATGCGGCGGCTGTGCCAGCGGCGCGGTAGGGAGGGGCCCCTGGAGGGCCCGTGGACGTAAAAGCGCTGTTCGTCGACGCCGCGGGCACCCTGCTTCGCCCGCGCGAGCCCATCGGCATGACGTACAGCCGGTTTGCGCGCGCGCGCGGCCACGACGCCGATCCGGTCGAGGTCGAGCTCCGCTTCCGCGCCGCGCTCAAGCGATCCGGCCAGTCTCGCCAACAAGGCGACGGGCGGGAGTTCTGGGCGAGGGTGGTGGCGGAGTCCGTCGGGGTCGAGGACACGCGCCTGTTCGAGGATCTGTACGACTGGTACGGCCACCCGAAGGCGTGGTGGATCGACACCGAGGCGCTCGACGTGCTCGGCAAGATCGCCCGGCAGGGCGTGCGCCTCGGCATCATCTCGAATTGGGACCGCAGGCTGCGCGCGTTGTACCAACGCTTCGCGCTGGAGCGCATGTTCACCGTGCTGATCTGCTCGGCCGAGCTCGGCGTCGAGAAGCCCGACCCCTGGATCTTCAAGATCGCCTGCCGCACGGCCGGGGTCAGCCCGCGCCAGGCCGTCCACATCGGGGACGACCCGGAGAAGGACGTGGCGGGCGCCAACCGCGCGGGGCTGGTGGGGATGCTCTACGACGACGACGAGGGCTGGCGTGGCCTCCCCCACCGCATCGCGGTGCTCCGGCGCGCGGTGTTCCGTTGAGGCTGGAGGACGGCCGGATCGCCGTGCGGGTGCCCGGGCGGGTGTGCCTCATCGGCGAGCACAACGACTGGGCCGGCGGCGCCGCCGTGGTCGTACCGATGGATCGGGGCATCACGGTGCAGGCCGAGCCCGCGCCCACGCTCTCCGCCACCGCGGTCCTCGAGGGGCGTGCCCACGCGTGGACGGAGGGAGACGAGCCGGGGCCCCTCCGCTTCGTGCCCGCCGTTGCCGCGGAGATGGCCGAACGTTTCGGCATCGTCCCACGCGCCCAGATCCACATCGGCGGCGACCTCCCCGCGGGGCGCGGGTTCTCCTCGTCCGCGGCGCTCTCCGTCGCCCTGGTCCGCGCGTTCGCCCTGCTCGCGGGCCGCGACCTCACCCGGGAGGAAGAGATCGAAGCCGCGTATGCCGCCGAGCGGGACAGGGTCGGCGTGGCGTGCGGCCGGCTCGATCCGGCCGCCTGCGCCTGGGGCCTGCCGCTCCACCTGCGCTTCCTCGGCGACGAGATGCTCGCGGAGCCGCTCCCCGCGCGGCTGGCGCTGGCGGTGGGCTCGTTCCGCGCTCCGCGGGACACCGCCGGCATCCTCGCGACGCTGGGACGGCACTTCCGGGGCGAGGTGCCGCTCCGGGATCCGGAGGCCGTGCGGCGGGTGGGCGCGGTGCGCGGGGCGATCGAGGGCTTCGGGGCGCAAGCGTCGCACGGGCGCCGCGCGCTGCTCGCCGGAGACCTCCCCGCGCTCGGAGGCGCGATGGACACGTGCCAGGAAATCTACGAGGAGGAGCTGATGCCCACCTTCGACGCGCTCCGGGCGCCGGGGCTGGTGCGCGCCGTGCGGTCGCTCCGCGCCGCCGGGGCCCTCGGGGCCAAGTTCTCGGGAGCCGGGGGAGACGGGTCGGTGGTGGGCTTGTTCCCGGTGCGGGACCTCCCACCGTCGGACGGGCCGGTGTACGGGTCGGTCGGAGCGGGGGTCGCCGCGCTGGACGCGCTCGGGCTCGATGCGTTCGCGATGGAGGTCTGGAGCGCGGCCTGACGGGATAACGAGTGCGCGATGCTCCTGCTCCCGTCGCTCGCCCTCGCGCTGTGCACCTCCGGGGCCGCGCGCGCCGCGGATCCCTCGAAGCTCGCGGGCGCGCCCGATGACGCGGCCCCTCCCCCGGCCTTCGGCACGGACGTGAGCGTGGGCGTGGGCGCCGGCGCGCTCCTCGGCGAGTGGCCGGACGCGGGCGTGCATGGCACGCTCGGCGGTCGGGTAGACCTGTTCATGGTCGGCCGCCACACGCCGGGGCCGCGCCTCGGTGCTTCGTTCTGGGGGCGCACCGCGGTGTGGCCCGTACAGACCTCCACCACGGACGACGGGGTGACAACGCCCTTCGGCGTGACCCAATATGGCGTGGGCGCGGTGATGCGCTTCGATCCCGAGACCCGCTTCACGGGGACGTTCGGCTTCGGGTTCGGGCGCACCGATCTCGACGGGTACGAGGGCGGCGTGTGGGCCGTCCCGACCTTCATCGTCGAGGCCGGGCTCCGCCAGTCGCTCGGCACCCTCTATGTGGACTACGGCGCGCAGAGCGGCTGGGGCAGCGCCCGGGGCCCCTCCACCGATTGGGAGGACTGGTGGACCGTCGGGGCGGGGATCGGGGTCGGGCTGCACGCGCGCTGATGGCCACGCCCTGACCGTCAGCGGCTGACGTATCCGGTGCCCACCCGCTCGATGCTCCCCACGGCCTCGAGGGTCGACCCGTCGGTGAGCACACCCTGGCGGAAGGTGTACCGGGCGATCCGGACGGTCAGCTGCGCGCCGCTCGACCAGGCGGCCACGGTCGCAGCGGGGATGGCGATCGTGCCGTCGTCGGCGCTGCGGCAGGTCGCGGTGCCGCCGCTGCTCGCCGCGAACGAGACCAGGACCATGTCGCCCACGTAGGCGGGCGCCCAGGTGATCGTCGTGTCCGCCGATGCGCTGAACGGCACGCTCCACGCGCCCTGGGTGGTGTCGGCGATGATCCCGGCGGGCTGGATGTCCGTGAAGTCGGAGGGGGTCACCAGGACGTTGTCCAGGCGGAAGGCGGCCACATCCGCGCCACCGCGCGCCGCCACCTCCCACGTCCCGCTGGCCGTCCACTCGGCGGTGGTCAACGCGCTCGCCGCGTAGGTGACACCGTCCGTGCCGGTCGTGGACGACAGGGACACGTCTCGATGACCGTCGTTCAGGATGACCGCGGCGCCCGCGTCGTACGTGGTCGTCGCGAGCGCGGCGGGCGCTGGGTCCGCCACGCACGTGTCATCCGTCGGCGGGAGCCACGCCCACCAGGACCCGGGAACCGGCAGGTGGAACAGGGCGGACGCTCGTACGGTGGGAGGCTCGGTGGACGCGAGCCCCGAGCAGACGGGGCAGGACAGGTCGGACCACTCGAACAGCACGTAGCCGCCGACGCTCCCGGTGTAGTCCACGTCGGCGTCCGTGTCGGTGTCGGTGTCCGCATCGGTATCGGCGTCGGTGTCGGCGTCCGTGTCCGCGTCGGTGTCCGAATCGGTGTCGGTGTCGGTGTCGGTGTCCCCGCCACTGTCGGCGCGTCCCCCGGTGTCGTCCTCGGCGTCGCGCCCGGGCCGGGCGGCGGTGAGGCCGAAGGAGCAACCGGAGGCGAGCAGGATCAACATGGGGGGCCTCCGACGGTCGCGATGGCGGCGGAGTGTACCGCCCTTTCCCCGGGGCGCCACCCCCGAGGTTGACGTGCGGCGTCCCCCCGACGGTGGTACCGTCTGGCGAGGCCGCGCCCCGAATGATCCGAGCATGATCCGAGCTGCCGTTCCCGTTCTCCTGGCGCTGGCCTCGCTCGGCTGCACCGGCGCCGAGGGCAGCGGCCGCGGCCAGCTTCCCGATAGGGATGCCGAGGCCCCTTGCGCCGGGTGGACCTACGATGTCGCGCCTGCCCGATGGGTCCTCCCCGCCGGGGTCTCGACCGGGGCGTTCACACGCGCGGAGCGAGGCGCGGCCGACTGTGTGGAGGGGCTCCCCGCCACGCGGCTGTTCGATCTGACGGGAGACGACCGCCCCGATTTCGTGATGCTCTCCGACTGTGACGACCCCGCCGTGGGGGCCTCCATGTGGCGCGTCTGGCCCGCCGTGGCGGGCGGCTTCGGGGACGAGATCCCATGGGCGCTGCCCGCCGACTCGGCCCCGGGCGCGTTCGGCGTGCTCCGCTCCGCCGCCGACTGCAGCGGCGAGGGTGACCTCCCCGCTTTCCGGCTCGATCGCCTCGATGGCGACGAGCTGATGGACCTCGTGGTGACCGAGAGCTGCGCGGACGAGACCTTGGCGGACGGGGCGTGGCGCGTGTACCCGAGCACCGGCGTCGGCTTCGGCCCTGGCGTGCTCCGTCCGATCACGCCCAGCTACGACAGCGGCAGCTTCGTCACCCCGGGGAACGAGGAGTCGTGCGGCGCGACGGAGAACAGCCCTGCGTGGGGCGCCGTCGACCTCGACGGAGATGGCCCGATCGACATCGTCCTGACCGACACGTGCGACACCGAGACCGTGGGGCTCACGCACTGGGCCCGCCTCGCCAACGACGGTGCCGCGTTCTCCGCGGCGGAGCCCTGGGGGATCCCCGGCGAGCTGGCCGCCGACCGCCTGAGCCGCGATCTCGGCGCGTGCGCGATCGGCATGCCGGACTACTTCCTCCTCGACGTCGTGGGCGACGACCAGCCCGACCTCGTCGTGCCTCACCCCTGCGCGGCCCAGGGGAGCGACTGGACCGTCTACTCGAACGAAGGGGCCGGCTTCGCCTCGATCGGCGCCGTGCGGCGCGCGCCGTGGTCCCTGAACGTGCTGGTGAACCAGCGGGAGCGCACCGCGCCGGACTGCGCGCGCTCGTTCCCCGCCTGGGTGCTGGACGACGCCGACGGAGACCAGGACGCCGACCTCACGATCACCGCGAGCTGCACCGACCTCGCCGTCGGCAACGCCCGGTGGGATCTGTACGCCTACACCGCATCCCCAGGTGGGGGCGAGGGCTGGTCGGACGCCGCGCCGATCGCGCTCCCCACCGGCTATTCGACCGGATCGTTCGCGGGCGGGACGGGGGAGACGCCCGGGTGCGCCGGGACCGCCAACCGCCCGGCCTGGGTGCGCCGCGATCTCGACGGGGACGGAAAACCGGAGCTGGTCGTGACCGAGGCCTGCGCGGACCCGACGATCGGGACCGACGCGTGGCTGGTGTATGAGATGACGTGCGCCGCGGAGTGACCCGCCCCGATCCTTCGGCTCCGCGGCACAGGTCCGGCTCTTAGATGACCCCGAGCGCCCCGAGCTCCGCCTCGAGCCGGGACACCAGCGCGTCGAGCTGCCCTTCGACCGCTTTGACGGCCTCGGGGCGGGCGAGATCGACGCCGGCGCGCTTGAGCAGGGCCATCGGGTAATCGCTCCCGCCTGCGCGGAGCAGGTCGAGGTAGCGCTCCCGCGCGATGGCGCGGGCCTCCGGGGCCCCGGCCGTGACCTGGCCGACCAGCTGCGCGGTGGACGCGTAGCAGGTGGCGTATTGGTAGACGTAGTAGGGCGACGCGAAGAAGTGGTGGATGCGCGCCCAGGTCGACGCGGCCTGCGGCTCGTACTCGACGGCGTCCCCGTGGTAGGCGCGCACGGTGTCCATGTAGAGCGCCGAGAGCCCATCCGCCGTGATGGGCTGCCCCTGCTCCACGAGCCGGTGCGCGGCGAGCTCGAAGTCCGCGAACATGACCTGGCTGTAGAAGGTGCCGACGATCTCGTCGATGGCGTGGGTGAGGAGGACCACGCGCTCGGCGGGATCCTGGGTCCTCCCAAGCATGAACTCGAGGAACAAGGCCTCGTTCAGCGTGGACGGCACCTCGGCCACGAAGATGGTGTACCCCGCGTACGCAAACGGCTGGTGCCGATGGGCGAGCAGCGTGTGCATCGAGTGGCCCATCTCGTGGGCGAGGGTGAACACCGCGTCCAACGTGTCGTTGTAGTTCATCAACACGTACGGATGTACCCCGTAGACGGACGCCGAGTACGCGCCGCTCCGCTTGCCGGGGTTCTCGTACACGTCGATGAAGCGGCCGCGCACCGCCGCCTCGAGCTCGGCCTGGTAGTCCGCGCCGAGGGGCGCCACCGAGGCGATGAGCCAGTCCAGCACGTCGTCGTAGCTGTAGCGGCGGTCATCGGGCACGAGCGGCAGGGCGCCATCGTAGGAGAAGTACCGATCGAGCCCGAGCGCGCGCTTGCGCAGCTGGTGGTAGCGCTGGAGCGGCGCCACGCCCGCGCGCGTGGTCGCGATGAGGTTCTCGACCACCGAAGGGGGGATGTTGTCGCCGTGCAGGGCCGCTTCGAGCGTCGAGGTGAAGCCGCGCGCCTGCGCGAGGAACCAATCCCGCTGGAGCACCCCGTCGTACAGCGAGGCGTAGGTGTTCAAATCGTCCAGGTACAGCCCATGGAACAGACGGAACGCGGCCGCGCGATCGGCCTGCTCGCGGTTCGTGGCGAGGAGCTTGCGATACGTGCCGTACGAGAGCGTGACGTCCTGCCCATTCGAGAGGCGCAGCGTCGGAAACTTCATGTCGGCCGTGGAGAGCGCCGCGTAGGCCTCTCCGGGCGCGCCCGTGAGCCTTCCTGCGAGCGAGAGCAGGTGCTCCCCCTTCTCGTCGAGGACGTGCTCCTGCTGCCGATACAGATCCTCGATGGCGAACCGGTAGAGCGCGAGCTCGAGGCTCACGGCCATCCACGCGCGCACGGTGGCGAGCGGGATCGCGAGGAGCTCCGGGCTGAACCACGCCGAGGCCTGGGCCGAGCGCGCGAAGAGGATCTGCACCTGCTGCCGCCGGGCGCCGACCTCGTTGTCGCGCTGATCCTCGTCGTGCATGAGCGCGGCGTAGTACCAGACCTTGTAGGAGAGCTGCCCCAGCTCGTCTCCCAGGCGGTAGGCGGCGAGCAGCGCGGCCGGGCCGCTGGCGAGCGTGCCGCGGAGCGCCGCGTAGGCGTCGACCTGGCGGGAGAGCTCGTCGTAGCCCGCCTTCCACGCCGTCCAATCCGGGTAGATCCGCGTGAGATCCCACTTGTGGCGGTCGTCGATGTCGACGCGGTTCTTGAGCGTGGAGGGCACGGGCGCTTCGGGGGAGGAGGTCTGGGACATCCTCGGCTCCTAACCCGGCCTCCGCCCCGCCGACGGGCCTACGCGGCCTTGCTCTGCTCGACCGCCGTGCGCGGCCGGAGGACGGAGTACGCCACGGCGAACACCGCGATCCCGGCGAGCCCGACGGCCGACTCCATGAACAACATCCCCGTCGCGCCGTACCGCCCGATCGCCCAGGCGAGGACCAGCCCCATGTACCCGATGGGGATGTTGGAGAGCGAGGCGTAGATGTTGTACTTGGTCGCGGCCGCGCCGGTCCCGATCGTCTCGAGCACGAGCCCGGAGAACGCGGCGTACGCGAGCCCGGTGACGAACGCATACACCAGCCCGAAGACGACGAACGTCGTCGGGATCAGCGGCGACAGCGCCATCGCGCCGGTGACCAACGCCATGAGCGCGCCGACGGCCGCGTAGATCCGCGTCGAGCCGAAGCGACCGCAGAGCTGGCCGCCGAGAATACAGCCGATCGCGGCCACGATGCCCGAGAACACGCCGTTGACCATGCCGACCTCGGACTCGCCCGAGCCCCAGCGGGCCGCCACTTCCGCCTGGGCGAGCACGCCGGAGGCGGCGCCGGTGCCGATGGGAAGGAAGCAGAGGATCGCGGCGGTGAGCGCGGCACGGGAGCGGACGAGGCCCCAGAGGTCGAGCCCGACGGCCTTGACCGCGTTCCACACGCTTCCGACGCGCTCGGCGCGGCCCGGGTCGTGCACGCCTAGCAGTGCGAGGCCACACCCCACGAAGACCGCCGCCAACACCGCGCCGCTGACCCAGCTCGCCTCGAAGTGGGTCGCGAGCCAGAGCCCGAGCCCCCCGCCGATGCCCGATCCCCCGAGGTTTCCCGCCTGGAACCACCCGCCGACGCGGCCCCGCTCCTCCGGGGCGGTGGCGTGGGCCATGAGCCCCTCGACCGCCATGCCCACGACCGTGCTCGCGAGGTTGGTCGTGAAGATGACCACCTGGAGCAACCGGAGGTTCTCCGGGCCGAGCGGGATCGCCGACATGAGCAGCACGCCGAGCGCACACACGGCGTTGGAGACGACGTACCAGCCCTTTCGCGAAAATGTCATGTCGGCCACGGGCGCCCAGAAGAACTTCCACGCGTGCGGCAACATCCCGATGGCGATGAGCGAGGCGCCCTCTTCGACCGTGAGGCCACGCCTGGTGGCGAGGAACGCCAGCACGACGCTGACGAACCCGCTGATCGCCCCGAACGGGATGATGAGCAGGGTGAACAGGAACGGGTGCGGGGAGCGGTTGGCCGGCACCTGGCCGGAGATCTGCGTCGAGGTGGACATCGTGCCGGCGTTCTACCCCAAGCGAGGGACGATGGGGCCGCCGGCCGGCATCAAAGATACGCTCGGGGATCACCCGCGCGCTCCCCGAAGGCCCCCCGCATGAACGACGCTCTCGACGCGGTCCTCGAGCAGGCCGCGGGTGCGCCCACCTCGGCGCCCCGCTTCGCCACCATCGCGGCGTTTCGCGACGCGTGGCGCCCGCTCGCCGTCCGCTGGCCGAGCCCGATCGATCACGCCATCGTGGGCGGAGCCCTCTCGGATCGGCTCGGCTACGCATTCTCCGCCGGGTACGGTGCCGCGCTGCGGCGCCTCGTCCCCACCCTTGGGCCCGACACCCACGCCTGCCTGTGCATCACCGAGGCCGCGGGCGGGCATCCGCGCGCCATCCAGACCGCGCTGGTGCCGGAGGGGGCCGGCTTCACGCTCACGGGCGCGAAGCGCTGGGCGACGCTCGCCGGAGAGGGCGACGTGCTGCTCGTGGCCGCCTCGGAGGGCTGGGAGGGCGACAAGAACCGCATCCGGATGGTGATCCTCCCCGCCGCCACGCCGGGCATCCGTTGCGTGGCGCTCCCCCCCACCCCGTTCACGCCCGAGATCCCCCACTACGAGGTGTCGTTCGACCACGTGCGGGTGGAGGCGGGCGCGGTGCTCCCCGGGGATGGTTACACCACCTGCATCCGGCCGTTCCGGACCATCGAGGACATCCACGTTTCCGCCGCCGCGGCCGCCTTTCTCCTGGCCCGGGCGCGGGCGGAGCGCTGGCCGATCGAGCTCGGCGCGCGCCTCGCGGCGCTCATCGTGACGCTACGCGCGTTGGCCGCGGCACCCTGCGACGCGCCGGCCACCCACATCGCGCTGGGCGGCGCGTTGGCCACCCTGCACGATCTCTCCCACGCGGCGGGCGAGGCCTGGTCGGCCACCGACCCGCTCGCCGCCGCCCGATGGCATCGTGACGCGCCCCTCCTCCGCATCGCGGAGAAGGCGCGCGCCACGCGCCTGACCGCCGCCTGGACCGCTACCCGCTAGCGCCCTACTGGGTGCCGCGGCCCCGAGCCGGCCCCTTGGGGCCCCGGAGGTCGACCAGCTCGCCCTTCACCTCGATCTGGTCGGCCCACACCACGAGGTACTCGCCCACGGGCACGGTCTGGCCCATCACGTTGAGGATGTCGCCCTCCTTGAAGGCGAACCCGGCGAAGGCGTCGGCCGGGCCGAGATCGATCGGCATCGACCCCTCGTTCTCGATGTTGACCAGCGCGACGGTGTGCAGCTTCCCGTTGCCGACGTCCACGTCCTTCAACCGGAGGATCTCGCCGGAGATCTCCTGGGCGCGCGCGGGCTGGCGCGGGATGGGCTGGATCTCCAGCTCGAGATCCTGTTGGAGGGTCATCGGCTCCTGCCCCTGCGCCGTGAGCTGGTCGGCGAACAACACGGTTCGCGGGCCGACACGCCCCAGCGAACCCTGGACCGCGATCTGGTCGCCGAGCGCGAGCGGCACGTCGCCGAGCGCCTGCGCGGGCCCGAGATCGACGACGTAGTGCTCCTCCCCGTTCCCGAGCAGGATCACCTGGTGCATGCCCCCCTCGCCGCCCTCGATCCCGACCTCGACCTGCTTGATCCCCAGGACCTTGCCCTCGAGGTTGGTGCTCTCCTTCGCGGGCTGGCTGTCCCGCTCCCCGCGAACGGGCTCGCGCGCGCCCACGTTCGGGCGCGGGGTTGCCGGCCTGCCAACTCGGCCCTGGCCGCTCTGCGGCTCCATCACCTGGTAGGCGTCGAAGAACCAGTCGTTCTCGTCCGCCTTTCCCTCGTAGGTGCCCGACAGGTTGCTCGTCTGGAGAAAGTCGGATCCGAACCCCTTCTTGGTGGAGTAGGAGTCGTAGTACCAATCGTCCTGCACCTTGCCGTTGTCATAGTACCCGCCGCCGAACTGCATCCCCTGGAATTGGCGCCCTCCGAATTGGTTCTGCCCAGGATCCGCCGGCGGCTCCGCCAATGCGGGAGATCCGATCCCCATCAACGCCGCGAGCGCCACCCACTTTCCCACCCGGCTTCCAAGACGCAAGCCCATCGTATCCTCCATGATACCCGGGCAGAGTATGGACACAGAAGACTCCTCCGTGGACCTCGATTTTTCGTCCGCACTCTGCCACGACCGTCGTGGCTTACTCCCCCAGCAGCCGGTCGAACGCGACGCTCACCTCGTCTGGGATCGCGCGCGCCTTGAGCGGCTCCCCCTCCACGAACACCGCCACCATCCGGGCCGTACTGCGAGGGGTGCCGTCGGGGCCGATCACCCGGAACGTCATCGTGAGCGACGATCGGCCGCGCGTCACGTCGTCGATCTGGATCGTCAGCGCTTCGCCGAGGCGGGAGGGAGCGTGGTAGTCGACCTCCCACCGCACGATCGGCGCCTTCCACGCCGAGCCCCCGAAGTAGGCGGGGACGGAGATCCCGGCCGCGGCGACCAGGGCCTCGTAGGCGGCGTGACAGTGCTCGGCCACGCGGGAGAAGAACAGGATCCCCGCCGGGTCGACCTCGGCGAAGCGGACGACGTGGGTGTGGAGGAAGGGCGGGCGCGGGGCGGGCATGTCGGTCCGGGTGGAGCGCCCCCGTATTCCCGTCGCGATAGAACGGCGCGTGCCCCGCCGCAACGTCCCACCCGCCTCGCTCGAGCTCTCCTCCGAACAGATGCGCGACATGGTCGACCGCACGATGGACCGCATCGTCCCCTGGATCGCATCCCTCCCCGAGCAGCCGATGCACCGGCTGGACAAGGCGCACAAGCTCGCGCGGGCGCTGCGGGAGCCGCTCCCCGAGGGCGGGGTCTCGTTTCGGCGCTTGCTCGGCCAGCTCTTCGAGCGCGTCATCCCGATGAGCCTCAACACCGCCGGGGCGGGCTACCTCGCGTACATCCCGGGCGGCGGGATCTTCCACGCCGCCGTGGCGGACCTCATCGCCGACGCGACCAATCGTTATGTCGGCATCTGGGCGGCGGCGCCGGGGCTCGTCGAGATCGAGAGCACCGTGATCCGCTGGTTCGCGGCGATGGTGGGCTTCCCCGCGACCTCGGGCGGCGTGCTGACCTCGGGCGGCTCGATCGCGAACCTCACGGCCGTCGTCACCGCCCGGCACACGAAGCTCGGCCCCGACTTTCTCCGCGGCACGATCTACACCTCTCCCCAGGCGCACCACTCGGTCAAGAAGGCCGCGCGAATCGCCGGGTTTCCCGACGAGAACGTGCGCGAGGTCCCGGCGGACGCGCTGTTCCGCCTCCGTCCCGACGCGCTCCAGGCCGCCATCACCGCCGATCGCGCCGCGGGCTTCACACCGGCGATGGTCGTGGCCTCGGCCGGCACCACCGCCACGGGCGCGGTCGATCCGCTCGGCGCCATCGCCGAGGTGTGCGCGCGCGAAGGCCTCTGGTTCCACGTCGACGCCGCCTACGGCGGCTTCTTCCTGCTCACCGAGCGCGGCCGCGCGGCGCTCGCCGGCATCGAGCACGCCGACTCCGTCACGCTCGACCCGCACAAGGGCCTGTTCCTCCCCTACGGCACCGGCGGGCTCGTCGTCCGCGACCTCGGCGCGCTCCGGCGGGCCCACCAGGTCTCCGCCAGCTACCTGCCGCCCGCCCAGGCCGATCCCGACTGCTGGGACTTCGCCGATCTCGGCCCCGAGCTGTCCCGCGATCCGCGCGGGCTGCGCGTCTGGCTCCCCCTCAAGATGCACGGCGCTGTCACCTTTCGCGCGGCGCTCGACGAGAAGCTCGACCTCGCGCGGGACGCCGCGGAGCGGATCGCGGCGCTGCCCGGCGTCGAGATCCTCTCGTCCCCCGTGCTCTCCTTGTTCACGTTCCGGGTGATGCCTCGTGGCTCCGCGGAGGGCGTCACGGATCCTCTCGCCATCGATGTCCTCGGGCGGCGCGTGCTCGCCGGGGTGAACGCAAGGCAGCGGGTGTTCCTCACCGGCGTCGAGGTCGACGGCCGCCACGTCATCCGCGTGTGTGTCCTCTCCTTCCGCACCCACCAGGCGCAGATCGACGCGCTGGTGGAGGACCTCGCGGCGGTCCTCGACACGTTGCCGCGGTAAGGGGCCCCGCCCGTGCCGCCCCCCACCCTCCCAGCTCTCCCGTCCATGCCGCGCGACCATCTGCGCGGGGTTGAGCGCTTCGCGGTGCCGCTGCTCGACGCGTTGAACAGCCAGCGCGCGGTCAAAGCGGCGGTGCAGTGGTTCGGGCGGCAGGTCAGCGCACGCTGGGTGCGCGCCTGTACACGCAACCTCGTCACGATCGAGGGGCTCGACGCGCTCCGCGGTCTGGCCCCCGCGAACGGCGTCATCCTCGTGTCGAACCACCGCAGCTTCTTCGACATGTACGTCGTGAGCGCGTTCTTGTACGAGAACGTCTCTTTCATCGAGAGGCTCTACTTCCCCGTCCGGTCGAACTTCTTCTACGATCACCCGCTGGGCGTGCTCGTCAACCTCGCGATCTCCGGCGGGGCGATGTGGCCGCCCGTGTTCCGGGACGATCGCCGCGGCGCGCTGAACCCCGTGGGGCTCGACCAGATCGCGCACGTGCTCACGACGCCCGGCGCCGTGGTCGGCATCCATCCGGAGGGCACGCGCGGCAAGGGCCCGGATCCCTACACCTACCTGCCGGCGCGGTCCGGCCTGGGCGAGATCGTCCTGGCGGTGCCCGAGGGCGTCGTCATCGTGCCCTTGTTCGTCATCGGGCTGAAGAACGCCTTCGGGCGCCAGGTCCTGTCGAACTTCGGGTTCGGGCCCGCCGATCCCGTCCGGGTCCGCTTCGGGGCGTCCCTCACCGTCGGCGAGGCACGCAGGCTCGGCGTCGACGCGGCCTCGGTCAGCCGCGCCCTGTTCGCGCGCGTGGAGGCGCTCGGCGAGCTCGACCGCGCCACGGTGGCGGCCCGGGAGGGCTGATCAGCCCTTCCCCGGCACATTTCCCAGCAGGGCCGCGCGCATGTCCAGCCGCACGCCCGACAGGCCGGCCGGCCCCTTCGGCTTCGGCGGCGGCGGATCCTGCCGGTCCACGAAGGGCTCCACCAGCCGCTCGTAGGGGCTCTCGGCGCGGAGATACCCGCTGTCCCCGATGACGGGGCGGTAGAAGACGAGGCGGCGACGCGCGCGAGACGTCGCGACGTAGAAGATGCGCAGCTCCTCGGCGACCTCGTCCGGGAGCGCCGCGTAGGGCGATGGGAAGTGGCCGGCGACGAAGCTCGGGACGTGCACCGTGTGCCATTCGAGGCCCTTGGCCGAGTGGACCGTGGAGAGCGTGAGCGGCCGCTCCTCCGGCTTGGGTGCGGTGCCCCCGCGCTCGCGCGCGTCGAGCCCGTAGTCGATCGTGATCGCGGCGAGGAAGGCGGTGAGCGTCTCGTGGTCGTCCGCGAGGCCCGCCACGGTGTCCAGATCCCGCCGCCGGTCGGCCCACTCCGCCTCGTACCTGGCCTGGAACACCGGCTCGAACGCGACGATGGCCGTTCGGAGGCGCGCCGACACGGGGCCGGGGCCGGCGAGGATCGCGAGCGCCTCGCGGAGCGGCGCGGGATCGGTGTTTCGGGGGCAGGGTGCCCCCTCGAGGCGATCCGCCGCGGAGGCTGCCTCGGGCGCCGCCCGCACGTGCGCGAGCAGCTTCTTCAACGCGGCGGGGCCGACCCCGGGCAGGAGCCCGAAGAGCCGGGCCCAGGCGGGCTCGTGGAGGGGATTGTCGACGACGCGGGCGAGGGAGAGCGCGTCCTTCACGTGCGCGGCCTCGTCGATGCGCAGCCCGCCGACGACGCGGTAGGGGATCCGCAACGCGATGAGCTCGGCCTCGAGGCGCCGCGCCGCCCACATCGATCGCACGAGCACGGCCTGATCGGCGAGCTCGACGCCCTCGTCCCGCCCGGCGAGGATCCGGCGGCACACCTCCTCCGACTGCGCCCGATCGTCGGAACACACGACGAGCAGGGGGCGCTCGCCGTTCACTCCCGGGAGGGCGTCCGAGCCCGGCGCGGCGGCGCGAAGGGTCCGCTCGAAGCGCGGTGTCATGGCGAGGTCGACCGCGTTGACCAGATCGAGCACCGGCTGGGTGGAGCGGTAGTTGATCTCGAGGGGGAGCACGCGCGCGGCGGGCCACCGCTCGCGAAAATGCATCAAGGTGGCGGGAGCGGAGCCGCGAAACCCGTAGATCGCCTGCGCCGGATCCCCGACGACCATGACGTTGGGCGCGTCTCCGGGGCCACCCAGCCCGTACACGATCTCGAGCTGGAGCGCGTTGGAGTCCTGATGCTCGTCCACCAGCACGTAGGGCCACCGCGCGCGCAGGAAGGCGCCCACCTCGGGGTTGGTGAGCGCATGCGCGAGGTAGAGCAGCAGATCGTCGTAGTCGAGCAGGCCACGATCCAGCTTCCACGCCGTGTAGGCCGCGCCGATCGCCTCGAACCAGGGCTCCTTCCCCACGTAGTCGGGCGCGCGCCGCATCACCGCGGCCGCGAGCGTGCACCGCGTGTTCGCGCGGAGCGAGAGGATCGCCGCGACGGTCGAGGCGCGGGGAGCGCGGCCCTTCTCCGGGTACGGCGCCTCCGCGAGGGCCGTCTTCACGGCCTGCTCCACATCGTCGGGGTCCAGGATCGTGAATTGTCGAGGCAACCCGAACACCGCGTGGAGCTCGCGGATCACCGTGTTCGCGACGGAGTGGAAGGTGCCGCCGGTGACATCCCGCGCCTCGGGCACGAGCGCCCGCGCGCGGCCGAGCATGTGGGCGGCGGAGGCGCGCGTGAACGTCAGGAGCAGGATCGAGGCGGGAGGCACGCCCGAGCGGATCATCCACGCGACGCGGCGGACGAGCGTGGTCGTCTTGCCCGACCCCGCGCCGGCCACCACGAGCATCGGGCCCGCGAGCGAGGTCACCACGGCGCGCTGGTCGTCGTTCAGGTCGTGGAGGAGCCCAGCCAGGTCGGCGTGCACCTCCGGCCTCTATCCTGGACGCGGCGCGTGCCGCGCGTCCGCGGGAGGCCGACGCGACGAAACGCGACGCCCGTCCCCTGCCCGCGTGGCTAGCCAAGAGACGACGCGGGAGGGCGGCATGGCGCGCGACGGAGATCAAGGGAGGCCGACGGGGCCGCGGGGCACCGAGCCCCGGGAGAACACTTCGCCGACGCCCGACGCGAGGGCCGCGCCGGACACGGGCAACATCCGCGGATTTCCGCCGGACCGACAGGAGCGCTATCCGGTCGCGGGAGGCGCCGTTTCGGGGGTGGATCGCCGGGCGGACGAGGAAGAGCAGGCGATCGCGCAGCATGATCCGCTGGGCCCGTCCGGGTTCGTCGAGGAGCGCGACATCACCGGCGGCCCCGCCACGCCGCTCCTCCAGCGCTCGCCGGACCCCACCCACGAGCCGGTGGACGCCCCGCCGGATGTGAGCCTCGAGGGCCCGGACGCCGGGCCGGAGATCGATCTGGAGCCCCTGGCGCCGCCGCTCGGCGAAGCGACCGCTCACCACCGCCGCGCGTCGGAGCAGGAGGCCAAGTACCGCTTGGACGCGACGCTCGGGAGCCGGTGGCTCTCTCCGCTCGCGTCTTCGCTCCAGGTCACCCGGATGTGGGTGCGTGACGCGGCGCTCGCGCTCGGCACGGACGACCCTCGCGACGCCTGGCATGCCCTGCACGCGGTCCTCACGACGCTGCGGGATCAGCTCCCCGTGGCCGAGGTGGCCGACCTCGCCTCGGAGCTCCCGCTCTCCATCCGTGGCATCTACTACGACGGCTGGAGCGGGAGGATGGAGCGCGCCGCGGGCCGGGAGGCGTTCCTCGCCGCGGTCGAGGCGCGGCTGGGTCGGGACATCGAGGTGGATCCGGCGGCGGCCGTCCGCGCCGTGGTCCACGTGCTCGGCGAGCGGGTGTCCGCGGGCGAGATGCGGCACGTGCTCAACGTGCTGCCGAGCGAGCTGAAGGGCATCCTGCAGCCCGCCTGAGCCCCGTGGTAGAACGCCGGGAACGGAGTCGTTCCCCCCATGCCCACGGTGATCTCGTCCCGCCTCGCCCTGCTCGTGGGCGATGCCAACCTCGATCTGGAGGACATCCTCTTCGCCCTCCAGTCCGCGCGGGCCGACGGAAGCCTGTCGGCTGAGGAGATCGCCGAGCTGCAAGCCTCGCTCTCCTCGCACGCGGCGCTGCTCGAACCCGCGGCGCGCCGCCTCGTGGACGATCTGATCGCGGGCCGGGCGACGTTGATCCCCCGCCGCGTGTTGTTGGCCGCGGTCCCCTCGGGGGGCTCGCCCGACATGTACCAGCCCCGGGCCGAGGTCGTGGCGCTGCAGGACGCGTTGACCGCGCTCGGCCATCCCACCGCCGCGGACGGCCTGTACGGCCGTGGCACCACCGCCCTGGTCGTGGCCTTCCAAGCCGCCTCGGCCCTCCCCCAGACCGGCCAGGTCGACAGCGCCACGCTCCTCGCGCTCAACGAGCGGCTCGCGGCCATGAGCCGCCCCCCGCTCGATCTGACTCCCCGGTCCCGCATCCGGCCGGACCAGGTGGTCGCCGTACGCGGCGGCACCAATCGGGACGACAACCGTGCCATCCAAGCCGGGCTAGCCCGCCTCGGCGCCCAATGGGGTGACCTCACGCTCCGCATCGAGGCGGACGGCGCCTTCGGCCCTGGCACCGAGGCCGCCGTCAAGGCCTTCCAACATCGCGTGTACCTGTCCGAGACCGGCATCGTCGACCGCACCACCCTCGTCGCCATCGAGGACGCCCTCGCCGCCCACGGCCTCGCTGCCATCGGCGTGAGCGGCCCGCCCGCGGGCGCCGGCCTCGGCGGGAGCGTCGAGCTGCACTTCTATCCGGGCGACGCCGAGCGCAAGGTGTACGTCCTCAAGAGCGGGCGCGAGCTCGAGCGCTACGGCATGGTCGGCGGCCAGAACCGGTTCGCGGACGACCCCAACAACCCGAGGGTCGACTACGGCCCCTCCCCCGCCGGCACGTACTCGGTGATCCGGGTGAGCCCCCACGCTTCCTACTCCTGGGCATGGTCCTACGTGCCGTACGGCGCCCCCCTCCGCGAGGCCGATGGGGAGGTGAGCTTCCGCGACGTCGACGGCGCCTGGCGCATCGCGACCGGGCCCTCGAGCACGTTCGCGACGCGCAACCCGCCGCCGCTCCCCGCGTCCTGCTACCGGGACACCCACGGCAAGTTGTACGGGACCTGGCGTTCCAACGATTTCGGCCACCTGCGCGGCCAGCTCAAGAGCGTGCGCACCGGCACGATCCAGGGGCACATGCTCCACTCCTCCCCCCACCAGGAGGGCACCGCCGCCTATTTCCGTGACACGGACGATCTGCTCGATCCTGCCACGGCGCTCGACGTGCTCGATTGGTCGCACGGCTGCGAGCACGTGCACCCGCGGGACTTCGACGAGATGGTCGCTCGCGGGTTCCTCGCGCCGGGGACGACGTTCGTGGTCCATGGGTATGACGAGGTGCGGGCGGGGGTCGCGTGAGGGGCCGCTGGGGCCGAACCGGACTGGGCAGCGCCCCGTCGTAACCGCATTCGTTGTTTGAATGATTCGCCGTGGTACAACCGCTGGCATGGCTACCCGCGCCCCGTCCCCGGCATTCCTCCAGGCTTGGCGCGTCCTCGGGCGCACCGCTGCCCTCCTCAGCGCCTGTCTTCTCGGTCCGGCGCTCCTCCCGTCACTCCCCCCGGAGTGGCTCCCCCCGGGGATTCTCGGTCAGGCCTGGGCCGGAAAGCGCAACCCGGAGCTGCCGGACTATCGGGACGCGGCAGCAGCCAGCGGGAACTACGGGCTGGCGCTCGCTTACGACGATGCGATCTCCGGGCAGAGCGGGTTCCGTACCGAGAAGAAGTGGGAAGAGCTCAGCGCCAACCGCCAACGCGACTTTGCCGGCTTCGTGGCGGCGGAGATGGACAAGATCGGACCGCTGACGGATTCGAACGCCGAGGCGACCTTCGGGGTCCTCCTCGCCCTGGTCCGGGAGGCGCGCCGCGGCGAGGATCGACGCATCGAGGACCTTGCGCCCGTCCTCGCCGGAACCCTCCAGCCGTTGATGGACGAGGCCGCTGTCCGGATGTGGGCGCAGGTGGAGGCGCTGATTTCAAGCCACGAGTACATCAAGGCCGCGCAGCTCGGCGAAGCAGTCGTTGCGGCCGCGCCGGGAGATGGGCGCTACGCGACACGTCTCGGAGAGGCGCGGCTGGAGGCCGCCGGGTATTACGCAGGCCTCGGCCGCAACGAACCCGCAGGAGCGCCCGGCGCCCGCCTGGTGGATGCACGGATGGCGGCGCTTTTCGGCGGACCTGGCCCGGACACCCTGACGGCGGAGCTCGCCGCGATCGCCGCGTTGGCCGATGTCGCCTGGGAAACCGACGTCGCCGGTACCTGTGGCGATCTGCCCAAGCGCCTCACCAGCGGATTCAACAAGAATCAACCAGGGCAACCGACGCGGCTGAGCATCCGCCTCGACAGCTGTGGCCTGGAGCCCCATGCGTTCACGACCCACGAGTCCATCGACTACACGGTCATCGAACACCACACCGAGATCCGCGAGGTGTACCACCCCGGGCAGGAGTGCGTGACCACCACGGTCAACGTGGGCTCGGACTGCGTGACGGAGGGCGGCACCACGACGTGCACCCCCGACAACAGGGAGAGGACCGACTGCACCGACACCAGCTACACCACGCAGGAGTCCTTCGACGTCGCGGAGGAGCACACCTACACCGAGTCGTACGACGTCCAGCACCGGGACGCGACGGCGTCCACCAGCGGCTCGTTCCGGGTGGACTGGGAGGGCGGAACGCGGGAGGTCCCGTTTCAGCTCGCCGCAAACTCCGGAGACGACAAGCAATACACGTCCGAGCACGCAGGTCGGCGAAGCTTCGACTACGGCTCGGAGTCGGCGGCGTACTCGAATCTCTCCAGCTCGCTCGCGGGAGAGATCGGCAGAACGCGGACCGAGGTCCAGGCGGCGAGAGCGGCGCTCGTATTGGCGCAAGCGCGCGCTGCGGCGTCTTCCGGTCAGGATGCAGAGGCGGCGCACCTGTTCTGGGTAGGCGCCCGCCAGATCGGCACCCTCGATCCGGAGTTCCTGACCTGGGGGCAGGCCCACTACGCGGTCCCTGCCTCCGTCTTCGACGCGGCGCTCGCGGGAAGGCCGCTGCCTGGGCGCGCATTCGAGGCCGTCGGCGTCGCATTGCCGACCGTTGACCCTGACCACGTGATGGCAGCGACGATGAAATCGTGGAATGGCAACAAGCAGTGGGAGCGCCGGCAGCGAATCATGGCGACCGTGGGGCTCGGCGTTTCCACCGCCAGAGAGCCTGCGGACGCCGCCTGGCAGGTGAACACGCCCCTCATCGCGGGCGCGGCCACCCTGTTCATCGGCGAGAAGGACCTGAGCTGGGCGGTCCTCGCCCGCATCGCCTACGGCAACAATTTTGCTGGCAGCCGGATCAGCGAGATCGACGTGGGTGTGGGGGCCGCGTTGAACATCGTCGGCTTCTCGGTGATGCCGTTCATCGGCCTGGGCTATGGGAACATGGTCGGAATCCTGCCGGTCCCGTCAGCGGCGCAGATCGAATACGGCCTGCGTCTCGGTGTCGCGTTTCCCCCTGAGCCGCTCCCCATCTCGATCGACCTGATCTACACGAAGACGGGTCGCACATCCGAGGTCGTCCCCGAGGAACAGCGGCTGGACTTCCGCGCTGTCTACTCACCCGTGTCGCTCACGTTCCGGTACTCGCAGTACCTGTCCCCCCAGGACAAGTGGTACCAATTCTTCAGCGACGACACGCGGGTCGGGTCGGCGATTTGGGTCCTGGCCGGGGTTGGGATCTAACCCGGAGGCTCGGCGCCAGACGTGGGCGTCCGCCATCTATCTGAACGTCAACGACCCACCGAGCACCAGCCACGCGGCACCGGCGCCCTCGCCTCCCTCGTCATCGTTCGGGCCGGCGATCAGCCTGTCGTCGAGCCCGTCTCCGTCCATGTCACCGACGGCTGCAACCTCGTCCCCTGCCTCGTCGTCGCGGTCGCCATGGAGGATCGCGTTCGCGGCGGCAAGGGAGGCCGTCCCGGACACGGGGCCGAACACGACGTACGCGGAGCCGCCCACGTTGCACCCGGGCGCGCCGATGAGGATGTTGGGACGGGTATCGCCGTTGAAGTCCCCCGGCGGCGAGGGAACCGGATACCGCCACCCCGAACCAACCATCATCGGGCTCCTCCCCGATCAGAATCGCATCGGCAAAGGCGCCCAAATCGATCGTGTCCCCGTCGGCATCGGCATCCGAGTCGGTATCGGTATCGGAGTCCGAGTCCGTATCGGCGTCCGAGTCGGCATCCGTGTCCGAGTCGGTGTCGGTATCGCCGCCCAGCGCCGAATCGTCGCCACCGCAGTCGATCGTGCAATCCGGCTGACAGCTGGTGAGGAGGGCGAGGACACACGCTGTGTCTCCCGCACCTATGTCCAGCCGGACGGCGAGGCCTCGGGCGCCCGCCAGCCGCGCAGAGTCCCTCCCAACGCCGCGCTCCGCGCGCAATCCCGGGCCGAACGCCGCACCCGACCGCCGCGAGGGCTCCGCGGCGCCTCCGCCGCGTCAAACTGCGCCCGTTTGAGGCGCTGGCCGGCCACCATGCGGCGTTCGGCCCCGCTCTGTGTGGACGGCGCGGCGTTCGACCCGACACTGGCGCGGGGGTGCCGCGCCCTCGATGACTTCGTGCCCGCGGGTCGCGTTCGGCTCCCGAACTAGTGCAACGTCGCCGCGTACGCCGCAGCGTCGAGCAACCCGGCCACTTCGCCGACATCGGCGACCTTGACCTTGAACAACCAACCCGCGCCGTGCGGATCCTGGTTGACGATGGACTCGTTGCCGTCGAGCGCGGTGTTCACGTCGACCACGGTGCCGGTCACCGGCGCGTAGATGTCGCTCACCGCCTTGACGGACTCGACCTCGGCGGCGCCAGCGCCCTTCTTGACGGCCTTGCCGACCGCGGGGAGCTCGACGTGCACGATGTCGCCGAGGGCATCCTGGGCGTGGTGGGTGATGCCGACGGTGGCGATGTCGCCCTCGAGGAGCACCCACTCGTGGGAGTCGGTGTAACGGAGGTTCTCGGGGATGCTGCTCATGGCGGTGGCCTCGGTCGAAAGGGAAGGAAGGGTCAGTAGGGACGGGTGTAGAAGGGGGTCTTCGAGACGGTGGCGTCCGCGAGCTTGCCGCGCACGTCGACCTGCACCTTGGTGCCGATCTTCGCGAGGGCGGTGGGCACGTACGCGATCGCGACGTTCTTTTCGATGCTCGGCCCACGGCTGCCCGAGGTGACCTCGCCCACGACCTGGTCGTTCGACACGATCGCGTTGTGGGGGCGGGCGATGCGGCCGTCGACCACGAGGCCGACGAGGCGGCGGGGCACGCCGGCGTCACGCTGCTTCACGAGGGGGTCGCGGCCCACGAAGTCGCCCTTCTCGAGCTTGGTCACCCAGCCGAGGCCCGCCTCGAGGGGCGTGGTGTCGTCGGTGATGTCGTTGCCGTAGAGGCTGTACTTCATCTCGAGGCGGAGCGTGTCGCGCGCGCCGAGGCCGATGTTCGCGAGGCCGAAGGGGGCGCCCGCGGTCTGCACGGCGTTCCACAACAGGTCGGCGGCGCCGGCGGGCAGGAAGATCTCGAAGCCGTCCTCACCGGTGTAGCCGGTGCGGGCGAGGATGCAGCCCTCGACCCCGGCGACGGTCCCGACGCCGAACCAGTAGTTCTTGATCGCCGAGAGCTGCACCGGCGTCAGCGTCTGGATCAGGGCCTCGGCGTGCCGGCCCTGGATCGCGAGCTGGCCCCATTGGTCCGACTCGTTGGTGATCTCGGCGCCGAACGGGTTGTGCGACACCATCCACGCGTAGTCCTTGGCGCGGTTGGCGGCGTTCACGCAAATCAGGATCTCTTCGGGGCCGAAGCGGTAGACGATCAGATCGTCCACGATGCCGCCGCGCTCGTTGCACATCGCCGTGTACATCGCCTGCCCGTCGACCAGCTTCGTCACGTCGTTCGTGACGAGGTGCTGCACCGCGGCCATCGCGTGGGGGCCCCGGAACCGGACCTCGCCCATGTGCGACACGTCGAACAGGCCGACGCGCGCGCGCGTCGCGAGGTGCTCCTCGATGATGCCGGTGTACTGCACCGGCATGTCCCACCCGCCAAAATCGATCATGCGGGCGCCCGCCTCCTTGTGGAAGGCGTGGAACGGAGTGCGGCGAACGGTCAAGGGTGCCTCGGGAAGGCGCGCGAACATGCTCCTGCGACTCTTCGCCGTCAAGGGGGTGGGCGCGAGGACTCTCGCTACAGGCGGCCGCACCTGCGCGAACGGCAATACATGGTGGAGAGCAGGAGCCCCCGATGACCACCCTCCGCCGCGCGCAAGACCGCGGCCACGCCGACCACGGATGGCTCGACAGCCACCACACCTTTTCGTTCGCCGACTACCACGATCGCCGCCACATGGGCTTCCGCAGCCTGCGCGTGATCAACGAGGACCGCGTGGCGGCGGGCGGCGGCTTCCCCACCCACCGCCATCGGGACATGGAGATCGTGTCCTACGTGCTCGACGGCGCGCTCGAGCACAAGGACTCGATGGGCACCGGCTCGGTGATCCGCCCTGGCGACGTGCAGCGCATGAGCGCCGGCACGGGCGTGGCCCACTCCGAGTACAACGCCTCCAAGGCCGACCCCGTCCACTTCCTCCAGATCTGGATCGTCCCGGATCGCGCGGGCCACGCCCCTGGATACGAGCAGAAGCACTTCGACCCGGCGTCCAAGCGGGGCCGGCTCCGCCTCGTCGCGTCGCCCGACGGTCGCGACGGCAGCGTCACCCTCCACCAGGACGCCGCGATCTTCGCCGGGTTGTTCGATGGCGACGAGCGCGCCGAGCACGTGCTCGCGCCCGGCCGGGCCGCGTGGCTTCACGTCGCGCGCGGTACGGTCACGGTGAACGGTGAACGCCTCTCCGCTGGCGACGCAGCGGCCATCGGAGACCGCGTCGTGATCGAGGGAGGCGCGGGCGCCGAGGTGCTCCTCTTCGACCTCGGTTGACGTTTGGTCGCGCGTCCGCTCCCTGGGCCGGAGCGGACACGGGATAGAGACGTCCGGAGACAAGGGAGTGCGGACGGAGGGCCGAACGACGCGTGTCGAACGGGCACCTCGAAGGCCCCCCACGTCCACCCGCGCCCTGTCGCGACCTCGCCACCCGGCCGCGCCTCACCCCTGGGAAAACATGACCCACATCCTCGACTCCATCTCGTTCGGCGCCATCGTCACGGTCCGCGATCGGCTGCTAGCCCAGCAGGCGGCGGGCCGCCGCATCTACCGGCTGGAGAGCGGCGATCCCTCGTTCGACACGCCCCCCTACGTGCGCGATGCCATGCTCGCCGCCCTCGAGAAGGGCCTGACCCACTACACCGCCTCGGCCGGCATCCAGCCCCTCCGCGAGGCCATCGTGCGGAAGGTGCAACGCGACAACGAGCTCCAGATCGACGATCCGGAGCAGGTGGTCGTCACGAGCGGTGGCATGCACGCGCTCTACCTCACGTTCTGCGCGTTGCTCGACCCGGGGGACGAGGTGATCCTCCCCGACCCGATGTGGACGGAGATCGCGGAGAACATCCGGCTCGGCGGCGGCGTCCCGGTGCGCTGCCGCATGGATCTCGACAGCCCGACCCCGTGGACGGCGGCCCAGATCGAGCAGCTCATCACGCCGCGCACCAAGGCGATCTTCGTCAACACGCCGCACAACCCCACCGGGGTGGTGCTCTCCCGTGCAGAGCTCCGCGACATCGTGGCGCTCGCGATCAAGCACGATCTGCGCATCATCAGCGACGAGGCGTACGAGCACGTCATCTTCGACGGCGCGCAGCACGTCAGCATCGGCTCGCTCCCCGGCGCCGAGGAGCGGACCATCACGCTCTTCAGCACCTCGAAGAGCTACGCGATGAGCGGGCTGCGGGTCGGCTACCTCGTCTCGACGGACATGGCGTTCCTGGCCCGCGTGAAGAAGCTCCTGCGCTGCACGACCAACGGCGTGAACAGCCTCGCCCAGTGGGGCGCCGCCGCGGCGATCGGGGCGCCGCAGGACACCCCGCGCATGATGGGCGCGGTGTACCAGGAGCGCCGCGACGTGCTGCTCGCAGGCCTGAAGGGGATCGATCTGCTCTCCCCCTACGTCCCCAAGGGCAGCTTCTTCCTGTGGGCGCGCATCCAGCCGTCGTGGCGCGGCTACCGCGGCTCGCGGAGCGACGAGGCCATGACCGACTGGCTCATCGACGAGGTGGGCGTCGGCTCCTCGCCGGGCTCGGCCTTCGGGCCCGCCGGCACCGGCTGGATCCGGTTCGCGTTCTCGAGCGACACGCGGGAGATCCAGACCGCGGCCGGGCTCATCCACCAGGTGCTCGTCGGCGGGGGGCGCACGAGCGCGCGCGCCGAGGCGGACGCGCAGCCGTAGCGCCCTCGGGCCGAAGCCCGCGGCAGGCCGCGCGGATCAGTGCGCGGCGCCCTTCTCGGCGGTCGTCCGCGCGCGCGACTTGAGCGTGTCCATCACGCCGAGCGCGCGCAGGACGGGCCCGTCGAGGCCGGGGATCAGCTGCGCGAGCGCGAGCAGCGGGCGGATGGGGGTCGGGGTGACCAGCACCTCGCCCTTCCCATCGAGCACGGCGCGCACCCCCGCGACCACCTTCGCCAGCGGCACCTCGCGCATCATGCCGGGCGCCGCGAGCCCCGTGTCGTGCCACATGCCGGCGTCTGCCACGAAGCTCGGACACACCACCCCCGCGTGGACGCCCGTGCCGTCGAGCTCGATGCGCAGGCTCGACGCGAAGCCGTTCAGGCCATGCTTGGTCGCCGCGTAGATCGCGTTGAAGGGGGTGGGAGACTTCCCGGACATCGACGACACCAGGGCGATCGAGCCCTCCTTCCGCGCGATCATGCCGGGGAGCAGCGCGCGCGTGAGCAGGATGGGCGCGAGCAGGTTGACCGCGACCTGCTTCTCGATCTGGTCGGGGGTCTGGTCGGCGACCGCGGTGGGGACCTCCAACCCCGCGTTGCTCACGAACGCGGCGACCGGTCCGAGCGCCTCGACCGCGGCGACGATGGCGGCGCGCCCCTCGGCGGTGGCGACATCCGCGACGACGAGGGTGGCCTGGCCCCCGGCGGAGCGCACGTCCGCTGCGACCCGCTCGAGGCCAGCGAGATCGCGCGCGGTGAGAACGACGTGGGCGCCGGCCTTGCCGAGGTCCCGCGCGATGGCGACGCCGATGCCGCGCGAGGCGCCGGTGAGGAGGACGATCTTGCTGGCGAGGTTCATGCGAGGCTCCGGGGAGCCCGCTCTACCTCCCTATTGGATGGCGTCCCACCCTCGTCTGAGCTCCTCGACGTGGATGCCCCGCCCGATCACGACCAGCGCGCTCTCGGCTGGAGCAGGCATCGCGCCGGGGCCGAGCTCCAACCACTGGTGGACGCCCTGGGCCACGACCGCGGCGGCGATCCCCGGGCACCGGAAGATCCCCTTGAGCCGGAGCACCTCCCAGCCACGGCGCGACGCGACGAACTGGAGGTACATCTTGAGGCGGGACAGCTCGATGGCTCCGCCGCGGAAGCTCGCGGTCACGACGCCCGCGGAGTGGGTCACGATCGGCGGGAGCACCCAGCGCGACGGGTCCGCGCCGCCGATGTTCAACAGCGGCGCCACCGCCACCTCTGCGCGCACGCTCCGCACGACCTCGGCCAGGGGCGCCACCGCGCGCACCGCCGCCTCGGCGGCCTCGACATCGTCGGCGTGATCGAGGTGGTTGAGCAGGATGCGATCCGCGCACGCGAGCTGCGCCGGCACCTCCGGGTGCGCCGCGAGCTGGGCCACGACGAGGCCCGCGTGGGCGAGCGCGACGACCCCGTCGACCCGCGTGGCGGCCGCGAGCCCCGGATCGAGCAGGAAGGTCTGGACCAGCGGTCCAGGGGCGGCCAGCCCCGAGGTCTCCACCACCAGCCGGTCGAACCGGAGCGGCCGGATCCAACGCGCGCGCTTCTGGAGGAGCTCGATCACGGTGCGCCGCAGATCCTCGCGGACCTCGCAGCAGATGCAGCCGTTGCGGAGCTCGATCACCTCGTCCGAGGCGCCGACGACCAGCCGCCCGTCGATGCCGAGCGCCCCGAACTCGTTCACGATCACGGCGGTGGGCGGCGTGGCGGGATCGGCGAGGAGGCGGTTGAGCAGCGTCGTCTTGCCGGACCCGAGAAACCCCGTGACGAGCGTGACGGGAGTCCTCGTGTCGGCAGGCACCGCTACAGGTATCCGAGCGCCTTGAGCTTCTCGATCTCCTCGGGATCGACGCTGTTCTTCAGGTCATCGAGAGCGGCCTGGAAGCTCGGGTCCTCCGGGAAGCGCTTGAGGCCGGCATCGAGCACCGTGACGGTGCCCTCGCCGTCCCCCGCGACCTTCAGCTTGTCCGCCAGGGAGCGGTACAACGCGGGGGTCACCTGCTTGTCGTAGGCACCGCGGAGGCGATCGAGCGAGGTCACGACGTCGGCGCCCTTCCCTCCGTCGGCGAGCGCCTGGAGCCGCATCGACTCGAAACGCCAGGCCTTCGCCGGGTCCTTGCCGACGGCCTCGTTCTTCAGGGCCTCGTCGGCCTTGGTGACGGCGCCCGGGTAGTCCTTCGCGGCGATCGCGGACTCGACGCCCTTCTGCAGATCCTCCGCGGAGGGGCCGGTGTCGCAGCCGGAGAGGGCGGCGGCGAGGACGAGAGCGGCGACGAGCGGGCGAAACGAGGACAGGGTCGAGGACATTCTGTCGAGCTCCAGGCGTGACGTTCTGTGGCCGGCGAGAGGTAGCCCGCCCCAACACCAAAGACTATACAGGCGCGCTCCGATGGAACGCCCGAACACCCACCAAGCACTCCTCCGGCTGGCCGTCCTGAGCCTGCTGGTCTGGCCATCCGCGGCCTCCGCGTACATCGGCCCCGGCGCCGGTTTCGCGTTCGCGGGTTCGCTCGCCGTCATGGTCGCGGCGTTCGCCCTGGCGATCGGCACCATCCTCCTCTGGCCGATCACCTTCGTGATCCGCACGATCCGGGTCGGCAATCCGTTCAAGCACGCCCTGGCCAAGCGAGTCGTCATCATTGGTCTCGACGGCATGGATCCCGGGATCGCCACGCGCTTCCTGCAGGAGGGCAAGCTCCCGAACCTGAAGAAGCTGGCGGACACGGGGGTGTTCCGCCCGCTGAACACGTCCAACCCGTCCATGTCGCCGGTCGCGTGGTCAACGTTCACCACCGGCGTCGACCCGTCGGGGCACGGCATCTACGACTTCATCACGCGGGACCCGTGCACCTACGCCCCGATGCTCTCCTCGACCGACATCCGCTCGGCCGAGAAGGTGATGAACATCGGCAAGTACGTGATCCCCTTGGAGAAGCCGAAGATCAAGCTCCTCCAGAAGAGCCAGGCGTTCTGGAAGCTCCTCGGGGATCGTCACATCCCCTCGATCATCCAACGCGTGCCGATCACCTTCCCCCCGGTCCCGTTCCGCGGCCTCCTGCTCTCCGGGATGTGCGTGCCCGATCTGCGCGGCAGCCAGGGCACGTTCAGCTTCTTCTCGACCGCTAACAACGAGGGCAAGGCCGCCTTCACCGGCGGCGAGCAGACCGTGCTCCGTCGCAAGGGAAACATCATCCGGTCGCGCATCGTGGGCCCCGACAACGGCATGGTCAAGGACGGCCCGCGCATGACGCTCCCGTTCACCATCACCGTCGCGCCCGACAGCACGAAGGCCACGATCGCCATCGACGGCGGAGAGTCGTTCGAGCTGGCGCTCCAGGCCTATTCGCCCTGGATCCACCTGACCTTCTCGGCGGGCATGGGCGTGAACGTGAGCGGCATCGCCAAGTTCTACCTCACGTCGATCTCGCCCGAGGTCAACCTGTACATGACGCCGATCCACATCGATCCGGAAAACCCGGCGATGCCGATCAGCCACCCGCAGGTCTACAGCGTCTACCTCGCCAAGAAGTTCGGCCCCTACGCCACGCTCGGCCTCGCGGAGGACACGTGGGCGCTCAACGAGCGCGTCATCGACGAGAAGGCGTTCTTCGACGCCGCGATGGAGATCTGCGACGAGCGCGAGAAGATGTTGTTCGACGCGATCGAGCGCACGCGCACCGGGCTGGTCACGACGGTCTTCGACACGACCGACCGCGTCCAGCACATGTTCTACCGCTACCTCGACCCCACGCACCCCGCGAACGTCGGCAAGGAGAGCACGGCCTACGCGGACGCGATCTCCCGCGTGTACGAGCGGATGGACGGCCTCATCGGCAAGGTGCTCGCCTCGGTCGGTCCGGAGACCGTCGTGATGGTCATGAGCGACCACGGCTTCACCAACTTCCGCCGCGGGGTGAACCTCAACACCTGGCTGATGGAGCACGGCTACCTCTTCCTGAAGGACGGCAACACCCTCTCGGGCGAGTGGTTCGAGCACGTGGACTGGTCGCGGACCCAGGCGTTCAGCCTCGGCCTCACCGGCATGTTCATCAACCGGAAGGGCCGCGAGGCCTCCGGCATCGTCGAGGAGGGCGCCCCCTACCGCGCCCTGGTGAAGGAGATCGCCGCGAAGCTCGAGGCCCTGATCGACCCGGAGACGGGCGGCCGCGCCGTTCGCAAGGTCGAGTGCGCCTTCGAGCTGTTCGAGGGCCCCTACCGGCTCGACGCGCCCGATCTGCTCGTCGGCTACGAGGGCGGCTACCGGAACTCCTGGGAGTGCGCGACCGGCTCGGTCACCGCCGAGGTGTTCGCCGACAACACGAAGAGCTGGAGCGGCGATCACTGCGTCGATCCCTCCATCGTCCCCGGCGTGTTCTTCTGCAACCGCGCGATCACCCAGGAAGCACCGCACATCGCCGACATCCCCGCCTCCGTGCTCCGGCTCTTCGGGCAGGCGGTGCCGAAATACATGAAGGGCCGGATGCTCTTCGCGGCGCCGGGCGAGCCCGCCGGCGTGACCGGCCCGCTCGACCCGAGCACCCTCCCCCAATCCGGTTCGGCCCCCGGCGCCCGGATGTTGCAGGAGCGTGGCGATGCGGCGTAGCTCGGATCTCATCGCGGGCACCCTCGCGCTCGCCCTCGTGAGCTGCGGCGCCCCGCCCTCCCCCGCCGGCCCGGGCGTCTTCGTCCTCGGCGTCGACGGCATGGATCCGACCATCCTCGCCCGCATGATGGGCGAGGGCCGGATGCCCCACTTCGCGACCCTCGCGGCCCAGGGGGCGTTCCAGCCGCTCGGCACGTCCAACCCGCCCCAGAGCCCCGTCGCGTGGTCGAACTTCGTGACCGGCCTCGATCCCGGCGGCCACGGCGTCTACGACTTCGTCCACCGCGACCCGAAGACCTACCTGCCGATCTCCTCGGCCACCCCACCCCCGGGCGACGTGGGGACATCCCTCGATCTGTTCGGGTACTACCTGCCGATCGGCGGGGACGCCGTGGTGAACAACCGCACGGGCATCCCCTGGTGGGACGCGTTGCACGGCGCGGGGGTGGACGTCGAGGTCTACCGCGTGCCCGGCAACTACCCGGCCACCCCGTCCGACGCGCGCGTGCTCTCCGGCATGGGCACCGTGGACATGCGCGGCGGCTACGGCCAGTACAGCTGGTACACCGACCAGCCGGTCGAGTCCCGCGAGCACCTGAAGGGCGACATCCAGCTCGTCACCGTCGAGGACTACGATCTGGACGGCGTGCCCGACACCGTGAAGAGCACGCTCAAGGGCCCGCCGGACATCTTCCGGCTGCCCCCCGGCCAGATCCCCGGTGACACCGATTACCTCACCGTCCCGGTCACCGTCTCCATCGATCCGGAGGAAGAGGTCGCGCTCATTCGTGCGGGGGCGTCGCAAGCCGTCGTCCGCGAGGGCGAGTGGACCGACTGGATGCCGGTCGACTTCGACGCGTTGCCCGCCGGCGCCATGCCGCTCGCGGGCTCGGTGCGCTTCTACGCCAAGGAGCTCCGCCCGGCCTTCAAGCTCTACGCCTCGCCGGTCAACCTCTCGGCGGAGGATCCCCCGCAGGAGATCTCGACCCCCGCGGACTTCGCGACCGATCTCGCCGACGCGCTGGGTGGGCAGTACTACACCCAGGGCATGCCGGAGGAGACGAACGCGCTCAAGGACACGACGTTCTCGGACGACGACTACGTCAAGCAGGTCGCCCTCGTACAGGAAGACGCCGAGGCGATGCTCGACGTGGCGCTCGCCCGCTACCGCCCTGGCGACGCGACGTTCTTCTACCTCTCCGACATCGACCTCCAGTGCCACATGTTGTGGCGCCACGGGGATCCCAAGTCTCCCGGCGGCCCGCCGCACCCCGCCTACGAGGCCGAGGCCGCCGCGCACCACGACCACGACATCGAGGGCTACTACGAGAACGTGGACCGCCTGCTCGGTGAGGTCGTGGCCGGCCTCCCGGCCGAGACGCTGCTCATCGTGATGAGCGACCACGGATTTCAGCCGTTCACCCGCACGCTCCATCTGAACAGTTGGCTCCGTGACAACGGTTGGCTCACGCTCGTGGACGGCAAGCAGGAGGGTCACATCGCCGGCGGGGACGTCGACTGGACGAAGACCAAGGCCTACGGCCTGGGCTTCAACGCGCTCTACCTGAACCTGCAGGGCCGCGAGGGGCAGGGCATCGTGGCCCCGGCGGACGCACCGCAGCTCCAGGCGCAGCTCCAGGCCCAGCTCACGGCCCTGGTCGACCCGAAAACGGGCGGCAAGCCCATCCTCCGGGTGGACCGTGGGGTCGACATCTACCATGGGCCCCGCGTCGCCGAGGCCCCCGACCTGGTCGTGGGCTACGACCGCGGCTACGGCAACTCGGACGAGTCGACGCTGGGCGAGGTCGTGCCGGAGATCCTCGCGGACAACACCTCCCGCTGGTCCGGCAACCACCTGATGGCGCCCGAAGTCGTCCCGGGGGTCTTGCTGACCAGCCGCCCCCTGACTGGAAACGGCCACGATCTCACCGACATCACCGCAACCCTGCTCGCCTGGTACGGCGTCGCCCCCCTGCCGGGGATGACCGGTCAGCCGGTCCTCACCAGGTAGGCAGTGCTCACCCGATAGGCTGTCCTCACGCGTTAGCCCCTCCTCAACCCAGGAAGGCCCCATGTTCGGCTTCGGCAAGACCGTCAGCGTCAAGATCGACAAGGACCTCCACGCGCGCATGGCGAAGGTGGCCGACGTGGCCGGCTACGCCACGGTGGCGGAGTTCGTCGAGCACATCCTCGAGAAGGAGATGCTCCACTTCGAGGACACCAAGAACGACGGGGACATCCGCGCGAAGCTCAAGGGCCTCGGGTACATCTCCTAAGGAACCGCCGTGCGCCTCTTCAACGCGATGAGCAGCATCGTCTTCGACGTTCTGCTCGCCCCCCTTGGGCACAGCCGGCCGTGGTTCGACCTCCTCGTGTGGCCGATCCTCGCGGGCGTCGTCGCGTTGCTCGTGTACAAGAAAATCAGCAACCAGGCGGGGATCGCCAGCGCGAAGAACGGCATCGCGGTGCACCTGCTCGAGGTCGTCCTCTTCAAGGACGATCTGCGGGTGGTGCTCCCCGCCACCGCCAAGGCGCTGGGAAAGAACATGCTGTACCTCGGCTACAACATCGTACCGATGGTGGTGATGTTCGCGCCGATGACGATGATCCTCGTCCAGCTCGTCTCGAACTACGCCTACGCGCCGCTGCCCGTCGGGAGCACGGCGTTGTTCGTGGTCAAGCTCGATGCGGACGTGGGCGGGGTGCTACCGCGCGACGTGACGCTCGCCCTCCCCGCCGGCCTCTCCCTCGACGCGCCGCCCGTACGCACCGCCGACGGCGAGATCGCCTGGCGCCTGCACCTGGACACCCCGGGCGACCACGTGCTCGTCGTGACCGCGGGTGGCACCACGGAGGAGAAGGTCGTGGCGGTCGGCGGCGAGCCCCGCAAGGTGTCGGTCCTCCGCACCAAGTCCTGGGAGGCGCTGCTGTACCCGGCCGAGGCCGTGCCGGTGGCCTCCTCGCCCATCGAGAGCCTCTCCATCGATCGCGCCGATCGTGACCTCGGCTGGCTTCCCAGCGGAGAGGGCGGCATCCTCGGCTGGTTCTTCGGCTTCTCCCTGCTCGCGGGCTTCGCGCTCAAGGACCGCTTCGGCGTCACCCTCTAAGGATACGACCATGGCCGGCTTTCTCAGCGAATTCGTGGACAAGCGCCGCTACGGCGACCCAATCGTCATCGTGTCCGGCCTGCCGCGCTCCGGGACCTCGATGATGATGAAGATGCTCGAGTCCGGCGGCCTGCCGATCATGACCGACGCCATCCGCGCGGCCGACATCGACAACCCCAAGGGCTACTACGAGTTCGAGCGCGTCAAGGATCTCGAGAAGGAGCAGGACAAGAGCTACATCCGCGAGGGGCGCGGCAAGGTGCTCAAGGTCATCTCGTTCCTCCTGAAGGACCTTCCGGACGACAATCGCTACAAGGTCATCTTCATGCGGCGCGACCTCAACGAGGTCATCGCGTCGCAGAACAAGATGATCAAGCATCGCGGCGAGGTCGACGAGACCAACGACAAGATGATGATCGAGGCGTACCTCAACCACCTCGCGGCCGTGCGGATCCTCGTGCGCAAGCGCGCCAACTTCGAGATGGTCGAGGTGCGGTACGACACGGCCGTGCACCAGCCGGCCGATGCCGCGAAGCAGGTCAACGCCTTCCTCGGCGGCACGCTCCCCGAGGAGAAGATGCGCGACGTGGTCGACGCGGAGCTCTACCGGAACCGCCGGGGCCCCGCGGTCTGAACTCGGGCCCGCGTGGTCGCGGACAGTGCCGGCGTTTGCTACCCTCCGTCCCCATGCTCGGCGGCACAGACATCGACCGTCTCCTCCACCTCACCTCCAGCCTCTGCCGCGTATGCAAGCACGGCCTGCCGGCGCGGGTCGTGGCGCGCCGGTCGGCGTCCGGCGAGGAGGTGTGGCTCCGGAAGTCGTGCCCCGCGCACGGCGCCCAGGAGGTGTGCCTGTGCACCTCGGTGCCCTGGTACATCGAGACCCGCGCGTGGAAGTTCACGAGGCGGCCTCCGCGCGAGGTCAAGCGGGCGGTCGATCTCGGCTGCCCGTTCGACTGTGGCCCGTGCGAGCAGCACCAGGTCGACCTCGCGATGCCGGTGGTGACCATCACGAGCGCCTGCAACCTCGACTGCCCCATCTGCTACGTGCACAACAAGAATGACGGCGCGTTCCACATGGCGCTCGAGGACTTCCGATCCGTGGTCCGCCACATCCGCGCCAACAAGGCGGGAGATGTCGACCTCATCAACCTCACCGGCGGCGAGCCCATGCTGCACCCGCGCTTCCTCGAGTTCCTCGCGATCGCGAAGGAAGAGGGCGTGCGGCGTGTCACCATCTGCTCCAACGGGCTGACGCTGCGGGACGAGGCTCGCGTGCAGAAGCTGGCCGAATTGGGCGCGCGCGTGGCGCTGTCCTTCGACACGTTCGAGGCGGAGGTCGACGTGGCCATGCAGGGCGTGGCGCTGCTGGCTCCCAAGCTTCGCGCGCTCGATCTGCTCGAGCGCCACGGCGTGGACGTGACCCTCATCCCCGTCGTGACCCGCGGCTACAACGACCACGAGATCGGCCGCATCCTCGACCTCGGCATGACCCGATCCAACGTGCGCCACGTCGAGGTTCACCTCATGACCTTCACGGGCCAGGGCGGGGCCACCTTCGATCGCAAGGGCCGCATCACGCTCTACGAGACCCTCGAGCGCATCGCCGCGCAGACGGGCTGGCTGGCGATCGACGACTTCGTCCCCTCCCCTCGCGCGCACCCGCTCTGCTACCAGGTGGCCTACGTGCTGGTCGACCCCGACCCCGGACCTGACAGTGGTCCTCAGAGTGGTCCTCAGAGTGGCCCCCCCGTGCCTCTCACCCGGCTGATCGATCGTGCCACGTTGTACGCGGCGCTGGGTGACACCCTGTATCTGGAGCCGACGCCGCGATTGGAGGGCGCCCTCCGGGACGCGATCGATCGGCTCTGGGCGGAAGATGGAAACGAGCGGATCCTCGGGCTCCTCAAGCGCTTGATGAAGGACGTGTTCGGAGACCCACGGCCCGCTGCCCGCGGCGAACCCCTGGCGGCGATGCGCGCGGCCGAACGCTGGATCAAGGCCATCTACGTGCACGCCCACATGGACGAGGAGACGTTCGACACCGAGCGCCTCGCCGCCTGTTGTGACGCCAATTGTTACCCCGACGGATCGACCATCCCGGTGTGCGCCTACAACGTGCTCTACCGGGAGAAAGAGGCCAACTTCATGACGACACCCAAGGCGTGGGGAGCCCGGAGCGGCGGGCGCTTCGACCTGGCCGAATCCGAATGAACGGGCTGCGTTGCCTCGTGACAGGCGGCTCGCGCGGGCTCGGACGCGCGGTGTGCGAGGCCCTCGTACGCGGCGGCGCCCGGGTCGCGTTCACCTTTTCGCGCAGCCAACACGACGCCGAAGACACCCTGGCCGCGCTCGGCCCCCACGCGCGGGCCTTCAAGGGCTCCGTGGCCGACCCGCTCCACGCCGAAGCGGTGGTCAAGGCCCTCGTCGCCGAGTGGGGCGGCCTGGACGTGCTCGTCAACAACGCCGGCATCAACCAGGTGTTGCCGGTCGCGCTCATCGAGGAGGCCGACTGGGACGCGGTGATGAACGTGAACGCGAAGGGCACGTTCCTGTTCTCTCGCGCCGCGCTGAGGCCGATGATCCGCGCCAAGCGGGGCCACATCGTCTCGATCGGGGCCTTCTCCGAGGGGCGCGTGGTGGAGGCGCCGGTGCATTACGCCATGTCCAAGGCCGCGGTACGAGGGATGACCGAGGCGCTCGCGCGCGAGGTCGGGCGCCACGGCATCCAGGTGAACCTCGTGGCGCCCGGCCTCATGGACGTCGGCCAATCGCGGGGGCTCCCCCAACATCGCCTGGATGAGTACACCGGCCAGAACCCGCTCGGGCGCCTGCTCACCCCGGCCGAGGTCGCGGACGTGGTGGTGTGGCTCGTCACGCACGACAATCGGGGCATCACGGGCGCGCGCATCGCGGCGGACGGGGGGATCTGATGGACAATCGATTGGACAGCGTACAGGCACGCGGCTTCGACGAATTCGTCCGCTATGTGAATCCCCTGCTCGCCCAGCGCGCCCAGCTGGGGGGCGAGCCGTGGCAAGTGGTCGGAACGGATGACGGGCGCCTGGTGGACGTGGACGGGCGCGTCTTCGAGGACCTTCACGGCACCCAGGCCCTCGGGCACCGGAACCCCCACATCACCGCCGCGGTGACACGTTTTCTCCAGACCGACGCGCCGAATTGGTATCCCTCCCGCGTGACGCCCTACGCCGGCCGCCTCGCGCGGATGTTGGCCGAGCGCACCGGCTACGAGCGCGCCTACTTTGCCGGGTCTGGCTCGGAGGGCGTGGAGGCCGCGATGAAGCTCGCGCGCTCTGCCACGCGCCGGCCGCGCATCCTGGGGCTCGCCGGGGCGTACCACGGCTGCGGCATGGGAAGCACCTCGCTGATGGAGCGCGGCCCGTTCCGCGATCCCTTCGGTCCGCACGTAGCCGGCGTGGAGTCCCTCCCCTTCGGCGATGTCGACGCGCTGGCCCGCGCGATCGCGGACGGGGGCGTGGCCGCGGTGGTGGTGGAGCCCATCCAGGGCGAAGGCGGCGTGCGCGTGCTGCCCGACGCGTACGTGGACGCCCTGTGTGACCTCACCGCGAAGCACGACGTGTTTCTGGTAGCGGACGAGGTGCAGACGGGCCTGGGCCGAACCGGACGCTTCCTGCGCTCGGAGATCTGGCCCCGCCGTCCGGACGCCGTGGTGCTGGCAAAGCTGCTGGGCGGCGGCCTGGTCGCCACGTCCGCCATGCTCACCACCCCGCATTGGTTCCAACGTGCCTACGGCCGGGACTTCGAGGGCGGCGAGAGCCACAACGTCACGTTCGGGTACAACGCGCTGTCCATGGTCGCGGGCATCGCCACCCTCGAGCTGCTCGACGACGCCCTGATGACGCGGATCGCGAGCCTGGGGGCGTGGTTCCGCGCCGCGCTGATCCAAGGCTTGGGAGACCACCCGCTGGTCGAGGAGGTGCGCGGTGAGGGCCTCCTGCTCGGCCTCAAGCTCCGCCCGCTCGACCACCCCTGGCTCTCCTTCGAGCACTTCGGCTTCGAGGGGCTCGCCGAGCGCGCGACCGTCTCCCCGCTCCTGTGCCACCGCCTGTACCGCCACGGTTGGTTCTGCTTCACGTGTGGCCACGACTGGTCGGTGTTCCGGCTGCAGCCGCGCTACCACGTCTCCCAGGAGACGCTCGCCCGGCTCATCGTCGACGTCCGCACCGAGCTCGACTGGCTCCTCGAGACCAGTCGATGAGCCGCGTGTTGGTCCTGGGCGGCTCGGGATGGGTGGGCCGCGCGGTCGTCCGGCAGCTCGTCGCGGCCGGAGATGACGTGCGGTTCACCTGGCACACCAACGAGCGTGTCGCCGGCTCGTTGCCCGGCCACCCGCTCCGCGTCGACCTCACGTGCCGGGGGGCGATGCGGGCCCTCTTCGCCGAGCTGGACGATGACGGGTGGACGCCCAACGCCCTGGTGCACGCCGCCGGCCTCCCCGCCGGGCTCGCGGTGGCGGCGGCCGGCTCCCCCGGACCCGGGATCGAGGAGGCCATCGATCTGGCCGTCCGCATCCACGTCACGAGCACGATCACCGCCTGCAACGAGATGGCGGCGCGCCCGCTCGCCGGCCTGCGAAACGTCGTGATCTTCGGCGCGCTCGACCGCACCCAGAGCTTCCCGATGCCCGCGCACGTCGCGGCCGCGCAGGGGGGGCTCGCCGCGGCGGTGATGGCGTTGGGGCACGAGCTCGGGCCGAAGGGCTTTCGAGTGAACGTGGTTGCGCTCGGCCTGCTCGACGGCGGCGCGGCCGACGCCGTGCCCCCCGCGCAGATCGAGGCCTACAAGCGCTTCTCTGCGTTGCGACGCGTGGGCACCGCCGAGGAGGCCGCCGCGACCGCCGTGTGGCTCGTGCGCGAGAACCGGGCCATCAACGGCAAGGTGATCGGGGCGAACGGGGGGATCTGATACCGCCCGGCCCTCACGCCGCCGCGGCGCACTCTTCCTGCAGCCGCGCCCACCGCGCGTCGAGCTCGTCGCACTCGGCCTCCGGGAAGGATTTCCGCGCCGCGGCCCAGGCGAGGCTCCCCTGGCGGAGCAGCTCGGCCCGGCCCGCCGCGTGGGGGGTCGCCTCGGCGATGTCGACGAGCGCGCGCAGGATGCGCAGGCTCACGGCCATGTCGGCGCGACCGTACTGACGGAGCTGCTCGAAGGCGACGCGCACGAGATCCACGAAGGAGGTCGTGGGCAGATGGACGGCGCCGCCCTCCACGGCGAAGCTGCGGATTGGGGTGCGGAGGGGCGCGGCGCGAACCAGGAGGCGGCTGAGCTGGTCGACACAGGTGCAGCCGGTGCTCGGATCGTTCACGGCGGGTGAGATCGCCTTGAGCCCGATGTCGACGATCTGCCGGAGTCCCCACTCGGCATCGTCCTGCATGGTGCGGACGGGGCCGATGTCGAACGCGGCATCCACCGCGGTGGGCGAGATCGGCGCGGGCCCTCGCCACCACACCAGCGGCGCCCCCTCCGCGACGAAGTGCCCCATTCCGCGGGCGACGACGAGAGCGCCCCCCGTTGCGAGGGCCCCCAGGGCGTCACGGGAGACGAGCTGGACGTACCCCGAGCGCAGGGCGAGGATGGGAACCGCTCCCTCGGGAGGCTCGAAGTGGGCCGCCGGTGCGGGCTCCTCCCCGGGGGCGAGCGCGGGGCCGAACACCGAGTCAATCACGGGCTCGGTCTCGCGGGCGAGGCGATCCACCAGGTTGTTGGCCTGGATGCCGCGCACCATGTAGTGAATGAACCAGACGAGCGTACCGAGGCTCGCCAGCGCGAGCGCGAGGCTGGAAAATACGCTCAGCACCGGGACGAACGGCGGCTCGGTGCGGACGGATCGGAGCACGAGCAGCGTGTACACGAAGGTGCCGACGAGCATGCCGAGCGTGTTCTGCGCGGGCCGATCGCGCATGAAGCTCGCGAGAATCCGTGTAGAGAACTGGATGGACGCGAGGGACAACGCCACGAGCAGCGTCGAGTAGACGACGCTCACGATCGTCATCATCGCGCCGGCGAGGGTGCCGAGCACCACCTGGGCGCTCCCCGGCTCCATCGGAAAGGTCGCGGCGACGGCGGCCCCGATCGACGCACCCCACGTCGCCTCCCACAACGGGAGGAGGGTCCCCGCGAACGCGCACGCGGCGAGCACGAGGGCAGGCCGGAAGAGCAGGTTCTCGCGCAGGTCGTACGTGAGCTGACGGAGCCGGAAGGAATGCCGCATCGCCACCCTCTTACCTGTTCCGCGGCGCGTGCGGCGAGGGCGGGCCGGGAGTATCTTCACGTCCATGTGGCTCCTCGTCTCCCTGGCGCTCGCCGCCGACCCGCCGGTCCCGGCGGGGCCCGCCGCCACGACACCGCTCGCGACGCTCGCCACGCCCCCGCTCCTCGTATGCGAGGGCACCCAGCGCTGCGACGACCGCTGCATCCCCTGGGCCTCCACCTGCCCGTCGGTGCTGGCCGATACGGTCAAAGAGTCGATACGGGAGGATCAGGAGCAGCTTCTGCTCACGACGCTCTGCACCGGATCCCCGCACCGCGCCCAGCGCCCGAAGACGCCGGAGACGATCGCGGCGCTCGCCATCGCCGAGAGCGCCGTGGCCTCCATCGGCGACCGGAGGACCTCGATCGCCGACGCGCGCGCGCTCCCCAGCGAATGGCCCTCGGCGCCCCCCCCGCCCGTATCCGCGCCCCCGCCGTGTGGGCCGCCGACGGAGCCGGTCCCCGCCCGCTGACAAATCGGCCTCGGCTCGGGACCCCCGACCCCGCCGCGCTTTCGGATCGGCTGATGCGATCCCCGGTTGAAGTTCTCTTGCTTGCTGGCTCCTGCTTGCTGGTAGAGTTGGCTCTTGCATGAAGGCACCATGACTGACCCGAAAGGGATCCGCGGGAGACCGCGGACGCCGGACACATGAGAAGGTGGGAGACGCTCGACGCCGGCGCGCTCACCGACTTCTGGCAGATCTGCGAGACGCATTATGGGGCGATCTCCACGGAAATGCTGGTCGACCTGGCGGCGCACCCACAGCTCGGTCCGCTCCTCCTGTCGATGCCGAAGGAGCTGCTCGAAGAGCAGAGCCGCCAGGGCCAGGAGCGGCTACGCCTCGCGATTCGCGGGGACTGGGAACCCTACGACGCAAACCTGCGCATACAGGGGGCGATGTACGCGGGGAGCGGCATGCCCTTCACCGCCTGGTACGACCTGGCACGATCCCTCCAACGCTACGTGATACCGCGCATCGTCGAGACCTTCATTTCGGACCCGGGTCGCCTCTCCGCCGCGCTGGTCACCACCCAGGAGCTGTTCGACGGGGCGATGACCGTGATCGCCGAGGCCTACCTCGACGCGAAGGAGTCCGCGCTCCGCCAGAGCGAGGAGCGCCTGGCGATCACGTTGAACAGCATCGGGGACGCCGTCATCGCCACGGACGAGGCAGGTCGGGTGGTCCGGATGAACCCCGTCGCGGAGCACCTGATCGGCTGTACGTTGGGCGAGGCCCGCGGGCGTCCCCTCGCGGAAGTGTTCGACATCCGGCACGAGGAGACCGACGAGCCCCTGGAGAGTCCCACGGATCGGGTGTTGCGCAAGGGGGGCCCGGCGGGCCACGTCAACCGCACGGTCCTCCTCGGGAGGGGCGGTGCCCGACGCGCGATCTCCCACAGCGGGGCCCCCATCCTCGGTGCGGACGGCGCAATTCGAGGCGTGGTGCTGGTCTTTCGCGACATGACCGGCGAGCGGATCGCGCAGGAGCTGCGGACGCGGAGCCTCCTCCTCGAGGGAGAAAACGCACGGGTGCTCGAGGCGAGCCGGCTCAAGAGCGAGTTCCTCGCGACCATGTCGCACGAGCTCCGCACCCCCCTCAACGCCATCATCGGGTTCACCGAGCTCATTCATGACGGCCACGTGGGCACCGATACGCCCGAGTTCCCGAAGTTTCTCGGGCTGGTCCTCACGAGCGCGCATCACCTGTTGAAGCTCATCAACGACGTGCTGGATCTGGCCAAGGTGGAGGCCGGGAAGTTCGCGTTCTACCCGGAAGACGTCGAGCCCGGCCGCATCGTGGACGAGGTCGCCATCCTGCTCGAGAAGAACGCCACCGCCGCCGGGGTCACGCTCAGCTCGTGGATCGACCCTGGGCTCGGCCTCGTCCACGCCGACCCCCAGCGTCTCAAGCAGGTGCTGTACAATTACCTCTCCAACGCGATCAAGTTCACCGACAGCGGCGGGCAGATCTACGTGCGGGTCGCTATCGAGTCGGAGGAGGTCTGGCGGCTGGAGGTCGAGGACACCGGCATCGGGATCGCTCCGCACGATCTGAGGGCCCTCTTCGCCGAGTTCCAACAGCTCGACTCCGGCTCCACGAGCCGTCGGCCGGGGACAGGGCTCGGGCTCGCCCTCTCCCGGCGGCTCGTCGAAGCGCAGGGCGGGGCGGTGGGTGTCCGGAGCGAGCTGGGGGTGGGGAGCGTGTTCCACGCAACCCTGCCGAGGCGCGCGCTCGTCGGCGGCGCGGCTCCGCTGCCCCGGCCGCTCGAGCGTGCCCCATCCTCCTCATCGACCCTCGACCCGTCGTCGCCCGATTTGGGCGGTCTCGACCTGCGCCAAACCCTTCTCCCCAAACCATACAGCGAGCTCACATGACGAAAGTTCCCATCCTGATCGTGGACGACAATCCGCTCAACACCCTCCTGGTTCACCACATTCTCGTGGCCAGAGGCTTCGAGGTGAGGTCCGCCGCCGACGCTCCGGAGGCGTTCGAGATCCTGAAGACCTTCCTGCCGAGCTTGATCGTCATGGACGTGCGGCTACCGGGCATGGATGGCCTCGAGCTGACCCGTAGGCTCAAGGCGGACCCGCGGACGAGCGACATACAGATCATGGCCGTGACAGCCTCGGCGATGGCGGACGATGAGCGCCTGGCGATGAATGCAGGATGTGACGGATATATTGCAAAGCCCATCAACACCCGCACGCTCGCGGACCAGCTGCTCGACTGCCTGGAGCGCGCGGACGCCCGGCGCGCGTTGGCCGTGATGACGTAGCGCGAACCGTCACCAGCGCCGCCCCCCTTCGGTCAGCATCGGCGCGGGGTGCGCCACGAAGCGGGGGTCGTGCGAGCGATACAGGACGTTGTAGGAGCACGAGGGCACGTTCGTGCCGTCGGGCTCGCGGATCCCGACTGGACACAGCCGGACCCGATCCGTGTCGAAGCTCTCCTCGTCCATGTGGGTGTGGATGTACAACGCCCGCGTGCTCCGCTCCGCGACGCGCACACGCTCCCGGTCGGAGAGGCCGGGCGCGAACATCTCATGGAGGAGCCGCCGCAGGGTGGCGAGCACGGCCTCGGACTCCCTGCACGGGAAGGCCCCCGACCACAACGCGTCGATCACCTCCTGAAACACCCCATCCAGGCGGGGCCCCGGGAGCAGATAGAGCCCCTCTGTGAGCAAGGCGCGCAGCTGATCGCGGCGCATGAAGCGGGTGAATGGCACCCACAGGCCGGCGTCTCCGGCGCCGATCCCACCGGCGACAGGGTCGAGCTTGAGGAGGTAGGCGCATTGGTAGCAGAGGGGGTGGGCCAGCGGGGATGGCACGAAATCATCCACGGACAAGCCACACTGGGCCGCGGTGCTGCGCACGGCCTCGTCGGCCGTCAGGCGTGCGGCACGGTCGAAGGAATTCCCACCCTGCCCGGTGAACGTCATGGGGTGCAGCTCGAGGCTGCGGATGTGGTCGTGCCCGAGCATGTACGCGACGAACAGCCCGATCTCGTGGTCGTTCCTTCCCTTCGCCAGCACCGGCAACAGCGTCGTGTCGACGCCGTATTTGGCCAACATCTCGAGGGCGCGGATCTTCAGGGCGCCGAAGCCCCCACCCAACATCGCCTCGTTGGTGCCCTCGTCGAACGAGTCGAAGGACAAGACGACGCGCACCCCCAGCGCCGCGAGCCTGGACACCAGCGCCTCGTCCCGCGCGAGGCGCAAGCCGTGCGTGGAGAGCGTGACGCGGTCGATGCCCTCGGCGTGGCACCGCTCCAGGACCTCGAGCAGGCGCGGGTGCATCGTGGGCTCCCCCCCGGTCAGGTTGAGCAGGCGTGCCTCGGGGGCGGCTACCCGCAGGTGGCGCAGGACCGCGTCGAGCTGCCCATCATCCAGGTGCCAGGCCCCACGCTCGGCCCCGCCCTCGCCCGAGGGGTGCCCGCCCTCACCTGCGGAGTGATTGTGGGTGTAACAAATGGGGCAGTCGAGGTTGCAGGCGGCCGTGATCGGGAGGATGGGCAGGTGGACGCGCTGCTGGTGCTGGGTGCACGGCCCGCAGTCGAACGGGCAGCCGTGGGTGACCTCCTTCTTGGCGTCGGGCGGGGTCGGGAGGGCCCCCTCCGCGAGGGTGCGGCGCCACCATTCGGCGTCGACCGCGATCTGAACGGTCTGAAAACCATGTTCGAGGCAGGTCTTCTCCAGCCAGATCCCTCCGTCGCGCTCGACATGGGCGGCGGGGAGGCCCTTCTTGCACACCCGGCAGAGGCTTGTCGTGTCAGGGGGCATGGGCCGCTCCGGGCCCGGTCCGCGCGAACCGGGTGACGCCCGTCGTCAACGCCTGGAGGGCGAGGGTGACGAGCGCGAGGTTGACGAGGTGGGAGCCCCACGCGGGGAACCCCGCGGGGAGCACCTCGTAGGGGTGCCAGGCGAGGTTGACGTTGAGCGGCTCCGGACACAGCCGCCCGATGAGCTGGCTCCCGACCCACAACGCGGCGCCGGCCGGGGCGATCCACCCCGGGACACCATGCCGCCGAGCGGCCCAGACCCCGAGCGCGGGCGTCACGAGGTGGAGGGCGGCGGAGGACACCGTCGTCCCGTTGAGGGCCAGCTCCAGCAGCCAGGCGGGGAGGCCGCAGACGACGTGGAACAGGCCCCCGAACACCGCGAGCGCGGGGCGGTTGACCAGCAGCCCCACCGCGGCGAGGGCGCTGGCGAGGTGACAGGCCCAGAACATCTCGGGGAGGAGCCCGGTCTGCACCTTTTCGCTCGTGTGCCAGGCGAGCAGGAGCACCAGGAGGAGCCCGAGGAGCCGGCTCACGCCACCCTCAGCTCTGCCCGCAGGATCGGATCCGCGTGCGGCCGCCAGATGTACTGGTCGAGCAGGTAGTGATGGAGCACGAACCCCCAGTACACACACAAGGCCAGCCCCTCGACCGTGGGGCCCGCGATGTGTACGCCGGGGGCGGCCGTCCGGAGCAGGTTCACGGCGAGGTAGGGCACGGAGAGGGCCACGTACACGAGCCAGGCGCGTCCGGGGCGCGCGGAGAGGCGCGCGGAGAGGGAGGGCCCGCCCCGCGGGTGCCGGTTCTTTCCCGCCCACGCAACCAGGCCCAGGTACTGGAGCCCGTGCGCCACGCCGTTGGAGAGCGCGAGCACCGCGAAGGCCTGCTCTACGTTGGAGAAGCCCGGCACGAGCGGCTCGGCGAGGCCGATCACCGCGAAGCCGACCGCCTGGTAGCCGATACACGGGAGCAGAATGAACAGCCCCGGGAGCACCGGCCGCCCCTTGGCGTAGCGCACGGCGAGCACTACCGGAAACGCCACCATCCACGCCAGAACGGCCCAGCCCACCGGGGCGCTGATCCAGGCCAGGCCCGCTGCTTCCAACTCTGCCCGACTCAGCGGGTGGGCGAGCGAAAACCAGGCGAACAACCCCCAGCGCGCACCGTAGAGGAACCAGGCGTCGACCGTGCGCTCTCGCACGGAGAGCCCGGCGCGGCGCGCGTACAACGACCAGATGCCGAAGTCCTGGCGTACCCCGTGGTGGTACGCCCACACCGCCGCGAGGAGAAGGAACCCGATCCAGACGACATCGGCTCCCGTTGCTCGCGCAACGGCCCAGGCCGCGAACCCCGGCAAGAAGATGAGGAAGCTCCCGGCAACCAAGGCCCCGCGACGCGCGCGCTCGGCGGGATCCCACACGCTGCGCGTCCACGTCGCCCAGAAGTGGGGTCCGTCCACCCCCACCATCCACGCGCAGAACAGGGGCAGCGCCAGCCATGGCGCCAACAGGACCAGGGCACCCGCGCCCAGCCCGACCAGCGCGCTCCCCCAGAACCAAGTCAGGTCCTGGGTGCGCGAGATGATCCACGTCCCGGGCGGGAAAGCGGGGTCAGACAGCGCCATCCACCACCACCGTCGCGCCGCTCATGTAGCTGTTGCGATCCGACACGAGGAACGCGGCGAGCTCGGCCACCTCCTGGGGCTTTCCGAGGCGGCCCAACGCACAGTGACGGAGGAATTCCTCCTTTCGATGCGCGGGGAGGTTGTCGCTCACTCCCTCCTCCAACAGGCCCGGCGCGAGGCAATTGACACGAATGCCATACCGCGCGACCTCCTTCGCCAACGACTCGGTGAACCCCTTGAGCGCGGCCTTCGCCGTGGCGTAGTGCACCGGCGCCTGCAACATCTTCACGCCAGCGAGGCTCCCGATGTTCAGCACGTGCCCGCGCTTCTGGCGCACCATGCCGCGCAGCACCGCCTGGGTCGCGAGGAACGCGCCCTTCACGTGCGTGTCCATCATCCGATCCCAGTCCTCCTCCTCCATCAGCGCGAGCGGCACCACCTGGCCCACGCCCGCGTTGTTGACGAGGATGTCGATGGGCGCGCCGGCGTCCGCTTCTACGTCTTTGCACAGGACGCGCAAGCCGGCCTTGTCGAGCACCGAAGTGGCGAAGGCGCGGCCCCTGCCCACAGCGAGGATCTGCTCCAACGTCACCGCCGCATCGCTGTGGGAGCGGGAATAGTTGAAGGCCACGTAGGCGCCTTCCCGCGCGAATGTGACGGCGATGGCACGCCCCAACCCGCGCGAGCCGCCGGTCACCAGCGCCACCCGCCCGTCGAGCAGGCCCATCAGGGCTTGCCGGCGGTGGGTGCCAAGCCGGCGTGCGGCGCGGGCCGGGCCCACTCCGCCTTGGGCGTGTCGGGCCCCTTCGCCGTGCCGCGGTGGAACAGGTTGAACCCACACGCCGGCATCACGCGCCCGTCCTCCTGCGGGTAGTGGTGGCAACACTTGCGGAGCCGCTCCAAATCGAAGTCGTGGCGATCCATGTAGTGGTGCAGGAAGATGGTCTTGGCCTGGCGCTCGCCGATGCGCGAGGCCTCCTTCCACGTGAGGGAGCGGCCCGGAAACATCGCCTGGAGCGAGCGCTTGAGGGCGGCGAGGATCGCCGGGCCATCGGGGATCTCGTCCTGATGCGCGAACACCTCGTACAACGTGTCCTGCAGGCTGTCCTCGACATCGCGGGTCGAGGGGAGCACCGCCGAGGATCGGAGCAGGTTGAGGTGCTTCTCGAAGTTCACGAAGCGCGGGAACGGGACACAGCGCCCATCATCCAACTTGAGCAGGTAGGTGAGCGACACACACTGGGGATGCGAGCACGGCAAAGGATAGAAGTCCGAGCGGAGGAGCCGCCCGTTCGTCTGCTCCTCGGCGCGTTGGATCACCCCGGAGATCGTGACCCGGTCGAGCGGATCGTGGATCATCGTGCCGCCGCCGAACCCCGAGTAGGACGCTGGCTGGAAGTTGAGCGAGATGATCGCGTCGGTGGCCTCGAACAGGTCGATGAGCTGCCCCACCTGGTTGTCGTTGATGCCACGCGCGATCACCGCGATCATCTGGGTCGGCAGATCGAGCTCCCGGATCATCGTGAGCGCCGCTTCCTTCTCCTTGCCGAGATCGCGCCCGCGGAGCGCCTTGTGGGTGGCGGCGTCGAAGCCGTCCATCTGCAAGCCGATGTAGGTGCCGCGGCGCTTGAGCTCTTCGGCAAGCTTTCGGTCCTTTCCGAGCCGCACCCCGTTGGTGATGAGCACGATCCGCGCGATCTCGGGCCGATCCGCGATGTCCAGCAATTCTAGCAGGTTCGGGTGGCTGGTCGGCTCTCCGCCGGAGAGCGCGATCGACTCGAGCTGGCCCTCGCGCTCCACCAATCCCTCCACGATGCGCCGGAACGCGTCCGGGGCCATGTGGGTGCTGTATTGGTTGTTGACGATGCAGACCGGGCACTCGAGGTTGCAGTGGTCGGTGATCTCGATGATGGGCAGGCACGTGTGCTGTTCGTGCTCGTTGCAGAGCCCACAATCCGTGGGGCAGCCCTTTTCGGCCTTGGTCGTGTACATGAAGGGCTGGGTGCCCGCCGCCGCGAACGCATAGGCCCGAACGTAGTGGGAGGCATCCTCCGACACGAGCGCCCGGCTCGGCCCGCACCGGGAACAGATCTTCTCGAAAAACACCTTTCCCTCGGCCACCATCACGTCCGTCGGCACGAGCGCGAGGCAGTTGGCGCAGGTCGACGTGGTCTGCTTGAAGCGGTGTGGCACCGGATCATCGGGGCGCCCGCTCGCCACGAACGCGGCGCGCCACGCGGCGCCGTCCTCCGCGATCACGCGCTCGGAGTGCCCACACTGCTTGCACCGGATGAGATGCACGGCCTTTCCGTCGCGCAACACGACGCGCGCCTCGACGGGCGTGGTGCACGATGGGCAGACGTCGGGCGCGTGGGCGAGGAAGGTGTGGGGTCGATCGGGGCGAGTGCCGCAGGAGCCGCAATCCATCCCGGCAGGGTACCACCCCAGCGGGCGCCCCCCTCTCACCCCACCCGCACGAACCTCCGCTCCGGCAGGATCACCGCCGTGAGCGCCCCGCCGAGGATCGTGCCCGCGCCGGTGTCGATCGCGAGCACGTGCCCGATGTCCAGGGGCGACCGGCGGCGCACGTGGCCCATGATCACGGGGCGATCGAGGGCGAGCATCTCCTCCGGGTCGTTCGCGCCCCACAAGAGCGCGTCCGGATGGTGGGCCGCGAGGTACGGGACCACATCGGCGAAGGCGACGCCCCGCAGGTTGACGTGCGAGGGGACCCCCGCGTGGATGATCCACCACGTGGTGCCCATGACCTGGAGATCGATCGCGTGCGGCCGCGCCGACAGCCAATCGCGATGGGCTTCGGGGACGAGGTGGGCCTGGGACTCGATGTCGGCGGGGCTGCGGCCGATCACGCCATACGACGCGAGCGTCGCGTGTCCGCCCATCTTCGGGGAGAGCGCGAACGGGTCGAACGGCCCGCCCAGCGCCCACGTCGTGAGCCACTCGTCATGGTTGCCGCGCGTGCCCTCGGCGCCCCGGGCCACGAGCAGATCGAGGACGCCGCGGGTGTCGGGGCCGCGATCCCCGACATCCCCCGTCACGAGCACCGGAATGTCGACGGGGAGCGCATCGAGGAGGCGGGCGAGCAGGTCGGCGCGGCCGTGGATGTCGCCGATCACGGCGACGGGCTGATCGTAGCGGAGGGTGCGCACGACGCCCGGCCGCGCCGACGCGTCTTCGTCCGTTCCGAGTGGTTGCATGTCCCTCGGTAACCCGACGCTACATCCTCGTAAGATCGATCCAGTCGCGCGCGCCGCCCCCCTCCCCCATCGCCTGCGCCATCCCGCGGCACAAGGTCCAGCATTTCTGGCAGCCGTTGCCCGTGTCGCGCTCGACCAGGCGCGCCAACAAGGCGGCCAGCGGGGTGTCCCGCACGTTGCCCACCGGCGCGTCGATCGTCTCGATGCACGCGGCGACGTTGCCCGTATGGTCCACGTTGAAGCTCTGGATTCCGGCGCGGCATCGCGGAAGCTCGGCGCCCGCGAGGAAGCGGGGCATTCCGTCGAGGTACGAGGAGAACGAGGTGAGGTGCCGGTGCCTCCGCGCGAGGGCGGGGAGCACGGCCATCGCGCGCGCGTCCGGCCGCGAGGCCTCCTCGAGCTTGCCGCGGCGGAAGCCATCGTCTGACAACAACGTGACCTGGTGGCGCACCCCGAGCCCGGCGGAGAGCGCGAGCAGGGCCTCGAGATCGTCCTGGTTCTGGCGCATGAGCACGGTCATGAGGTGCACGCGGCGGGCGCCGATGGTGGCCTCGAGCCGCTCCACCGCGGCGACCGCCCGATCGAAGGCTCCGGGCGTGCGTCGCATCGCGTCGTGACGCGCGGCGTCCGGGAAATCGATGGAGACGCCCACCTGGTGCACGCCGGCGTCGGAGAGGGCGGCCGCGCGCGCCTCGTCGACGAACCAGCCGTTCGTGTAGAGCACCGGCAGGTGGCCTGCCCGGGCGAAGGCGGCGACGATCTCGGGCAGATCGGGGCGCACGAGCGGCTCGCCGCCCTCGATCGACACGAGGAAGGTGCCGACGGTCGCGAGCTCGGAGGCGAAACGCCGGAAGTCGTCGGTCGTGAGCTCCTGGAGCGGCGCGCCGTTGGGCCAGAAGTCGCAGAACGGGCACTTCATGTTGCAACGGTTGGTCACCTGCACGAGCACCGAGAACGGGCGGCGCCGGGCGATGGTCCAGGCGAAGCCGGCGGATCCCTTCATCGCGGCAGCCTTCACCGGAAGGTCCCGCCCCGCCACGCCTGCTCGCCCATCCGGGCGGTCACGTCCGCGAGCAGGGTCGGCACCGAGCGCACCTCGTTCAGGACCGTCGCAACCGCGGCGATGATCCGGTCGATCTCGGGGTCCGCGATCGTCAAGGGCGGCTCGAGCCGGAGCACGTTCCACGCGAGCGTCGCCGGCTGCGCGACCACGCCCGCCTCCAACAGCCGCACCGCGAGCCACTGGCCCAACACCTGCTTGGAGAGGAGCTCCACCAGGCCGGGCGCGAGCCGCGACGCGAGGCCCGACGCCGGCCCGAGCTCCACCCCCACGAGGAGCCCGCGTCCGCGCACGTCCTTCACGAACGGGTGCCCGGCGAGCGCGGCGCGGAGGCCCTCCCGGAGGCGCTCCCCCCGCGCGGCCACCGTCGGCGTGAGCCCGTCGAGGATCGCGAGCGCCTCGGTCGCGATGACACACCCCAGGGCGCCGCCCCCGTAGGTCGAGCTGTGGAGATCGAAGCGCTCCATCGTGCCGTAGGCCTTCGCGTGCCAGGCGGGCGTGGTGACCGCGACGCTCACCGGCACCAGCCCGCCCCCCAGCGCTTTTCCGAGCACCCGGACATCGGGCACCACGTCGTCCACGAACGTGCCGACGCGACCCAAGCCGGATTGGATCTCGTCGAGCACGAAAAGCGTGCCCGCCTTCCGACACAAGGCCGCCACGTCGGCCAGCCACCCGTCCGGTGGGGCCACCACGCCGCCCTCCGCCTGCACCGGCTCCACCACGAACGCCGCGAATCGTCGCGAGGCGAGCGCGTCCCGCACGGGACCGATCTCGCCGTAGGGCACCGCCACGGCGTCGGCCAGCAGCGCCTCGAACGGGGCGCGCATGCGCGGGGCCCCCATCAGCGCGAGCGTCCCGACGCTGGTGCCGTGGTAGCCGTTGGTGGTGTAGAGCAGGCCCGAGCGGCCGGTCGCCGCGACCGCGAGCTTCACGGCGGCCTCGACCGCCTCGGCCCCGCCGCTGGCCAGGAGAGACACCGTGAGCGGCGCGAGCCGCGCGGCGAGGTCCGTCGCGAGCGCCGCCGCGTGGCGCGTGGGCCCGGTGTGGCAGAGGCCGAGCGGCTGATCGTCGAAGAAGCCGCGCACTCGCGCCACGAGCCGCGGGTGGTTGTGCCCCACCGAGGCCGCGCCGAAGGCCGCGAGCGCGTCGAGGTAGCGGCGGCCCTGGTCGTCCCACATCCAGACGTCGTCGGCGCGGGTCCACACGCGGCCGTAGCCGAACACCCCCAGGAGGCGCACGAAGGCGGGGTTCAGGTGCTGGGCCCAGGCGCCGGCAACGTCCACGCGGCTACCCCTCGCCCAGCTTCGTCTCGACGATGCGCACGAAGGTCGCGACGGTGAACAGCGAAAGGATCTGGGACACCCGGAGGCCCGGGACGGCGCGGTGCGCGGACTCCGGCATCAGCTCGCGAAGGCGCTCGAGGCCGACCTCGGAGATCTCGCCGTTCGGGGCGAACGCCTCCTCGGACAGGTCTCCCCGGGCCGCCCGCTCCATCTCGCCGCGGGTGATCTCGATGTCGTAGCGCTGCTCGAGCTTGAACACGATGTCGAGAAACTCGAGGGACTGGGCGCCGAGATCCTGGAGATTCGCGTCGTCCGCCACCTGCCCGACGTCGATGGCGAGGGCGTCCGCCGCGGCCTCGCGCACGACCTGTGTCAGCTCCGCGTGATCGATCATGGGGACGTCCTCACGGGGGTTGTACACCGCGGGGGCGGCGGGGACGTAGACTGAAGCGATGAACCAACATTCGTTCGCTCCCGTTCTCCTCGTCGCCGCCGCCCTCCTCGCCTCGACTTCGGTTGCGCGGGCCGCGGAGCCCGCCCCGACCCGTGGCGGGTCCACGGCGGTTCCGAAGGTGCTCCGCCCGCTCAAATGTGCGGCCCTCGTCCCGTCCGAGCTGATCGCGAAACATTTCGCGGGGATGAGCATGACCGAGGAGGCGTTCATGCCGGGGGCGGTCACGTGCGATTTGACGGGCCCCAAGGCCTTCGCCATTCTGAACGTCGTCTGCGTCGCCTTCGACGACGCGCGTTTTCGCCAGAGCAGCCTCGAGCAGGCCAGGGCTTCGACGGACGGCAAGGACCTCGCTGGCGTGGGTCGCGCCGCCTACCGGGGCGGCCCCGGCCACACCGGCGCCGTCCAATTCTGGGACGACGACACGAATTGCCTGGCCTCGCTCAACGTGACCTCGGGAGATCCGACGCCGGCGGCGATCGATCTCGTTCGTTCGATCAACCCCACCACGGTCGGGCCGTAGGAAGCGGCCCGTCGCCCCCGGCGTGTTTCCTGGCGGACTTCGACAGGGGGCCCCTCAGTCGCAGCTCCCCACCGAGACGTCCTCACTCCTCAAGAGTCGCCACGGCCCCCAGAACACCGTGCCGTCCTGCTCCACGATGGAGAGCTCCATCGCCGCGTCGCTGACACACCCCACGGCACGAATCTCGCGCTGCTCGGGGCTCCCCGCGCCAACCATGAACCGCGCGGACCAATCGAAGGCCGTGCCGTCGAGCGTCAGGTCGTCCTCGATGTAACCGCCATAACAGCCGTCGCTCCACGCCCCCACGCCGGGCTCGTAGAAGCTGAGGGAGATGCCCTCCCCCTCCCACTCCGTCCCTTCGACGGATATGCCTATCCGGTTCGCTACAGTAACCCCTACCGGTAGTCACAACCCCTCCTGCTACCGAACCGGCCGGTGACGACGGGAGCGCCGGGGCGATGATTCCGGGCCTCCCTCTGTCACCGGCGCTCGTTGACCCGCCGAACG
>JAUXQH010000036.1 GCA_030685065.1 Pseudomonadota bacterium | reverse complement strand
GGCGCTCGACCTCGCCTACAGCGACGTCGAGCGAGCCTTCGACGAGTTCCTCGCCCGAACCGGCTCTGATCGGCCATTCGTGCTCGCCGGACACAGTCAAGGTAGCGCACTTCTGCTGCGTCTTCTGGTCGAGAGGCTTTCTGGGACGCCGTTGATGTCCCGGCTCGTGGCAGCCTATCTCCCGGGATGGAGCATCGATGGCGCGGACCTCTCCGCGCTCCGCGACATGCCGCTGTGCGAGACCGCTGAACGGGTTGGTTGCTTGGCCGCCTGGAACAGCGAGGGCGAGGCACCTCGCGGTCAGCTCGTCGATCTGACCCAGTCGGACACCGCCTGCGTCAACCCGCTCTCCTGGAAGGCGGGAGGTGAGTGGGCGCACGCGACGAGCAGCCAGGTGAGCTGGCGCTGGTACTCAAGCGAGGAGGAGGAGCTGCCGCCTCCTACAGTCGCGAGCGTGGTCGATGCTCGGTGTGCTGGAGGGGCGTTGGTCGTAACGCCCCCCAGCGACCGGCGGTTCAGGAACGGTTTCGCGGAAGACGCTCTGCTTGGGCGCGAAGTGTATCACAACGTGGATTATGCTCTGTTTTACGGGAGCATTCGCGAGAATGCCGTGGTGCGTGTGCACGCATGGCAAGCGGAACGTCAGGCACAGTAGCGAGCTCGGAGCGCGTGTCGCCGCGACACGGACGAGGAGTCCGCCCACCCACCGCCGCGCCAGCATAGCGTCCATTTGTTTGCACTACGACAAACGTCGTCGACGAAATGTCGCTCTACCAGATAACGCGAAGACGACTGCTGACGTGGCCAGCGCGCGTCTGCGCGCGCGGTGCCCGGCGTCTTCGCCGGGCAGGCCATGTCCCGGGCGCACGCGACGAGGCCGACACCCGCGGCGATGCTTCGTGCGCCCGGGCCAGTTCCGGCGTCTTCGCCGGAACTGAGCAGTATGTCGGCCAGTTCTGTGCCGTGTGGGATGTCCATCAGCCTACACGTCTTGGTACTCGATCACGAGCGGCTCCGGTCGGCCGTACTCGGCCAGTTCGAGGACGGGGCAACGGGTCTTGCAGCGCCCCTGCTCCTGGTTGCGGGTGAGCACCTCTTGCCGCGGTGGTGTCTGGGTCGGGTTCTACCCCCGGCGGCGCGCTCTGGCGACGACGGGGGTGGGAGCCGGCCTAACCCGGCGCTCGTGGACGCCCCGTGCTCCGGGCATTCTGTTTGCGAAGGGCGGCCAGATAGCCATTGCGGTGCTGGCAGGCCCTTCTGGGGTTAGACGCCCCGATGACGTTCAATCTTGCCTGGACATATAAGGGGCGGGTCTATCTACTATGCGATTCGGCGGTGACCCATCATGGAATGACCGGTGTGTCTCGTTCCAGCCTGGGCGAAGTGGTGGAGACCAACGTGGCGGAGGCCGCGCTGAAGCTCTTTGAACTCGGTGATGGAGCTGTGGCCATTGGATCCGGAGACGGTGGCGCGCTTGACCGGCTGGCAGAAAGAGTTTCTGACCACACGACCGCATGGAGCGAGGGGCTCCTTCGACAACGCATTAGGGATGCAGCGGCAGGTATTCACTTCTTCCAAACAAGCACATTATTGATAGCCTTCCGCGAAATGGGAAGGGCGCGTCTGTTCGCGTATTCTTCAGGGGGCACCCTCGAGGAAGTTGAGGACGGTACGGTGGTGTGCACCCGCGCTTGGCGGGAAGAGATCTCTCTGGCGCTTAGGTACCTACCGGTCGTCATCGAGCGAAAAGACAGAGAGCGTGTGGATGCAGGACGCCTGCCCTTCGACGAAACGAGCATTCTTTGCTACCTGCTTGCATATGCGACCACCCTGTGTTTGCACTTTCCGTCGATGGAGTCTGAGGGCGTGGGTGGACTGTTTGTTGGCGCCGCCGTGTCTGGCCGTGACACGTTCATGACTCCAGCCATCATGTACGTACTTCACCAACCGGACGTGAGCTTGACAAGCTTTTCAGACGTTGCGGTGGTGCCTGACGGTCTCCCTGAATGGGCCAACGGCGTAGTGTTTAGTTACCTGCGCGATGGATGCTTGCAAGCATACTCCTCGATCACTGCGGAGACGAAGGTTATCTGGAATTCAACCACACGGAGGCGGGATTTAGGGCCACCACGCCAAGAGGACATCGTTGTTCAACATCCGGCCACATGGCGGGATGAGGTGCAGGCTTACATTTTTGTCAACAGGCGTGGCCTCCAAGCGAATGTGGTGCGTGTCGTAAGGGGAATGTCGGCCCCGGTGAATCTGCTCGTGGACAACCACAATTACTATCTCGCCGTAGAACCGTGGCTTGCGGATAAGATCTCGGCTCCAGAGTCGGGAGGCATCGTGGGAGGGTACCCAGTCGTCGGGGTTGGTATGGTTCTGGAGCAGTCATTGAGTCGAAAGCCGCCTGACTGCCTTTAGGCGCCGCCGTGCGCATGGAAGTTCGATTGGTGTCGGGGCCGGGTTCTACCCGCGGCGGCGCGCTCTGGCGACGACGGGGGTGGGAGCCGGCCCGATGGTAAGCCCCTGGGCCCGCTCCGTGTTCCGATTCCGACGTGGAACTTCGACGGATGTAACGAGTCGAGGCGGCAGCGTCGGCGTACCCGCCGATGCTGCCGACGCGTTCTGTGCCGTGTGGTGCTGGCCGCTGGAAAGTGGCGACGCGCCGAGAACGAGCAGGATACGGCGGCTCCTACTCGTCGCCATAAAACCAAGATCAACGTGCATCACATGGCACAGAACTCCCGCACTCCCGCAAAAACCGGACAAATGTCACGCGCTCGAATCGAGCGGCCGACCTTTGTCCGGTCGACGCTTCGGAAACCGGACAAATGTCACGCGCTCGAATCGAGCGGCCGACCTTTGTCCGGTTGCCACCCACCCAGGGGCCAGCCTCGTGATCCACGAGGACGTCAGCCCCGCCGCCGCCGCACCGTGTCGCGCGCGCCGCCCAGCGTCACGGTCCCGCCCCGTACCAAGCGCCGAAGCCCCAACACCCCCCGCGGCCGGTGACCGCCGGGCGGGCGGCCCGGCCGCCCGGCTCCGCCCGATGCGCCGCTCGGGGCGCACCGGGCGAGCCGAGCGCGCAGCGCGAGCCCAGAGGGCGCCGAAGCGCCGCCCCGCCGCTGCGCGAGGCTCGGACCGCGAGCCCAGAGGGCGCCGAAGCGCCGCCCCGCCGCTACGCGAGCCTCCGGAGTCCGACCGTTCAGTAAACGTTGACCTCGATCGCGTACTCGCTCTCCTCGCGGCGACAGTCGGCGTTGGCGACCGCGATCTGCCAGGTTCCGTCCTGGTCGGCGGTCCACTCGAGCGAGGGGCAGGTCAAGCCGACGCCGAACGTACACGCGTAGTTGCCGACGGCGATGATGTCGGTGCAGGAGTCCGGGCCGTTCACCCACACGCCGGGCATGAACGCCGTGAGGTTGGACACGGTGTCCACGGTGACGCTCAGGGTGTCACCCGCCACCAGCTCGAGCGCCCACACGTCGATGACGGAGGAGTCACACGGGAGGTCCTCGGACTCGATGACGACGCCCGCCAACGCGCTGCTCTCGAAGGACCTGTCGTAGTCACAGGTCGGGTCGGCGTAGCGGTAGGTGGGGACGGTGGTGGTCTCCGTGTAGTCCCACGACAGGTCGGTGCCGTCCAACAGGACGTTGCCCTCGCCGCCGCTCCAGCCGCCGCCAGTGTCCGGGCGGTCGCCCGTGTCGGGCTCGGGGGGGACATCGGGACGGGGGCTCGGCTCGACCTCGCCGCCGCCGCCATCCCACCCGCCGCCGCTGCTGCCGCCGCCCGCGATCGTGAACGACCGCTCGAACGGGCCCTCGTAGTAGTAGTAGGGATAGTCGACGTCCGGGGCGGCCTCGTCGTCGTAGCCGCCCTCATAGCCGTAGCCGTATCCGGAATATCCGAGGGTCCAATAGGAGGACTGGAAGCGCGCCTCCATCTCGTACCCGCCCCACGTGCGCGTGTGCTCGACGCCGGTGCGCGGGTCGGTGTAGGTCTCGGTGTACTCGGGCGTCGTGTACGCGTTGATGTACTGCATCGACGTGTCGTACCGCTCGGTGGTGTCGAGCCAGGACACCCGGGTCTCGTAGTCGCAGGCGGCCGAGGAGGCATCCCGCGTGATCGCGGCGTCCATGTCGAAGTCGAACTCGCACTCGGGGCAGAGCGTCGCCGCGCCGACACCGGCGAGATCCACGTCGAAGTCACAGACGATGGAGCCGTCGGCCACGTTCGCGCTGTAGACCGTCGCGGTGCCGACGAGGGAGGCCCACGCGCCGGTCGATCCGGTGAGCGTGGCGCGTCCGGACGCCACCAGCTCGACGTCCTGGTACTCGATGTAGGTGAGGTCATCCTCGACGAGCGTGAGCGCAAAGCTGGGCTCGACGTCGGTGTCCGCGTCGGTGTCGGAGTCGGTGTCCGCGTCCGTGTCGGAATCGGTGTCCGCGTCCGTGTCGGAATCGGTGTCCGTGTCCGTGTCGGAATCCGTGTCCGTGTCGGTGTCGGTATCCGTGTCCGTGTCCGCGTCGGCCGCGGTGTCATCTGCCTTTTCGTCGGACGGCCCGTCGCATGCGGGGAGGAGGAGGGCGGCGAAGAGGATGAAGCGCATGGCGGTCTCCGGAACGGGACCACCTTTCGCGCATGGATGGCCGAACGTCAAGCGATTTGGCCCCGCATTTCTCCCGCGCGGAGGCGGCCCGCCGGGGGCGGCGCGACGGGATGGCGGCCCACTGCTCCCGGCGCCGCAGGGGGGTGGGGTGGCGCTCGCGACGGCCGCGTCCCCACCGCCGGCCCGCCTTGGGGTAGGATGCCGCCGTGCAATCCATCGGACTCGTCCTCGCCCTCCACAACACCCAGCCGCCGGGTACCAGCGGCCACGACCTTCGCCGCGCCTTCGAGCGTGCGTATTTTCCCATGCTCGACGCGCTGGAGGAGTTCCCGGCGATCCGCGCATCGGTGCACTGGAGCGGGCAGCTGCTCGAGTGGATGGAGCGGCACGCGCCGGATCAGCTCGAGCGGTTCGTCACGCTGGTGAACAGCGGCCGGATCGAGGTGCTGGGCGGGTTGTGGGGCGGCGGGGTGCTGCCGTCCCTGCCGGAGCGCGACATCGTCGGGCAGGTCACGACGATGACGAAGTGGTGGCGCTCCCAGGGCGACATCAAGGTGCGCGGGGCCTGGCTGCCCTACACGGCGTGGGACCCTTCGGCCGCGCGCATCCTCGGCCGCCTCGGCCTGCAGTTCACCGTGCTCGAGGAGTCCCAGTTCTCCCCGCCGGTCGTGCCGGACGGCTACTACCTGACCGAGCGCGAGGGCACGGCGCTGGCGCTGTTCTGCGCCGACATGCGCCTGGGCCGCCTGGTCCCGGAGACCACGCCGGGCCGCATCCTCAAGGCCATCGCCGTGCGCGCGCGCGACGGTGCGCGCTGCGTCGTGCTCGCCGTGCCGGGAGAGGGCTTCGGCGCCGCGCTCGACGCCTCGGCGACCCACAGCTTCGGCGGGCACGGGGGGCGCGGCTGGGTGCGGCGCTTCTTCGGCGCCCTGACCGACAACGCGCACTGGCTCAAGCTGGTGAGCTTCGGCACCGTGCTCGACCGCATGCGTCCGACCGACCGCGCCTACCCGCCCGCGTCCGTGAGCCTGCCGGTGTCGATCGCGGCGCTCGGGCCGCGCGGCGCCGCCTTCGCCGAGGTGATGAACGAGTCCCGGCGCGGCAGGGACTGGACGCTGGAGCGCGCCGCGCCGTTCCTCCGGGGCGCCGCCTGGGAGCAGCTGCTGGCGCACTACCCGGAGATCAACCGGCTGCACAAGCGGATGTTGCGCACCTCGAGCGAGGTGAGCCGCCTCCGCGCCGCGGTGCGGGACGACCGCCGGCCGCTGGCCGTCCAGGATGGAGACGAGCGCGTCGAGGCCCTCGAAGAGGCCACCCGGGCGCTCTACCGGGGCCAGAACGGCGCCGCCTACGTGCTCGGGGCCGACGTCGGCGCCCAGGATCCGGGGGTGCGCGCCCAGGCGTGGGCCAGCCTGTTGCGGGCCGAGTACACCGTCGCCACCGCGCTGAACGAGCTCTCGCCGCGGTTCGAGAAGGTGGACTACGACTGTGACGGCCGCGCCGAGGTCGTCGTGCGCACGCCGCACCTGTGCGGGATCGTGGCGCCCTCCAGCGGCGGCGCGCTGGTGGAGCTCGACGCGTGGTCGCTCCCGGGCAACCTGCTCAACGTGCGGACGCGGTGCGACGAGCCCGAGCACGCCGAGGTCAAGCGCTCCGAGAACCTCCCCAAGGTGGTCGGAAACGAGCCCGCCGCGCTCCTCGAGATCGAGGAGGAAGAAGAGGAGCTCACCGACGAGGTGACCGATCTGACCGACCTGCCCGCGCTGCACGTCACCGAGCAGGGGCTCGCCGCCCGCCTCCACTACGATCGCCACGTGCGGGCGAGCTTCCTCGACCACTTTCTCGGGCCCGAGGCCTCGCTCCAGAACGTGCGGAAGGGCCGGTTTCCGGAGGCGGGCGACTTCGTGGGCGCCGACTATCAGCTGCTGAAGCTCGAGCAGAACGAGCTCGGGGACACGCACATCACCGTGGCTCGCGACGGAAACGTGAACGAGGGCGCCGCGCTGCGCCTGGTGCGGATCCAGAAGCGCTTCCTGTTCTTCGGAGAGTCCGCGAACCTGGACGTGCGCTACGAGATCGCCAACCGCTACCACGAGCCGGTGCGGAGCCGCTTCGCGATCGAGCTGAACCTGGGGTTGGACGGCGCGTGCGGCCCCGGCGTTTTCCTCGAGACCGCCGCGGATGTGCGGACCCCGCTCACCGAGCCGGGAGACCATCCCGACGTGACGAGCCTCGCGTTGGTCGACGAGAACCGTGGCTACCGGGTGATCGTGACCTTTCACACCCCCGCCCACGTGTGGCACTACCCGATCGAGACCGTGAGCCGCACCCCGCGGGGGCTCGCGCCCGTGTTCCAGGGCGTCTGCATCCTCGCCTGGTGGCCGGTGGAGCTCTGGGGGCAGGAGCGCCGCCGCTTCGACATCTCCCTGGCCCTGGAGGGCTGAACCCTTGACCCCGACCCCCTCCACGCCCCCCCCGGCGCGCGCCGGCGCCCCGGCGGGCAGCTTCTGCCTCGTGCTCCACGGACACCTTCCGTGGGTCCTCCACCACGGCCACTGGCCGCACGGCGAGGTTTGGCTGTTCGAGGCCGCCGCGGAGACGTGGCTCCCCCTCCTGGAGGTGGTCGAGGCCTGCGTCGCCGAGGGGACGCCCGTGCCGCTGACGCTGGGCCTGATGCCGATCCTCCTCGAGCAGCTCCGGCACCCGGGCTTCCAGGATCGCTTCCCCACCTGGATGGCCCAGCAGGCCGCGCGCGCGGTCGCGGATCACCAGGAGTTCACCGCCCGGGGTGACCTCCACCTCGCCTTCCTCGCGGAGCGGTGGCGTCGGCACTACGAGCAGCTCGGGCGCCAGTTCGAGTCCATCGGCCGCGACATCGCGGGAGCGTTCGCGCGGCTCGCCCGCGACGGCCACATCGAGCTCCTCACCAGCAACGCGACGCACGGCTACATGCCGCTCGTCCTCCACGATGCGTGCGCCCGTGCCCAGGTGCGCGCGGGCGTGGCGACGAGCGAGCGCGTGTTCGGGATGCGGCCGAAGGGCGCCTGGCTGCCGGAGTGCGCCTACCGCCCGGCCGGCCCGTGGAAGCCGCCCGTCGTCCACGGGGACACGCGCGTGCGCGCGGGCGTCGAGGAGATCTACGCCCAGGAGGGCATCGGCTACTTCTTCGTGGACGCGCACCTGTTCCGCGGCGCCCGCAGCGAGGGGATCATCGCGACCAACGGCTCCGGAAAGAGCACGTTCGGGAAGGTGGGTTGGGACCAGGCCACATGGGACGAGGGCCGCGCGTGGCGCAGCGTCCTCGAGCCGCACCTGGTGTCCTCGACGGGCGGGCCGGGGCGCCTGGTGGCGCTCGCGCGGCACCCCGAGGTGAGCGAGCAGGTGTGGAGCGGCGAGGTCGGATACCCGGGGGACGGCCGCTACCTCGAATTCCACAAGAAGCACGGCTCCGAGGGCCTGCGGTATTGGAAGGTCACGGGCGCGAAGACCGATCTCGGCGCCAAGCACCCGTACCAGCCGGACGACGTGACGGCCGCGGTCTTCACGCAGTCCCAACACTTCGTGGCGGTGGTGCGCGCGGTGCTGGAGCGGCACAAGGAGCGCACGGGCCGCCACGGCGTGGTCGTGGCGCCGTTCGACGCCGAGCTGTTCGGGCACTGGTGGAGCGAGGGGCCGCGGTTCCTGCGGGAGGTGTTCCGCGCCATGGCGCACGACGCCGCCATCGAGCCGACCACGGTGTCCGCCTTCCTCGCCGCGCATCCGCCCGACAAGGTCGTGGCGTTGCCCGAGGGGAGCTGGGGGGCCGGGGGCGACCACAGCGTGTGGATGACGGACGAGCTCAAGTGGACGTGGGAGGCGGAGTACCGCGCGGAGGACCGCTTCCTCGACATGCTCGACCGCCTGCCGTGGGAGACCAACCCGCGCGTGGAAGAGGCGATGAAGGCCGCCGCGCGCGAGCTGCTCTTGCTCCAGGCGAGCGACTGGCAGTTCGTCGTGACGACGAAGGGCGCCGTCGACTACGGGTTCCGGCGGTTCAGCGAGCACCTCGCGTGCTTCGACCGCGCGAGCAACGTGGCCGAGGCGCGCGCGAAGGGCGGGGGAGAAGACGCGATCTCCCTCCTCGAGCTCGAGGACATCCGCCTGCACGACGCGGTGTTCCCCGACCTCTCCCTGGGATGGTGGCGTGCGTGAGCTACGGACCTGCCCGGTCACCGGGCGGGTGGTGCTCCTCAACGACCACTGGGTGGACGCTCCGGCGGCCCCCGTGGCCGCGCGTGAGGCGGGCGTGCCCGAGGAGCCGTGCTGGTACTGCACCTACGCCGGCCCCGTGATCGCGCGGATGGGCGACATTACGGTCGCGCCGCATCCGGTCCCGGCGCTCGGCATCGAGGGGGATCCGCGCCCCACCGTGGTGGCCGGGGCCACGCGCCGGCAGGGCGTGGGGGCGCACGAGCTCGTGTTCGGACTCCACAAGGGGAGGGGAGAGGGCCCGCTGCTCGCAGCCGTGGCGGCCCGGGTGACCGACCTGCGCGGCGATCAGCGCCTCCGCGGCTTCGGCGCCTCCCGGCGGGCCGCTCCCGGGGCCCATGCCGCGTGGCAGCTCTTCGCCATGCCCACCGACCTCGAGACGTCCCTTCCCGCCGGGTGGCGGGACGCCGAGCGGGCCCATGGGGAGCGGATCCTGGAGGATGGAGGCGCCACGACGCTGCTCGCCTGGGCGCCGCGGGTGCCGTTCGAGGTGTGGGTGTTGCCCGCCCAGGGCCACGCCCGCTTCGATCGGAGCGGGCCGGAGGTGATCGCGGCCGTCGCGGCGGCGGTCGATCGGGCCTTCGCGCAGCTCTCCGTGGCGGTGCGGGGGGCGCCCATCGATCTGGTGCTGGTCGAGAGCGAGCCCTGGCGCGTGGAGCTGCTGCCGCGGCTCGCCGGGCCCACGGCCGTGGAAGTCGCGACAGGCGTGCCGGTGCACGGGGTGTTCCCGGAGGCCGCGGCCCACTATCTGCGGGACGCACGCCGAGTGACGCGCTAGAGCACGGCGCCCGTCTCGTCTGGCTCGCCGCCGGCGCGGCTCCTCCGGCGGGCACCAGGGAGGTCCGGATGAAGCAACTCACGAGCATCGCGGTGGTGGCCGCCGAGGTGGCCCCCTGGTCGAAGACAGGCGGGCTGGGAGATGTGTGTGGGGCCCTGCCGAAGGCGCTCGCCGCGCTGGGGCACCGGGTGATGACCATCTCGCCCCGCTACAAGGAGTACCCGGACGCGTGGGACACCGGTGTGCGCGCCCTGGTCTACCTCTTCGGGCAGCACCACCAGGTCGCGTTCTTCCACTCGAAGGTCGACGGCGTGCACAACGTGTTCGTGGACCATCCGTGCTTCCACCGGGGCGGAATCTACGGGGACGCGTCGGGCCCGTACGGTGACAACCTCTTCCGCTTCGCGCTGCTCTCGCGCGCCGCGATCGAAGCGGCGGCGAACGTCCCGCTCGACGGCGTGCCGATGGGAGAGGACCTGGTGTTCCACGCGAACGACTGGCACACCGGCCTGCTTCCCCTGTACCTCGAGGCCGTGTACCGCCCGGCGGGGCGCTTCGCCGGCGCGGGCACCGTGCTCGGGATCCACAACGCCGGCCACCACGGGAGCGCCCCCGCCCACGACTTCGCGGGGCTCGACATCTCCGCGCGGTGGTGGCCCGCGGCCGACTTCGACGGGCGCCTGAACCCCCTCAAGGCCGGGATCACGCTCGCGCGCAAGATCGTCGCGGTGTCACCGACCTACGCCCGCGAGGTGACAGGCCCCCTGGGATTTGGACTGGAGGGCGTGTTCGCGTCGCGCGGGGCGGATCTGCTCGGCATCCTCAACGGGGTGGACGACAGCTGGCGCCCCGAGACCGACACGCACATCGCGGCGAACTTCTCGTCCGAGAACCTGGCGGGCAAGGCCGCCTGCAAGGCCGCGCTCCAGGCGGAGCTCGGGCTGCCCGTGCGCGCGGACGTGCCGATCCTCGGCGTCGTGGCCCGGCTCGATCACCAGAAGGGCATCGACCTGGTCGAAGCCGCCACCCCCTGGCTCATGCGTCACGACGTCCAGCTCGTCATGCTCGGGAGCGGATCGTCGGCGCTCGAGGGCTTCTTCCGCCAGGCGGAGCGCACGTGGCCCGAGAAGGTCCGCGGGTGGGTGGGGTTCAACGAGGGCCTCGCGCACCGCATCGAAGCGGGGTCCGACCTGTTCCTGATGCCCTCGCGCTTCGAGCCGTGCGGGTTGAACCAGATGTACTCGCTGCGGTACGGCACGCTGCCGGTCGTGCACGCCACGGGCGGGCTCGCCGACACCGTCGAGACCTTCGATCCGCTGTCGAACCGTGGCACGGGTTGGGCGTTCAAGAGCTTCTCGGTCGAGGCGTTCGTGGAGGCGATGGGGTGGGCGCTCTATACGTGGCGCAACCACCCCAGCGCGTGGAAGGGCATGCAGCTCCGTGGCATGACACAGGACTTCAGTTGGGAGCGCTCCGCCCAGGCGTATGCGAGGGTCTACGAAGCGTCGCGCCCGAGGTAGTCGGGCTGCTACAGATGATCGCGGATGAACGCCGCCCGGGTCTGTACGAACTCGAGGATGTGTTCGGGCTTGCAGGCGTATTCTTTTCGGGTGTCGGCCTCGCAGTCCGCTTCGATCCGGGCATAGGTCGCCTCGATCTCCGCCGGCAGCGCGTTCTCCCAGGCGACCAGCACTTCCTCGATGCGCGTCGTGAGGGCGGCGGCGCACTGGTCGTCGTCCCAGCACCGGATGACGAGCGCTCCGAGGAGGGGAGTCCGACTGTCGCCCCGCGGCGGCACGTCGCGGGTGAAGCTGCGGTCGGTGCCCCACGGGAGCAGCGACCAACGCGCGGAGAGCGGCGCGTGGTAGGCGAGGTAGTTGTGCCGGTTGTACACGTAGCCGTCGTCGTTTCCGGTCACGATGTCGACCGCCCAGTAGCCGAGCAGGGCGGAGACGTCGAAGCGGGCCTGGAGGAACGCCCACACGCCGCTGTCGCGGGCCCCTTCTGCGGCGTCCACCAGCTCCTCGATGTCATCCGGGGTGGGGACGATGTCTCCCGTCTCCTCCAGCTCGAACCAGTCGCGGGAGCTGGTGAAGTCGGCGCCGCTCGACTCGTAGAGATTGCCCTCCTCGTCGTCCTTGAAGGCGCGCTCGACCAGCTCCTCGTCCATCGTCTCCACGAGGCCGTAGAGGCCATACGGCTCGTCGTTGACCCACACCCGCGCGTACACGTAGCGGGCCGCGGGCACCCCGAAGCGTCGCGCCAGCCAATAGTAGCTGTGCTCGCGGAGCATCGTCTGGTCCTGAATCATGTTGTGGAGCGTGAGGCGCTTCTCGCCATCGATACGTTGGTCGAGCACGTATTGGTGCACGTCGATCTTGAACGAGGGCTTGTCGTCGATGCTCCGGAACGACGAGTTGCCCTTCAGGCGCAGGGCCACCTCCATCTCGCCGCTTCCCATGTCCAGGCCAGCGGACACCTCGGTGGTCGGCGCCGAGCGCAGGGACGACACGTCGGAGTCCGACAAGCGGATGTGGATGTCGTGGACCGCCCCGTCCGCGTAGAGCGCGTCCCCATCGGGAGGGCCGTCCACCTCCTCGGGGGCGCCGGGCCACGGCGAGGTGATGGATGGGCGGCCGATGAGCTGCTCCGGCCGTGGCGTATGGGTGTCGTCCTCCCCCGGTGTCCCAGGGAGCCCTTGGGAGTGGAGTTGGCCCTCGGAGCCCGAGCAAGCGAAGAGCGTGGCAATCAGCTGGAACAACTGTTTCCCCCCGGTGATCAAGGAGAACCTCGTCACTTCCGGCGCCGGGGGAAGGGCTCCCGAGGCTGGCCTTCGTCGGCGAGGCGAGGGGAGGGAGGGGCCGAGGGGAACGGTTACGACCGCACGCCCGAGGCACACGGCCCTGCCCGTCCCGATCCCCACCACCTGCCGCCTGTGCGAGTCCGCGTGCGGGCTCGAGGCCACGGTCGAAGGGGATGTCGTGTCCCTGGCGCCCGATCCGCTGCACCCCGTTTCGCGGGGGTATGCGTGCCGGAAGGGGACCCACTTCGGCGCGGTTCACGCCCACCCGGACCGGGTGCTGCGCCCGCGGCTACGCCGAATCGGCGGATGGGAGGACGTTGGGTGGGACGAGGCGCTCGGGGATATCGGAGCGCGCCTCCGCGCGATCCGGGCGGCGCACGGGCCCGCCGCGATCGGGCTGTACCTCGGGAACGCGGCGGGCCACTCCTTGGGTGCGATCCTCGGCGCCCAGGTGCTCCAACGCGCGATCGGCACGACGAAGGCCTACAGCTGCCTGACCCTCGACAACAGTGGGATGTTCGTGGTGCTCGAGGCTTGCGTGGGCGATCCGATGGCCACCTTCGTGGCAGACTACGCCGGCTCCGACCACATCGTGCTCGTCGGCACCGATCCGCTCTCCAGCCAGCCCTCGCAGGCCCAATCCAACCCCGCCGGCGTACGCGAGCTGCTCGCGGCGCGTGAGCGCCTGACGGTCCTCGATCCGCGCGCCTCCGCCACCGCGCGGCACGCCCGCCGGCACCTGCGGCCGCGGCCCGGCAGCGACGTGGTGCTGCTCGCCTTCCTCGTCCGCGCGGTGCTGGCGCGCCGACCGCCGGTGGACGTGCTCCTCGATGCGAGCGATCTGGCCTCGCTCGCCGCGGCGGTCGCCCCCTTCGACGAGGTCCGCGCCTCCCGCGAGACCGGCCTCCCGCTCGGCGCCGTCAACGGGCTCGCGGACGAGCTCCTCGCCGCGGATCGCCCGCTCGTCTGGAGCGGGCTCGGCGTGCTGCTCGGCCCGCACGGGACGCTCGGCTACTGGCTCACGCTGGCGCTCCAGGCCGTGCTCGGGGGCCTCGATCGCGCCGGCGGCTGGCTCCGTCAGCGCGGAGCGGTCGACCTCGCGTCCGTTTTCCGGTGGATCGGGCCCAAGGGGAGCGATCCCGCCCTCCGCTCGCGGATCGGGGGCTTCCCCGCCGTGCTGGGAACCCTCGCCGCCGCGACCCTCGCGGACGACGCGTTGACCCCCGGCGACGGGCAGCTCCGCGCGTTGATCGTCGTCGGTGGCAACCCCGCGGTGTCGCTCCCGGACACCGACCGCGCGGCGAAGGCGCTCGCCGGGCTCGATCTGCTCGTCACCCTCGATCTGTTCGCGAACGCGACCTCCGAGCACGCCCACGCCATCCTCCCCGCCGCGAACTGGCTCGAACGCACCGACGTGCAGGTGCACATGGCGTCGCAGCGGCGGATCCCGCACCTGCAAGTGGCGCCCGCGGTGGTCGCGCCGCGCGGAGAGGCGCGCGAGGACTGGACGATCCTCACGGGGCTCGCGGCGGCGTGCTCCCCGCTGGCTCGGCTCGCGTCCTGGGTGCATCCCACCACGATCGCGGCGGCGGCGGTCTCCGCGCTCGCGCCCTTCTCCTGGCGCGCCCTCCAGGAGGCTCCGCGGGGCCTCGTGGCGCCGGGTGAAGTCGTGGGGGCCCTGCGCGCGACGGGCGCCCGTGTTCGCCTCGCGGTGCCGGCCTTCGTCGAGGCGCTCGCCGCCGTGCACCCCGAGCCGCCGTCGGAGAGCGCTGCCGGATTCCGGCTGGTGACCTCGGTGCGCCCCATCGGCGCGCTCAACACCTGGATCCGAGGGGAGGTGCCCGTCGCCACCCTGCACCCCCTGGACCTCGCCGCCGTCGGCACGCCCGCGCGCATCCGGGTGACCGGGCCCGGCGGCCGCCTACTCGTGGACGTGCGGGCCGATCCCGGCCTGGAGCGGGGCACCGTCGTGCTCCCCTTCGGCGACGCCCGCGCCAACCCCAACCGCGTGATCGGGGTGGGCCGGCTCGACCCGTTCACGGGGCAGCCGCAGTCGAACGGGGTGGCGGTCACCGTCGAAGCCGCTGGCATCGACGAGCGGTGATCTGGCGCGGATCCTTCCGCCGGGCGAAGCTTGCGGCGATGAGTTCCGAGCCGGAGCGCCCGCTCTTTTCCCAGGTCGGCCGCGTCAGCGGGCCGGCCACCGACCCGCGCGCGCGGACGTTTCACCTCGTCATCGTCGCCGGGCTGCTCGTGGGCGTGGGCGCGCTCCTCACGGAGCTGGGCGAGCGCGGGCGGTGGACGACGGTCCGGGTGACGCTGGAGGGGGCCGCGCTCGAGCCCGAGGTCGCGCCTCCCCGGCCCTAAGAGCCCGCTACAGCGTGCGCTTGACGTTGCCTTGCTCGTCCCGCTCGGGGGGCGTGCGCCCACCCTCCGGGGCCGGCTCGGGGGGTGCAGGCTCCTTCGAGGGAGCACGCCCCCCGGTTTCCGTCACGCGCCTGGGTGGGCGAAGGGCCTCCTCGTCGAGCGCGCGCTCACGGGCGGCCTGCTCGTCCCCTCCCGGGCGGCTCAGGCTCTTCAAGCCGCCCTTCACCAGGTTCGCCGCGCGTCCGAAGAACGACATTCCATCTCCCCCCTTCATGCTGGACGATTCGGTGCTGGACGATTCGTGCTGAACCTAGGCGCCGGTGTCGATCAGGGTGAGGTAGCTCGGCGCCGGCGTGGTGCAGAGGAGGCATCGTAACGCGAGGACCCAGGTGCTCGTCGAGTCGCCGAACCCGGGAAACGGAGCGCCGGCGGAGTCGACGGTGTCGGCCAGGTCGGCGCTGGTCTCTCCGTACACGTTGAGGGTGTAGGTCGCGGCCGCGAGGGACTCCAGCTCGAAGAAGCGTGCCTCCAGGTCCTCCGCGGTGAGCCCGTCGTACCGGGCGAGCGACAGCTCCTGCAAGAGCAGCGGATCGATCCGCGTGCCTCGGCCGTCGAGCGTGAGGCCCTCCCAGCTCACCTCGGTGATGCCGCCGAGCGCCACCGGGGTGAGCGCCCGGAGGTCGGCGGCGAAGTCGAGGATGGCGCTGTCGTTGTTGACGTACACGTCGGGCCCGCCCTCGGTCGGGACCAGGAAGGCGAGCATCGCGCTGTCGTTGGTCGGGGTCGTGACGCGCAGGAGCCAGCTCCCGCCCAGCTCGGGGAAGTACTGGTTCGGCATGAAGGGGGTCCCGTACACGTCGAGCGAGGTGAACGGGATCGAGGTGTCGCCAGGGGAGGGGAGGCCGCGCCCCAACAGGCCGACCGACGCCTGTACGAGGGAGCCGGTGACGACGGCCTCCTGAACCTGCTCGTGGTTCAGATCGCGGAACCAGACCAGGTCGAGCACGCTCACGTCGGTGGTCGGATCGATGGGAAAGCCCTGCAGATCGCGCGTGAGCGCGGTCCAGTCGATCCGCCCCGTCTCGCTGGGCGTGAAGACGAGCTCGTGAATGACCACGTCGAGGGTGTAGCGGTAGTTGCTCGCGTCGGTGAGCGCCGCCTCCGTCGGGGCGGCGGTCTCGCCGCCCTTGTCGCTGTCGAGCACGGGTTCGCCGGTGCACGCGACGAAGCTGCAGGCGAGGAGGCCGCCCAGGAGGGGACCGCGGGCGAGGAGAGACATCATGGGACACGCTCGCCGAGGGTTGCCAGGTGGTGCGAGAAGCCGAGCGGGAAGCCGATCTGGACGTCGACCCGCCAGGGCACGAATCCGTCCGCGTCGACCCGCTCGAGGCGGCCGCCGCTGCCCCAGCCCACGAGCGTGCTCCCGTCGTCGAGCCGCTCCGCGGAGCCCATGAAGGCGGTGAAGAGCCGCCGATCGCCGTCGTAGGCCCAGGCGGTCTCGAACGTCCCCGCCGTCTCGTCGAGGCGGAGCTCGATGGTGCGGGAGTAGAGGTTTCCGGTCTGGGGCTCCCGGTTGTCGAACAGGAGGATGCCCTCGTCGGTGAACGTGGGCCCGTGCTGCTCTGCGAAGGGGCCCTCGCTCGCGTCCGCCAGGCTCGTGAAGTCGCTCCCGACTCCGCCGAGCTGCCAACGCAGCTCCCCGCCGCCCGTGACCCGGGCGATGGTGCTGATGTTGTGCATCGACACGAGCCAGTCTCCGCTCACCTCGTCAAAGTCCAGGCCGTTGGCGTGTGTCCACTCCGCGCCGAGCGGGTGGGAGGGGTACTCGAGGACGTTGCCGGGGGTCAGATCGTCCCAGGACGACCAGACGGTCTCCTCGGCGCCGGTGACCAGGTCGAGCACCACGAGGGCATCCCCCACGACATCCATCCCCTCCCACTCGCGCGCGTCGTAGGAGAGAAAGCCGACCCGCCCGTCGGGCAGCTCGACAAAATCGTGGTGGGCGAGGGTGGCCCGGGCCTCCCCCAGGGGCTCGCCGCTCAGCGACACCCGGCGGATCACGCCCACATCGGATTGCATGAGGCTGTCGACCACCATCAGGAGGACGCTCCGACCGTCCGCCGCCAACCGCGCCTGGCAGGCGAACACGCCCTCCTCCCCGTGCCACCACCACACGATCCGGCCCCTCTCGTCGAGGATCGCGACCCCCGGATCATCTCCCACCATCGTCGTGAGGACGAAGCGCTCGGTGCTCGCCTCGTCGGGGATGGTCAGGATCAGCGTCGGCATCCACAACGGCTGGAACTCGGTGGCGAACACGGCGGGCTCGCTCGCGCGGACCTCCCCGGTGTCGAGCGTCGCGACCGCGCGCCAGGAGTAGTCCACCCCCGCCGCGAGCCCGACCAGGACCGCGACGTGGTCGGTGCCGTCCGTCGTCTCGGCGAGGAACGCACGCGGGGACGCGCCGGGCTCGGTCACCTCCACCACGGCGGTGGCTGCGCTCGCGGTGGAAAAGCGGACGGTCGCGACCGTTCCGACCGCCTCGCTCGGCTCGATCGTGGCGGCCAGCGGCTGATCGTCGCCGCCGACGGGATCGACGGGCGTGCATGCGGGCGCCAGCGAGAGGAGCACGAGAAGGAAACGGAGGGGCATGGGCGCCTTGTCTATCGTGCGCGAGACGAGCGGGCGCCACCGTCGTGAGCGGCCGGTTAGGCCCCGTCGCCATGACGACCGCGGCCCCGATCCCAGCGACGCGCGTGCTCCTCCTCGGGTGCGGGGGGATCGGCGGCACGCTCGCCGCCCACCTGACGGCCGCCGGAGCGAACGTGTGCGTGGTGACCCGGAGCGCGGCGGTCGCCGAGGCCGTGAACCGCCGCGGCTTCCGGATCACCGGCGTCGGCGCCCCGGGGGCGGGTCACACCATCCCCGGCCGGGTCGAGGTCGGCATCCCCGCGGGCGCGGGCCCGTTCGACCTCGCGTTCCTGGCCACGCAGCCCACCGATCTCGACGTGGCCGCCCGGCAGGCGTTCGCGCATCTCGCGCCGGAGGGGCGCCTGGTGACCTTTCCGAACGGGCTCCCGGAGGAGCGGGTGGCCCGCGTCGTGGGGGACCCCACGCGGGTGCTCGGCGCGATCGTCGGGTTCGGCGCCTCGCACCCCGAACCTGGCGTGTTCGAGCGCACCAGCAAGGGCGGCTTCGCGATCGGCCGGCTCGACGGTCAGCCCGATCCGGCGCTCCTCTCCCTGGCGGCGCTCCTCGCGCCGATCGCGCCGGTTCACGTCTCCGACAACCTCCGAGGCGCCCGCTGGAGCAAGCTCGCGATCAACGCGGCCGTCTCGTCGCTCGGCACGCTCGGGGGCGATCGCCTCGGCGTGCTCCTGCGGCGGCGGCACGCGCGTCGCCTCGCCCTCGAGATCATCACCGAGGTGGTGGACGTGGCGCGGCGCGAGGGCGTGCGCCTGCAGCCGATCTCCGGGACGATCGATCTGGACTGGCTCGCCCTCTCCGACGCGGAGCGCTCCGGCGTCTCCGTGTCGCTGCTCCTGAAGCACGCGATCCTGATGCTGGTGGGCTTCCGCTACCGGCGCCTCCGCTCCAGCATGCTCGCGGCCCTCGAGCGCGGGCAGGTGCCGCCCGTCGCGTTCCTCAACGGCGAGGTCACCGCGCGGGCCGATGCGCACGGTGTCGCCGCGCCGATCAACCGCGCGGTCGTCGCGCGCATCCTCGAGCTCGCCACGGGCGCGCGGCGGCCGGCACACGCACAGCTCGACGCGCTCTACGCGGACACGCGGGTGGGCCCGTAGCGCCCGCGCCGGTGCTGCTACCGCTTCCACCGCAGCGTCACCTTGAACTGCCCGGCATCGGGCGCACGCGCGATCGAGACGATGGCGTTGCTGTCCATCCGGACGGTGAAGGCGATCTCCATCTCGCTCGGGGGGAGGGGCATGTCGACGTTGACGGCCTGCCCCACGCTCTCGGCGACGCCGCGGATGGCGGCCACGACCAGCGGCACCATCTTGTCGGGGTGGCTGTGGACCGAGAGCGAGCCCTTGTCGATCCCCCCGACGGTCTCGGCGTCGATCGTGAGGGTGCAGCGTTCGTTGATTCGGGACTCGATCAGCATGGGGCCTCGGGCGCGACGCGCTCGTGAGCGGCCGCGTCAGCACGCCTATCCGGTCGTCCGCGCAGGGCGTCCGGGTCCAGGCCACGAGGGCTGCCGCGCGATACGCGGAAGCGATGAGCAAAGCGGTCGATGCCCCGTGGTGGGCGCTCCGGTACGAGGCGATGGCGGGCATCGATCCCGGCTTCGCGGGCGTGGTCGACAGCGCGGCCGAGGCGCAGGTCGACCTCGTGCAGCGCCTCCTGAGCTTGACGGAGGGGGACCGGATCCTCGACGTGGGCTGCGGCGGCGGGCGGCACGCGATCCTGTTCCAGGAGCGCGGCTTCGAGGTCACCGGGGTCGACCTGTCGCCGCGGATCCTGCGCCTCGCCCGAGAGAACTGGGAGGCCCGCAACCAGGGGCGGCGCGGCCCCACGTGGATGCCCGGGGACATGCGCTGGCTCCCGGCGAGCGGCCCGTTCGACGCCGCGGTGCTGATGGACCACGCGTTCGGCGTCTTCGACGACGACGCGGACCATCTGCGCACGCTCACCGCCATCATCGACCAGCTCCGGGCAGACGGGCGGGTCGTGTGCGAGCTGCTGAACCCCTACTACTGGGCACATCACAACGTCACGCGGCACCACCCTCCCGGATCGATGGCGGAGGACATGGATGTCGTGCGCACCTACCGGTTCGACGCCCAGCGCGGCCGCGTGGAGGACCGCGTGGTCGTCCTCGGGCGCGGCGGGCGCCACGAGCTCCCGGTGCAGTCCCTCCGCTGCTGGACGCCCGTCGAGCTCGTCTCGCTGTTCAAGGCCGCGGGGTTCCGGAAGGTGACCGTGTCGGGCTCCGACGGGTGGGAAGTGCCCGAAGAGCCGCTGCCGGTGCACCCGGAGGAGTCGGTGTTCTTGTGGGTGGTCGCCGAGATCTAGGGCTCGGCGGCGGCGGGAGGTAGGCCCCCCTCCGTCGCGACGCGCTCAGGTGGAGCCGGGCGGCCGATTCAGCTTCGCGCGGGTGACCTTGACCTCGGCCCCCGCGACGGGCGCGTGGACCTCGTCGGGATTCGGAACGCGAATCTCGTTCTCGGCGGCCGAGTATTCGCCCGAGAACTTGTTGATCACCTTGCTCATGGTCGACTTCAGGCGGGTACGAAGGCTCATGAGGGCGAAGGTAGCGGGGGCCGGGCGTAGTTTCAAGGAAGGGCTTTCGAGTCGCTCCTGAACTCGTGGTATGAAGGCGCATCCACCGGGTAGGCCATGTCCACGCCGTCCATCACGCTCGAGCAGATCATCAACTTCCTGTTGGAAGCCCCGATGTTCGGTGATCTCGACGCAACGCAACTCTCGCAGATCGTCCACATCATGCAGGTGCAACGACTGCGGGACGGCCAGATCATCTTCCGCGAGGGAGATGCCGGGGATGCCTGGTACGTCATCTACGACGGCGTGGCCGACGTGCACAAGACCGACGACTTCCTGCCCTCTCGCCGGATCGCGAGCCTCGAGTCGCGCGCCTGTTTCGGCGAGATGGCGATCCTCGACCACTCGCCGCGCTCGGCCTCGGTCGTGGCGCGGGGGGACGCGACGGTGTTCCGGTTTCCGCGCAAGGAGTTCGAGAACCTGCTGCGCGAGGAGAACCTCGCCGCCTACAAGCTCATCTACGAGATGGCCAAGGTGCTGTCCACACGGGCCCGCAACACGGCGCAGCAGCTCGCCGAGGCCCTCGCGGATCGCGGCGAGCCCCAGCGGCTCGAGCGCACCTCGATCGATCTCGTGCACGGGCACTCTGTCTCCGAGTAGGTGTCTCCGAGTAGGTGTCTCCGAGTAGGTGTCTCCGAGCAGGTGTCTCCGAGTAGGGCGGCCTCTCCCTGAATAGACTCCCTCGATGATCCTCCTCGTCGCACTCGCCGCCTTCGCCGCTGCCCCGGCCGTCGATCCGGGGCTCGAACCCGAGGGGGTCGAGGCTGCCTTTCGTGCCTACGCAGGGGCCCAGGGCCGGCCCGAGGCCGCGCGGGAGCTCGTGTGTCGCCCCTTCGCGGAGAAGGCGCGCCTGTGCTTCACCCGCGCCGAGGCGTCCGCGCGGCCGTACTACACGCGTGCCGACGGGCTGGCGGCGAGCGCCCTGGAGGCGGCGGCGCGGGGGAGCGCGGCGGAAGCGGTCAAGCGCCTCGAGCCGGTCAAGATCGAGGGCTTCTCCGCGCCCTACTGGATGACGGCGGTCGGGGACGGCCGGGATCACGCCGCGCTTCTGCACCCGGACGCGCTCCGCAAGCGCGTCGGCGGCGCCCAGATCGGCGACTGCGTCGTGGCGGCGCCCGCGCGCGGCGTGCTCGTGGCCTGGGTCCCGGGGGACCTGGTGTTCGACAAGATCGTCGCCGTCGGGATCCGCCGCATGTACGACACGCTGCCGAATCCGGTGTCGCCGCTGCTCTACCGGTGGGACGGCGAGGCCTGGATCACCTGGGGCGAGGCGCGCGAAGTGCCGGGTGCCTCGGGGCCGGCGCCCGTGGGTGCGCCCGCGGAGTCCTGGGGCAAGGCGCCGCTCCCGCCGTTGCGTTAGGCGCTCGGGGGCGAACCCGCCCCATGAGGAGCCAGATGGGCGTATTCCGCGATCTCACGCGCCGTGTGCTGAAGCGCGTCGGGAGCATCGTCGCGAAGGACGATCTTTTCGAGAAGCCGGGCGAGCGGCCGACCACGCCGCCCTTGCCGATTCGCCCGGTTCAAGCTGCTCCCGCGGCGGCTCCCGCCCCCCTGGCGTCTCCCGCGCCCGCGGCGTCTCCCGCGCCCGTGGCGGCGAAGCCCGCTCC
>JAUXQH010000032.1 GCA_030685065.1 Pseudomonadota bacterium | reverse complement strand
TGAGCGTGAGCCGGTAGAGCTGATCCTCGGTGGTCGCCGCGACGGTGCCGCGGAACGTGAGGGTGAACGTCAGGATTTCGCCCGAGTTCTCGGCGCCGAGGTCGGCGTAGTAGGCGGGGTCGATCGAGGTCACGAACCCGTACACGTCCCCTTCCACCGAGAGGTCGACGCGGGAGAAGCGGATGCTCGCCACGAGCTGGGTGATCGCGCCGACGATGGTCTCGCGGAAGGCCGCGTTGGTGCCAGACCAGGTCTCGACGACCTCTTCGGCGGCGACGCCGTCCCCGTCGAGGTCGGCGAGGGAGCCGGTGGCCTGCGAGAACGTGATCATCTGCGGGTAGCCGGTCGTGCCGTTGACGGAGACGCCCACGAAGTAGGCGCCGATGTCGGCGAACGCGGCCACGGCGTCGGACATGCCGGCGTCGATGGGGCAGCCGCCCGGCGTGCTGCTGTAGTACCCGGTGCTCTCCGGATCGCGGAGGTAGTTGTCGCTCGCGATGACGATGATGGGGAGGGCGTATTCGCGGAAGCCGAAGCCGCCGATCGTGCCGCCGTCCACCGTGCCCTCGTCGTAGTACTCCCCGCCCGAGCCCCCGAACGGGTCCGTCGCGTCGGCGAGGAAGGGGAACACGTCGGTCGTCGTGTCGTAGGTGCCGGAACAATCCTGGTCGTACCCGGCGCCGCTCGCGGCCTGGTACAGGGCCTCGGTGCCGGACTCGGGGCCGTCCGCGCCCGAGTGGGTGCCGAGCGCGGAGAACGCGGACTGCACCGCGTCCTCGTCGGTCGTGATCGCCTGGCGCAGGTAGAAGGGCTTGTCCGTTCCGGGCGATCCCATGCTGCCGTAGGCGTAGTCGTCGTGACCGCCGACGCCGTACGCGGCGTCGGGGAGGAGCTCGGTCAGCTCGCTGACGATCTGGCCGAACTCGGTCGCGACGGCGGTGATGGTGCCGCCCATGGAGCAGGTGGTGTCGATGATGAAGGCGATGTCGCCGCGCTCGATGTTCAGCTCGAACTCGAAGTTCTCCTCGACGGTCGTGCGCTCGGGCAGGACGACGTAGATGCCGTCGATGACGCTGGTCTCGTCGAGCGGGTCGGTCTCTGCGGCGACCTCGCCGCCGTCGGAGAAGCCGTCCCCGTCGGTGTCGGAGTCGTACGGATCGGTGCCCATTTCGAGCTCGGTGATGTCGGGGAGGCTGTCGCCGTCCGCGTCGACGTCGGCGTAGTCGTAGCGGCCGTCCCCGTCGGTGTCGCGCGGCTCGACGGTGGGATCGCCGCCGGTCCCGCCCTCTTCGCTGTCGAGGATGGTGTCGCCATCGCTGTCGGTGTCGCGGAAGTCGGGGATGGTGTCACCATCGCTGTCGACCGGATCGTTCGAGAAGTCGGTCGCGCCGCCCTCGTAGCTGTCGGCGATGCCGTCGCCGTCCGAATCGAGATCGAGGAAGTCGGCCGTGCCGTCCCCGTCCGTGTCGGTGGCGGCGCAGGAGGTCACCTCGTCGATGTCGAAGATGCCGTCATTGTCGTTGTCGGTGTCCTGGAAGTCCTGGACGCCGTCCCCATCGGTGTCGATGGCGCCGCCCTCGTTGTCGGTGCCGACGTACCCGGACTCGACCGAGTCACCGATACAATTGCCGTCGGAGTCGTCATCGAGGAAGTCGTAGACGCCGTCCCCATCCGAGTCGACCGGGAGGGTGGCCGGATCCTGGTCCCCCGCCTCCACGATGTCGCGGATGGTGTCGCCGTCTGCGTCCTTGTCCTCGAAGTTCGGCTTTTCGTCGCCGTCGGCGTCGTCCGTGCCTTCGTGGATGTCGAGGATGGTGTCCTCGTCGGCGTCCTCCTGGACGACGTCCGTTTCCGTTGCCGACGTGTCACCGGAGGTGTCATCAGCGGCGCTGTCCTTCTCGGCGTCACAGCCAGAGAGGGCGAGCGCCAGGAGCAGAGGAAGTCCGAATCGCGTCATGGGGCACCGGGAGGCGGCTAGGATAGACGATCTTCGCCGCGCGGTGCTACCCCTACGCGAGGTTGAGGATGAAATATGGGCTACGATCGATCGGACTCTTGGACAAGAAAGGCGAAAGCGGCCGGTTTTCCGGCGCGAAGCGTCTTCAAGCTCGAGGAGATCGACACGCGGCATCACGTGGTTCCCGCGGCGGGAGTGGCGGTTGACCTCGGCTGCTTCCCCGGAAGCTGGAGCAAGTGGCTGCTGGGGCGGGGCGTGCGGGTGGTCGGCGTGGATTTGAAGGCGCCCGACCTGCCCGGCGGGCACTGGATCGTCGGGTCCGTCATGGAGGTCGACGCCGCCGCGCTCCTCGAGGCCAGCGGCGGGCGCGTCGACCTCGTGGTGAGCGACCTCGCCCAGAACACGACGGGGCAGCGGCTGGTCGATCACGTGCGTCAGATCGCGCTCGCGGATCGCGCCCTCTCGCTCGCGATCGAGATCGGCCGTCCGGGGAGCAACTTCGTTTGCAAGGTGTTCGACGGGGAGGACGCGGGGGCGTTCGTCGACCGGGTGCGCGCCGCGTACGCGGACGTGAAGCGCCTCAAGCCCGACGCCACGCGGGGGAACAGCGTCGAGTTCTTCGTGGTGGCCAAGGGCCTGCGGCCGACCTGAGCCCCGAGCCTCGGGCGGGCACGGCTCAAGGGGGAACGGTGGCGGTCATCATTGCGAAGAGGATGGCGTCCGCCAGCGGCGCCCCGCCGAGGGCCGCCCCGGTCTTCCAGTGGCGCACGCCGTCCGTGTCCACGGGCGCGCCCATGACCGTCGCGGTGCGGGAGAGCGCGGTGGCGGTGGCGATGTCCCCGGCGGCGCGCGCGGCCCCGATGGCGAAGCCCGTCGCCGAGACGCCGTACCCCGCGATGATCGGCCCGGAGTCGATGTCGATCTTGCCGTCCTGCCCCACCCTGTACTCTCGCATGACGCCGAGCCCGCCCACCGTGTCGTAGAGCGCGGCGCGCCCGCCCTGGTAGAGCTCCGTCGCGAGCGCCCTGTCCCAGAACGAGAGGAAGTAGGACGCGAGGAAGGTGCCCGAGCCGCGGGGCGCATCCGCCGGGGCGCCGTCGCGCCACACGGATTGGAGGAGCAGGCCGTGGACAACGTAGTTTGCGCGGAGCGAGGCGGACCAGGACGCGAGGAGCGCGCCGTGATCGGCGCCCGTCACCCGATCGTACAACCCGATACTCGCGATGCCCGCGGCCACGTCCACCGGGTACCGCTCACCCGGGTAGGTCTCCGGGATGCCGGTCTCGTCCGCCGCGATGCGCCGCGCGAGGGCCTCGGTGAGCGCGTCGTTCACCTGAGCGAACCGCGACCGGGGATCGAGCGAGCGGTGCACCGAGAGGACGAGGTTGGTGTAGCCGAGCCACGCGGCGTGCCCGCGGTCGTCGCCCAGCGTCGTGAGCGGGTCGACGCTCCACTTGCGCGCGTCGAAGGCGCGGCCCTCCTCGGAGAGGAGGGCGTCGATGCAGCGCTCCATGTGCGCGAGATCCGCCGCCTTGGCGGAGGGGTGCGCGGCGGCGTGCTGCGCGAAGCCGAGCGCCGCCATCTGGCAGGTGCCGAAGTTCCACTCCTCGTCGAACAGCGCGCTGCCCGTACCGAAGTTGCCGGTCGTGACCCCGGTGGCGACCCACTCGGCGACGCCCGCGGCCATGCGGTCGTCCAGCGGCGGCTCGCCGATCCGCTCGGCGGCGTAGGCGAGGGGGACGAGGACGGCGCCGAGGAGGAGAAAACGGCGGAGGTGGTGCATTCCTCCAACCTACCCGGAGCCCGTGCCCTCGGCGCGCGTGCCGCGTGGCGGGGGAGGGGAGAGGGTGTGCAGGAAGCGTGCAAGCGCCGGTCTGTAGATCGGGGCGGCAGGGGCGCGCAAGGCGGCCGGGCTCTGCCGGCCGGTCCCGCCCGTGCTCCGTCCCTCGGAGCGCGGGCGGACCGAGCGAAGCGAGCCTGGAGCCGACGCGACGGCGCCGTCCTCGGCGCCGGGCCGCCCGCCGAACCTACTTGCTCGAGCTGTCGCCCACGCTCTCCGCCCAACGAGCCAGCGTGCGGACCATCGTGCCCGTGCCGCCCGGCGCGTAGTGCATCAGCGCGGCGTCGAGGAACGCCGGCCCGGCGATGTCGATGTGGGCCCAGCTCTCGAGGGTGGTGAACTCGGCGAGGAACAGCGCGGCGGTGATGCTGCCGCCCGCGCGGCCGCCCACGTTCTTGATGTCGCCGTACTCGGCCTTGATCTTGTCCTTGTACAGGTCGGGCAGCGGCATGCGCCACACGCCCTCGCCGGCCTCGCCGGCCCGCGCGGTCAGGGTGCCGGCGAGCGTGTCCGAGCGGGTGTAGAGCGCGGAGTACCAGTCCCCGAGGGCCACGACCGCGGCGCCGGTGAGCGTCGCGAGGTCGACCAGGGCGTCCGGCTTGAGCTCGGTGGCGTAGGAGAGGCAGTCGGCCAGGACCAGCCGCCCCTCGGCGTCCGTGTTGTGGATCTCGACCTTCTTGCCGTTGTACATCGTGAGGATGTCGCCCAGCTTGTAGCTGGTGCCGCTCGGCATGTTCTCGACCGCGCCGAAGATCACGGTGACCTTCACGGCGGGGGCCATGGCGGCGATCGCCTTCATCGCGCCGATGACCGCGGCGGCGCCGGCCATGTCGCAGCGCATCGTCATCATGCCCTCGCTCGGCTTGAGCGAGAGGCCGCCCGAGTCGAACGTGACGCCCTTGCCGACGAACGCGATGTGGCCCTTGGACTCGCCCTTGGGCGTGTAGGTCATGTGGACGAAGCGCGGCGGGCGAACGGAGCCCTTGCCGACGCCGTAGATGCCGCCCATGCCCTTTTCGCGGATGGCGGTCTCGTCGAGGACGAGGACCGTGACGGTGTCGGACTCGAGGCTCTTCGCCACGGCGGCGAGGGACTCCGGGTAGATCTCCTCGGCGGGCTCGTTCACCAGATCGCGGGCGAGCTCCTGGCCCGACACGAGCGCGAGGGAGCGGGCCACGGCGGCGGCGTCCTCACCGATGTCGACGAACACCACGGACTCGGCCGCGGCCTTCTTGCCGGTGGACTTGTACTTGTCGAACTTGTAGTTGCCCTCGGCAAAGGCCTCGATGGCGGCGCGCAGCTCGGGGCTCCCGACGGCCGTGCCGGGGAACGCGACGGCGACCCGCTTCGCGCCGCGTGCGCGGCCTTCCTTGCCGGCGCTGCCGGCGGCGGCGCGGACGTCGGCGAGGGTGCCGGCGCCGATGCCCACGAGGAGGATGCGGGGCGCGGAGATGCGCCCGTAGGTCGGCGCCCCGAGGGTGCTGCCGGGCTTGCCGGTGAACTCCTCGTCCGCGGCCACGGCGACCACCGCGGCGGCGAAGTCACCCAGGCCCGCGAGCGTGTCCGCGACCTTGTCGGCGGGGACGCCGACCACGAGGAGGTCGGCTTGGGTCGAGGCGAGGGAGGAGGAGGCGAAGGCGACGCGCATGGTCATTTCCTGAGCAGGAGAAAGACGAAGAGGAGGACGAGGATGATCGCGCCGAGCCCGGCCATCACGGCGATGTACGGGTCATTGCGGAGCTGGTGCCAGACGCGGGACAGCGGGCTGGGCTCGGCGTCCTCGTCCGCGAAGGGGTTCGGGGACTCATCCTCGGTGTCGAGGTTCCGGGAGGGGCCGCTGGTCGGGAGGGCTTCCTGGCTCCAATCGCGCGCCTTGTAGACGGGCTCCGGCGGGGGCGGGGGGGCCGCGGGGCGGATCACCGCGGGCGGGGCCGCCTGGACCGACACGGGCTGCGCCGGGCCGGGCCGGATCGACACGACGGGGCGCGGATCGTGGGCGGTCACGGTGGGCTGGTGCGGGAGGAGATCCTCGTCGTCGTACTGGGGCTCGACCTCGGTCGGACCGGCGTGCGGGATCGGGAACGACGGGGCGGGAAAGGAGCCGCGCGGCTCGATCGCGGGGGCGGTGCGCTCGGAAGGCGGAATCGGGAGCGGCAGGGGCGCGGGGGGCGACTGCACGCCGGAGAGCGGGACCGCGGTGATCGAGGGATCGTCGAACCCGTGGCGATCCGTGCGCGTCGGTGCCGGGGGCTTCGGCCCGGGGGTGTAGGGCGGCGGCGAGCCGCGAGGGGCGAGGGGCTCCGCCTGGTCAGCCGCGGCGCGGTCGGGGGCGGGGACCCCGGGGGCCGTCCCGCCGACGCGGAGGGCGGGCGCGGGCGATCCGGGCAGGGCGACCCCGCCGGTGGCGAGCTCCGCGCGCGGCGCGAACTCGGTGACCGTGATGGGATCGGGCCGCAACGGGAGGGCGCCCGAGATGGGCGGCTCGGCGCGCGGCACCCAGCCGGGAGCGGCGCGGACGTTGAACTCGGCTTCGGAGGTCACCGGGGGCTGACCCGAATCGCGGATCGCGAAGGCGAGGCGCGCGCGGTAGCGACCTGGACCGAGCCCGCCGACCGTGAAGGAGAACCGGTAGCGGCCGGAGGGATGACGGTCGACCGAGTAGCCGAGCACGAGGTCCTTCACGCGGATGTCGCGATCGAGCTCGAACATCGCCATGCCGACGCCGATCTCCTCCTGGCCCTCCACCCCCGCGGAGGTGCCGACGGTGGTGGTGAAGGTGATGTCCTCGTCGGTCGTGAACCACGGCTTGGCCGCCGTGCGATCGAGCAGCACCTTTCCGACCGAGCTCACTTGCGGGCGGATGAGCTGCTGGATCTCGTCGAGCCGGGCCTGCAGCTCGTCCAGACGGGGGAACCGGTAGGGGGGCGACGGGTTGGTTTCCCGGGAGATCGCCCGCGAGAGGAGCACCGCGACGCGCTCGGCGAGGCGCCCATGGAAGCGCGGGTTCGAGTCCTCGAGCTTCATGCGCTCGACCACGTGGTCCTTCAGCGCGACCTGCGCGGCCTTGTCCAGGCCCGCGCGCGGCCACGGCGGGGCGGGCTGGCTGGTGACCAGGCCGCGCCAGAACATCATCGCGAGCGCGTAGGTGTCCACCCCGGCGCCCCAGCTGCCGCCCGCGAGGGCGCCCAGCGGCGCGTCCGAGAGCTCGGGCGGGAGGTAGGGCTGCCCGCCGGGGACGACGGTGGCGAAGCGCGTGAAGTTGCGCCGCACGCCGATCGTCGCGACGTCGGAGAGGAAGATCTCGCCGCGGTCGTTGAAGAGCACGTTCGAGGGGCGCAGGCCGCCGTGCTGCCCGGGGTCCGCGCCGAGCTCGCGCAGGAGCTTCGCCACGCCCAGGAGGATCTCGATCAGGGCGCCGGTCGGGAGCCCCTCGGCCATGCGACGCTCCAGCGTTTCGGGGAAGCGCGGGATGACGATGGCCGGCTGCCCGTCCGGCAGCGTGAACCGGCACTCGATGCGGGGAAGGAAGGGGTGCTGCGCGAGCTCGTACAAGCGCGCCTGCTCGAGCAGGGCCTCGCGGCAGGCGGCGAAGAACGCGTCCGCACCGGGGATCTCGCCGCGGAAATCGTCGGGAGCGAGCGGCGTCTTCAGGACGTACTGCGGCTCGTCGCCCCCGAGCGAGTCGGCGGACTGACGGCGTACGACGTACGACTTTCCCCACAAGCCACGGCCGAGGAGCTGGCCGATCTGGTAGTTGTTGCCCTGGCCGTCGCGGACGTTTTCGCCAGTCTTGATCAAGGTACAGGGTCCGGAGTCCGCCTAAGTATCGGTCGCGCCGGGGGCGTGCCAAAAAACATTTCGGAACGCGAGGCGTGCGATAGTCGGGAGCCGTGGTCTACCCCCCCGCCGGAAACGGCCCGTACCGACTCCTGCGTGGCTTCAACGCGGGCGCCGTTCGCGCCTTCGAGACCTCGTGCGCCGCGCCCGAGGCCGCCCAACGAACGCGGCTCGACGTCCTCCTCGCCGGGCTGCGCGGAACGGCCTTCGCCAGCGATCACGGGCTGACCGGCGCCGAAGACCTCGACGCCTGGCGCGCGAAGGTGCCGATCCGGACCCACGCGGAGCAGGTCGGCTGGCTGGACCGCGTCGCCGCGGGCGAGGCGGACGTGCTGACCCGCGCGCCCGTGCGATCCCTCCTCGAGACGAGCGGGACCACCGGGCGGCCGAAGTGGTTGCCCGTCACCGCGCCCTGGGCGCGCACGGTCGCGGACGCCCAGGCCTTGTGGGTGCTCGCGCTCCTGCGGGACGACGAGGGGCTCGCGAAGGGCAAGGCCCTCTCCGTCGTGAGCCCCGCCGAACACATGCGCTCTCCGGGTGGCCTCGCGGTCGGGAGCAACACGGGGCGCATGTTCCAAGCCCAGCCGTGGTGGGTGCGGTGGCGCGCGCCCGTGCCCTACGCGGTCTACTGCGTGGAGGACCCGACCCTCCGCGCCTACTGTGTGCTGCGGCATGCCCTGGGCCAGCCCGTCACCAGCTGGACGACCGCCAACCCCTCGACGTTGCTCTTGTATTGCCGACGCCTCGTGGAGTGGTGGGAGGATCTGGCGGCGGACGCTCACGACGGCACGCTCTGCCGCGGCCCCGCGGCGGCGCTCACGCCGAAGCTGCGCGCGGCGCTCGGCGGCGGTCCCTTCGGCGGGCTCGGGCGGGTGCGCCTGGGGGCCGAGCCGCTCCCCGCGAAGATCTGGAACCTGCGCCGGGTCAACTGCTGGATGGGCGGGTCCGCGCCGTTCTTCCTCTCGAGGCTCCCGAGGGCGCTCGGCGCGGAGATCCCGGTGAGGGAGGTCGGGGTGACCGCGTCGGAGGGCTTCTTCGCGATCCCCGTGGATGACGACGCCTCCGTGGCGTGGCTCGGTGGCCACCTGCTCGAGTTCGTCGGGGATGACGGGGGCCCGCGGATGGCCTGGGAGGTCGAGGTGGGCCGCGAATATCGGCTCGTCGTGAGCACCGAGGCCGGGCTGTACCGCTACGATCTGGGCGACATCGTGCGGATCGTCGGGTGGTGCGAGGGCGCGCCGCGGATGGTGTTCGTGCGCAAGGCAGGCAATGTGCTCAACGCGATGGGGGAGAAGGTGACCGAGGACCAGGTGGTGACCGCCGCGCGGGCGGCGTTCCCGGAGGCGGTGGGGGTGTCCGTGAGCATCGGCTGGGGCGAGATTCCGGTGCTGCGCGTGGCCGTCGAAGGCGACGCGGCCCACCCGAGCAGCGGCGACGCGCTCGAGCGGTTCGACCGGTCGCTGCGCGGGAGCAACGTGGAGTACGACGGCCGCCGCGCGAGCGGGCGCATGGGCCTGCCGACCGCGCTGTGGGTGGGGACCGGCGCGTTCGCGGCCTGGCGCGAGGCGCGCGTTCGCGCGGGGGCGCCCGATGCCCAGGTGAAGGATCCCATCGTGCTCGACAGCGACAAGTGGGACGCCCTCGTCACCCCCGGAGCGTCCAGATGATCCCCGCGATGATGGCCCTGCGTTTCCTCCTCGGGGGCATCGCGCTCTTCTGGCTCGGCGCCGCCTACAAGACCTGGCGTGGGCAGCGCGAAGGCAAGTGGCGCCTCGGTCCCGACGCGGCCGTCCGTGGCGGGCTCCCGCGGCTGGTCGTGGTCGTGCCCGCCCGCAACGAGGCGAAGGTCATCGGCGCGTGCGTGGCGGCCCTCCGCGCGTCCGACCACCCCGACTTCGTGGTGCGGGTGTACGACGACGGATCGACCGACGGTACCGGCGCGCTCGCGACGGCGGCCGGCGCCGAGGTGCTCAGCGGCGGCGACGCCCCCCTGCCCGAGGGCTGGAAGGGCAAGCCCTGGGCGCTGGTCCGCGCGACGCGGGACGTCACCGCGGAGTGGATCCTGTTCCTCGACGCCGACGTGCGGGTGCACCCCGCGGCGCTCAGTCGCGCGCACAGCCGCGCGATGAACGACAGCGTGGATTTTCTCTCGGGGTTCGGGCGGCTCGAGATGGGGAGCTTCTGGGAGAAGGTGATCCAGCCGTCGGTCGGCGGGCTCATCATCGCGGGAAACGACCTGGACGGCGTGAACGATCCCGAGCGGACCGACAAGATCATCGCGAACGGCCAGTTCATCCTGGTGCGCCGCGCGGCCTACGAGGCGGTGGGGGGGCACGGCGCGGTGAAGGACGACATCCTCGACGACGTCGGGCTAGCCAAGGCGTTCGTCGCGGCGGGGCACACCATCCGCGTGCTCTTCATGCGCGAGCTGTTCGCGTGCCGCATGTACACGAACCTCCACGAGCTCTGGTTCGGCTGGACCAAGAACCTCTTCGCCGGCATGGGCTACCGTCGGGACCGCGTCGTGTTCCTCATCGGGGTCCTGCTCGTCGAGTTCCTGCTCCCGTACGGGATCCTCATCTACGGGCTCGCGACGGGTCACCGCGAGCTGCTCGCCTGGGGCGTCGGGCTGGTCGCGCTCATTCATGTCGTGCGCGCCTGGCTCGATCGCCTGTTCGGGCAGGACCTCCGCTACGGCCTGCTGCAGCCGCTCGGCGCAGCGATGTTGATCGGCCTCCTGTATGACTCCTCGCGCAGGTCACGGACCGGGCGCGTGATCTGGAAGGGGCGCACCTACTCGGCGGCCCGCCCGCCCGAGGCGCCGCCGGCGCCGGGGATCGGCACTCAGGCTTGAGGGAGCCGGCGGAGGTTGCCAAGGCCCTCGCGGTGGCATCGTTCCCCCTCGCCGTCGCGGCGGCGTGGACGACCTGGTGCCTCGCACGGGTGGACGCCATCGAGCGGGAGGTGAGGCCGCTCAGCGGGCTCGCGTACGCCACGTTCGTGCAGCTGGCGCACCACTGGTCGATCGGGGCGGGGTGGGTGCAGAGCGTGCACCGTGGCTACGCCGAGGAGTGGCGCTGGGGCGGGCATCACACGCCGCTCCTGTTCGTCACCGCGTCGCTCTCGTCGTTCTCCGATTCGCCGTGGGCGCTCGCGCGCGTGCAGGTCGTGGCCGTTGGCGTCGGCGGGCTCGCGGCGTGGCGGCTCGGGCGCGCCGAAGCGGGCCTCGGCGGCGGCCTCGTCGGGCTCGCGCTCTACTTCGGCTCGGCTCCCGTCGCGTTGCTCGCGCTCGCGGACTACCAGGATCTCGTCCTCGTGCTGCCCGCGCTGGTCCTCGCGGTCTGGGCGTCCCGCCACGCCTCGGCGCTCGGGTTCGTCGCCGCCGGCGTTCTTCTCGGGGCGACCCGCGAGGAGGGCCTGCTCCTCCTGCCGCTCGTGGGCCTGAGCGGCGGTGTCAACCGCGCGGTGCTGGGGAGCCTCGTCTCCGCCGGCTACCTGCTGTTCTACCAGTGGCTGGGCCCATCGTCGTATCCGAGCCCGCTCATGCTCGCCCTGGTGGGTCCTCTGGGGGCCCGCGAGCGGCTCACCTACGAGCTCCCATCGCTCTCTCCGCACCTCTACGGCGCCATGTCCGGCGCCGCGTGGCCCTGGCTCGCCGCGGCCCCGGTGACGGCGCTCCCGGCCGCGGCCGTTGCCGTGTTCCACGCGCACGACGCCACGTCGGTGGCCGGGGTGGGGTCACCCGGCATTCACCACCTCGCGCCGCTCACGGCGGGCGCCATCGCCGCGGGAATCGTGGGGGCCTGCGGGCTGATGCGGGTCGGGCGCGCCGCCGCGCTCGTCGTGGTGCTCGCCGTCGCCGGGGGGACGTGGAGCTCCTGGGTGCGTTGGGAGCCGACGCTCCTCAGCGTCGCGTTCCGGGGCCACGGGGCGGGCGAGCACCCGGCCTGGGCGCTCCTGGCCGACGTGCCGCCGGACGTGGCGATCCTCGTACCGAACGACATCGCGCCGGTGGCGGCGCGCCGCCGGTGGGTGGTGACCCTCGACAGCCTGGGGGAGCCGGGGAAGCCGACGAGCATCCGCTTCGCCTTGGACCAGGGAACGCTCGAGGGCACGGTCATCGCCGAGCGGGGCGGCTGGCGCCTCCTGCAGGATCCGGTGCTCCCGGTCCTCAGCCGGCCGGGGGACGCAGCGAGGGCCCCGGCGGCGCCGGCGATCGGCACGCAAGGGCAGTAACGGCCCTCGCGCGCGCGCCTCACTCCCCGAACATCGTCGTGACCGTGCGCCGCGCCGCCTGGAGGTCGTTGTTGAGGAACACGTGCTCGTTCGTGCCGACGTCCGTGGTCGTCATGAGGGTCGGATAGGTCCCCTGGAGCGCCAGCAGGTCGGTGAGCGTTCCGTCGGGCACCTGGGGGTCGCTGCTCGACCAGGTGACCTGGAGCGTGGACGTGAGGCCGCGCTCGGCGATCCACCGGTGGAGGCTGTACTGCCCGATGTCGTCGGTGCCGACGCCGTCGGTCTCCTCCGGGAAGATGCGCCGGAGGCCCGTGTTGATGCCCCCGAAGGCGCTCTCGTCCCCGAACAGCGGGAACAGCTTGTCCATCGTCGAGTCCAGCACGACGCTGGAGACGGGGGGCATGCTGGTGTCCCCGGCGTCGCGAACGCGGCGGAGCAGCTCGGCCGCGCCCCGCCCGCCTTCACCGAGGCCCACGAGGTGGATCGCGCTCGCGTCGAGCGGGACCGTGAGCGTGTCGAGCCCGTACCGCGCGCGCCAGGCGGTCGCCTCCACGGGGTCGGTGCTGGCGATCCGGGTCATCCACCACGCGAGGAACCGGCCCTGGCGGTGAATGGCGCCGTCGGCGTCCCAGTCGTTGGGGCTGTAATAGTCCTCGTTGTGCCACAGATCACCCCAGCAATTCGCGGGGTAGAGCGTGAAGGCGCCGGAGTCGGCGAGGACGGCCGGGAGGGTGCCCGCGTTGACCTCGGCCGGATCGATGGCCTCGCCCGGGAGGAGCCCGAACGTCTCGAAGACCTTGTTTCCCGCCCACTCCGCGGAGAAGCGGGTCTCTTCCTGGTAGTGGGCCCCGCCGAGCGGATTCGCCGGGTCGGGCGACTTGACGTAGTCGAACGCGCCGGCATGGAAGAACAGGACGATCGGCGCGGGTTCGGTCAGCCCCTCGCGATACACGGCGTAGAACACCGAGGGTTCCCCGTCCGGGCAGAGCAGGTCGTCGAAGGTGAACGGCCGCAGCACGATGTCGGGAAACTGCGTGTAGTCGTTCTCGAACGGGAGCGTCTCGAAAACGAGGGGCTCACCCTCCGGGCTGAAACAGCCGGCGAGCAACACGAGGGAAAGGGCGGGCACGCGCAACAGACCTCCACGGCACGCGGCACTATACCTCCTGAACGCACCGGAAACCGCACGGCTCGGCGCCCCCGGTCGCGCTGACCAGCCCCGGGGTGCCTCCGAGGAGCCCACCTTCGCTGGTCCATTGATGCAACCAGCACCCGAGCTCGAAGAAGCCCGCGGACGTGGGTGGAAACATGCCGACCTCGGGGATCTCGCCGAAGCGCGGCGCGCTCGCGCGGCCCGCGAGCGGCTCGGGACGGTCGCCCCAGGGGTAGCGCGCGCGCCCCCAGGCTCCGCGGTAGTCCTCGGCGTCGGGCAGGCGCTTGCCGACCGCGCGGGCGTACCCGGCGGCGGCCTCCAGGGAGATCGCGGTGCGCGGTAGCCACGGGTCGATGCCGGGCGGGACGGCCTCCCCCAGGTGCCGCGCCCAGCGGCCCCAGGTGACGGGGAACACGTCGAGGAGCCGGCCGGGGTGCCCCGGGACGCGCGCCATGAGCGGGTGCTGGCCATCGGGGTTGACGAGCCCGATCTCGTCGTCTCCGCCAAGTAGATCGGCGTGCGGGAGCTCGATGCGCAGTGTGATCTCGCTGGAGACGACGCGCCCCCGTGTGTCCACGGCGACTCGCGCCGATAAGAGGCGCCAGGTGCTCTCCATCGGGGATCGGTTGCTGGTGGCGAGCGCGCGGGTGATCGCGTGGCGGACATGGATCCCGGCCGCGTGGATCACGGACATCGAACCTCCAAGGGGCGGCCTCGGGCGCTCCGGAAAAAGGCTCCGGAGCGGTCGAGCACACACGCCTCTCCGCCTCCGTCTCTCCGCCGCGTCACCATGCCCCGTCTCGGTGAAACTGTAGGCACGCGCGCGCCGATCCCCTCCGTCCTGCGGTATATCGGCGCGGCAGAGGTGCGGGTGCGCTGGCGCTGGGTTGATTGCATCGACGACATGGAGCTCGGGACGAGCGCGCGCGGCCGGGTGACCTTCCCCGCCGACAGCTTCTTCTTCGCCGATCACTTCCCCGGCTTTCCGGTGGTGCCGGGGGTCATCCTGCTCGAGGCGATGGCCCAGCTCTCGGGCAAGCTCATCGGGTACAGTGTCCGCAAGGCGCGCGGGGATTGGCCGTTCCCCATCATCACGATGGCGAACGCGGTCAAGTTCCGCCGCTTCGTGCGTCCGGAGGAAGTGGTGGAGCTGCTGACCCAGGTGGTGGAGCTCCGCGACGAGAGCGCCATCATGTTCGTCCGCGCGAAGGTGGACGGCAAGGTCGTCGCCCAGGCGGAGGAGATCTTCGTCTTCAACGCCGTCCGGCTCGAGTCCGCCGCCGAGTCCGCCCGCCTCGAGGCGCTGGAGCGCGCGGAGCTCCTGCGGCTGTGGCCCGGGTACCCCGGTGATTGAAGCGCGCGGCCCGCACCCCACCGCGGATCGCCGCGTCGTCGTGACCGGCATCGGGGTGGTGACCCCGCTCGGCATCGGCGCCGAGGTCACCTGGCAGGCCCTGCTGGACGGGCAGAACGGCGTCGGTCCCATCCGTCGCTTCGATCCGGCGGGCTTCCCCGTGCGCTTCGCCGCCGAGGCCCCCGTGCCGGGCAGCGGCGCGGCGCTCAAGGCGCGCCTGGTCGAGCTGGCCTTGGGCGAGGCCCTCGCGCACTCCGGGATCCGGGGCGGCCCCCGCCTCGGCGTGTGCGTCGGGAGCGAGGCCGCGCGCCCGCCCATCGAGTGGCTCGGCCGCGCCGATGTGGACGCGGACGACATCGCCAGCCTCGCGCCCGACGCGCCGACGCGCCTCGCGGCCGAGATGGCGGGATGCGGAGGCCCGCGCAGCACCGTGTCCACGGCGTGTACGTCTTCGAGCCAGGCGATCGGCGAGGCGCTCCTGCGCATCCGTCGGGGCGAGGTCGACGCGATGATCGCGGGCGGGGTCGACGCGCTGTCGGAGCCGCTGATGGTCGTGGGCTTCGCGAAGCTCGGCGCCCTCTCCACCCGCAACGAAGATCCCACCCGCGCCAGCCGCCCCTTCGATCTCCATCGGGACGGCTTCGTGCTCGGCGAGGGCGCCGGGTTCCTGGTGCTCGAGTCCGCCGATCACGCCCGGGCCCGTGGTGCCCACGTCCTCGCGACGATTGACGGCTGGGGCTGCTCCTGCAACGCGTGGCGGATCACCGACTCCCCGCCGGATGGGCGCGGCGCCGCCCAGGCGATGCGCCTCGCGCTCGCGGACGCGGGGCTGACCCCCGAGCAGGTCGGCTACATCAACGCGCACGGCACCTCCACGCCCCAGAACGATCTGTCCGAGAGCCGGGCCATCCGCTCGGTGTTCGGCGGCATCCCCGTGCCGGTCAGCAGCACGAAGGGCCACATGGGGCACCTCGTGGCCGCGTGTGGCGCGGTCGAGGCCATCCTCTGCGTGCAGGCGCTGCGGGATGGCTGGTTGCCGCCCACCCGAAACCTCGAAGACCCCGACCCCGACTGCAATCTCGCGCACATCCGCGGCGCGCCGATGCGATCGCGGGCCCGCTACGCGCTCACGAACGCCTTCGGCTTCGGAGGCAGCAACGGCAGCGTGCTCCTCGGTGACGCGACGTGACCCTCCTCTCCGGGCACGCGCGGGCCGGGGTCCTGGCCGTGGGGCTCGTCACGCCGATCGGGGACGAGCTCCGGGCCGTCCTCGGGCGGGTGCGGGCCGGCGAGACAGCCGTCAGAGCGGTTGCACATCTGTCCGATCTGCCCGACGGCCGCGCCGCCGTGGTGGAGGGGCCCTCCCTCGCGGGTTGGCTCAAGCGCAAGAAGGACGCCCGCTTGCTGCCCCGCGCGGCCGAGCTCGCGTTGCCGGCGGCGGGGCGTGCGCTCCTCGGGTTCACCGGCGATCCCGAAGAGCTCGGGCTCTGCGTGGCCGTCGGGCGGGAGCCGCCGGACGAAGGCGAGGCCGAGGCCTCCCTGGCCGCGATGGCGCGGGACGGCGCGCTGGATCGCGAGCTGCTCGGCGGGCCGGGCCGGGCGCTCTACCCGCCGCTCCTGCCGCTGCGAACGCTGCCGAACATGGTCCTCGCGCACGTCGCGATCCAGCACGGCATCCGCGGCGAGAACGGCACGTGGGCCGGCGGCGCCGAAGCGGGCGCGCAGGCGCTGCGGGCCGCGCTTCGCCTGGTGGACGAGGGGCGTGTGCCCTACTGCCTCGTCGGTGCGGCCGCCTCGGCGGTCGACCTCGCCAGCGCCCGCGATCGGCTGCGGCTCGGGCACGGGGGCCCTCCCGGCGAGGCCGCGATCTTCGCGCTGATCGGGCCCGGTGGGACCGCGGTGCGCGACGACCCCTCGCTCACCGCCGCGATGCGGGCCGCGATCGGGGACTGCGGCGCGGTCGAGGGTTTGTATGGGGTGTTGGGGGGCTGAGCCCCGTCGATCCGCCGTCTCGAACCGATCGGCATGGTAGGCTCTCCGCCGCCTCGGAGAGTTCTTGGCCAGCCGCGAGTCGTCCCGCCGGTTTCACTTCATCAAGGAGATCGCCTCCGGCGGGTTCGGGAGCGTGTACCTCGCGAAGGTGATGCACGCCGACGGATTTTCCCGGCTCGCCGCGATCAAGCTCCTCCACCAACGGTGGAGCGAGAACATCGAGATCGCCCAGCGCATGCGCGACGAGGCGCGGCTCCTCGGCTGGCTCCGGCACCGCAACATCGTGGATGTCATCGATCTGACCACGATCGGGGGTCGGGTCGCGGTGATCATGGAGTACCTCGAGGCGATCGACTTCAAGGGCGCGATCACCCAGACCATCGAGGCCGGCGAGACCATGCCGCCGCGCGTGGCGCTCGAGGCCACCGCGTTCGTGGCGAGCGCGCTCGACGCCGCGTACAACCGGCCGCCCTACCAGGGAGAGAAGCCCCTCCGGGTGATCCACCGCGACATCAAGCCGTCGAACATCATGGTCGACGAGTCGGGCACGGTGAAGGTGCTCGACTTCGGCGTGGCGCGCGCCGACTTCGACCACCGCGAGAGCCACACGCAGGAGCTCCAGTTCGGCTCCGTGGACTACATGCCGCCAGAGCGGCTGTTCTTCGAGCCGGAAACCCCATTTTCGGACGTGTACTCCCTCGGCGCCACGCTGTACGAGCTCCTCGCCCTCGAGAAGCTCGGGAAGGCGAAGGGACGCCCGGAGAAGCACGCTGCGTTCGTCGCGGACCGCCTGGTGTTCTTGCGCACCCGCTGCGAGCTGCCCGGCCTCAGCGGGGACGCCGTGATCGAGCTCATCGCGCAGATGTGCGCCTACGGGCACGAGCAGCGGCCCTCCGCCGCGGACTGCGTCACGCGCTGTCGGGCGCTCTCCCGGGGGTTCGAGGGCGAGGGCCTCGGCGAGTGGGCCGAGCGCGTCCTGCCGCCCCTGCTCAAGGCGAGCCGCGAGGAGCCCCGGGAGCCGAACCCGCTCACGGACTCGATCCTCACGGAGGACAGCGCGTCGTTCAAGGCGGACGACACCTACGTGGAGTCGGCGGAGGAGGGCGGCGTGGTCCTGCGCCCCGAGGATCCCGTCCCCGCCGTGATCCCGATGACGGACGAGCGCTGGGAGATGCTCCGGAAGGCCGCCCTCTCCGAGATCCAGGCGCGGGACGCCGACATGGGGCTCACGATGGTGGGCCGCGCGGACGAGGAGATCGAGGTCATCGACGAGATGACCGACCCGACCACGGACGCGCTGCCGGGATGGGTGCCGACGCCGCCGGTCGCCGCCCCCGCTCCGATCGTTCCGCCCGCCCCGTCGGCGGCACCCCCCGGGTCACCCGTCGCCACCGCGCGCAAGGCGGCACCGGAGGCGAGCGCGGCTTCCCCGGGCATCACCCCGGTGGGAAACGCGCTCGACGCTCCGAGCGCCGCCTACCTCAAGACGATCCGCAAGCCGGGCGCCCCCGTGCCGGCTCCGGACGCTCCCCCGACCGCCTCGGGCCCGCCGCCGGGCCTCCCGTCGGCGTCGAGCACCTGGCCCGGGGAGCCCCCGCCCGCTGCGAATCCCGAGCCCGCTTCGAGCCCGGCTCCCGCGTCGAGCGCCGCGCCCGCTTCGAGTCCCTCGCCGTCGGCCGCGGCGGTTCCTCGTCCGGTCGCGCAGACGCTCACGGGCGCCAAGGCCGGTCCCGCGGCGGGCGCCCCCGTCCTGGCGACCGCGGCGCTCCGCTCGACCCCGACCATGATCCCGGACCTCGAGGAGGACTACGCTCCCACCCAGGCCTTCGTCATGCCGCCGCGCGCCGAGCAGCGGCCCGTGGCGGTCGCGGCGCCTCCTCCCGTCGCGCCTTCCCCCGCGGCGCCTCCTCCCGTCGCCGCGCCCCCCCCGGTGCGGCCGCTCCCGCGCCCCGTCCCCCCGCGCCGGAGCCCCGGCCGGCCTCGGCGGACGGCACGGTCCCCGGGATCCCGGCGGGCACCCGCGACGCGGGTCCGCCCTCGTCCTCGCCGCCCCCCGCGCGGCCCGTGTCGGCGGCGCCCGTGTACGAGGACGATCCGCTGGAGGAGCCCGCGCCCACCCGGGGCTGGATCCTCCCGTTGGTCCTCGTGCTCGGGCTCGGCGGGCTGTTGGCCCTCGTCGCCGTCATCCTCGTGGGCGGCGCGCTCTGGCGCGGCGCCGAGGTGCCGCTGATCGGCGATCCGGTCGCGAGCCCCCTGCCGGTGACCGAGCCGATCGTGGCCACGCCCGGGATCGACCCCCAGAGCGCCGCGGCCACCATGGCGGGCAGCTCCGCCACGACCGCGGTGGTCGGGGGGATCACCTTCGTATCCCGCGCGCCCGACACCGCGAAGATCACCGTCACCTGCGACGGTGTCGAGGCTGTCGGCACCGACAGCGTGGCGATTGCGGCCCCCTCCGCTGCATCCTGCGCGGTGAAGGTGATGCTGAAGGACCGCACGCGGCTGTTCGGCGATGTGTCCGGCGCGACGGCCGGCACCTACACCTGCTTCGACGGCGGGACAAAGGAATGCGTGCGGTAGTGACAGTGCAAGCGGCCTCGACTCATGCGTAATGTCGTCATCACCGCGGTCGGCCTGCGCTGCGCGGCGGGCTCCGTCCCGGCGCTTCCGGATCGCTCCTGGGGCCGGGTCGACCCCGATGCCGAAGCCCTCGGGGTGCCGCTCGTGGCGCGGGTGGACGGCGTCGCGGACCATCCGCAGTTCCCGGACGATCGCAAGGGGGCGCTCGCCTGGGCCGCCGCCGCCGATGCGATGGCGGGCGCCCCCGCCGGAGGCCGCCGCGGCGTGTGGCTCGGCACGGGGCTCTCCAGCCTCACGCCCGACGAGCTCGCGCGCGATCTGTACCCCCACCTTCGGGACGGGCGCTTCGACCGCGCCTCGCTCGCGCGTGACCTCGATTCGGACCACCCGGCGCCGCGGCGGCACCTGCCCGAGCGCGTGACCCAGGTGATTGCCCGGGCCTACGGCGCCTCGATCGCGGAGACCAGCTTCTCGGCCTGCGCCGCGGCCGCCATGTCCATGGCGGAGGCCGCCCGCGCCGTCGCGCGCGACGAGGTGGATATCGCCCTGGCGGGTGGGCACGACGCGATGATCCACCCCATCGGCCTCCTCTCGTTCGTGGTGCTGGGCGCCCTGTCGACCACGGTGGCCCGCCCCTTCGATCGGCGGCGGGATGGCTTCCTCATCGGAGAGGGAGCGGCGGTGTTCCGCCTCGAGGCCGAGGCCGACGCCCTCGCGCGCGGCGCCCCCATCCTCGGGCGCTGGCTCGGCGCCGGCACCAGCGTGGACGCCCACAACGTGACCGCGCCCCACCCCGAGGGGCACGGCGCGGCGCTGGCGATGGCGCGGGCGCTCCGCGACGCGGGGCTCTCGCCCGCCGACATCGACTACGTGAACGCGCACGGCACGGGCACCCCCGTGGGCGATCGCGCCGAGTCGCTCGCCATCCACAAGGTGCTCGGGGACGTTCCGGTCAGCTCCTTCAAGGGCGCGGTGGGTCACACCGTCGCGGCCGCCGGGGCCGTGGAGCTCGCGTTGTGCCTCGCCAGCTTCCGGGACGGCGTGCTCCCGGGGACCGTCGGGCTCGAAGAGCTCGATCCGGACTGCCCCGCCAACGTGCTCCTCGCGAACGTGCGGAAGCGGCCACGCGTGATCCTGTCCAATTCCTTCGGGTTCGGGGGCCAGAACTGCGCGGTGGTGGTGGGGGCTCCGTAGTGTTTCCAGGCCCCGACGGTCCCGTTGCTTTCCAAAAGGAGCCCATGCGCGTCGCCTTCATCTTTCCCGGCCAGGGGAGCCAGTCCGTCGGCATGGGCGTGGATCTCGACCCCGCCACCTTCGAGGAGGCGGATGACGCCCTCGGGTACGCCCTCTCCGCGATCATCCGCGACGGCCCCGTCGAGCGGCTCGCCCAGACCGAGATCACCCAGCCCGCGCTCCTCACGGCCTCGATCGCGATGGCGCGCGCGCTCGAGCGCGCCCGGCCGGATCTGATCCCCAGCTTCGCCGCGGGCCACTCCCTCGGGGAGTACGGCGCGCTCGTGGCCGCCGGGGCGCTCGGCTTCGCGGACGCGGTTCGCCTGGTGCGCCTCCGGGGCCGCGCGATGCAGGACGCCGTGCCGCTCGGCGTCGGCGCGATGGCCGCGATCATGGGGCCCGACACCGCCGAGGTTCGGGCGCTCTGCGAGGCGCACGGCAACGGTGAGATCGTCGAGCTCGCCGCGCACAACTGCCCGGGCCAGACGGTCATCGCCGGCCACGTCGGCGCGGTGGACCGTGTGTGCGAGGCCGTCGGATCCGGGGCGCGCCGCCTCACCGTGAGCGCGCCGTTTCATTGCTCGCTGCTGCAGCCCGCCGCCGACGCGCTGCAGGCGGCCCTCGCGGGGGTGACCCTCCACCCTCCGCGCTTTCCCGTCGTGCAGAACGCCTACGCCGACGTCGCCGACACCGTCGACGGCATCCGCGCCCGCCTCGTCGACCAGGTCGTAAAGCCGGTGCGGTGGGTCGAGTGCGTGCGACGGATGCAGGCGCTCGGCGCGGAGCGGTGCATCGAGGTCGGACCCGGAAAGACCCTCGCGGGGCTCGGCAAGCGCATCGATCGCTCGTTCGCGGTCGTCGCATTCGTAGACGCGCTCGGCGGCTCGGGCGAGCCTGGAGGTGCCGCATGAGGTCCGTATCGTTGGTTTCTGCTTCGCTTTTCTGCCCGGCGGGCATCGGTTTCGCGGGCACGGGCCTCGGGGACCCGGGGCCGGTTCCGGGGTTCGCCCCCCACGTCCACGGCGTGCCGCGGAAGCACCTCAAGACGATGACGCGCGCGGTGCAGCTCGGCTGCGCGGCCGTCTACGCCGCGCTCGAGGATTGGCCGATGTGGCGTGCGGTCCCGGCCGACCGGCGCGGGCTCTACGTCGGCGCCTCCCCCCAGCAGGGCGACGCCGAGGACATCGAGCCCGCGCTCGCCGCCTCGGGCACGCCGTTCTCGCTCGGCGGCTTCGCCGAGCATGGCGTCCCGCTGATCCCGCCGCTCTGGCTCGTGAAGGGGTTGTCCAACAACATCCTGGGCTATGCGTCGGCGCAGTTCGATTTCCAGGGGGACAACGGGAATTGGTGCGACGGCCGGCTCGGCGGGTCGGTGGCCCTCACCAACGCGGTGCACGCGGTGGCCGAGGGGCGGGTGGACCTCGCGGTGGCCGGCGGCGCGGACGCCCTCGTGGGCGCGGAGGCGCTCCTGGGCGGACCGTGCGCCGAGGGTGCCGCGTTCCTCGTGCTCGTCGCGGGCGACGTCGGCAAGACGCGGGTGACCGCGGGCCTCCCGACGGTCGACGGCGCGGAGCTCGAGATGGGGGAGCTCGGCGCTGCCGCCGTCCCGGTGGCGCTCGCGCGCCAATGGCTGGCCGGGCTGCTCGACGTGCGGGGGGGCGGAATCCACCTCTTTCGGCCCTGAGCGGCCCGGGCTCGTCAGGGGATTGTGCGGGAGGGTGACATCGCGCCGCGATCGTTCTAGAATCGTCGCCCCCTTGGAGCCGACGTTGTCCTCCCTTCCCGCTGGTGCGCTCGCTTCCGGTGTCGACGCCGCCCTCTTCGAGAAAGTCAGATCCTGCATCGCGGAGGCCCTGGGGCTCGACGCGGAGGAGGTGAGCTACGGCTCCCGCCTCATCGGTGATCTGGGCGCCGAGTCGCTCGACTTCCTCGACATCGCGTTCCGCCTCGAGCGCGCGTTCGATGTCCGCATCCCGCGCGGCGGGATCGAAGCCGCCAGCAAGGAGGGGCTCGCCGAGGGCGAGAGCTACGAGGTGAACGGCGTGCTCACCGCCGTGGCGCTCGAGCGGCTCGCGGCCCACATGCCCGAGGTCCCCCGCGAGGAGTTCCGCCCCGGCCTGAAGGTGTCGGAGGTCTCGTCGCTCATGCGCGTCGGCACCTTCTGCAACGTGGTCGCGGGCCTCCGCGCAGCGAAGGCCTGATCGCGGCGTGGCCGCCGACGCCCTCGTAGCACCGGCACCGGGTTTGCTGGGGGCCCGCCCTCCCGCCGCCCGCTTCGTCTTCCTCGTGCACCCGCTCGTGCCCGCCGCGCGGCGCCTGGCCGCCCTGCGAACCGGGCGGCTCCGCCTCCTGGCGACGGATCGGCCCGAGATCGACGATGTCGCGGTGTACTGCCGGGTCGGCTTCGGCGATGTCGAGGGCGTGGTGGTGGGGGTGCCGCTCCTGCCCGACGAGCTGCTCGCTGACCAGGCCCGGGCGCTCGCCTGGATGGAGCGCGGCGTGCAGCTCGCGGCGCCGATCGGGCACGTGGGGCTCGGGAGCGTGCTCGCCGTCGTCGCCGGTCGGGGCACCGCGCTGGCCGAGGCGTGCGGGTTGCCCGTCACGACGGGAAACGCCGCGACGGCCTGGGCGGCCACCACGATCACCCGGCGTGTGGCGGCCGGTCGGCCGATCGCGGTGCTGGGGGGCCGGGGCGCGGTCGGCCGGGCGATCGCGGACGTGCTCCTGGCGGACGGCCTGCAGGTCACCCTCGATCCGTCGGACGTGTCCGGGTTCGAGGTCGTGGTTGGCGCGCACACCACCGGCGGGGTGCTCGCCCCGTCGGCGCTCCACCCGCGCGCCACCCTGGTCGACGTGGCGCTCCCGCCCACGCTGTCCGGCCCGCCTCCTCCCGGCGTGATCGTGCTGGCCGGCGAGTCCGTGGCGCTTCCGTCGGGATGGCGTCGCGACGGGTGGGGCCACCTCTTCCACATCGTGGCCGGCTACGGCTGGAGCTCGGTGTATGCCTGCCTCCTGGAGCCCCTGATCGCCGCGCGCCTCGGGCGGAGCACGCCGTTCGCGCAGGGGAGGCGCCTCGACGTGGCGGCGGTGCGCGCCTTCGGCTCGGCGGCGACGGCGGCGGGGTTCGTCCCGCGGGTGCGCAGGCTTCATTAGAACGTCGACGTGGACATCTGGACCCCCGACGCCGGCCTCGGCGTCGACGTGCTCGCGGCGCTGCGCCGCCCCGGGGGGATCTCGACGACGAGACCCGCCGGGAGCTCGTCATCGGCTTGGCTCTTTCGTCCGGACGCGCGTCGTGGGACACTGTCGGGATGTACGTCTGTCCTCGGACCGGGGGTCCGCTCAAGGATTGGCGCTCCGTCGCCGGGCACGTCACCTACCCGCTGCTCGATGGGGTTCCGGTCCTCCTGTCGGATCCCATGGCGCTCCTCGCCTCGCAGCCGCCACGCTCGACCGCCGCCGCGGAGCCCGGGCGTTGTGGCCTGCCCGATCCCATCACCCCCCACCTGCCGCCGGCGTTGTTCGGGGCTCCGGCCGGGTTCGGCCAGTGGCTCACCAGCCTCGGCGATGTCGGACCGGACTCGCTCGCGCTGGGCTTCGCCAGCCGGTATGCCCCGGCGGGGCCCGCGCTCGACGTGGGCTGTGGCGTGGGCACGATGGCCCGGCGGATGGTCACGGCGGGCCGCCCCACCTGGGCCTTCGACCGCTCGCCGGACGCGGTGCTGCTGGCCCGGGGCCTCCTGTGCGGCGCGCTCCAGCAGACCGTGATCCCCACGTCGCGCCGTGGCCTGCGCCGCGTGAAGGTGCCGTTCAAGCCGATCACCGCGAACCTCGAGTTCTGCATCGCCGACGCCGCGCGGCCCCCGTTCCCCCCGGACAGCTTCGCCTGGGTGCACCTGGGCGACGTGCTGGACGAGCTCGGGGACGACGTGGCCGAGGTCCTGGTCGCCTGCGAGGGGCTCCTCAAGCGCGGCGGGGTCCTCACCGTGACCACGGCCTACAGCGCGGAAGCGACGCCCAGCGAGACCGCTCAGGCCCCCGAAGAGGAGCTGCTCGAGGCGCTCGAGGGCCTCGGTCTGCAGGTGATCGATCAGCAGGACCGCGTGCCGCAGGTGGTGCGCGAGTACGACCGCGGCTACCGGATCCGCTTCGTGCACGTCGTCGCCGCGCGGAAAAAGTGAACGACGCGGCCCCGCCGCCGGGTCAGCCAGCCCCCGACGCCGGCCTCCAGGAGGAGGCGCCCCCGGCGGAGCTCCCCGCGATCGTCGCCAAGCGCCGCCGCCCGTGGATCGTGTTCGCGCTCGAGGACGCGCTGCTCGACACCCGCGCCGGGCGCCTCCACGTCATCAACGCGTTGTCGACCGCCACCCCGGCAGACGTCGCGCTGTTCGAGGCCACCGGCGAGTACGACGATCCCTGGGTGATCGCGCGTGCGGCGGGCACCTGGGTGCGCGCGGGCCGACCGCGCCCGCTGCCGTTGGGCGGGTGGCGGGTGGTGGTCAACCAGTGCGGCGGCGACCCGGGCGACCTCGACGCCCGCGCGCGCACCTTGTGGGAGCTGCGAGGGTGGAAGGCCGAGGCGCCTCGGGTGGAGGCCTCGCGTCTCGCCCAGCTCGCCGAAGTTGCCCAGCTCGGCATCGTCACCCATCGCGACCGCCAGGGCCTCGCCCGCGCGGAACAGGTGCTCGGTCACGCATTCGCCGCCGCGACCACCCGCGAGGACGGCGTGCGCCCGGATCCCCAGGTGCTCCTCCGCCACGGGCCCACCGGGCACTTCATCGGCATCGGCGAGGAGGATCGCGCGACGGCGAAGGCCGCGCGGTTCGTGTTCCACGACGCGACGGCCGGGCTCGCGCCGATCGTGGACAAGATGATCCTCAAGCTCACGACGTAGGAAACCGCCGCCGTCAGGGCTCGATGGAGCTCGTCTCGATCGTGCGGGCCTCGACCTCGGTCCTCCGGAAGGCGAGCGCGTCGTAGACGCCCTCCTGCCAGAGCTCCCGGTCGTGATCGTTGGCGTACAGCACGTTGAACGAGGTCTCCGGCACTCCGTCCTCTCCGAACCCGGTCACCGAGCGGAAGATGGGGCCCTCGTCGCCGTCACACGTCTCGGCGGGATCGCCGCTCTCGGTCCAGAAGCTGCAGCCCGACACGTTGGGGGTGGACTCGTCGCCGTCGACCGGGAGGTATTGGGTTTCCCCCCACGTCGGGTGCACCTTCACGCGGTGCATGTCCTGCCAGGACCACGCCGCCAGGCTCTCCGTCGCGGCGCGCTCGGCGGCCCAGGTGAGCGCGTCGTCCAGGCCGGCCAGCAGGTCGTAGTCGCCGCGCCCGTCGAGCACGGAGTCGATCCCGTTCGCCTGGACGAGCAGGTTCAGCTTCGCGATGGTGACCGGCGAGGAGGCCTCGACCGGCTGGTAGAGCAGCGACAGATCGCTCCCGAGGGTGCGCCTCGACGCGAAGCCCTGCCACGCGCGGAACAGCGCGGCCTCCTCCGAGGACCGCACCATGCGCCGATCCCAGGCGGAGAGCCTGCTCACGGCGGCGAGCAGATCGTCGCGACCGCGGAACGTCTGCAGCTCCGGATCCGCGTCGATGCGGCTCGCGGCGGCCTCGAGCAGCGGCACCAGGATGGCGGCGATGGTGCTGTAGGTGTCCAGCTGGAGCGCCATCATGTCCGCGGCCGTCGCGGGGCCGGCGGCGATCACGCGGTCGAGCTCGGTCGAGATTCGGTCGGCGCGGAAGCCCGGCGAGAAGAAGCTCCCGTAGTAGAATTCATCGTTCAACGGGTCGTTGTCGGCGGTGTGGCCCCACGGATCGTTGTTCGCGGTCACCATGAACGGCTGCGTGCCGTCCAGGTGGGGGAGCCGATCGGCGGAGAGGTACTCACCGGTCCACAACGTGCTGGCGTCCGACGCGTCGAGCACCTGGTTCGCCGCGGGGCGGGTGGCCGCCGGGCCGCGGTCGGGGATGAGGCCATGGGTGTGATAGAGCATGCCGTCGGCCGTGGCGCCCATCCAGTTGTGCATGCCGACGCGTTGGTGATCGATCGCGGCCTCGAACTCGTTCAGCGTGGAGGCGCGGTTCAAGTCGAAGTAGATCCGGAGCTCGTTGGTGGGCGCAAAGCCGACCCAGCTCACCAGCACCTTGCCGTTCGCGAACAGGTTCTCCGGCACCGGGAGCAGCTCTTCCGGGAGGATGACCCCGTAGCCATCGACATCCTGGACGACGAGCAGGCGCTCCTCGACGGTGCCGTCCGCGAGCTTCACGCGGATGATCTCCTCCCGCTCGCTCACCGGCACGCCGGTGCCGCCCATGTCCGCGACTCCATCGGTGATGGCGACATCGAACAGGTCCGTCTGGTCGGGGAAGTGCGTGGTGGCGGCCCACGCGAGCCGCGCGTTGTGGCCGAGCTGCACGCCCGGGACCCCGACGAACGAGAACCCCGCCACGTCGAACGCGCCCCCCGCGTCCGCCGAGTTGAGGTGCTGCATGTAGAGCGTGTTCGGGTCGTGAAAGCTGGAGTGCGGGTCGTTCGCGACGAGGGGGCGGCCATTGTCGGTGAACGCCGCGTTCACCGCCCAGTTGTTGCTGCCCTCGCCCGGGTAGGTGTAGGCGCGGAGCGCCTGCACGCCGTGGAGGAACGCCGCGGCCTCGGCCGGGGACCACGTGAACGGCGGCTTCCGCGCGGCGCCCTTCTCCGGATCCGGGCGTGCGGCGGACGTGGGAGCGGCCTCCGCCGCGATGAAGCGGGGGATGGCGGGGTCGAACACGGGCATGTCCGCGTAGTTCGCGTTGAGCCGTGTCATCAGGGAGTAGAGGATGTCGTACTCGATCGTGCTCGAGTACCCGAGGTTGATGCGCTGGCCGATGCGGACGATGTCCGCGACCTCCATCGCGTCCGGCAGGTAATCCAGCTCAGCCGGCCCGAACCCCCAGGGGAGCGGCACGTCGCCCGCGTGCACCTCGGCGATGCGCGCGTTCACGCCGCTGACGTAGGCCACCATGAGCGCGTAGTCGTCCGGCGTGTCCTCCGCGAGCCACGCGAGGCTGTCGCAGGCGTACCGACCGAAGTCGAACGTGCGCGCGGCGATGTCGTCCTCCCACGACTCCTCGCCCCGCACCTCGGCGAGGGTGCCCTTCGCGGCGCGGACGAAGGTGTCGAGCTCGAACAGCCGGTCGGTCGCGGCCTGGTAGCCGGCGCCGTAGAACAGGTCGGCGTCGCTCTGGGCGTACAGGTGGGGGATGTTCCGGTCGTCCCGGCGGACCTCGACCGCGGCCTGGAGCATGTAGCTGGCGGGGTAGTCGGCCAGGTCGCACTCGGCCTGGGCGGGGGTGCCGGCCTTGTCTTCCTCGCAGGCGACGAGCATCAGCGGGAGGACGAGCAACGAACGCATGGAGGCCCTCTTGGCGGGTACGCTGGGGGCGGTAGCCCGAGGGGTACCGTGGCGGGCGCCCTATCTAATCCCGGGCTCGGGCGGGCAGGATCGGGAATTTACTTCACGTTCGCCCCGCGATCACCCGGCCGCTGTCTCCGCGATTCGCTGCAGGAACATGCGCTCGAGGCCGTCGGGGCCGAGCGTCGCGACCTGCTCGTCCGCGACGACGCGCCCGTGCGCCAGCATGACCACGCGGCCCGCCACGCGCTCGACCGTCTCGAGGATGTGCGTGGAGAGGAGGACGGTGGTCCCCTCGTCGCAGAGGGTCCGGAGCGCGCTCTTCATGCGGGCGGCGCTCGGGGGATCGAGGCCGTTCAGCGCCTCGTCCAGCACGAGCACCGGCGGCCTGGACACCACTGCGGCGGCCAGGGCCGTTTTCCGCCGCATTCCCTGGGAGTACTCGCGGATGAGCCGGTTCGCGTCCGCGCCGAGGCCCGTCATGTCGAGGGCGGCCTCGATGTCGCCGCCTCCGCGCACGGCGACCACGAGCTCCAGGAACTCGCGGGCCGTGAGGTAGTCGTACAGCGCGGGCTCCTCGGGCACGTACCCGAGCTTCTTCCGCGCGCCGGCGGGATCCTCGCGTACGTCGATCCCCCCGACGCGCACGGTCCCCTCGGTGGGGAGGAGCTGGCCCGCCAGCATCTTGAGGACCGTGGACTTGCCGGCGCCGTTGTGGCCGATGAGGCCGACCAGCTCGCCGGCGCCCACGGTCAGATCGACGTGGTCGACCGCGACCTTTCGCCCGTACACCTTCCGCACGCCCCGAAGCTCGATCACGCCATGCCTCCCACCGCCCAGACCAGGAGCGCCGCCGGAACATAGACCAGCCCGCCCTTCGCCCGTAGCGTGTCGCCCGACCACGCGGCCACCGCCGCGAGGGCGAGCGCAGCCAGCTCGAGGCGCAACAGTACGCCGAGCGCCGGGACGCCCTGCCGCACGAGCAGCGTGGCGGTCCCGACGGCGACGACGACCTGCATGGCCGAAAAGACCGCGGCCGCGCGCGCCACGACCCGCCCGTGGAGGGGCAGGAAGGTGTCGAGCCACGGCGGATCCGAGGCGCCGAGGCGTACGCCGACGTAGCCGACCGCCGCGAGCGCGGCGGCGCCGACCTGGGCCAGCCGCGCGACGCCGTCCGGAGACTCGGTCCACCCCGCGATGCCGGCGAGGAACGCGAGGCCCCACGAGCCGGTGACCCAGGCGCGGTGGGCGCGCCAGAGGTGGCGGAGCTCCTTGCGCAGGGCCACCCGGAGCGGGGCGGGAGCGAGGCGGACGGTCCATTCGAGGTAGACCGATCGGGCATCCTCGGGATCCTCGCTCTCGGCCCAGGCCGCCTCGATCTCGCCGAGGACGGCGCCGATCCCGGACATGGCCGGCGCCGAGCGCACCGCCAGCACGACGCCGGCGACCGCGAGGACGAAGGGGGAGGCCAGGCCCACGAAGCCCGCCGGATCACCCAGGAGGACGCGCCCCGCGCCCCAGGCGGCCGCCACGGTCGCGGTGCCGGAGAGCGCGAGCGCCACGCCGGGCGCGTAGAGGAGGGCGGCCTGGAGGCGGGGGTTGGGGCCGCGGATCGCGTCGAACAGGCCCGCGAGGGAGGGCCGCGTCGCGAGGGCGGGGGCCGCGAGGTTGACGCCGAGGCCGACGCCGAGGCCGGCGCACCACGCCCCGAGGAGCACGGCGGCGCCGAGCGCGAAGGCGTCGGTGCGGGGGAGCACCGGAAGCAGGAACACCGCGGCTACGGCGAGCCAGGGGAGCCGGTCCCGGACGAGGCCCTCCATCCGGGCCAGCAGCCACGGGCGCGGCAGGAGGGGGTGGATGTCGATGACGCCCCGATCCGGGCCGCGGACGAGGGTATCGTACGTGGTGAGCGACAACAGCGCGGCCACGACGAGCCCCACCCGCGCGGTCACCCCCGTGAAGCCCGCCGCCCAGGCCGCCTCTCCGCCGGCGAGGAGGGTGCCGTACAGGTCCCGGGCGAGCCACACGGCCGCGATCGCGCCCACGAGCGGCGAGAGGCCGGCGAGCCGCGCGAACGGCCCCTCGACGCGGTGGCGCGCGTGCCGCTGCCGGCGATCCGCGAGGCGGTAGGGGTTCTTTCCCATGGCCGAGGGGCCTATCGCGCCAGACCCGTGCTCCCCAACCCGCTGCCCAACCCCGACGGGAAAGACCCACCGCGCGAGGGAAGAGCGGGTGCACCACAACCGTTTGACATTCTGGTCCGCTCGTCTACAGTGCTAGCCATCTACGGCTACCCATCCACGGCTCCCGGCGGCTCGCTACGGCGTCGCCGGCTGCCTACCCACCTCGGAGTCCTCCTTGCGCCACGCTGTCCTGATGCTCCTCGCGCTCGGTGTGGTCCCCGCCCTCGCCGCCGCTCCCGCCGCTCCCGCGCCCGCCGCCCCCCCGACGTCGGAGGCGGTGCTGCTCGCGGACGATGACGACGACCTGTTCAAGGAGGACGGCGAGACCAAGGGCAACAACGCCGACATCCCGGACGCGACCTCGTTCAAGGACGAGGACGACATGGACATCCCCACGTTCAGCGCCGTCAAGGTCGTGGACAAGGAGAAGGATCTCTCGGCCTACGTCGACCCCCGCGCCACCGTCGGCTCGAACACCAAGATGCCGCTCGACGTGGTCGGCAAGGACGTGCTCGGGGACAACTGGGCGCCCCAGGTGGTCGTGGCGGACAAGGACGCCGTCGTCATCGAGATGCCGGTCCTCTACGCACGCAGCCGGGCCGAGTTCGACGGCGTCGCCTACTGGCTCGTGGCCGAGGTCCTCGCGGACGGCAAGAAGGTCGCGCAGTCCCGCGTCGAGATCACGCGGGACGCCATCGCGGACAAGGGCCCTTCGGTCCAGTTCTTCCGGATGTTCACGCCCGTGCCCGCCGCCGCGGGCGTCATCGTGATCAACGTGAGCAAGGCCACGTCGGCTTCGGCCAAGCCCACGCTCCTGTTCACGCGCTCGGTCAACTACAAGCTTTGACCGAAGGCAAGCGCTGACCCAATGGCGAATGACCCCTACGGTTTTCCGGACGCCGTCGCCGGGAGCAGCGCGCCCACGGACGCGGCGATCTGCCTGTGGACAGGCGTCGCCGCGCTGATCTGCGGCGCGCTGGGGCCCTGCCTCTGCTACACGCCCTGGTTCGTGGCGTTCCCGCTGTCGATCGTCTCGATCTACTACGGAGTGGAGGCGAAGAGCGGTGGCCCGATCGCGCCGGGGTTCGACACGGCGTCCACCGCCGGCCTCGTGGCCGCCGGGGTGAGCCTCGCGCTGTCGCTCCTGTACATCGGCATCTTCGTCATCTACGTCGGCATCTTCGCGTTCGCGGCGGTCGCCGGAAACCTGTAGCCGACCCCCGCGGGGACCCGCCGCGCCTTACGGGGCGACGAGCTCGCCGCCCACGACCTCACCGCGGAGGGTGTTCGCGAACGCCCGGGTGACCTTCACGTCCACCCACTGGCCCGACAGCGCGGGATCCCCGGGGAAGTTCACCATCTTGAAGGTGCTGGTCCGCCCGCACACCACGCCCTCGTCGTGGGCGGAGGGGCCCTCGACCAGCACGCGCAGGGTCTGGTCGACCAGCGCCGCGTGGGCCTCGATCTGGAGGTCCCGCTGGCGGTCCTGGAGGCGCTGGAGGCGGGCCTGGGCCACGCCGTCGGGCACCGCCTCGTCCATCAGGCGCAGCGCCGGAGTGCCGGGGCGCGGCGAGAACTTGAAGCTGAACGAGCCCTCGAACCGGACCGCGTCCATCAGCGTCATCGTGTCCTCGAAGTCGACATCCTGCTCGCCCGGGAACCCGATGATGAAGTCGGTCGTGAAGTTCATCTCGGGGCGCGCCGCGCGGAGCTTCTCGATGACCTCGAGGTAGCGGGCGCGGGTATAGAACCGCTTCATCCGGCGCAACACGCGGTCGGACCCGCTCTGCACGGGCAGGTGCAGGTGCGAGGCGAGCTTCGGCAGGTCGGCGTAGCAGGCCACCACGTCATCCCCCATGTCGCGCGGGTGGGACGTCGTGTAGCGGATCACCTCGACACCGGCGATCGCGTGCACCTCGCGCAGGAGCTGGGCAAACGTCGGCATCCCCGGGACCTTGAGCCCGTAGGAGTTCACGTTCTGTCCGATGAGCGTGATCTCGCGCACGCCCTGGCCCACGAGCCCCTCGACCTCGGCGAGGATCTGGTCGGCCGGGCGGCTCGCTTCGTCGCCACGCGTTGTCGGCACGATGCAGAAGGTGCAGCGGTTGTCGCACCCCTTCGCGATGGTCACGAACGAGCCCACCTTGCCCGTCGCGTCCGGATCGAGGTCCGAGGAGAAGGGGTAGCCGTCGGTCCCGAAGAACTCGGTGTCCAGCACGCGGCGGGTGCGCGCGGTCTCGACCATCTCGCGCACGCGGCCCACCGCGTCGGGCCCGAAGACGAGATCGAGCGTGGGGTACTTCTTGAAGATCTTGCCGCCGTCCATCTGGGCGACGCAGCCGGCCACGGCCACGGTCAGCGGCCGCACCTTCTTCTGCGGGAGGATGCGCCCGAGGAAGGAGTGCAGCTTCTGCTCGGGCTTGTCCCGGATCGAGCAGGTGTTGACGATGACGAGGTCCGCGTCGTCCACGTCATCGGTGGGGACGAAGCCGGCCGGCGCGAGCTGGGCGCGCATCTTGCCGCTGTCGTACTCGTTCATCTGGCAGCCGAAGGTCTTGATGTACACACGAGGCATGGGCGGCGTCTAACATGGTGGTCCGGGGAGCCGCGGGCGGCCCGGCGGCAGGGCCGCCCGGGACGTCCGTTCGGGGAGGATGAGGCCGCATCCCGCCGTGACGGCGGCCCGGGACGTCCGTTCGGGGAGGATGATGTGCCATCCGGGGCGAACGGACGTCGGACGCTCGACGTCGTCACGCCCCGCGCCCAGCGATCCGCCCGCCTACCGCGGGCCGAAGCCGTCCCGCGCACAAGGGGCCCAGAGGGCGGCCGCGCAACGCGGCGCGGTCCGCTACCCCTCCGCGCAGAACGCCGCGTTCCCCGAAGCGCTCTCGCACAACGCGACCGCGCGATCGACCGGCTGTGCGCTCGTCCGCGCGTAGTCGACCCACTCGCGCGAACAGTCCTTCGCCAGGCCGCGGTACCGCTCCGCGGCGCCGGCGTTCTCCTCCGAGCGCTCGTCGATGAAGTCGGCCTCGGCGTCATGCCACATGCGCACGGAGGTCTCGGCCCGCAGCCGGAGGAGGTTGTAGACGCGCGACATGTAGGTCGGGCCTTCCCAGATGTGCTTGTTCTCGAGCGCGTAGTCCGCCCACCGCAGCACGAGCTCGGCGTCCTCGATCTCGCCGCGAGAGAGCACGAGCGCGAACTTGAAGCAGAGATCGGGGTCGGAGCGGTCGAAGTCCTCCAGGTGGCGGGCCGCGAGGCGGGTCCACTCGACCAGATCGCTCTTGGCGTCCGCGTCGATCATCAGCATGCGGGAGAGCTTGTCCTTCGTGGTGAGGAGCGGCTCCTCGTCGATGCGGGACTCGAGGCAGGCGGTGAGATCGGGCGTGAGCTCGCCGGTGATGGCCTTGGGCTCGAGCGCGAGCAGGTCCTGGCACGCGAAGGTGGCGACCGGGGCCGTGGGGGGCGGGGCCTTGGCGCTCTTCCGCTTCTTCCGCTTCTTCTTCTGGACCTTGGCGACCACGCGCGAAAACTCGTCCAACCGGCCCCGCGCGTCCGCCACCTGGGGCACCGCCACGGCGACCTGGGCGCCGTCGACCGTGACGGTGGCGGCGTCGTAGCGCTCGAGGAACGCCTTGAGCGTGGCGACCGAGGCCGGCGTGTTCACCGTCGCGGTGGGGCCGACCGCCTCCCAATCCGCCTTGGCCGTCGCGATGAGCTCGGCCTCGGCCTTGCGGACGCGCCGCGCCTTTTCGGCGAGCGCGAGCGACGCGAGGTCTTCCTTCGTCGGTCCGGCCTCCAGGGCCCCCGAGGTGAGCGCCCACACGGTCATCTCCGCGCGGGTCTCCTTCACCGGCTTCTGCTCGCCGCCGCCCACCTGGCGCACCACGCGGGCCACGTAGCCCTGGGCCTCCTGGAGGCTCACGACGCCGTCCGCCGGGGCGCCGATCTGGCCGTCGGCCCAGCCACGGAGCGCGCCGACGACGAAGTAGCTGAACACGCCGTGCCCGGCCGGGGGGTAGCGATAGGCGGGGTCCGCGGCGGTGGTGCCGCTCCAGATGCTCACCTTGCCGTGCGTGGAGACGGGGAGGAGCCCGACCGCCTCGGGGGGGGCGAACAAGCGCTCTCCCTCGCGGCCGACGCCGCCGAAGCCCACGTCGAGCACGACCAGGACCTGCTTCGCCTTCGACTTCTCGGCGAGGGCGACCAGCTCATCGAGCGGGAAGGCCCCGCCGCCCGGAGCCTCGGGATCCGCGTCGGCACCGAGGAGGACTCGCTGGCCGTCGACGGTGTCTCCGTGGCCGGCCCAGTAAATCCACAACATCCCGCCGCGCTTCACGTTCTTGACGGCGGCGGTCAGGGCTTCGCGCGCGGAGTCGCCGGTCGCGTCGTTGATGGAGAGCACGCGCTTCGCGTCGATCCCGCGCGTGGTCACGAGGTAGTCGCGCATCGCCGCGGCGTCCGCCAGCGCGCCCGGGGCGTCGACCAGCCGGGTGAAGTCCTCCACGCCGATGACGACGGCGCTGTCCTTCTTGCTCCGCATGCCCGACACGGCGGGAGCATCGAACGACGGGGGGGATGCGGCCAGGGCGGCCGTCACGAGGGCAAAAATCATCAGGAGTCGCGCTACCGTACGGTGATGGGCCCGTAGGGTAACAGAGATCCGGACGCGGATGCCATGGCCCCAATGTTATGGCCGCGGGTCGCTCTGAGGCGCTCGTGCGCTGGCTCCTGGCCCCTGCCATCCTCGCCCCGGTGCTCGCGGTCTCGCTCTTCGCGTGCGCCCGTCCAGCGAGCACGCCCGTCGCACCGGCGCCGATCCTCGTGGCCGCCGCTGCCCCGGACGGCGCCGCGCCGACATGGCCGGCCACGCGGCGGGAGGACGTGGCGGACACCTCGGGCGGCGTGGCCGATCCCTACCGGTGGCTCGAGGACGAGGGGAGCGCCGAGGTCCAGGCCTGGATGAAGGCGCAGGACGAGCACGCGCGCCGCGCCCTGCGCGTGCTTCCCGGTCGCGACGCCCTGGCCGCCCGTTTCCGCGCGCTCTACTACGTGGACGCGGTGTCGACCCCGCTGCTGCGCGGCGGCCGCATCTTCTACCTGCGGAGCCACGCCGAGAAGGAGAAGGCGGTCCTCTACTGGCGTCAGGGTGCGGACGGCGCGGAGCGCGTGTTGCTCGATCCGAACGCTTGGAGCGCGGACGCGACGGTGTCCCTCGGCGACTGGTCGCCCTCCTGGGACGGCAGGCGCCTCGCCTACATGGTCAAGCCGAACGCCGCGGACGAGGCCACCCTTCACGTGGTCGACGTCGACACGGGCGTCGTCTCTCCGGTCGACACGATCGCGGGTGCCAAGTACGCGAGCCCCGATTGGACGCCGGATGGTGCGGGCTTCTACTACGAGTGGCTGCCGACGGACCCCGCGATCCCCGTGGACCAGCGGCCCGGCTTCACGGAGATCCGCTACCACGCGCTCGGGAGCGACCCCGCGACCGACCTCCTCGTCCACCCGCGTACCGGCGATCCGGCCACCTTCCTCGGCGCGTGGATGGGGCCGGACGGCCGATACCTCTTCGTCGAGGTCGCGCGGGGCTGGAACGAGAACGACGTGTACGTGCGGGACTCGAACGGGAAGAGCGCCGATTTTCAGCTGCTCGTGCGGGGGAGCGGCGCGCGCTACTCGGTCACCGCCTGGAAGGATCAGCTCTACATCTGGACCGACGAGGGGGCCTCCCGGGGCCGCGTGTTCCGGACGCCCGCGAGCAAGCTCGGCCGCGCGAATTGGATCGAGATCGTCCCGGAAGACCCGGCCGCCACCCTCGAAGAGCTCAGCGTGGTGGGCGGTAGCCTCGCGCTGTCCTACCTGCGGGACGCCGCCTCCGAGGTGCGCATCGTCACGCTCGCGGGCAAGCCGGTGCGCACCCTCCCGCTCCCGGCCGTCGGCACCGCGAGCGCGATCTCGGGCCTCGGGGACGAGGATGACGCGTACTTCCAGTTCAGCTCGTTCACGCTGCCGCGGCAGGTGTACCGCACGTCGGTGAGCAAGGGCACGGTCGACCTCTGGGCCGAGGTGAGCCTCCCCATCGACCCGACGCCGTACGTGGTCGAGCAGGTGCGCTACCGGTCGAAGGACGGCACCTCGATCCCGATGTTCCTGGTGCACCGGAGGGACGCGCCGCGCGACGGAGGCAACCCCACCCTGCTCACCGGGTACGGGGGCTTCGGCGTCTCGCTCACGCCCGCGTTCCGGGCGTCGATCTACCCGTGGCTCGAGGCGGGCGGGATCTACGCGGTCGCGAACCTTCGGGGCGGCGGCGAATACGGCAAGGCGTGGCACGACGCGGGCCGCGGCGCGAACAAGCAGAACGTGTTCGACGACTTCATCGCGGCGGGGGAATTCCTCACCCGCGAGGGGTGGACCCGCCGCGACAAGCTCGCGATCTACGGTGGGAGCAACGGCGGCCTGCTCGTGGGCGCCGCGATGACCCAGCGGCCGGACCTCTGGGGCGCGGTGGTGTGCTCGGTGCCGCTGCTCGACATGTTGCGGTACCACCAGTTCGGCAGCGGGCGGACCTGGATCCCCGAGTACGGCACCGCCGAGGATCCCGCGCAGCGCGCGGTCCTCGCGGCCTACTCGCCCTACGACCACGTCCGGGAGGGCACCGCCTACCCGCCGCTGCTCCTGCTCTCCTCCGATCACGACGATCGGGTCGATCCGATGCACGCGCGCAAGTTCGTGGCGAAGATCCAGCACGCGCGGCCGTCGGGGCTCCCCGCCCCCGCCACCCTCCTGCGCATCGAGCGCAACGCGGGTCACGGTGGCGCGGACCAGGTCTCCAAGGCGATCGACGCGAGCGCCGACATGTACGCCTTCCTCCGGGCCCAGCTGGGGATGCCCTGAAAGAGGTCCCCAAGCGCGCCGACCTCGTCACCTTCGCGGCGATCGCGGTGGCGATGGCGCTGCAGGTCCGCTTCCACGTGCTCGACGATCGCGCCCCGACCGATCTGGGCCACTACTACATCTCGTTCCGCAACACGCTCGCCTGGTGGCAGCAGCACGGCGTCGTGAACTGGCGCATCGTCGACACGCCCTACAGCCTGCTCCTCGCGACGCTCGGGGCGATCCGGGCGCCGACGGTGGCCTTCATGGAGGGGGTCGACACCCTGTGGCTGCTGGTCCTGCTGCTTGGGGCGGCTGGCGCCGCGCGTGCCGCGAGCGGTCCCGCTTCGGGCGCGACCGCTGGCGCGGTCACGGCCCTGGCGCTCCTCGCGTTCCCGCAGACCCACGTGCTCGCCCGAACGCACTGGATCCACCATCCGGAGGCGGCCGCGCTCGTCGGGGCGCTGGGGCTCTGGCTGTCCGCGCCCGCCTTGCCGCGCAGGGGGCAGGCGCTGGGGGTGGCGGCCCTGCTCTTTCTCGGCGAGACCATCCGGCAGACCGGGATCCCGTTCGGCGTGCCGCTCGGGCTGCTGATCCTCGCCGTCGCCTGGCGCCGAGGCGCCCGCCGTACGCTCGTGCCCGTCGCGCTCGCGTTCGTCGGCGGCCTCGCCTGGTTCCTGCCCACGCTGCTGGTGTACGTCCGGAACAAGGCGGGCTCCGCGGAGGGGTACGCCCAGTCGGTGACCGCTCCCTGGTCCTCGATCGTCGATGACCTCGGCCTCGCCGCGCTGGTCTGGGCCGTGCCGCTCGCGCTCGTCGGGGCGGGGGCGCTGCGCCGACGAGACCTCTCCTCGCTGATCGCGGGGCTCTGCCTCGTGTGGCTCGCGGGGGCGGGCGCCGCGGTGGCCGTGTTCAACGTCGGCCCGGACAACTTTCCGATCGCGGCCGTAGCCCTCGCGGTGCTCGCGGGGATGGGGGCGGCCGCGCTTCCCGTGGTCGCGCGGCCCGGCGCGGTGGCGCTCGGCGGCGTCGCGGCCGTGCTGCTCCAGGTCCCACCGCTGTTGAGCTACGAGCTCGTGTCGCGCCTCCCCGCGGCGCTCCGCACCTCGGCGAACCCGGGGCCGCTCAACTATCTCAGGGTCTACTGGAACCCGGTGCCGGTCGAGGGCGTTCTGTCGGTCGTGGACCAGATGTGCTCCGTGACCCGCGCCGACCCCCGGGCGAATTGTTTCATCCTCGCGACCCGGGGGCTGTTCAACCCGTCCTGGGAGGACGGCGGCACGTTCGCGCTGTTCCTGTCGGGCCGCCCGCGGGTGACCATCGTGACGCCAGAGGTGCTCTGGACCGATGACGGGCGCGCGACGGGGGAGACGAGCCGCATCCACGGCCTCGTCGACGTGCGCTGCGCCGAGGGCGTGGCCCCGCGGGCGGGCGGGCGCTTCCTGCGGCAGTCCGAGCGGATGCGGACGATGCTCGCGGCCAACTTCGAGAGCAACGGCGGCACGTCGGTCGCGACCTTCGGCGATCCGCGGGCGTGCGTGCAGACGTGGTATCTTCTACCGGACGACGGGGGCGTGCTTGTTGAATAAGTACACGGTTTTGCTGGGTCTCTCCGCGCTGATGGCCGCGGCCTCGGGCTGCGACGCGCCCCCGGCGCCGAAGGATCCTTCGAGCAAGGACGCGCCCGCCGGTCCAGAGGGTGGTCCCGAGAACGGCGGCGCGGAGGAAGGGGCCGGGTCCGTGGCGATGCAGCCGCCCGACGGCTTCCGGCTGCTCGACCTGGGCCCGCGCTTCCTCGAGACCAACTGGGGGCCCGACCTCACCGAGGCGCAGCTCCCGCTCTGGAAGAGCTTGACGCTCGACGCCGTGGTGCGGGAAGACGACAAGCAGACCTTGGTGCACGAGGAGGAGCTGCGGTTGACGAAGGCCCTGCTCGACCGCGCGAAGCCGGCGGCGCTGACCGAGCGGGCGTATGCGTTCGTGGCGGCCGAGCGCAGCCTCGTCGAGGAGCAGATCAACACCATCCTGGCGTTCTTCGACGTGTTCACGGCGGACCAGATGACGACCCGGCTCCGGCTCGGCCAGCCCCCGATCCTGGTCGAGCTGCTCGCGTCGCACCCGATGACCGGCTCGGGGAACCCGTTCGCGCGCACGGCCACCGAGCACCTCGATGCCACCGAGCTCGAGGAGGTGCTCCGTCGTAAGATCGACGTGCACGCCCAGTACCTCGTGTACCAGACCTCGCTCGCCTCGTCGGTGGCGGCCGTGGGCCGGCTCGACCTGTCCCAGTCGAAGTGGGGGGAGGGGTATCAGGACATCTCCCAGGGCGCGCTCGACGCCTGGGAAACCTACCGGCGCCACTCGGTCGAGGCGTTCATCCACTTCCTCTCCACCTTGCCGGCCGATCGTCGCAACAAGTTCCTGTTGGCGGACGGCCTCACCAAGGTGCTCGAGCCGGCCGAGGTTCGCGGCGCGGCGGCCTCGAAGGGGACGGCCCCGGGCGGGGAGGGCAGCGAGTCGATGGGCGGGCCGGGCGGCGGGCCCCCCGGTGGCGGGGCCGATGGGCCGATGGGGGGGCCTCCGGACGGCGGGCCGATGGGCGGGCCTCCGGGCGGCGGGCCCTCGGGCGGCATGGGCGGGCCCGGCGGCATGGGCGGCCCGGGCTCCGCGCCGCCGGCGGGACAGTAGGCCCTCGAAGGCAAGGCCTTCAGAGGCAGGCCTTCCGGGCTCCCGGACGCACGCGCCGGCTCGCTCGGACAGGCAGGTGCCGCGGTGTGGCCCCGACCGGGCGCACCCGGCGATCACCGCAAATCGGACAACTTCCTCAAGATCGCCGCGTTCGCGGCCCACGGCCCGGGTGGCACCCAGGTGGGGCGGGGCGGCCGGCCCCCGCGGGGGTGGTCGTTGATCTGGAACCAGGGCGCGGTGCCCTTTGCCGCGGCGTCCATCATCCGCTCGGCATGGCGCAGCTCGCCGGGCTGCGCGTGGTCGGGCCAGGCCTGGAGCCGCACGTAGCCGCACCGCAGCGCCCCGATGTGACGCACCGGCTCGCGCGGGCGCCAGTAGTCCTCGTCGGTCAGGGCGTGCCCCGCCGCGGGGACGAGCCGGGTGCCGCCGGTGGTGATGATCTCGCGGTCGCTCGGGCCCTCCCAGTCGACCAGCCAGCGGACGGGCAGCGCCTCGGCCTCGGCGCCCAGGACCAGCGCCGGGACCGCCGCCACGATGCCGTAGGAGAGCGCGAGCACGCCGACGCTCGTGACGCCCGGGGCGGCCATCAGGGCGCGGATCGCCACCCGCAGGTCATCCTGGTGCTCCGGGCCGCCGAAGTCTTCCTCGCCCCAGCTGTCCCCGCGGCCGGCCGGATCGAACGTGAGCACCGCGTAGCCGAGCCGCGCGACCTCGGCGGCGGTGACCGCCGAGGCGAAGGTCTCCAGCTCCGCGACGCCATGGTGGATGGCGGGGCTGATGACGACGCCGGGGAGCGCGCCCGACGCGTAGCCCTCGAAGCTGACGGGGCGCGTGATGCGCGCGGCCAAAGGGTAGCCGGCTGCGGAGAGCAAGCGCTGCTCCGTGCGGACCACCGGCATGCCGGTGGTGAGCTCCCGGAGGCGCCTGCGAACGAGGTGCTGCCTCCATTCGAGGGAGCGGCGGGCGCCTGCGAGGTCCATCTGGGGGGTCCAATCGGGGGCGGGCCTTATCGCGCCATCCCGCTCGCGTCCGCACCCCCGCGCTCCCTACGCTCGGATAGACCCGCACCCGACCTTCCGGAGCCGCCCTGATCTTCACCCGCCGCTTCATCGGGGCCTACGTTCGGCCGCTCGCCTGGTGGTACGTGGCGGGCACCGTGCTCGTGCTGCTGACGAACTGGCTCGCCGTACGTGTGCCGGTCGAGATGGCCCACGGGCTCGACGCCCTCCGAGCCGGCTCGGCCGACCCCGGCTCCCCCGATCGCGGCGTGCGCGACGCGGCGATCCACATCGGGCTCCTCGGCGTCGCGATCATCGCGACGCGCACCCTCTCCCGGGTGTTGTTCTTCTCCCCCGGCCGCCACGCCGAGTTCGCGCTGCGGGAGGATCTGTTCGCCCACCTCCTGCGGCTGCAGCCCGACTTCTACGCGAAGTACACCACCGGCGATCTGCTCTCCCGCGCCACGGGCGACGTGACGTTCGCCCGCGCGTTCGCCGGGTTCGCGCTCCTCCAGGGCATCAACGTGATCGCGGCGTTCACGATGGCGGTGGGGCAGATGTTGCTCATCTCGCCGGCGCTCACGCTCGGCTGCGGGGTGCCCGTCGCGCTCGGCTTCGCCGTGGTGCACGGGGGCGTGGGGCGCATGTTCGACATCCAGCGCCGCGCCCAGACCCAGCTCGCCGCGCTGGCGGATGACCTGCTCGGCACCCTCCAGGGCGTCGGCACCGTGCAGGCGTTCTCCGTGGAGGAGCCGTTCGTGGAGCGGCTCGTCGCGCACGCGAGCGCGCTGAAGGCCTCGAACCTCGAGATGGCGCGCCTCCGCGCCCTGGTGTTCCCCGTGCTCTCGGTGGCCGGCGGCACGTGCGTCTTCATCCTCCTCTCGTTCGGCGGGGAGATGGCGCTCGCGGGCACGCTCACCGCCGGGCAGATCGCGGCGTTCATCGCGCTCGTCGCCTATCTCCTCGTGCCCCTGCGGCTCCTCGGCGTGCTCCTCCCGGTGTTCCAGCGCTCCGAGGCCTCCCTGGAGCGCATCTACGCCGTGCTCGACTCCGTGCCGACGCGCCCCGATCTGGGCCGCGCGCTCCCGCTTCCGGTCGGCGCCACCGGCCCCACCATCGAGCTCCGCCACCTCACGCACGCGTGGCCCGACGCGCCGGATCGGCCGGTGCTCGAGGATGTTCACGTCGTGCTCCCGGGTGGCTCCACCGTCGGGGTGTTCGGGCGAACCGGCGCTGGAAAGAGCACGTTGCTGCGCCTCCTCGCGCGGCTCGACAACCCGCCGGAGGGCGCGGTGTTCGTCGACGGCGTCGATCTCACCCGGGTGGACCTGGGCGACTGGCGGCGCCGCATCACGATGGTCCCGCAGTCCACGTTCCTGTTCTCGGAGACCATCGCCGAGAACGTGGGCCTCGGTGCGCCGCCGGAGGTGGCCGTCGCCGCCGCGGCGGCCGCGTCGCTCTCGGTCGATCTGCTCGCGCTGCCCGACGGGCTGAACACCGTGGTGGGCGAGCGCGGCATCGCGCTCTCGGGCGGCCAGCGCCAACGTGTGGCCCTGGCCCGCGGGCTCGCGCGCCAGGCCGACGTCGTGATCCTCGACGACGTGCTCTCCGCGGTCGACCATCACACCGAGCAGGAGCTGCTCGCGATGCTCCGCGAGCGCCGGTCCGACGGCCGCAAGCCGACCCGGATCATCGTGAGCCACCGCCTCTCCGCCCTCGAGCAGGCCGATGTCGTGCTGGTCCTCCACGAGGGCCGGCTGGTCGACACGGGCACGCACGCCGAGCTGCTCGAGCGCCCGGGGCCCTACCAGGACGCCTGGGCGGCGCAGCGGGAGGCCTCGTGAGCGCGCCCGGTACGGCAGCGGGCCAGGCGGGCGCGCCCCCGCCCGGCGACGTCAACGCGGTGGGCCTCCTCCGGGGGTTGTGGCCCTACCTCCGGGCGGACCGCGCGCGGTTCGGCATGGCGCTCGCGCTGACGCCGATCGTGGCGGGGCTCGGCCTGGTCCAGCCCCTGCTGTTGAAGAGCGCCCTCGACGATCACATCGTCGCCGGGAAGGGGGAGGGGCTCTGGGCCGTCGCCGCCGCCTTCCTCGCCGTGGTGGTGCTCTCCTTCGTGTTCGAGGCCGCCTACACGTTGCTGCTCGCCACCGCCGCGGAGAACAGCATCCTCCGGCTCCGCGAGGCGCTGTTCCGCCACACCCTCGGCCTCTCCCAGCGGTTCTTCGAGCGCCAGCCCACGGGCCAGCTCATGACCCGCGCCACCTCGGACGTGGACGCGCTGAACGAGGCGCTGACCGCAGGCAGCATCAGCATCCTGCTCGACGTGCTGGTCATGGGCGGCACCCTCGTCGCCATGTTCCTGCTCGACGTGCGGCTGACGCTGCTCCTGCTCTGCGTCGGCCTGCCGCTGGCCGGGATCATCGAGTTCTTCCGGCGCCGGATGCGCGTCCTGTTCGGGCGGGTGCGGGATGCCCTCGCCGCCATGAACGGGTTTCTCGCGGAGCGGCTCGCCGGGATCGAGGTCCTCCAGCTGTACGGGCAGGAGGAGCGCACCGAGGCGCGCATGCGGGCGCTCGACACCACCCATCGTGACGCGAACGTGGAGAACAACTACTACGACGCGGCGCTATACGCGATCATCGACGGCCTGGCCAGCGTCTGCATCGCGCTCATGCTCGCGTACGGCGCGACGCGCGTGGGCGCGACCGGCGCGGACGCCGTGAGCGTGGGCCTCGTCGTGGCCTTCGTCGACTACGTGGACCGGCTGTTTCGCCCCCTCCGAGAGTTCTCGGGAAAGGTGACGTTCCTCCAGCGCGCGGTCGCGGCGCTCGACAAGATCTTCTGGCTCCTCGGCGTCACCGAGCGCATCACTCCGGGTGACCTCGCGCCGATTGGCTCGAACCCGACCGGCTCGATCGTCTCGAACCCCGCGGGCGCGACCGGGCGCCTCTCGCTCAAGGACGTGCGCTTCCGCTATCGGCCCGATGGCCCCTGGGTGCTCGACGGCATCTCGCTCGACGTGTCGCCGGGCGAGGTCGTGGCCGTGGTCGGCCGCACCGGCTCGGGAAAGAGCACGCTGGTGCGTCTCATCGCGCGCGTGCACGATGGGTACGAGGGCAGCATCACGCTCGACGATGTGGAGCTCTCTCGCATCGCGCCGGCCGCGGTCCGTCGCATCGTCGGCTCGGTGCGGCAGGAGGTGCAGCTCTTCACCGACACGCTGCGCTTCAACGTCACCCTCGGGGATCCGACGCTCGATCCCGCCCGCGTCGAGGAGGCGATCAGCCTGTCGAACGCCTCCGCCATCGCGATGCGGCACCCCGAGGGGCTCGATCACAAGGTGCGCGATCGCGGCGCCAACCTGTCCGCCGGCGAGGCCCAGATCCTCGCCCTCGCGCGCACCCTCGCCCGCGATCCCGCCATCGTCGTGCTCGACGAGGCCACGGCCAGCGTCGATCCGGTAACCGAGCAGCTCCTCCAGCAGGCGATCGAGCGGGTCTTCGTCCGAAAGACCTGCCTCGTCATCGCCCATCGCCTGTCGACCGTGGTCCACGCCGACCGCATCGTGGTGATGGACGCCGGACGCGTGATCGAGCAGGGCACCCACGCCGAGCTCCTCGCGCGCGCCGGGTCGTATGCGGCGTTGTTCGCCGAGGGCTTCGGGGAGGTCGAGGCCGCGAAGGAAGCCCGGTAGTCCGCCGTGGGCGGGCCCGCTACCGGGGCGGCGCGCTCCCCGCGGGCAGGGGCGGGCCGCCGGGGATGGGCGGGCCGCCGGGGGTGGGCGGGCTGCCCGGGGCGGGGGGGGGCTCGCCGGGAGCCGGAGGTGTCCCCGCCTTCGGGGCGGGGCCATCGGCGAGCGGGGGGGCGAGGGCCTCGCCGCCGCCTGGCGGTGCGCGAGGTCGAGGGACCACCGTGCCCCTGGGCGTCGCGAGCGCGAAGCGGGCCGTCCTCGCCGGGTCGGGAAGCTGGAGGACGAGCGCCAGGTCCCCCGCGGGGAGACCAATTTTCGCCTCGGAGACGTCGGCGCCCGCGACCTCTCCGTCCGCATCGGCGTCGCAGCCCCATCGCAAGAGCAGCGCGGTGCCCGAAGGCACGCGTAGCGCGAAGGGGCCGGTGGCGACGGCCTCCGCGGCGAGGGTGTTGGCCTGGCTCGCCGAGCTTGCCTCGATGCGCACCGGGCCGGCACAGGTGCCCACCACGCGCCCCCGGACGGTCGGCGCCCCGGCCTCCGCGAGGGAGGCCTGCGTGTGGAGAGGCACTGTCGACGTGATCGACGTGCCCACCGTCTCGCGGGCCGGGGCCGGCGCGACGGGCAGGCACGCCAGCAGCGCGAGGATCAGCACGCTACCAGCATGGGCGTCACAGCGGCTCCACGACGCACGGGAGGCCGTTGGCCGCGGGGGTGCCCGTGAGCGGATCGAGGCGGTCGGTCGGCAGGAGCGCCATCGCGTCGACGACGTGGCCCGCCGGAAGATCGACCACGTCCTCTCGGAGCGTCGCGTCGAGGTGAACGGTGGCCTCGACCGCGCCGGAGGTCGTACGGATGCGCACGCGCGCGCCCTCCGCGAACCCTGAGGCCGGGTGCAGGGTCACGCCCGGATCGATCGCGGCCGGATCGAGGCCGACCGGGCGATCGAACGGGCGCAGCGCCGCGTCGCGCGCGGCGGAGGTGAGGAGCCAGCGGTCGAGCCCGGCGGGCGCCGAGGGGGCCACGACGCGGGCGAGCGCCGCGGCGATCGGCGCGGGGAGCAGCTCGAAGCGGCCGGACGCGGTGGTGAGCCGCCACGTGGCGCGATCGACCTCGCCGCTGAACCAGCCGTGCGGCGCTTCTTCGAGCTCGGCCATGGAGACGACGCCGGAGGTGTCGAGCAGGCGGGCCTCCCACTTCGCGAGGTCGGCGGTGGCGACGAAGCTCCCGAGCACCCGGAGGTGCGCGCCGAACTCGCCGCCGCGCAGGGTCGGACCGACCTTCTTGAACAGGTCCCGGAGGATGTCCGCGAGGTCCCGGGCCTCGCCCGGCGGGGGCACGAGCGCGGCCGTGTGCTGCGAGAAGCGCCACGGGAGGATCGAGGTGTCGTGCAGGTGCAGATCCTCGCGCTCCCAGGGGTGTGTCGCGGGGAGCACCCAGTGGGCCAGCTCGGTGGTGTCGGTGTCGGCGAGGTCGACGGCGACGAGCAGATCGAGGGCGCCGAGCGCCTCGCGGAGGCGCGGACCGCCGGGCAGCTCGCGGGCGGGATCCCCGTAGAGCGACACCAGCGCCCGCACCTGCCCCTCGCCCGGGGTGAGGATCTCGTCCGCCAGCAGCGCGCTCGGGGCCTGGAGGAGGAGGAGCGGGTAGTCCCCGACGCGGGTCCGCGGCGCGGCGTCCGTCGGGAGCTGCTTCGCCAGCGGGTGGACGTCGATGACGCCCTTGTTGTCGAACAGCCCGCCGGGACGCAGCAGGTTGGCCGTGAGCGCGTGGAGCACCAGGAGGGCCCACGCGGTGAGCGTGCCGTGCTCGCTCTGGAGCGCCTGGTTGCCGGGGGCGCACACCGCCATCGCCGCGCGGGAGAACTTGAGCGCCACGCCGCCGATGTCCGTCGCGGGGATCCCGCAGATCGCGGCGCAGGTCTCGACCGGCCAGGCGGCGAGGGCCTCCTTGAGCGGGCCGAGCGGAGTGCAGTAGTCGTTGGTGTACTGGGTGTCCCGCCAGTCGTTCTTGAGGATCGCGTCGATCATGCCGAGCACGAAGAACAGCTCGGTGCCGGGCCGGATCGGCAGGTGGAGATCCGCGCCCGCGGCCAGGGGCGTCTTGCGGGGGTCGACGGCGATGACCTTGGTGCCCTTCGTCTTTCGGCTGAACGCGAGGTCCGCGCCGAGGTTGCGCCCCCCCTGGAGCGGGCCCCATCCGTCGGCTTCCTGGTTGGCGCCGAGCAGGATCACGTAGTGCGCGCGCCCGACGTCCCTTTGAAGCGCGGCGGCGTGCCCCACGACCAGCTCGACCGCCCGCAGCCACGGCCCGCCGCGCGACGCGAGCGGCGAGTAGAGGTTGGGCGTGCCGAGGCCGAGCGTGGTGGCGATCGTACGCGCGAGGCCGCGGGAATCGAGGCCGACCGGCGCGCCCGCGTACAGCCCGATGGCCCGCGGGCCCGACTGCTTGCGGATCTCCTTGAGACGGGCCCCGATCTCGTTGATCGCGACCTCCCACGAGACCTCTTCGAGGCGGCCGTTCACCCGCTTCCTGGGGCGGAGGAGGCGGCGTGGATCCTGCGCGGCGCCCGCGGAAGCCGTGCAGAGACCGCACGTGCCGTGGCGCCCCGTCACGTTCTCGGTGTCGGCGCGCAACGCGACGATGCGCTCGCCCTCCACCGTCGCGAGGAGGCCCGCCAGACACTCGTTCAAGCGACACCAGGTCGCGTGTTCCTTCGCCAGCTGCCCAGGCATCTCGTCGCCTCCGCGCGCGAACCCTACCCCCGTTCCTCGGACTAGACCATGCCTCGCAGCACCGCGCGTAGCGTGGACGCGGTTCGCGGGAGATGTCGGGACGAGGCGAGCAGGGCTTCCGCCGCGGCGCGGCTCCGCAGGCCGGGGATGAGCCGCATGATCAGCGCGTCGGGCTCCGCGCCCCACGCCGCCGCGAGGTGCGCGAGCATGGGGGTCGTCGGATCGTGATCCAGCGCCGCGCCGGCCGCGCGGAGAGCGGCGCCGACGTCGACCCCCAGCAGGGCGGCGGCGGGCTCGGAACGACCGGTCTCGGCGGCCACGAAGACGAGGCCGTCGACGTGTCCGGCATCGGCATGCGCGCGACACACCGCGGCGAACGAGGGGTGCGCCGCGGCCGCCATCAGGTGCGTCAAGCCGACGGCGAAGGTCTCCGCCTTTTTCGACAGCGGCACCAGCCACGACGCGGCGGGATGGCGGGCGGCGGCGAGGGCGAGCACCTCCGCCGCGGCCTCCCCGCCGAGATCGAGCAGGCGCGGGTAGAGCCCGCGGGGGGAGAGGGCCGCCTCGAGCACGCCGACGTGGGGCAGCGCGGCCCGCACGACGCTCGCGCCCCCGGGCGCGCGGGAGCCGCACACGACCTCGGCCAGGGCCACCGGATCCTTCGCGGCCAGGGCCGCGAAGAGCGGCTGGAGCGGGCGATCGCCGGCTCCCTTGACCGTGGCGAGCAGGCGCGGGAGCTCGGCGCGGAGATCGAACCCGTCGAGCTCGCCGTCGAGCAGGCGGCTCGAAGGTGCTTCGCTCATGGGTGAACCCCGCAGGCGGCGCCCACGTCGCGCGCGGGGAAGGGGAGCCCCACGGGCACGCCCACCCACACCTCGGCGGGGGGCACCGGGTAGCTCGTGCCGTCGGGCGCGCCCGGCTCACCGAGCAGCGCGTGGCCGGCGGGAACGGAGGGCCGCCAGGCGAATTCCGCGTGCCGGGGGGGCTGCTGCCCGGAGGGGGGCTGCCCGGAGGGGGGCTGCGCGAGAGCATGCCGCCCGAACACCGCTCCGAGGCCGGCGCCGGCGGCGCGCACGCCCGTGTCGTCCGCGGCGACGAGCAGGACGCTCATGTCGCCCCGCGCCAACCAGCGCGCGTCGAGGCGCTGGAGCGCCGCACAGGCGGCCGCGAGCACCGTCGGGAGGTCGCCCTCGATGCGAAGGTCCGTGAGGGCGTCCCGCGCGGCCTCGGCGGCCTCCCACCCCTCGACCACGGAGGCGGTCCCCGCGACGCGGCCGGCCCACGCGAGCCGAACCGACCCGAAGGCCCGCGCGCCGCGGAGGTGACCGACGAAGGGGGTGCGCCCGCCCGCGCCGACGAGCCAGACCGTCATGGCCGGGTCGTCATCGGCGAACCGTCATCGCCACGCCGTTCATTGGCGGCGCGTCATTTGAACGAGCCGCACGTGAGCATCGAGGAGCCGTAGTACGGGTTCGCGATGGTTCCGCCCTCCTGGAGCCAGCTCGCGCTGGCCATCGGGCAGAACGCCTCGGTCACGGAGCGGCTGCCGCCCGCGTGCGCGCGTGCGAACGGGATCACCGCGGCCGAGAGCTTCTTGAACGCGGCGCGGCGCGGCTCGAGCTCCGTGGCGGCGAGCGCGGCGCCGGACTCCGTGGCGATCGCGGCGAGGACGCCCTTGCCCGCTTCGTCGAGCCCGGGCTGCGCCTTGGCCGCCTCCAGCCCGGCCTGGAGGGTGGTGAGCGCCGCGCCGGCGCCGGCGTTGTCGTCCTTCGCGAGCGCCGCCTGCGCGCCGAGGTAGGCGCCGACCACGGCTCCGGCCGCGTCGTCGCCGCAGCAGGTGAAGGCCGTGGCGGGGGTGGCGGCGGGCACCGCCGCCGGGGCCGGGGGCGTAGGGACCGAGGCCGAGGGAGGCGCGCGCGGGGGCACGGGCGCGGCCGCACCGCCGTTGCACGCGAGCGGGAGCAGCAAGAGCGCGGGAATGACCCACGTTGTCTGGAACCTACGCATCGGAGAGCCTCCTGGCGCGCCCTCCTATTTCGAAACGGCGCACGCTGTCGGCAGGAGGTCGGTGGTCCGCGTCGTGGACGTGTCCGAGCGCCGGGTTATCCTCCGCGCCGCGGAGAACGTGATGGCTCGTACCTTCTTGTGGATCCTCGGCGGCGTGCTCCTCGCCGTCGGCCTCGTGTCGCTCCTGTTCAGCTTCGCGACGCCTTGGGGCCCGATCGCGGTGAGCCTGCCGCAGGTGGGCTGGGACGCTGTTGGGGACATCGAGCCCACCAGCTACTTCCCCTTGGCCGTGTTCGGGATCCTGTTCGGCGCGCCGATCCTGGTCGCCCTGAACGCGACGGCCTGGAAATACACCGACGGCTACTGAGCCGTGCGCGTCCTGATCCTCCAGGGCGCGCCCGTCATCGGGGACGTTGCCCGGAACGCGGCGCTCTGCGTCGAGGGTATCGCGGCCGCCTCCGCCGCTGGCGCCCGGATCCTGCTCGCCTCCGAGCTGATGTTGTCTGGCTACCCGCCGCGTGACCTGCTCGAACGCGCCGACCTGCTGCGCGCCTGTCGGGCCGCCGCGACGGTCGTCGCGCGCGCCACCGCGGGCACCGATGTCATCGCGGTGTTCGGCACCCCCTGGGAGGACGGCGGCATCCGCAACAGCGCGGTGGTGGCCGCGGGCGGCGAGATCGTCGCGGTGCGGCACAAGACCCTGCTGCCCACCTACGACGTGTTCGACGAGCACCGCTACTTCGTCCCCGGGGTCGACCCGCGCCCGGTCGAGGTCGGAGGGCTGCGCCTCGGCGTGACCATCTGCGAGGACATCTGGAACGAGGCCGGCTCGGGCCGCCGCTACGACGCGGATCCGGTCGAGCGGATGCGCGGCTCCGACGTCCTGCTCAACCTGTCCTCCTCTCCGTTCCACGCCAACAAGGGCGCCGTTCGGCTCGATCTGGTGAAGCGAAAGGCGATCCAGTGCGGGGCCCCGTTGGTCTATTGCAACCAGGTCGGCGGCAACGACGAGCTCCTGTTCGACGGCGGCTCGCTCGCCGTCGGCGCCGACGGCCGCCTCTTGTTCCAGGGGCCGCAGTTCCGCACGGGATCCTGGGTCGTCGATCTGGACGGCCCCACCATCGCGCCCACCGCGCTCCCCTTCGAGGAGGAAGTGCTCGAGGCGCTCACGATGGGGGTGCGCGACTACGCGGCGCGCTGCGGCTTCAAGACCGCCGTGCTGGGCCTGTCGGGGGGCATCGACAGCGCGTTGGTGGCCGTTGTCGGGGCGCGCGCGCTCGGCGCGGAGAACATCTGGGCGATCGGGATGCCGGGCCCGTTCTCCTCCGCGGGCTCCATCACGGACGCGAAGGCGCTGGCCGACCGCCTCGGCCTCCGTTGGCAGGTGCTCCCGATCTCCCCCGTGTACGACAGCTTTCTCGACGTGTTGGCGCCGCCGTTCGCGGGGGTCGCCCGCGACGTGACGGAGGAGAACCTCCAGGCGCGCGTCCGCGGCTCGCTGCTCATGGCGCTCTCGAACAAGTTCGGGCACCTCCTGCTCACGACCGGGAACAAGTCGGAGATGGCGGTGGGGTACTGCACCCTCTACGGGGACATGAACGGCGGCCTCGCGGTGCTCTCGGACGTGTTCAAGACGGACGTGTATCGGCTGGCGCGCTGGATCAACCGGGACGGTGAAGTCATCCCGAACGCGACGATCACCAAGCCCCCCTCGGCCGAGCTCGCGCCGAACCAGACGGACCAGGACTCCCTCCCGCCGTACGACCAGCTGGACGCGATCCTGCGGCTGTACGTCGAGGGCGTGGTCGATCCCGCCGACATCGTGGCGCGCGGGCATCCGCGTGACATCGTGGAGCGCGTGGTGCGCATGGTCGTCCGAAGTGAATACAAGCGTTGGCAGGCGGCCCCCGGCTTGCGCGTGAGCGCTCGCGCCTTCGGGAGCGGCCGCCGCATCCCCCTCGCCCACGTCTGGCGCTGAACCCATGACCCGCCTCCGGTCCTTCGATCCCGGATCCGTCGATCCACGGCCGCGTGACCCGGCTCCCGGTGCGGATCGTCGTGTCTGGTCCGCCGGCACCGCGCGCCGGTCCCTCCTCCTCGAGGTGGAGCGGCTCGCGGCCGAGCTCCGCGGGCCCCTCGGGGGCCTGGAGGAGGCGATCATCGGCCTCGTGGACGGGGAGGGCCTCCCGCCCGGCCTCACGCCCGACGTGCTCTTCGAGGGGGGCATGCCCCGCATGCGGCCGATCCTCGTGGTCCTCGCGGGGCGCGCCGCGGCCGAGCGGGACGCCACGCGGGTCGACCCCGACCTCCAAGCCGCCTTCGAGGTCGCCGCGATCGCGGAGATGCTCCAGGGCGCGATCCGCCTGCATGACATGGCGCTCGGCCGTCGCGACGGCCGCCGGATTGTGCTTCGGCTCTCTGGCCTCCGATACCGGCGGATCGATCCGTTGGCCGTGCGGCGCCACCGGACTGACCGGCATCAAGCCGGCCTGGGGTCGCGCCAGCCGCTTCGGCGTCTTCGAGCTCGCGGCTAGCCTCGATCACGTGGGGCCGATGGCCCGCA
>JAUXQH010000028.1 GCA_030685065.1 Pseudomonadota bacterium | reverse complement strand
TGACGGCGGCGGCGGCGAGGACACCGACAAGGACTCCGGCGAGAGCGAGGACCCGACGGACACCGGCGTGGTCTACCCGGACACCGGCGTTTGGGACGAGGAGGACACCGGCGGCGGCGGTCCGAGCTGTCCGGACTACCTCACGGCCGAGGCTACCTGGTCCTTCGCGACGGGCGATGGTGCCTTTGCCGAGGCGATGCGCGTCACCGTGCGCGCCCACTCCCTCCCGATCGCCCGGATCGACCACTCCGTGGACCTCGCGGCGCTCGCCGGCACCTTCGTCCCGCCCGTCGAGGATCCCGCGGGATGGGACGAGCTGCGGGTCCAGTTCGCAGCCTCCATCGGGGACACCGTCGACTTCGGCGAGGTGTCCGTGTTCGGCAGCCGCGTGTGGTCCAGCAGCGACGACACGGGGGATGGCTCCACGGAAACCGACGTGGCGGAGGCCTTCATGAGCGGCGTGGCGCGTTGGCCGGCGCCCGATGGGGACGGCGGATAGCGATGCGCGCTCCTCGCCTCGGCCTCCTCGTGGCGGCCCTGTCGGTCCTCGCCTGCATGGGGGGCGCAGGCCCGGTGGGTCCGGTCTGGCCCGCCGAGCCCGTTGCGCTGGTAGACCTTCCCGGCGACGAGTTTCCCACGGGGCTGGCGCTCTTCGCGGACGGCTCGTTCGCGACCACGGTCCGCAGGATCGACCGCAACCCGACCGTTGCCTTCGGGGGCCTGCGCTTCCGCACCCGGGACGGCGGCCAGGGGCCCCTCGGCGACACCGAGCCCGAACAAGACGTGAGCGCCGACTCGCTCGCCGTTTCACCCGACGGCGCGCGGATCGCCGTGGTGCGGTACGACCGGATCGATTTCATCCCGCTCGACGGCGGTGAGGTCCGCTCGTTTTCCTTGGTGGAAACGCTCGACACGAGCTGGAAGAGGGCGTTCAACGATTGCACCTCCGCCTACGAGATCGTGTGGAGCGGCGCCACCATCGCGCTGCGCTGCGGTAGCGGCCTCCCCTTCCTGCTGCTGGATGGTGAGACCGGCGCCCGTACGCTTCCGCTCGAGGGCTGGGAGCCGGGTGGGGCCCACATCGAAGTTGCCGACCTCGCGATCGCGTCCGACGGGCAAACCCTCGCCGTACTGGGGGTGAGCTCCGAGCCTGCGGGCCCGCGGCACCCCTGGGTCGAGCTGCGGTCCCTCCCAGACGGCGCGCTCATCCGGCGGCTCACGCTCGAGCAGCCGTTCGGGGGCGTCACGTTCTCACCGGACGGCGCGCGGATTGCCGTGAGCAGCCCCTACTACGGGCTGCAGATCCTCGACGCCAAGGACGGCCACGTCGTCGCGGCGGATCTCTACGCCGCCGACCCCGGAAACCGCGGGTCTGGCGATGTCCTGTGGTCACCCGACGGCGGGCTGATCTACCGCGCGGGACGTCGCCTCGGCATCTCGGTTCATGACGCGAAGGACGCTCGCGTCCTCGGCTATTTTCCGGTGCACCCGACGGAGCCGGAGAACCCGATGCCGCCCCCCGCGGACTGGCCCGCGACGCTCACCTCGCGGAACGCCACGCTCGAGCTCACGCCGGACGGCCGCTTCCTCGCGTCGATCGAGCGCTCCGACTTCGGGCGGGCGGTGCGGATCTGGCGGCTCCCCGCGCCTTGATCGGCTCCCGGGGGGGCGGCCCGCGGACATCCGGGCGCAGCCTACGGGCCCCGCGTCACGACACCAGCGACCGCGGCGGGCGCCCGTGGCGGACGAGCGCGATGGCCTCGTGAACGGCGCGCTCCACGTTGCGCTCCCGCAACGGCGCCGCGAGGAAGCGGATCGCGGCGAGGAACGGCCGCGAATCGCCCGTGGCCGTGGCCTCTTCGGCCCCGCTGCGGAGGGTCTTGACCAGGTGGGCGAGGAAGATGGCGCGCGTGGCGTGGTCCCGCCACATCCGCGCTTCGAGCGCCGCCGCGAGCGCGCCAATCTCGTGGTGCCCGAGACAGCCGGCCGCGAGGTCTACCGCGTCGGGCCGTACGTCCCCTCCGCGGCGGGCGCCCACGGCGTCGACCACCTCGTCGATGGTGGCCGGCTCGGGGACAATCTCGCGCCGCGCCCCGTCGAGCGCGCGCGTGATCGCGACGAAGTGCGCGGCCTGGAGCATCAGCCGCTCAACGTCGGGCGCGCCGTGTCGACGCGCGTGCCGCACGGCGTTCACGAACGTGAGGGTGTGCGTGACGTCGAGCCAGCCCTCGCCGACGGTCGCGTCGGCGTCGATGGCGGGATCGAAGCGGAGGAGGCGCTCGGCGGCGGCGAGCGAGAGGGCGTCGAGGGGGTCCGAGGAGCCCGCCACCAGCGCGAAGGCGCTGGCAGGTTCCGCGTCCACGAGGGCGTCGAGCGCGAGCTGGTCGGTCGTAGGGGCGTGCGTCTCCGCGATCCGCCGCAGCCACCCCGCCCAGCCGGGCAGGAGGTCCGCCCGCGTTCCGCACGTGATGCCCCACGTGAGCGCGCCGAGCAGGGACGCGGCGTCTCGGGGCGCCGATGCCGACGGGGCTGTGTCCAGCAGCTCGAAGACCTTCACGCTGTAGATGAGGGCGTGGCCGAAGTCGAGGAAGTGGTCCGCGCACAGCTGGAAGAACCACGGTTGTAGCTCAGCGCGTCCCCATCCGCGCGCCACCGCCCCACGCACGAGCGCCTCGGCTTCGGCGCCCTGCTCGGTCTCGATGAGCACGCGCACGCGCGCACCCGCCGCGGACGGATCGTCCCCCGGATCGATCGGTTCGGGAATGGAGCGCCGCGGCAACCGGACGTTGCTGCGCGCCGCGAGGTCGAGCGCCTGCACGAGCGGGAGGACCGGCTCCGCCGCCGACGTCCCGGCCGCCACCGCCGCCGCCAGCGCGAGCGCGTGGGAGGGCCCGTATTCGCCGTGGTCCGCGTCGAACGTGGCACCAAATCGGGCGAGCTCCGCGGCGGTCACCCCCAGATCGAGCAGCCGCACGACGTTCCGTGCGATCCGGCCCGGCTCGTGCCGCTCCATCGCGGTCGTGAGGTCGGCCCACAGCCCCGCGAGCAGCGCCGGGGACGGCGCGAGATCGATCTCCACCTGCCCGTCGACGATGCGCACGGGGTAGCTCCGAACGGGCTCCTCGCCCATGACACAGGCGCCGTCGCGCAGATTGAACTTGTAGTTGTGCCATTTGCAGGTGACGACGCAGCCGCTCACCGCGCCCTGCAGGAGCGGATACCCCTGGTGCGGGCAGCGGTTGTCGACCGCGTACACGCCGTCCGGGAGATGGAACACGGCGACCTGCAGCTCGTCGTGCTTGTAGAGCCGCGCGCCGCCGACGGGCACGCGATCGAGGGGGAAGGCCGGGGTCCATCGGGGGTGCATGGCGGCAACGTAAGCGGCGGGGTGGTTCGGGGCGCGCCGCGGCGTTCGTCGTGGCGCTGCGCCAAGGGCGCGGAGGGCAGCCGCCCCTGGCGGCTGGTCCGGCCGGGCGGGGCGCAGGGCCCCAATTCGGGACAGGCGTCAGCCGCCCGGCCGACCAAGCGGCCCCGCCGCGCGCCCGGAGCCGACCTGGCCCGCGTCCGCGCGGGCGGCGCCCTGGCTCACGGTGCCCGAGATCCCTGCCCTACAGGTGACGAACCGAGGGGGTGAGGCGGCAGCCCTCATTGCAGCGATCGGGTGGCATGACCGGCGCGATGCATGGGCCGCGTCGTCCGTTCGTACGGGATGAGACCACATCCCAGGCGAACGGACGTCGGGCGCTCGGCCGGCGACAGCCGGTGGGGCTCAGTGGAGGACCTCTTGTGCGATCAGGTGGGATGACAGGCAGCATGCTGACCCATAGGAAGCCCGATGAAGCTATTTTCTCAACAGCTGGACGAGGAGTCGGAGCGTGCCTTCGAGGCCCTCTCGCGGAGCGAGATCCATACCGTCCTCAGCGCGAGCTGCGAGATCCGCGCCGGAGGGTCGGTCCTGACTGTTGGTTCGATTTCAATCCAGATCGAGCCGGAGCGGTTCGTCGTCATAGAGAACGATTGGTCGGATACGCCGATCGAGGGCATCGATTACTATTTTCTCTCAGCCCGCATCGCTTCGAGCCCCAAGGGCATCTACTTCAACCCCAATTGGCGCCCGGGAGGGGTCGGCTACCATGCTGATCACATGTCTCTCAACCTCGGCCCGCTCTCCCGGGTCGCGCGGGTGGACATTCTGGAGTACTGCGACGAGGGGACAGACGAGTCCGTACGTCACGACGCAGGCTTACTGATTACCCGAGCGGATGGCCTTGTCCTTTCGATTACCCGTGAGGAAACGATTTCAGGAAACTTGGAGATCGCCCACCGTCCGGAAGAAATAGCAAGGGCCGTGTCAGGGCTCACCCTTCGCAAATCGTTTGGCGGCCCCCCTCCCGAGCCGATCCCGCCTCCGGAGTGACGGTGGGGGGCACCCCTGACTACCGCTGGCGCCTGTGCCGTACCGGCTGCGGCGCCACGCTGCCGTCGCCGAGCTGGGCGAGCAGCGGCGCGTCGCGCGGCGTGACCAGGTTCACGACCAGGCCTTCCTTGCCGGCGCGCGCGGTGCGGCCCACGCGGTGCAGGTAGTTCTCGAGCTCCCGCGGCAGGTGCACGTTGATGACGCGGGCGACGTGGTCGATGTCGAGCCCGCGCGAGCCGATGTCCGTGGTGATGAGCAGGCCCTGCCGGCTCTCCCGGAACGCCCTGAGGTTCTGACGACGCTCGACCGCGTCGGTGTCTCCGCGATGCACGACGCACGGCCACCCGGCGTCGCGGAGCATCGTCGCGAGGCTCTCGCACTGGTCGCGGGTGTTGGCGAACAGGATCGTGCCCCCGCTCGTGGGCTCCGCGAGGATGCGCTGGAGCACCTCCGAGCGGCGGCCATCGGGCACGTCGACGTGCCGCGTGCGGAGGGACGGCACCACCTTCTGGCTACCCGTGGTCTCGACCGCGATCGCGTCCGAGAACATGCGGCCGACGAGCTCCTGGACGCCCGCCGACATCGTCGCCGAGAACAGGGCGAGCTGGCGTTGCGACGGGCACGCGCGCACGACGCTGATGACCTGGGGGAGGAAGCCCAGGTCGAGCAGCTGGTCGGCCTCGTCGAGGATCACGATGCGGATGGCCGCGAGGCTGAGCTGCTCGCTGTCGATGAGCTTCTCGAGCCGGCCGGGGGTGGCGACCAACACCTCGAAGACGCCGGCGACGGTCTCCTTGTTCTGACGCAGCTTCTGCCCGCCGAGGACGGCGCGGACGCGCAGGCGGGTGTCGTGGGTGAGGGTCTTGAAGACCAGCGCCACCTGCTCGCCCAGCTCGCGTGTCGGCACGATCACCAGCGCGCGCGGCTCCCGCTCGTCCTCGGCCCGGTTTCCGTCCTCCTCCATCCGCTTGAGGCGATCGAGGATGGGGAGCACGTAGGTGAGCGTCTTGCCGCTGCCGGTCTCCGCGATCGCCACCACGGAGCGGCGCTCGAGCATCAACGGAAGCGCGCGGGCCTGGATCTCCGTGAGGGTGACGAGCTCGCGCGCGGCGAGCGTTCCGAGCAGGGAGGGGAGGAGGGCGAGCTCGGCGAAGGTCGTAGGCAGGGGTGCACCGGGGGCAGGAACGCGGGCTATCGCGGCGGGGGCGATCCGTAGCGAGAGACCCCGCCTTCGGGCGTTGGGCGGATGTGCGAACAGGCGCCATTCGGGTGTGTCCTCTCGCACACCTCCCCACCCGCGGACGCGAGCGCCCGCGCCCCTTCCCTTCCACGCGGGCCCTTCCGAGCTGGCGCGCCCCTTGCAGTGCAACGACGTCGAGGCCCCCGGCGATCCCGGGAAGGGGACGCCCCCTCCTCCCACCACCGGATGTCCCGATGATCACCGCCTCCACCAGCGTCGCCGACGCCCTCGCGGAGCGCCCCTCGCTGCGGGACGTGCTCCCCGCGTTCCACCCCGCCTTCGCGAAGCTCAACCACCCGATCCTCGGGCGCATCCTGCCGCGCCTGGCGACGGTCGCGGACGCGGCGCGAATGGTCGGAGTAGACCTCGACACGCTCGTCGCCGTGATGAACCTCCCCGACGGCCGCCCGGTGCCCACCGCGCAGCCCGCGCCGCGGCCCCCCTCGGCGCCCGCCCCCGTCTGGTTCGACCCGTCCGACCCGGGGGGGCGCGTCACGCTCCTCGATGCGCGCCCGCTCCTCGCGGCGAACGAGGACCCCCTCGCGCGCATCCTCGCCGCGCTCCGGGGCCTCCCCCCCGGCGGCCAGCTCACCGTGATCGCCCCCTTCGAGCCGGTGCCGCTCGTCGGGTTGCTCGCGCGGCAGGGGTGGTCGAGCTGGACGCGGTGGGACGGAGCGGACTGCCGGGTGACCTTTTCCCACGGCGACGTGGTCGTGCCGGACCCGGTCGGTCTCGGCGGAGCGGGTGAGCCAGCGGACGCCGGCGGGGCCGAGCGAGAGGAGGGGGGCTGGCGCATCGACGTGTCCACGCTCCCGCCGCCCGAGCCCATGCGGCGCGTGCTGGCCGCGGTCGACACAGGGGCGCTGCCCCTGCGCGTGATCCACGCGCGCGAGCCGGCGCTGCTCTACCCGAAGCTCGTCGAGCGCGGGCTGGTCTGGGAGGTCCGGCCGCGCGCCGGGGGGGTGGAGATTCATGTCCGACGGCCCTGAGAGCCTGACCGCGCCCGTCGCGACGATCGGCACGCTGGTCCCCCTCCGCCTCGTCGCGATCCCGCTCGTGTCCGGCCTGCTCGCGGAGCTCTTCGGCTGGGGCGTGATCGCGGGGGCCGCGCCGCTGAACGCGGGCTGGTACGGCCAGCCGTCGCTGCTGCTGGGCATCCACCTCGTCGTCATCGGCGGCCTGTTGTGGCCGGTGGTCGGGGCTGGATGGCAGCTCTCCCCCGTGGTGGTCGCCACGCCCCTGTCCCCGGGCCTGGTGCGTCTCGCCGGGCGGGTCGGGCCGACCGCGGTGGCCGGGGCGCTCCTCCTCTGGATCGGTCTGGGTGGCGTCCCGTGGGTCGGTGCGCTCGGCGCCGCCCTCGTGATCGGCGCGCTGATCGCCCGCTCCGCGGGCCTCGTCCCCCTCCTCTCGCGCGGGCTCGCCCGTACCCCGGGGCCCACTGGCGCGCCTGGGCCCGGCGGGAGCCGGCGCGTCGCGATCCGGCTCTGGTTGCTCTCGGCGGAGGCCTGCTTGTGGGGCGGCCTCGGCTACGCCGCGCTCCTCTACGCCGGCAAGCTCGGCTACCCCGTGCTCGTCGACCCGATCGCGGGGGTGGGTCACCACTTCGCGTTGCTCGCCGTGGGGTGGATCGGCGGCTGGGAGGTCGGGCTCGGCGCCCTGCTCCTCCCGATGTTCGCCCTCGGGCGCGAGCCGCCGACGGGGGCCTTCCTGGTCGCGGGCCTCGCCTGGTTCGGCGGGGTCCTCCTCGGGTCCGTGGTGCTCTGGGCCTTCGGCGCCGCGCTTGCCGGGGGCCTCCTCCTCCTCGCCTCGCGCGGGGGGGGCGTCCGGGTCGCCCGGGGCCCCGGCCTCGCGCAGGCACGCATCGCCCTGGTCGGGCTCCTGGCCGTCGCCGCAGGAGCGGCCATGGGCGTGCTCACGGGGCCCGCGTTGGTCGCGGGCGTCGCGGTGGCCTGGCTCCTGCCGTTCCAGCACGGCGTGGCGCTGCGTGTGGTGCCCTTCCTCGTGTGGGCGCACCTGCTCGCGGGTCGGTCCGGGAGCGCGCCGGCCGCCTTGGCGAGCGCGCGGGTGGGGTGGGCGCAGGTGGCGGCGACCGGGGTCGGCGGCGTGCTGCTCGTGGGCGGGCTCGCGGCGGGGCTGGAGGGCGTGGCGCGCGCGGGCGCGGCGGCGCTCGCGATGGGCGCGGCGCTGCACCTCGTCACCGTGATGGGGATCGGCGCGCGGGCGGCGGCGGCATGGCGGGCCGCGGTGGCCCTCCCGGGGACGCGCGCGCGGGGGGCGACGGAGACACGAGCGGGAGGGGCGACACCATGAGCTTCCTGGACACGATCAAGGGCCTGTTCTTCGGGGCCGCCGACGCCGAGACCACCGCCGTCTACGCGGGGGAGGGGGACGCCGGGCGGGTGATCGCCGCGCTGCGGGGGGTGATCGATCCGGAGCTCGGGAAGGACGTGGTGCACCTCGGGATGATCCGGGGGGTGAGCGTGGTCGCGGGCGTGGCCCGGATCCGGCTCACGCCGACCACCGCCGGGTGCCCGCTCACGGGCTGGCTCACGACGGCGTGCGAGCAGGCCGTCGCGTCGATCGGGCTCCAGGGAACGGTCGAGCTCGTCCTCGACCCGCCGTGGGCGCCGTCCGACATCGAGGGGTAGTCGCCCGCCCCCTACAGCGCCCCGCCCCCTACAGCGGCTCCCGCCCCAGTCTCGGGGGCACCGGGAGCCGAAGCGGATTCCCGATTCGGTTGCGCCCCGCGCGCTTGGCCGCGTAGAGCGCCTCGTCGGCGGCCTGGAGCAGGCGTACCGCCTCGCAGCGGCCGGGCTCGAGGTTGGCGACCCCGAGGCTGATCGTCACCTTGAGGAGCTCGTTTCCCACCAGGAACGGCGTGTCCGCGACGAGGCGGCGGACCCGCTCGGCCACGGTGAAGGCCCCCGCGACCACGGTGTCCGGGAGGATCATGCAGAATTCCTCCCCGCCCCACCGCGCGAGCAGGTCGCTCGCGCGCATCCGCTCGCGCAGGCGCCGGGCGAGCTCGACCAGCACGGCGTCGCCACCGGCGTGTCCGAACCGGTCGTTGACCTGCTTGAAGTGGTCCACGTCGAGCAGCACGAACGACAGGGGCCGCCAGCTGCGCCCCGCCTGGGCCACCGCCTGGCAAAGATAGCGGTCCATCTCCCGGCGGTTCGCCAGCCCGGTGAGCGGATCGGTCCGCGAGACCTGCTCCAGCTCCGCCCGAAGCTGTTCCTGGGCGGCGAGCGCCACGGCCAGCTCGTCGTTCTTCGCCTGGAGCTCCGTGCCGCGCTCCCGCTCCCACTGCGCCTGCTTGCGCGTGAGCAGCTCGTGCTGCGCCTGCTCGGCGCCGCGCTGGGCGTCGGCCACCTGCTGCTGGACCCGCTGCTCCCGCAGGTCGCAGAACGTTCGCAGGGCCCCGACGGCCTCCTCGTGCCGCCCGAGCAGGGAGAGGCTCGAGGAGAGCAGCTCGTGCGCGCCGGCCTTGAGCTCGTCGAACCCGTAGGACTCGGCCCGCGCGAGGCAGGACCGGGCCCACTCCATGGCCTCGACGCCCCGGTTCGCGCGCAGCAGGTGCCTGCCGACGAGCAGGTCGTGCCGGGTGAGCTGAAAGTGTTGCGCCCGTGCCTCGAGGAGCACCGCGCTGGCACGGTAGTCCACGAGCCCCTCGTCGACGTCTCCCTCCTGAAAACGCAGGCCCCCCCGGCCCGCGAGGGCGAGGGCCTCGAGGTAGGCCCACCCGCTCGCGTGGGCCATCAGCAGCGCTTCGGCGTAACAACGCGCGGCCTCGTCGAGCTCGCGGAGCGTGGTCAGCGCCCCCCCGAGGTTGACCAGGCATTGGGTGATGCCCTGGGAGTCTCCGAGCTCCCGGTAGAGCGTCAGCGCTTGGCGCGTGTAGGCGGCGTACGGCTCGGATTCTCCTTCCTGGCCGTACAGCAGCCCGAGGTGACACAACGTGAGCGCCTCGTGCTCCGGCCACTCCAGCGTGCGCGTGAGGAGGAGGCACTCCTGGACGAGCTCGAAGGCACGCAGCCGCTCGCCCTTCATCGCGCTCGCGCGGCCCCACTCCGAGAGGGTCCACGCCAGCAGCCGCTCGTCCAACTCGAGGCGGGCCTCGAGGGCCACCGGGGGCAGGAGCACCAGGGCCTCGTCGAGCTCGGAGCGACGTGACGCAGCGATGCCTCGCAGGAGGCGGGCCACGGCGCTCTGCTGGTCCACGTCCCCCATCGCGTCCACCAGCGCGCGCATCGCCGCGGAATCGAACAGACCGAAGTTGAGCTCGAGGTCGAGCGTCGCGTCGGCCGATCCCCCGCTCGTCCGGAAGCGTTCGAGCGCGGCTTCCAGACGTGCGTGCTTGGGTGCGAGGTTCTCAGCAGCCTCCAGCAAGCCAGGAGGAAGCACGAGCCGTGTCGCGAACGTCATCTCCAAAAGGGTAACCCGACGGTCGCGCGGGCCACTTCCGTGGACACGAGGGAGCCGATCCCAGCTACGTTGCCAGCGTCGCCATCCAGGAGCTCGAATTGTTGTTCTTTCTTTTCGCCTGCGCCGAACAGAAGTGCACGGACCAAGGGTGGATCGACGCGGATGAGGACGGCTACCGCGTCGGCGTCGCGGGAACGTGCGCGCCCGCCGCCGAGGTCGCCGAGCCGGACTGTGACGACGCCGACGCCCAGACCTACCCGGGCGCCCCCGAGACGTGCAACGGCGCGGACGACGACTGCGACGGCGCCGTCGACGACGACGCCGGGGACGCGCTCACCTGGCACCTCGACGCGGACGCGGACGGCTTCGGGGGCCCATCCGTGGAGGTGGACGCGTGCGAGGCGCCCGCTGGGCACGTGGCGGACGCGACGGACTGCGACGACGCGGACGCGACGGTCTCTCCGGAGGCCGGCGAGCGGTGCGGCGGAGGCGACGAGGACTGCGATGGCGAGATCGACGAGGCCGATGTCGTGGACGCGACGACCTGGTACCGCGACGACGACGGGGACGGGTTTGGGGACGACGACAGCCCGGAGACCAGCTGCGCGGCGCCCGACGGGTACGACCTCGCGCTCGGGGGCGATTGCGACGATGGCGAGGCGGAGGTGCATCCCGGTGCGCCGGACGCCGTCGGGGACTCGGTGGACGCCGACTGTGACGGCGTCGTGACCTGCTACCTCGACGCGGATGTCGACGGACACGCGGGAAGCGGCACGGTCGACTCGAGCGACCGCGACTGCCGGGACACGGGGGAGGGGAGCACGGTCAGCGACTGCGACGACACGCGCGCGGACACGTTTCCCGACGCCCCCGAGGTGGCCTACGACGGCGTCGACCAGGACTGCGACGGCGCCGATGTGGTCGATGTCGACGGCGACGGCTTCGACGCCTCCCTCGTGGGGGGCCTGGACTGCGACGACACGGATCCCGCCGTGAACCCCGACGGCACCGAGCGCTGCGACCCTTACGATGTCGACGAGGACTGCGACGGCCTGGTCGACGAGGCCGATCCGGACCTGACGGGCCCGGGCAGCACCTGGTACGCGGACGCCGACGGGGACGGCGCGGGCGACGCTGGCACGGCGGTGACCTCGGTCTGCCAGCCGGACGGCTGGGTGAGCGACGCGAGCGACTGCGACGACGCCGATCCGACCGTGCGCCCGCTCGCGACGGAGACCTGCGGCGATCCGGTCGACCGCAACTGCGATGGATACGTCGGCACCACCGACCACGACGGGGACGGCCTCGCCGCCTGCGAGGACTGTGACGACGGCGATGCCACCGAGCTTCCCGGCGCGACCGAGCTGTTGGACGGCGACGATGACGACTGCGACGGCCTGGTGGACGAGTACGTGGGGGATCTCGTCCTCGCCTCCGAGGCCGACGTGACCAGCTTCTGCGCCTCCCACGCGTCGGTGGAGGGCACGCTCGACCTCGCCGGGCTCGCGTCGCTAGGCTCGCTCGTCTGCCTCCGCGCGGTCAGCGGCGATCTGCGCATCTCCGGCGTGACCGCGACCGACCTCCGGGGCCTCGACTCCCTCACCGACGTAGGCGGCGACATGCTCGTAGGGGGGTGGCAGGAGGAGACCGGCATGCTCGTCGAGAGCGCGTTCCGCTCGCTCGACGGGCTCTCGCGCCTCGCCCGGGTGGGCGGCGATCTGTGGGTGGCCGGGTCCGAAGTGGCCGATCTGGACGGCGCCGGCCGGCTCGACTCCGTCGGCGGCGCGCTGACCCTGCTCGACCTCCCCGTGGCCGAAGTGAACCTCCCGCTCACGACGATCGGGGACGGCCTCTGGCTGGAGCAGCTCCCGAACCTCACCGCGGTGTCCGCCCCCGCGCTCTCGAGCTTCGGGGGGAGCCTCTGGCTCCAGTGGCTCGCGACCTCCTCGGGCGGCTTCACCCTCGACTGGACCACCCCCATCCCCGGCACCCTCGGCCTCGTCTACCTCCCGGGGGGCGCCAACGCGGGCTGGGTGCTGCCCGACACCGTGGGGGGCCTGACCATCGAGGACACCCTGCTGGGCGACTTCACCGGGCTCGAGTCGCTGCGGTGGGTGGACGGGGACGTGCTCATCAACGGCAACGTCAGCCTCACGGACCTGTCCGCGCTCGACGGCGTGGAGGAGGTGAGCGGCGATCTGGCGCTCGAATACAATGACGTGCTGCCCGCGTGGGACGGGTTCGCGGGGCTCACGAGCGTGGGTGGCTGGGTGCGCCTCGCCGGGACCGGGCCGGCCTCCGCGAGCGGGTTCGGCGCGCTCGAACGGATCGGAGAGGGCCTCGACATCGACTACAGCGCCAGCCTCGTGGTGATCGACGGGTTCGGCCGCCTCGAGGAGTGCCCCGTCCTCACCCTCACCTCCCTCTCGACCCTCACCGACGCCTCGGGCCTCGCCGGCACGCCGTTCTCTTCGGAGATCACGGTCCAGTACGTGGGTGACATCCTCGATCTGGCCTTCCTCGCCGGCGTCCGGTCGCTCGATGGTTCGCTCCTCCTCGCGGGCAACTCGGCGCTCGCGAGCACCGATGGCCTCGACTCCCTCACGACGATCGGGGGCGCGCTCGACGTTCAGGACATGAACCGGCTCACGGACGTGTCGGTGCCCGCCCTCACGGAGATCGGGGGGGCCCTCTCCCTGGTCAACCTGCCGACGCTCGCCCGCGTCGATCTCGGCGCCCTCGAGACGGTGGGCGGCGAGGTTGCCCTCGATGAGCTGGACGTCCTCCCGGACCTCGCCGGCTTCGGTGCGCTCCGCGAGGTGGGCGGGCTCCTCGTGACCCAGCTCGACGCCCTGGTCGACCTGGGGGGGCTCGACTCGCTCACGACGGTCGAGGGGAGCCTGATCGTGGAGAGCGTCGCCGGGCTCACGAGCCTGGACGGGCTCGGGGCGCTGCGGACCGTCGGCTCCGATCTCCGCTTCTACCGAAACAATTCGCTCGTCGAGCTCGCCGGCCTCGACAGCCTCACGACGGTCGGGCGGGACTTGACGCTCGACTACAACCCCGCGCTCGTCCGCCCGAACAGCCTCGGCGCGCTGACCTCGATCGGGCGGGATCTTTGGGTGGAATACAACGACGCGCTCGTCGACCTCGCGGGGATGGGCACGTTCACCGTCGGGAACACGGTGTACTTCTACGGCAACCCCGCGCTGACCTCGCTCGACGGGCTCGACGGCCTCGAACAGGTGCCGCATCACCTCGTGCTCTACGACCTCCCCGCGCTCACCGACCTCGGCGCGCTCGCCCGGCTCGAACGCGTGGGCGCGACCATGCGCGTGGGCGGGTGCGACTCGCTCACGACGCTCTCCGGGCTCGACGCGCTCACCGAGGTGGCCGGCAGCCTGGAGGTGGGGTTCCAGGCGAGCTGGGGCTGGGGGGACGCGAACGCGGCGCTGCGGTCGCTCGACGGCCTCGGCGGGCTGCGGATCGTGGGCGAGGACCTGTGGGTCGTGCGGAACGCGTCGCTCGTCGACATCGGCGCGCTCGATACGCTGGAGAGCGTAGGGTTGGATCTCGGCGTGATGGACAACGTGCTCCTGCCCACCGCGGACGCGGAAGCGCTCGCGGACGGTACGCCCACCGTCGGCGGTACCATCTACATCTCCGGGAACCTGTGACGTGCTGATCGTCCACCAGCCACCGCCCGTGTGGGGCCTCGCCTCCGCGGGCCCCTTCTGCGTCAAGCTCCAGGCGTGGCTGCGCCTCGCGGGCATCCCCTACGACGTCGGTGCCGCCGATCCGCACAAGGGCCCGAAGGGCAAGGTGCCGTGGATCGAGGACGGCGGCGTCCGCCTCGGCGACTCGGAGCTGATCATCGCGCACCTCGCGGCGAAGCACCGCGTGGACCTCGACGGCTGGCTCGACCCCCGCCAGCAGGCCACCGCGCGGCTCGTCCGCCGCACGCTGGAGGAGGCCACGTACTTCAGCCTCGTCTACAGCCGCTGGATCGAGGACGAGAACTGGACCCACTACGCGCCGTACTTCCTCGGCCTCTTCCCGCCGGTGGTCGGGAGCGTGGTGGTGCCGATGATCCGTCGCAAGGTCCGCGCGGCGCTGCACGCGCAGGGCACGGGCCGCCACGCGCGCGACGACATCCACGCGATGGCGAACGCGGACTTCGACGCGGTCGCGACGATCCTCGGCGACAACGTGTACCTGCTGGGGGAGCGCCCCAGCTCGGTGGACGCGACGGTGTACGCGTTCACCCACAGCATCCTCGCGTTCCCGCGGGAGACGCCGATCTCCTCCCACGTCCGCACCCACCCCGCGCTCGTCGCCTACGTTGACCGCTTCCACGCCCGGTACTTCCCCCCGACCGAGCTCGCGCCGCGGTGAGCCGGCCCCTGCCCGTCCTCCTGGGCGGCCTGTTCCTGTCGGGCGCCGCCGGCCTGGTCAACCAGGTGGCCTGGCAGCGCGGGCTCAAGGTGTTCCTCGGCGGGAGCGAGGCGCTGAGCGCGATGACCGTCGTGTTGGTGTTCATGCTCGGGCTCGGGATCGGCGCGGGGGCGTTCGCGGCTCGGGCCTCGCGGGTGCGCAGCCCGCTCCGGCTCCTCGGCGTGGTCGAGCTCCTGCTCTGCGGCGCCACGATCGGCGTCGGCCTCCTCCTCTCCCGCGATCTTTCCGAGTCCGTCTACGCCGTGCAGCGCGCGGCCGTCGGCTCCGGCGTGCCGCTCCGCCTGCTCTACGTCGTGGGCGCACTGTTGGTGCTCGGGGTGCCGTGCTTCCTCATGGGCACGACGCTGCCGCTCTCCTCGGAGGCCTGCCAGCGGCAGCTCGGTCACGACGGAGGGACCCAGGGCGCGCGCGTGGTCAACCGGCTGCTGTTCGTGAACACCGCGGGCGCCGTCGGGGGTGCGATCGTGAGCGGGTTCGTGCTCCTGCCCGCGCTGGGCCAGGCCGCGACCATCGGCATCGCGGCGGCGCTCAACGGGGCGGCCGGGGTCCTGTTCATCGGGATCTCGGGGCGGGTGGCGGCGGAGTCGTCCGCCGGGCTCGCGCCCACGGGGCGGTCGCTCGCGCCCACCCCCGACGATCGCCTCGGTTTCGCGATGGGGCTGCTCTCGCTCGGCTACGAGATGTACCTGTTCCGCGCGATGGCGCTCGTGCACGAGCCGCTGCCCTACACGTTCACCGCCGTGCTCTGCGGCTTTCTCGCGGCGTGGTCGGTGGGGGCGTGGCTCGCCTCGCGGACCAGCCCCGCCCACGTGTCGCGCGCGATCGGGCTCTCCGCGGTGGGGGTCGCCCTCCTGCCCGTCGTGCTCGAGCTGGATCGGTGGGTCGTCCAGGCCCCGCTGCTCGTGGGAGTGGCCGTGGCCTGCCTCCCCGTCGTCGGCTTCGGCCTCGCGTACGGGGGCCTCGTCCGGCGCTCGGCGCGGAGCTGGGGCCGGGACGTCGGGCGGTTCGGCGCCTGGAACACGATCGGCTCCTGCGCCGGCATCCTCGGCGGCACCCTCCTCGGCTACGAGCTGGCGCCTCCGGCCTTCGCCTTCGCGCTCGCCGCCGGGCTGTTCGCGACCTGGCTCCACGCGCACGGGGGCATCTCCCGCACGGTGCGATGGGGGTCCGTCGCGGGGACGCTCGCCTTCGTCGCCTACGCGCACGCACGGCCGCCGCCCCCGCTCGGGCCGCTGGTCGCCGCCTTCTACGATCGTGACGGCGCCGTGGAGATCGACGCTGCCGGCAACCTCATCTGGGACGGCCTCTGGCACTCCCGCCTCGCCCGGATCGGCGCGACCGGCGGCGACCACGTCGGCACCTCCAACTGGCTGCTCGCGGCCATGCCCGCGCTGGTCCACACCGGCCCCGTGGAGGACGCCCTCGTCGTCGGCGTGGGCGCCGGCATCACCGTCGGGACCCTCGCCCGCATCGGCACGGTCCGGCAGGTCGACGCCTACGATCTGAACGGCGGGCTCCGCGAGATCCTCACGACCTACGCCGCCGCGACGCTCAACGTCGCGACCGACCCCCGCGTGAACCTCCTCTGGCAGGACGGGCGGTCGGGCCTCGCGCTCCGCCCGAAGGTGTACGACCTCATCACCCAGCAGCCGCTCTACCTGCGCCAGGCGGGGTCGAGCCTGTTGTTGTCCCAGGAGTACTTCCGCCTCGTGCAGCGCCGGTTGCGACCCGGCGGCGTGCTCGCGATCTATGCGAATGCACACGGCGTCGAGGCCCAGGCCCACCTCGTCCGGGAGACAGCCGCCTCCGTGTTCGCGCATTGCGTCACCATCGACAGCGGGTACGGCATCCTCGCGTCGGACGCGCCCATCGTCGCGACCGAGGCCACGTTTCGGGCGCGCATGGCCCAGGGAGATCCGCTGGGCGACGAGATGGCCGGGTACGACGCGGCGGCGCGCGCGGCGGGTGAGCGCTCCCTGTTCGATCGGCTCGACGGGGTGTTCACGCCCACGCCCGGGGCGCGGGTGATTCGGGACGATCACCCGCTCGTCGAGTACCCCGGGTGGGCGACGCGGCTGGCGCCGGGGAGGAGCGTGCGGGTGTCGGCGGCGGAGTGAGGGAAACGCGGGCCCAATGCGCTATCGTGTGCCGATGCGCCTCCTCCTCCTTTGCCTCCCGCTCGCGGCGTGTGTCGACAAGGGGGCCCCCGTCGGCGACCCATCCGGGCGCGACATCGACACCGCGGCGGACCCGGCGCCTCCGACGGACGCCGACGGGGACGGCGCCCCGGATGACGAGGATTGCGCGCCGGACTCCGCCGCCATCCACCCCGGTGCCGTCGAGGCGTGCAACGGCGTGGACGACAACTGCGACGGTGCGGTCGACGAGGGCGTGACCCCCACCTGGTACACGGACGCCGACGCGGACGGCTACGCCGGCTCCGCGGTGGAGGCGTGTGAGATGCCCTCCGGCGCCGCCACCACCGCGCCCGACTGCGACGACGCCGACGCCGCGGTCAGCCCCGGAGGCGTCGAGGTGTGTGGCGACGGTGTCGACGACGACTGCACCGGCGCGGACCGGACCTGCCCCGCCTCGGGTGAGATGAACGTCGGCACGGTCGCGACCTCCTACCGCGGCGGGCCCGACGGCCGGCTCGGTTTTGGCGGGTCCCGGGCGGGCGACGTCGACGGCGACGGCCTCGGCGACGTCTGGGTCTCCGGCCTCGGCTACGGCGCCGCGGAGGCCGCCGGCGGGGTGTTCCTCGTCCCCGGCTCGGTCACCGGCGAGCACCTCGTCGAGTCCGTCGCGACCCTGACCCTGTACAGCACCACGTCGCGGGCGCGGGCGGGATCGAACCTCGCGGGCGGGCACGATCTCGACGGAGATGGCGTGCCGGACGTGGCGATCGGCGCGGAGGGCGCGTGGACGTACGGGGCCGTCTACATCGTGAGCGGCACGACGACCGGCACGATGTCGCTCGCCGCCGCGGCGGGGCTGATCACCGCGGGCAGCGAGGCGTACGCCGGCGTGGGGTGCGACGTCTCCACGTCGCCCGACCTCACGGGTGACGGCGTGGGCGACGTGATCGTCGGCAGCTTCGGCGTCCTCTCCGACGGCTTCCTGGGAGCCGCGTGGATCCTGGCGGGCCCCGTCACGGGGGAGCACACGGTGGACGAAGCCATCGTGATCCGGGGCGACCAGCGGGCCAGCTACGCCGGGAACAGCGTGGCGGGGCTGGGAGACGTGAACGGGGACGGTGCGGCCGACCTCCTCGTGGGCGCCTACGGCTCCGACCTCGGCGACGACGGGGCCGGAGCGGTGGGCGTGTTCCACGGCCCAGTGCTCGGGGACGCCGTGCTCTCGGACGCCGATCGCCTGGTCGGCGGCGAGACCACGGACGACTGGTTTTCGCGCGGCACCATCGGCGGCCAGGGCGACGTGGACGGAGATGGCCTCGACGACTTCCTCGTCGGCGCCCCGTACAACACCCGGGGCGGGAGCAACGCCGGCGCCGGGTACCTCGTCAGCGGGAGCGCCACGGCGGCGGGCCTGGAGTACGCCGCGGCCGCGACCGTGCGCGTGTACGGCGACGAGCCCGAGGGCTACCTCGGCTTCCGGCAGGACCTCGCCGATGTCGACGGGGACGGCCACGCCGACCTCCTCCTGAGCGGTCCCAGGGTCGACACGGGCGGCGCCGACGCGGGCGCTGTCTTCCTCTTCTACGGGCCGATCGCGGGCGCCTACACCGCCGCGGACGCCGACGCCCGCTACGTGGGCGAGGCTGCCGGCGATGCGCTCGGCTGGGACATCGCGAACGTGGGGGACACCAACGGGGACGGCGTCGACGACCTCCTGCTCGGCGCCTGGTCCAACGACGCGTACGGGGCCGGAGGGGGCGCGGCGTACCTCGTGCGGTAGCCGCGCCTCGGCTGGAGGCCTACGGTTGCGTGGCCTTGGCGCCGAAGCACATGTGCACGTGATCGTCGTGCCCCTTCACCGCCCGCACCCCCGGCACCGCCGCGATCACCGCCGGGTCGTTGAAGAGCACCTCCGACACCGGCGCGTTGGCCATCGCGAAGGCGAGGAACTCGGTGGTTCGCGCGCGATCGTAGGCGTGGGCGCCGGTGCGGTCGTCGGGGCGGTTCCACCACGCCTCGTAGTGCCCGCCGTCGGTGCGGAACAGCCGGATGTCCACGCACGTGCCCTCGTTGTGGTCCCGGTGGCCGAGCGGATCGGGCGTCCGGGCGTTGTACCAGGCGAGATCCCCGAGCTGGAGCATGCAATCCGGCGTTCCGCACCGGGTGGACCAGGCGTGGGCGAGCCGGAGCACGTGCTCGATCGTCGCGGGCGTGGCCCAGATGTCCGAGCCGGGGGCGTCGGCGCCGAGGAAGTGCAGGTACGCGGGCCCCGCGGCGACCACCGCCTTCTCGCGCCGGCTCGGGGTCGACAGGCCCTCTCGCGCCCATTCCGCCTCGATCGCAGCGGCTCCGAGCGCGCGCAGCGGCAGGGCCACGTAGCCCCAGTCCGTCCAGTCCAGCTCGTCGAGCCGGAGGGGCCCGAACAGCTCGGCGTACGTGTCCCGAACCCGGGTGAGGCCCGCGAGGGTGGCGGGCGGGATGGGGCGGCTCGGGGCGTCGCACGCGCCTTCGGGCCCGACCACGGCGCCGTCCTTGAGGAAGCGGGTGTCGCTGTCGGCCGGCCGCACGGCCTCGGCCGCGACGCACCCGCGCGCCCCGATCGGCGCGGCGGCGCCGTAGGTGTCGTGGCTTGCCTGCACTTCCACGCCGATGCCGCGGGCGCATTGCATGGGGGTGGCGCGGACCACGCTGCCCACCGGCAGGTCCACCCCGGCGCCATCGAGCGGCACGAACAGGGCGAAGCCGGTAGCGGCGACGACGAGCGGGCAGGGCATCGGGCATGGTTAGCCTGGGGCGGGGTGGGGGGATTCCTGGGCGGCGGGGAACCAGGGCCGCTTGGCGGGATCGGCCCTGGGCGGCCCGGCGGCGCGGACGCCGCCGTCGCCCCCCGCTCCGGGCCGCACGATCCACCTTCGGCTACGGGCCGAAGGTGGCTTTCGCGCGCCTCCGGCAGCGCTCCCGCAGCCGGAATCGAGGCCACCACCTCGCCGCCACGCGCGGTGCGCATCGAGCCGTATGCCGGTGTGAGGACGCGAACGTCGATGCCGAGCCCCCGCAGCGCCGCGGGCAGCGATGCGGAAACATCCGCGAGCCCGCCGGTCTTGCTCCATGGGGC
>JAUXQH010000023.1 GCA_030685065.1 Pseudomonadota bacterium | reverse complement strand
GCCCCCCGCAACGCCCCCCACCAATTGTTCACTCCGGGTGAAAGCTCACCCGTAGGAGCGCCGTTGCCCGCGCGGAGGTCCGTCCCATGAAGCGTCTCACCCTGATTCTCCTCGCGCTCCCCTTGGCCTTGCCCGCCATCGCCCTCGCCCAGGAGGAGGACGCCGCGCCCCGAAAGATCCTCTACCAGAAGGCGACCGAGATCGACTTCAACGCCGTGAACGTGGACGCCGCGCTGATCGGGCCCTCCGGGGGGTTCCACTCGGAGTCGAAGCGCCCCATCTTCATTCCCATGATCAGCGTCCGCTCGAACTTCAACCCCGAGATGGAAGCCTCCATCGATGACGTGAAGTAACCGCCGCCCAGCAAGGGCTTGGGCGCGCGTGTCTACATCGGATCCACGAACCGGGGAATCCAATGGTACGCCTGTGCGCCTTGCTATTGCTGGGGGCTTGTGAGGGCCTCGACGGCCCTGCCAAACCGGGCCCCGACGAAGAGCCGGGGCCCGTCGGCACGCCCGGTGTCACCCTGGTCACACCGGCGGAAGGCCAGGGCTTCTACGGCGCGCCCGTCGAGATCCGATACGAAGTCACGGACTTCACGCTCGACGCGGCGGGCATGGACGGGGCGAACAAGCCGGGGCGCGGACACGCCCACGTGTACCTGGACAGCGAGCTGCTCGGGGAGTCGACCGACGGATCGTTCCTGATCAACGGGCTCGCGGAGGGAACGCGCACGCTCGAGGTGCGCCTCGCGGAGAACGACCACACCGAGCTCGATGTGACGGCGGAGCGCGACTTCCCCGTGATCATCCCGGTCCTCGCGATCACGGGCCCCGCCGACGGCACGATGCTCGACAAGAGCAACACGTCGTTGACCTTCAGCGTCGCCGACTTCGACGTGATGCCCGCCCGCGGCGAGGCCGACTTCTTCGGCGAGGGGCACGTGATCGTCAAGGTGGACGGCGTGTTCCGCGATTGGAGCGTCGATCCCATGGTGCCCGTCGAGGTCACCGGGCTCGCCGCCGGCCCCCACACCGTGCAAGTGGAGCTCGTCTCGAACACCGGCCTCTCCCTCGTCCCGCCGATCGTGAAGGAGATCACGGTGACCGTGCCGGACCTCGCGCCGGGGGTCTTCTTCGACCGCTCGGTGTCGGCGGCCCCCTGGGACAGCGCTACCCTGCCGATCCACCTCGGCACCGCGAACTTCACGCTGATGGAGCCGAACGGTACGGGCCTGCCCGTCCCCGGTGCGGGCTACTGGCACATGTTCCTCGACGGCGCCTGGCTGGATGGGGCGGCCTCGACCGACCTGGTCCTCGAACACGTGCCGCCGGGCGAGCACCTGTTCGAGGTGGTCCTGGCCGGCAACGACCTGGTGGAGCTCATGGTGCGCGACCGCATGTGGGTCACCATCCCCGCCGACCGTCCCGACGTCCTGGTGAGCTACCCCGGCCGCGACTGGGTCATGGGCCCGTCCTTCGAGGTCACCTTCGCCCCGGAGAACTTCGTGCTCGACGCCGCGGCGATGGGGGGCGCGAACAGCCGCCATGTCGGGCACGCGGCGCTGTGGATCGACGGCGCGCTCCTCGCGGAGACCGCGGCCACCACCCACGGAGTGACGGGCCTGCTCCCCGGCGCGCACACCCTCCGCCTCGAGCTCGTGAACAACGACGGCACGCCGCTGGAGCCGCCGGTGTACACGGCCTTTCCGTTCTCGGTCCTGTAGACGCGGCGGCGACGTGAGGGGATCGTTAGAAGGCCCGATGTCAGAGACCTCCCTCCGCCTCGACGAGCGCATCCCCGAGAAGGGTTTCGCTCACCCCGACGACATGCTCGGCGCCTTTCTCCAGTGGGTGTCCGACACCGGCGTCACCCTCTACCCCCACCAGGAAGAGGCGGTCCTCGAGATCTTCGCGGGCAACCACGTCGTGCTCGACGCCCCCACCGGCTCCGGCAAGTCCCTCGTCGCCATCGCCCTGCACTTCAAGACCTTCTGCGAGCTCGGCCGCACCTGGTACACCGCGCCCATCAAGGCGCTGGTGAGCGAGAAGTTCTTCGCGCTGTGCAAGATCTTCGGCCCCGAACATGTTGGCATGATGACGGGGGACGGCACGGTCAACCGCACCGCGCCCATCCTCTGTTGCACCGCCGAGATCCTCGCGAACCTGGCGCTGCGGGAAGGCGCGGACACCAAGGCCGACACCGTCGTGATGGACGAGTTTCACTACTACGCCGACCGCGATCGCGGCATGGCGTGGCAGATCCCGCTCCTCACGCTCCCGCAGACCACGTTCCTGCTCATGTCCGCGACGTTGGGGGACACAAAACTCATCCGCGAGGATCTGGCGGCCCGCACCGGCCGCACGGTCGCCGAGGTGAAGGGCGCGCTCCGGCCCGTCCCCCTCACGTTCGAATACAGCATGCGCCCGATCCACGAGGCCATCGGCGAGCTCGTCCGTGGCGGCCGCGCGCCCGTGTATGTCGTGCACTTCACCCAGAGCGCGGCCACCGAGCAGGCCCAGGCGCTCATGAGCGTGGACTATTGCACGAAGGAGGAGAAGAAGACGCTGGCCGAGGCGCTGAAGGGCTTCCGGTTCCACAGCCCGTTCGGCGCCACGATGCGGCGCTACGTCATGCACGGCGTCGGCCTCCATCACGCCGGGCTCCTCCCCCGCTACCGTCTGTTGGTCGAGCGGCTCGCCCAACAGGGCCTGCTCAAGGTCATTTGTGGCACCGACACCTTGGGCGTCGGCATCAACGTGCCGATCCGCACCGTGCTGTTTACCCAGCTCTGTAAGTTCGACGGGGAGAAGGTGGGCCTCCTCAAGGTCCGCGACTTCAAGCAGATCGCGGGGCGCGCGGGGCGCGCCGGCTTCGACACCGTCGGGTACGTGGTGGCCCAGGCGCCCGAGCACGTCATCGAGAACGCGCGCGTGGATCAGCGGGTGACCGACCCGAAAAAGCGCCGGAAGATCGTCAAGGCCCAGCCGCCGACCAAGGGCTACAAGCACTGGGACGAGGAGATCTTCAAGCAGCTGGTGGAGCGGCCGCCCGAGGCCCTCGAGAGCACCTTCTCCGTTGACCACGGGCGCCTCCTCGCGCTCATGCAACACGCCGAGGAGACCACGGGGGACGCCCGTCCCGGCTACGAGGCGATGCTCGAGCTCATCGACAAGAGCCACGCATCGGCCGCGGAACGCGAGAAGCTCAGAGCCACGACGGAGGCCATGCTCATCGGCCTGGTCAACGCCGGGCTGGTCGGCCAGACCGGGGTGGAGAAGGGCGGGCCGATGGAGCTCGACCCGACGCTCCAGAGCGATTTCAGCCTGCACCACTCGCTCTCGTTGTTCCTCCTCCACGCGCTCGCGCAGATGGATCCGGCCTCTCCCACACACACGCTCGACACCGTGAGTTGGGTCGAGGCCATCCTCGAGCACCCGCGCGTCGTGCTCATGCGCCAGGAGGACAAGGCGAAGTACCAGCTCATCCAGGAGCTCAAGGCCCAGGGCGTGCCGTTCGAGGAGCGCATCGCCGCCTTGGAGGACGTGACCTGGCCCAAGCCGAACGCGCAGGCCATCTACGACTTCTTCAACGCCTACACGGCGAGCCACCCCTGGGTCAACGGCGAGGCCATCCGGCCCAAGTCGGTCGTCCGGGAGATGGCGGAGTCGTTCATCTCCTTTGCGGACTACGTGAAGGATCTCGGGCTCCAGCGCTCCGAAGGCGTGCTTCTCCGCTACCTCACCGAGGTGTACAAGGCGCTCGTCCAGAATGTCCCGGTCGATCTGCACACCGACGCCCTGACCGATCTCATCGCGTGGCTGCGCACGATGCTCGGCCTCGTGGACGCGAGCCTGCTCACCGAGTGGGAAACCCTGATGGCCGGGGGGGACGCCCCCGCGGTGGATGCCGCCCGCCCCGTCGACATCTCGGAGGATCGCCGCGCCTTCGCGGCCCGCGTGCGCGCCGAGCTCCACGCGCTCGTCCGTGCGGTGTCCCTTCGCGACTGGGAGGAAGCCTCCGCCAGCGTCCGCCGGGCCGAGGATGGCCCCTGGAGCCCCGAGGATCTCGAGCACACCTTCGCCCCCTTCCTCGAAGAGTATGGGGACGTCGCGTTCGACCACCGCGCCCGCCTCGCGACGCTCACCTCTGTCAAGCCCGACGGTCCGCACCGTTGGATCGTCCGCCAGACCCTCCTCGCGCCGCTCCCCCCGAACGCCACGGACACGTACGCGTTCGATACCGGAGAGGCCGAGGACGTTGCCCGTTGGTCGATCGAGGGGCGGGTGGATTTGCGTGGCAACACGAACCCGGATGGCCCGCTCGTCGAGATCGTGGCGATCGGCGAGTGAGCTCAGTCAGGTGCGCGCGAGCGGGGGAGCGCTCGGCGTAGGGGCGTCCTTCGGCGGGTAGACGAAGCTCATCGGGCGCCGAAGGAAGCGCACGGTCACCGCCCGGAGCAGCACCGCGAGCGTGACGAGGGGCACGTTGCGCGCGCGCAGGGCCACGGCCAGCGCGAGCGTGAAGCTCACCGTGAAGTTCAGCATCCCGATGAGCACGATGCCGACGAGCGCCTCGCGGAACGCCGGGCCCGCGATCGCGAGGGGGCCCACGGACGCCCCCGCGAAGGTCATCGCCCCCGTCGAGAGGGTGACGTGGCGCACGTCCACGGGCAGGCCGAAGAACTTGCCGACGATCGGCGCGGCGCCCAGGAGCAGGCCGAGCGAGAGGCTGGTGCCGATGCCCGAGATGTACCGGACGAAGCCGTGCGCGAGCGACTCGGCGCCGGGCCGGCCGACGTGGCGGCCCAGGAACGGGCTCTGCGCGATCGCTTCCGGGAGGCGATGGAGCGCGCTCCAATTCTCGAGCCACCCCCCGAAGATGCTCGACGCCCAGAGCAACACTCCGGTCAGCGTCGCGAAGAACACGGTGCCGCTGGTCCACGGATGGTGGGAGCTGATGACGTACGCGGCGGTGTCGGCGTCGAGGAAGGCCGCGCCGGTCCACCTCACGTGGATGAAGTCGATGGCGAGCACCACCGGCACGACCATGCCGATGTTCCCGATGAGCGCGGCCAATTGGGAACGCAACGTGCGGGAGATCAAGTCGACGAGCGGCTCCAGCCCGTCGTGCCCGGTGTTGTCGATGCTCGCCGCGATCGACGCCGCGGTCATCGACGGCTGCTTGGTCGCCAGGGTGAACCCGAGGAACTGCATCGCGATGAAGCTCGCCGCGTAGTTCATCCCCAGGAACGTGGCCTCGAAGAAGTACGGCAGGTGCGCCCAGCCCACCCAGAACTTCGCCACGGTGGTTCCGGCGGTGAGGTAGCCGCCCCCGGCGGCGGACTGCAACATTCCGTGCCAGTCCGCCCGGCTCGCGGCGATGTAGCGCTCGCCGGTCTCGCCCGCGCGCTCGATGATGCGGCGCGCGAGGAGCCGGCTGTTCTGCTGCACCAGCGCGAGGAGGCTGCGATCGCCGATCGCCTGGCCCACGAGCTCCCGGATGAACCGTACGTTGCGCGCGCGTTGCAGGGCGGGCTCGGGGGGATCGGTGTCGAGGAGCGCGAGGAGACGATCCGCGCGGACGAGGAGCCGACCGAGGAGCTCCACCCGAAACACCAGGTCGACGCTCACGCCGCCCTCGTCGAGGCGAGCCACCACCCCGTCGAGGACGACGCGGGCCGAGGCGACGTGCCACACCGCCTCGGCCCGGAGCCGTCGGGCCTCCACCTGTCCGGCGCGGTCGCCGGTATCGGCGCGTCGGCGCGCGTCGAGGAAGGCCGCGGAGGTGCGCGCGAGCGCCAGCACGGGCTCCGCGCCGAGGGCGGCGACCTCGCTCCGGGAACGAAAGTCGCGATCGAGGCCGAGCGCGGCGGCACGCACCGCCAGGAGCGCCAACGCGTCCGCCGCCTCGCCTTCCACCTCGCGGCGCGCGCTGGACTCGCCGGGTGCGAACGCGGTCCCGAAGGGCGTGAGCAGCGAGGCGAGCTCGACGACGAGCTGCGGCGGCGCAGCGTCGAGCCAGAGGGTGGCGCGCTCGTCGGGGAAGATACGGGTGACCAGGGCCGCGAGGCAGGTGTGTTCGGGTGGCCGGGGAAGCCCGTGGCGAGCGAGCCGATCGGCGAACTCCGCGAAGAAGCGCAGCTCGGACGGCAACCCGGTGTTCGTGAAGAGCCGCGCGGCCGAGGTCTCCACGAGCACGCTCGTCACGAGCCGGGAGAGCGCCGCTCGCGACGCCTGCTCGGCATGGAGCACCTCCACGAGAAGCCAAAGCCGCGCGGCGCCGGACCGGTCGCCCACGCTCGCGCGGTCCGGCAGCACCAGCGGCGTCGCGTCCCTGAGCCACGTCGCGAGGGCCACCAGCGTGTCGAGGCGCGCGGACAGCGGGCTGTCCGGCTGGATCGAGGCGAGGACCGCACCCAGCTCGGCGGCGACGGCCGGTTCGACGGCGGGGGCCGCGCTCCGCACGGTCGCGACGAGATCCGCAGGCTCGAGGGGGTCGAGCGCTGCGGCGTGGAGCCCGACGAGGCTCGAGGGACGATCGGACATCTCACGACCCTATGCGGATGGGCCCGGGCTGGGGCTCCCCAGCGCGCCCGGATGGCCCGCGCTCACGACGCTGCGTGGCGCTCGCGCCGACACCTCGGAGCACACGAGGGTCCCATTCGCCCGCTTGCATCCCGATCGCCCCGCGTCCGGACGCGCGGCGGGAGTCCCGCCCGGCCGAACCTTACACGGTGCCTACGACCGCGGTCCCCGGGGCTACCACCAGTCGGGGACCTCGACCCACACGGGCTCGCCGTCGAGGTAGATGTTGTCGTCCGAGAACGCGGCCAGCACCGCGCCAACGGCCTTGGTGTCGTCCCAGGTGATCTCGTACTGCTTGCCCTCGGTGCTGATCAGATCGGCCTGGACGCCGATCTCGGCGGCGAGGGTCTGCACGTCCGCCGAGGTGGCGGTGTCGACGAAGGTGACGAGCGCGGTTCCGCCCACGAAGTCCTCGCGCTGCTTCTCGACCTCGTACGCGCCCGTCACCCCGTCGTAGCGGAACAGGAAGAGGTCACCGGGGGCGCCCGAGAAGGCGCCCGAGGTGAACGAGCCCGTTCCGGTCGAGGCGACCGTGGTGCATTCGTCCCAGGTCGCCTCGGCGGTGTACTGGACCGCCTCGGTGATCGCGAGCCCGGTCCACTCCCCTCCCCGCGCATGCACGGACTGGGATGCCACGGGCGTGTCCGAGCCGACCTCGTAGAGGTCCACGCCGATCTCACAGGTGTCGCGCAGGTAGTCGGGGGCCGTGGATGCGTAGATGACCGTGTACGGCTCCCCCAACGGAGCGAGCACGATCTCCTCCTCCTCTTCCTTGTCGGGAACCACCGTCTCGACGCACGCGGCGAGGAGGGGCAAGAGGGCGAGCATGCGGGACATGGGGGCTCCGAAGTGGCCCCTATGGTAGCGGCACCCGCGGCCGCTCGCAAAGCGCTTCCGACGGCCGATGCCGGATCCCGTCGGGCACCGGCTACCGCCCGTTCTCGACCCAGACCGTGCCACTCGAGTTGTCCGTCGAGGAGCCCACCGCGAAGTCGTCGTACCCGTCCCCATCCTGGTCGCCGATCCCGCCGACCCCGAAGCGTGTCGGCGGGACGCCTCCCGCGTTGAAGTAGAACGGCGTGCGGTTCTCGAGGGGGCCGTGGATCGCCGCCATGCCGGCGCTGGCGAGGGATCCACTGAAGAGGAGGTCCGCGAGGCCGTCGTTGTTGATGTCCCCCGCCGCCGTCACCTCGGTCCCGCTGCCGTCGAACAGCACCTCGTCGAGCTGCCAGTCCGCCGTCGCCACGGAGACCTCGCCGCGATCCACCGCGGCGCCGTGGAACACATAGACGTAGCCCGCGCCGCTCGGCGCTCCGACCGCGTAGTCGTCGTAGCCGTCCCCGTTCACGTCCCCGACGATCGCGACCGAGGTACCCGCGTAGTCCTGCCGATCCGCGCCGCGGAGGATCGCGTCGGCCGTCGAGGCCGGCGTGCTCCCCGAGGGCATCGACGTGAACAGGTAGGCCGCGCCCGCGCTCAGCGCCGCGTCGTCATTGTTGGGCGCCCCGAGCATCACGTCGGGGAAGTCGTCCCCGTTGACGTCCCCGCCGCCGCCGACGGCCATGCCTAGGTTGTCGCCGGCGGCCTCTGCCGTGAAGGTTGCGACCGCGACCTCGCCGCTCGCGGAGAACGGCGCGGCGTAGAGGTAGGCGCGCCCGCCGTCCGTGCCGTCCTGGTCGTTGTAGGGCGCCCCGGCGACGAACTCGTCGTACGTGTCTCCGTCCATGTCGCCGAGGACCTCGATCCGGTACCCGAATTGGTCGCCGGCCCGGGCGGCTCCGTAGAACGTGGCATCCGCCGCCGGGGTCGCGGCCGAGTACCCGACGGCGGCTCCCGCGAAGAGGTACACGGCGCCCGCATTCGTGCCGGCCGTGGTGTCCTGCTGGGGGCCGCCGAGGAGCAGGTCGTCGTAGATGTCCCCGTCGAAGTCGGCCCCGCCCGCCACGGCCGAGCCGATGTAATCGCGGTAGGACTCGCCGACGAAGAGGCCGTCGGCGCTCCGGGTGGTCTCGGACTCGTCGAAGGGGCCGAGGTACAGGTAGGCGCCGCCGTCCCCGCCCTCGTCACCCCCGGCGGACTCGGCACCCACGATCATGTCGGCGTAGCCGTCCGCGTTGAAGTCCCCGGCGGTGCTCACGTCGACACCGAGCCCGGGGTTGCCGGCCTCGGAGGTGACGGTCACCGCGGTGTCACCCCCGTTCGTGTTCAGGCGTCGGAGGTTCGCGTGCACCGTGTGCAACCGGTACGGATTGGTCGCCGCGAACGCGTAGGAAGAGAGCACGAGCATGTCGTCGATGCCGTCCGCGTCGAGGTCCCCGGCGGGCGCGAACTCGGTGACGTCCCAGTCCCAGCGTCCCTCGAAGCCCGCGAAGGCGTCCTCGGGGTACCAGGTGCCCGAGCCGTCCCACCCGTACAGGTAGAGCGCGCCGTACCCGCCCGTCCCGAGCACGCCCACGTCCTCTCGGCCGTCGTCGTCGATGTCGCCGAGCGCGTCGACCGCGACCCCGAACGAGCTCACCGACGTGCCGCCATCGTCGATGATCACGTCCGCGCTGGCGAGCGAGCCGCTCGTGACGGGCCCGAGCACGATGTAGGCGCGCCCGGCGGTCGAGTACCCGTAGGCGCCGACGAGGAGGTCGTCGTAGCCATCCCCGTTCAGGTCGGGGGCCAGATCGAGGGAGAAGCCCGCGTAGTCGCCGCCGGCCTGCCCGGTGAGGACCGCCTCGGAGCCCGTGCCGGCGGTGATCGTGCCGACCGCGGAGGCGCCGTCCTGCACGTACACCTTTCCGGCCGAGGACGCGGCCGCGTACGCGCCGATCACGATGTCCGGCGTGCCGTCGCCGTCGAGGTCCCCGCCCCCGTCGACCGCGTACCCGAGGCCCTCGCCGATCGACCCGACGAAGGTGGCCGCGGCGCTGCTGGTCGCCACGCTCCCCGAGGCGGTGGGGCCGTCGTAGAGGAACACCTTGGGGGTCACGGTGGTCGATCCGAGCGCGGAGATGAGGAGGTCGCCGGTACCGTCCGCGTACACGTCCCCCGCGTCGGCCAGCTCGAGCCCGAACAAGGGGCTGGACGAGGTCGCCGTGAACGTGGTGGACGCCACCGTCGTGACGTTGGCCGAGGAGAGGCTGTCGGCCTGGAGCAGGTAGGCCCGCCCGTAGGTCGACATCGAGGTCGCGGCGGTGAGGATGTCCCGCTTCCCATCCCCGTCCTGGTCGCCCACCACCGCCACCGCGTTGAGCCCGTAGGTCGTGGAGGTGATGGAGTAGAGCGTGCTGGACGAGACGGCGACGCTGCGCTGCTCTCGGATCACGAGCCCGCTCGTGGTGCCGTAGACGTGCACGATCTCCTCGAAGCCGTCCCCATCCACATCGGAACCGCCGGACAGATAGCGGTGCGCGTAGGTCGTGTTGGTGGCGTGGTACAGCGGAAGGGCGGTGACCTCGTACACATCGTCCATCGGCCATTCGAGCCCCGGCTCGTCCGTCACCCCGTCGCAATCGTCGTCGAGCCCGTTGACCGACTCCTCCTCGCCGGGGTTCACGTCCGCGTCGGTGTCATCGCAGTCGTCATCATTGGTGGCGGTAAAGGTCCCCGCGGAGGAGCAGAGGCAAGCGAACGCGGGGTCCCCGTACCCGTCCCCATCGGCGTCCTCGTAGAACGTGGTGCAACCGCCGGACCCCTCGCCGTCCGCGGCGCCGTCGCAATCCTCATCGACGTCGAGCGCGTCACACACCTCGGCGGCGGCGGGGCTGATCGCGGCCGAACTGTCGTTGCAATCGGTCGAGGTGGCGAGGTGGGTCGAGCTCGCATCGCACCGGAGGGACGTCGTGACACCTGCGTATCCGTCACCGTCTGAATCCGCATAGAAGGTGCTCTTCGTCGCGGCGGATGCGCTGGCGTCTTCGTCGTCCGCGACGCCGTCACAGTCCTCGTCCGTATCGGACGGGTCGCACACCTCGGGATCGGCGGGTGAGATGGCCGCGGACGTGTCGTCACAGTCCGTCGCGTCGGCCACGTACCCGGACGGGAGGTAGCAGGCGACGTCGCTTAGGCCCGGGTCTCCGTACGTGTCCGCGTCGGAATCGGCGTACCAGGTCGTCGCGTCGACTGCGGCGTCCTCGTCGACCGTGCCGTCGCAGTTGTCATCGTCTCCGTCACAATATTCGTCCGCGAAGGGAGACGCGTACGCGTCGGTGTCGTCGCAGTCCCCCGATTCGGCGGTGTAACCCTCGGGCTCGTCGCAGGCGACGATGTACACGCCCGTCTGCCCGAACGCGTCATCGTCGTTGTCGAGGTACCAGTTCGAGGCGTCCGCGGCGTCGTCCTCGTCTACCGTGCCGTCGCAATCGTCGTCCTCGCCATCACAATACTCGGCCGCGGCCGGGTTGGTATCGCGGTCGGTGTCATCACAGTCGTCGAACAGGGCCACGTACCCGGAGGGGGCCGAACACGCGGCGGTGGTGACGTAGGCGTCCCCGTGTCCGTCGGCGTCGGCGTCCGCGTACCAGGTGGCACCGTCGGCGCCGTCCTCGTCGACGACGCCGTCACAGTCGTCGTCGCGGGTGTTGCAGTACTCGGTGGCGGTCGGATGGGAGGTTGACCGGGCGTCATCACAGTCCGTCGAATCCGACACGTAGCCCGCCGGGACCGTACACTCGATGTCGGTGACCGCCGCGCTCCCGTAGGTGTCGCCGTCGGCGTCCGAATACCAGGTCGTGGCGTCGACCGCGCTGTCCTCGTCGATCGCTCCGTCACAGTCGTCGTCGCGGGTATTGCAATACTCCGGGGCGCCCGGGTAGGTCGCGGCGCGGGTGTCGTCGCAGTCGTCGAACGAGGCGACGTAGCCCGACGGAGCGGAGCATTCGACATCGGTGACGGTCGCGTTCCCGTACGTGTCCCCGTCGGTGTCGGCGTACCAGGTGGGGGCGTCCACCGCGTCGTCCTCGTCCACCGCTCCGTCGCAGTCGTCGTCGTCTCCGTCACAACGCTCGGAAGCCGCCGGATTCTCGGTGGTGTCGCCGTCATCGCAGTCCGAGTCGTCCGCGACGTAGCCGGCGGGCTCCTCGCACGCCGGGGTGGTCGACCCGCGGTCTCCGAACTCGTCCCCGTCGGTGTCCGCGTACCAAATCAGCGCGTCGGCGGCGTCGGGCTCGTCGATGGCGCCGTCACAGTCGTCGTCACCCTCGTTGCACACTTCGGTGGCGCCGGGGTTGACGTCCACGAGCAGGTCGTCGCACTCTTCGCACGCGGCCCAGCCGTCTCCGTCGCCATCGGTGTACCCGACGGCCCCATCACAGTTGTAGTCATTTGGATCCGCGCAGCCCGTCTCGGCCGCGCCGGGGTGGAACGCGGCGTCCCCGTCGTCACAGTCGGTGTCGTACGCCACGAACCCCGAGGGCGCGGCGCACGCCACCGCCGTCAGGGAGGGCTCGCCCCAATTGTCGCCGTCGGCGTCGACGTACCAGGTGGGCGCGTCCGCCGCGTCGTCGTCGTCCACCGTGCCGTCGCAGTCGTCGTCCTCGCCGTCGCACCGCTCCGTGGACCCGGGAGACACGCCGCTGTCCCCGTCGTCACAGTCGTCGGACGTGGAATAGGTGCCCGTCGGTTGGACGCACGCGCGGGTCGTCGTGGGGCCACCGAAGCCGTCCCCGTCCGCGTCCACGTACCAGGTCGGCGCGTCCGCCGCGTCGTCCTCGTCCACCGTGCCGTCACAGTCGTCGTCCTCGCCGTCGCACACCTCGGTGGCGCCCGGAAACGTGCGGCTGTCCGTGTCGTCACAGTCCGTCGCGTCGGCCACCGACCCGGCCGGGAGATCGCACGCCTGCACGGGCGCCCCGGGATCCCCGAAGCCGTCTCCGTCCACGTCCGAGTACCACGTCGGCTCGCCGGTGGCGTCCTCCTCGTCGACGCCGCCGTCACAGTCCTGGTCGACCCCGTCGCACGTCTCCTCCGCGTCGGGAAACACGGCGCCGTCGGTATCGTCGCAGTCCGTATCGTCCGCGACGTAGCCCTCCGGGGCCTCGCACGCGTCCCACGTCCCGGCGGGGTCTCCGAATCCATCGACGTCGAGATCCGCGTACCAGGTCGGCGCGTCGACGGCGCCTTCCTCGTCGATCGCCCCGTCGCAGTCGTCGTCGAGGCCGTTGCAGACCTCGGCGGCGTCCGGATGCACGGCGGCATCGCCGTCATCACAGTCGTCGCCCCCCCAGGCGGTGTCGCGGTGGCCGTCGAGATCCGCGTCGGCGAGCACGGCCTCGAAGGCGACGAGGGCCGAGCCGGTTGCGCCGAGGGAGTCCGTCACCGTGACCCCGATCTCCTGGTCACCGGGCGTCAGGGACTCGATGTAGAAGGCCGCCGAGCCCGAGGAGTCGGCGCTCGCGGGCGCGTCGGACACCGCGGCGCCGCTCCAGACGAGCGAGAGGGCGGAGAGATCCCCCTCGTCGGCATCTGCCGCCCGCACCTCGACACGCAGGCGATCCTCGGCCGCCACGACCTCTCCCTCGAGCGGCGCCAGGAACGAGACCGTGGGCGCCAGGTCCGGGACGATGTGGATGTCGACGCTGTCCTCCCCGCTCTCGGACTTGTCGTCGAGCGCGAGGAGGGTCACGATGCGGTCTCCGGCGGGGAGGTCGCGCGCCACGAACAGGACGCCCGCGTCCGTGAACGTCTGTTCGCCGACGAGCTCCGAGCCGTCATCCAGGTTCCAGACCAATTCGAGATCGGAGATCCCCTGTTGGTTGTCGTGCACCGACGCCGCGAACAGGACTTCGACGCCCTCGGCGAAGCTCGATCCGTCCGCCGGAGACGTCAGAGAGACGTCGGGCGGCGTGTTGTAGACCTTGAGGCCGCCATCGGGGGTGCAGCCGGCGAGGAGGAGAACGAGCACGGATGGGCGCATGCCTCACCTCCAGACGGGGTGCCACTATACACCGGCCGGTCTCGCGGACGGGAAGCGACGGTCGCGATGCCCCAGCGGAGGCCCCAGCCGGATGTTCCCCCTCCTGCGCCGGGTTTGCTCCCGGGGGGCCACCATGTTCGACATCCATCACCTGAACTGCGGCACGATGTGTCCATGGGGCGGCGGCTTCGTGGACGGCGTGTCCGGGGGGCTCACCGCGCGGCTGGTGTGCCACTGCCTGCTGGTGGAGACGGATGACGGGCTCGTCCTCGTCGACACGGGCTTCGGCACCGAGGATGTCGCCGAGCCGCATCCACGCCTGTCCCGCCCCCTGACGACCCTCTTGCGCCCGCTCCTCGACGTCGGGGAGACCGCCCTCGCGCGGCTGCACGCGAGGGGGTACCGCGCGTCCGACGTCCGCCACATCATCCTCACCCACCTGGACTTCGAGCACGCCGGCGGGATCGAGGACTTCCCGGACGCGACCGTGCACGTCATGGCCGACGAGCTCGACGCCGCGCGCCACCGCGGGGGGCTGGTCGCGCGCGGGCGCTACCGCCCCCACCAGTGGGAAGATCCCGTGCGATGGCGCACCTACCACCCCGAGGGTGAGCCGTGGTTCGGCTTTCCGGCGGTGCGGGCGCTGGAGGGGCTCCCGCCCGAGATCCTGATGGTTCCGCTCCCGGGGCACACCGCGGGGCACGCGGGAGTCGCCGTGAAAGGGCGCGATCGGTGGCTTCTCCATGCGGGGGACGCCTATTTCTATCGCGAGGAGCTCGACCCCACGACCCCGACGTGCACCCCCGGCCTCGCGGCCTGGCAGTCGCTCATGGAGGTCGACCACGACCTGCGCCTCGCCAACCAGGCACGGCTGCGGGAGCTGGCCCGCCACCACGGCGACGAGGTGCGGATTTTCTGCGCGCACGATGCGATCGAGCTCGAAGGGCGCGGGCGGGCGCTCGCCGCGAAGCGACCGGCGCGGGTCCTCGAGCCGGTGTAGCGTTCGAGCCGCTCCTCGCGGCAGAGATACTTACGCGAGACTGCCAAATTCCGTTCCCTGGGCACCGCGTTCTGGTCTACAAAGGAGCATGCGCTCCCTCCTCCTCGTGTTGACCGCCTGTGGTTCGCCGGTGTCGCCGGTCGAGCCCTCCTCGTCCGAATCCGACGGGCTCTCGGGGCCGCGCTCGGCCGCCGCCGACTCGGACGTCCCGGACGCCCTGGTGGACTGCGAGGGCGGTGGGGACTTCGACACGCTGGCGGAGGCCATCGCCGCCGCCGAGAGCGGGGATCTCATCCACGTGGCCCCGTGCACCTACATGGAGGGGGTCGATTTCGACGGCAAGGCCCTGCGGATCGTCTCCACCGCGGGTTCGGCCGACACCATCCTGAACGCGGGCGGGGGCGGCGCGGGCGTCCGGGCGGTCCTCGGGGAGGGCACGGGCACCACGCTCGAGGGGTTCACGGTCACCAACGGAGGAAGCCGGAGCGAGGCCGCCGTCTCGGTCGACTTCGCCTCCCTGCGCCTGGTCGACGTAGTGCTCGAGGACAACCGCGGGTTCACCACCATCTACGGAGCGAGCGCGGACGTGGAGCTCGCCGGTGTCACCCTGATCGGAAACACCCCCAGCTACGGCATCGCGATCTACATGTCCCGCGGCGGGCTCGTCGCATCGGACCTCGTGCTCGATTGCGACAGCGCGAGCACGGGGGTCTACCTGGGACACGGCTCCGGCATCCTCGATCGCGCCCAGATCAATTGCGCCGGGGGCGTCGCCAGCCAATGGGAACACGCAGTGGGGCGCATCCAGCGCAGCGTGACGGAGGGCGGGGTCACCGTCCTCTCCGAGGACGACCACTACGACGACTACGTGACCATCTCCAACTCGGTGGTCGGCGGCAACGTCAGCGCGACCTACGGATCGATGGTGATCCGCAACAGCGTCATCGTCGGAAGCGTCACCTTCTCCCAAGTCTACCTCGCGACGATCATCGAGGGGAGCGTCGTCACCGACGCCGCATGCGCCGTCACCGCCGACACGAACGACTTCACCATCCGTAACAACGTCTTCTGGGGCAATGGCGTCAACGCCTGCGGGCTGCTGGTGGATCCGGTGGGAACCAACGACAACCTCGGAGTCGACCCGATGTTCACCGACGCTCGCTCGGGAGACTACTCGCTCGACACCGTGAGCCCCGCGATCGACGCTGGGCCCGATGAGCTCGACTACGAGGATGTCGATGGCTCGCGAAACGACATCGGCGTGTACGGCGGCCCGCTCTCCATCGGGGGTGGCTGGTGAGCCGCCTCTCTCTGTCCCCCCTCGCCTTGCTGCCCCTGTGGCTCCTCGCCTGTGACGGCTCGGGGATCGAGCTGGGGGAGAAGCCTGTCGACAGCATCGACGACACAGGGCCCGATGATAGCGGGCCAGATGACACCGACACCGTCGATGACACGGACACCGATGACACGGACGACACCGACGTTCCGGATGACACGGGCCCCGATGACACCGGCACCAAGCCGAGCTTCCCCGACTACGACTGGCTCGTGGACTGTAACGGGGGCGGCGACTTCACGACGATCCAAGCGGCGATCGATGCCGCCACCTCGGGCGATCGCATCGGCCTCGCGCCCTGCGAATACCACGAACGGATCAACTACATCTCCAAGTACCTCGACATCTTCGGGATCGAGGGCTCGGCCCACACCGTGATCGACGGGGATTACGGCGGGACGGTCGTCGACGTCGAGGACGCCGAGAGCGACGGCACCCGGCTCGCCGGCGTCTCCATCGAAGACGGCTACGATCCCGCGGGGGGCTCCGCCCTCGAGGTCTACTACGCGTCCCTCGAGCTCGAAGACGTCGTGTTTGCCGGGAACGGCGAGAGCCTCGCGGTCGCCCACCTGATCGTCGGCTGGGTCGACATGGTGGACGTGGTGTTCGAGGACAACGAGATCATCGCGGGGGGCGAGGCCATCCTCACCGACGGCGGCTCGTTCAGCGCGACGCGCCTCCGCGCGGATTGCGGCGCGGGCGACTACGCGATCTGGCAGCACAACGCCACGTTGCTCCTGGACAACGAGCTCACGTGCGCCGCGGGGTACGGCCTGTACTCGTACCATGGCGAGCTCCAGGTCAAGCGCTCGCGCATCGAGGGCGGGATCGCGGGGATCTATGCGTACGACGAGGAGGACACGCCGTCCGAGCGCGCCTACATCTACAACTCCGCGATCGGCGGGGGCGTGGAGGGCGCGCGCTTCGAGTACATGAGCGTCTACATCGGCAACAGCGTGTTCTGGGGCGCTGAGGCCGGCCTGGCGCTGCTCGCGAACAGTACGGGCAGCTGGATGGTGTCGAACGTCTTCCTGAACGGGGCGTGTGGCATCACCTCCGACCTCGCCCACACCGCCAGCCACAACGCGTTCTGGGGCAACACGGCGAACACCTGCGGCCTCACGTCGGCCAGCGCGGTCACGGCGGACCCCGGCTTCGCCTCGTTCCCGGAGGACCTCTCTATCGATGCCTCGAGCCCGCTCGTCAACGCCGGCTACCCCGACGCGAGCTGGAACGACTTGGATGGCAGCCGCAACGACATTGGGCTTGGTGGGGGCCGGTGGGCGGAGTAAGCCGCTGCGGGTGAGCCACTCAGCCGTAGGGCCACCGCGGCGTAGGGCCACCGCGGCGTAGCGTCGCTGGGCCGTAGCGCGACTGCGCCGTACTGCCGCTGCGCCGCGCGGGCAGCCCGAAACGGGAGCACGAAAAACACCGAAGCCGGCTTCTCGCTTTCGCGAAAGGCCGGCTTCAAGGTTCGTAGAAAGAAGTGGTTGCGGGGGCCGGATTTGAACCGACGACCTTCGGGTTATGAGCCCGACGAGCTACCTGGCTGCTCCACCCCGCGACACTTCTTTTACGACGACATCGTTCATCGCGACATCGTTTGTACCCATCCCTCACAAGTGAGAGATGACCGCTCTGTCAAGTTACCGGGCCTCTGACTTGCAGAGGCCCGGCTTCAAGTTGGTTGCGGGGGCCGGATTTGAACCGACGACCTTCGGGTTATGAGCCCGACGAGCTACCTGGCTGCTCCACCCCGCGGCGGTGCCTGCCTGTTAACCTTCCGGCTCGACCTGTCAAGGCGCTTGCGCATCCACTCCTCGTCCGGCTTCGCGAAGCCGATCTTGCGCCCACGGGTCTTGCGACCCACCGCGGACGCCGCGACGCCGTTCGCGAGGTCCCGCAGGCGCGCGACCTCCTCGAAGGTCAACGAGCGGAACTCGCCGCGCTCGAGCCCGCGGATGCTGATCGTCGCGAACGACTCGCGGCGCAGCTTGCTGACCGGATGCCCCACCTCGGCCAGCAGCCGGCGGACGAGGCGGTTCTTGCCCTCGGTCACCGTGATCTCGACCCAGGTGTTGCCCGTGTCGGTGCTCTCGATCACGCGCGCCTTGCAGGGAGCGGTCTTGCCGTCCTCGAGCATGACGCCGTCCTGGATGCGCTGGATCGTGCGTTCCGAGGGGGTCTTCCACACCTTCGCGAGGTAGCGCTTCGGCACCCCGGTGCTCGGGTGGGTCAGCTTGTGGGCCAGCGGCCCGTCATTCGTGAGGAGCAGCGCGCCCTCGGTGTTGATGTCGAGCCGGCCCACGGGCTCGACGCGATCCGACACGTCCCCCAGGAGCTCGAGCACCGACGTACGACCGCCCGGATCGTCGCGACCGGTGATGTAGCCCTTCGGCTTGTAGAGGAGGAAGTAGACCTTGTGCGCGGGCGTGCGCACGACGTACTTCCCGTCCACCTTGATGCGGTCCTTCTCGGCGTCGACCGGGTGGCCGGGGTGGGAGACGACCACGCCGTTCACCTCTACCTTGCCTTCCTCGATCATCCGCTCGGCTTCCCGCCGGCTCGCGATCCCGCGCTCCGCCATCACTTTTGCGAGGCGCCGCTTTCCATCTTGCTCTTCCATGCTGACTCCCAAGCGCGTCTCACGACGGGCACGTTTCGTTCTTCCAGAATTCGGCGGCTAACGCGATTGTGCGTCCGCGGCGAGCCTTCAAACGGGGCAATCGGGGCGAGCGGGGCCCGTATCCTGCCGTCAGGCCGGCCCTGGCCCGCTCCCGTCCGTCCCCCCCTCCGGAAACGGCACCACCCCTCCATCGGGCGTGTCGTCATCGCGGAGTACGCGAAGGTCCTTCAGCGTAGGCAGATCGGCCAGGCTGCGCATCCCGAAGAGCTCGAGGAACGCGGGGGTGGTCCCGTAGGTGAGCGGCCGCCCCGGGTCGTCGGAGCGGCCCACGATCTTGAGCAGCCCTCGGTCGAGCAGCATCCGGAGCACGCCGCCGCAGTCGACGCCGCGGAGGTCGTCCACGATTCCCTTCGACACGGGCTGGCGGAACGCGACCACCGCGAGCGTCTCGAGGGCGGCGCGAGAGAGCTTGGCGGGCTTTCCTCCGCGGATGGCGGCGACCCACGGCGCGAGGCGGGCCTCGGTGCGGAGCTGCCAGCCGTCCCCGACGGGGGCGAGGCGGACGCCCGATCCGGTGCGTCGCAGACGCTCTCCGAGGGCCTCGAGGGCGCTCTCGATGAGGCCCGTGTCCAGCTTGAGCGCTGCGGCGAGCTGCGCGACCGTCACGATGCCCGCCGCGGCGAAGAGGCACGCCTCCACCGTAGGCACGAGCAGCTCGGGCGGCGGCGGGCCCCCCTCCCCCTCCGCTTCTCCCTCGGGCGCGGGGGGGCGCTCGATCGCGAGCGGCCGGAAGGCGACGACATTGTCCTCGTCGTCGTGGTCAGACACTGCCACGCTCGGCCATCGGCTCGTCGTCGGTCTCTTCGATCGGGAGCGCGGAGAGGTCGGCGTCCGCGAGGCTGATCTTCCCGGTGACCCGCACGGCGCCGAGGTGGATGGCCTGGACCACGTCGACGAGCTGCAGCCGCGCCATCTCGAGCACGCCGAGGAAGGTGAAGATCCGGCGCGAGCGCGTGGTCACCTCCATCAGGAGCTCGGAGAGGAGCGTCTCCTCCCCGGGCGGCAGCCGGCCAAGGATCCAGCGCACGGTGTCCGCGAAGGAGAAGCGCTCGCGAACCACGCGATGCTCGTGGGGGGGCCGAGCGGCCCGCTCGGCGACCGCGTAGAACACGCGGAGCAGGCCGAAGGCGTCTGTCCCCGGATCGATGTGCTGCTCGTCGGGCGCGGGGGGCTCGGCGGGCCGGGCGAACACGTCACGGTCGAGGCGCTCGCGCTTCCCGAGCTCCTGCGCCGCGTCGCGGAACCGCTCGTACTCCAGGAGCCGTCGCGCCAGGGCCTCGCGAGGATCGATCTCCTCCTCTTCCTCCTTGGACTCCGCCGCGCGGGGCAGCAGCTCACGTGCCTTGAGCTGGCACAACGTGGCCGCCATCACCAGGTAGTCGCCTGCCTGATCGACGTCGATCTCGTCGGCGAGGTCGAGGTAGGACAGGTACGCGGTGCAGATTCGGGCGACGGGAATGTCGCGCACGTCCACACCTTCCCGGCGGACCAGGAAAAGCAACAGCTCGAGGGGCCCGTCGTACACCCCGATATGGACCGGGGGATCGGCGACGCGGGCCGCGCTCGACAGGTGGGGAGCCTGAAGGGCGTGCATGTACAGGGGGGATGTGGGAGGACGGAGGGCCCCGGGGGATGGGGCGCGAAGGCTGTTGTTTCTACCGGATCGCCCCCGCCTTGACAACGACTCGCCCCGAGATAGTTGGCCGCCCCCAGAACTTGGAGATTCCCGTGGCTCATCACAAGGACGCGATCAAGCGCATCCGCACCAGCCAGGCCGCCAACGAGCGGAACCGGGCCTATCGTTCCCGTATGCGCAGCAAGGTCAAGGCGCTCAAGTCGCTCGTGGGCAGTGGCGATGCCACCGCCGCCACGGCCGATCTGCCCTCGACCGTTTCGCTTTTGCACAAGCTCGCGCAGAAGGGTGTCATCCACCCCCGCAACGCCGCTCGTCGCATCAGCCGTCTGGCCAAGGCGGTCAACGCCCTCAAGCCGACCGCCGCCGAGTAGGCGTCCGCTCCGTCCACGGACGGAGCGGGGTCCTCGCGACGCGCACCCGGCGCTCCCGCGCCGTGCAACGCTCCTCGACTTCGGTCGTGGGGCGCTGGTGGTGTTTTTGCCTTGACCCGCTTGCACCAAGCTTCCGCCGGACGCCTCGGTCCGCCTGGTCAGGGGCGCCCGGGCGGGCGCCGAGCACCACGGCGCTACTTCTGCACGAGCCGCAGGACGAAGGCCTCGAAGATGCGCCGATCGCCCGCGCGGGACGAGTTCATCCCCCGGTTGACGGCCGCGAGCTCCTCCAGGAGCGCGGACGGCGAGACCGGCCGCTTCGCCACGACCTCGCGGATCATCCGCAGCTTCTGCGGCGGCATGCGAATGTTGGCCTCCCGTTCCGAGAGCCCGCGTCGAACCGCGTCCTGGAGCGCGAGCACCTGGCGTAGCTGCCAGGCGACCGAGGCGAGCAGCTTGTGGGGCGCCTCGCCGTCTTCGAGCAGGCGATGGAGCGTCGCGAGGCCACGGTCGGGGTCCCGGGACACGATGGCGTCGGTGAGCGCCCACACGTCCGCCTCGGCCGTGGATGCGCACACCTCTTCGACGACCGCGCGGGTGACGACGCCCCCCTGCCCCACGAAGTCGGCGCACTTCTCCGCGTCGGCCGCGACCAGCGAGAGCTCTCCGCCCACGAACTCGACCAGCAGCGCGGCGGCGTCGCGCTCGATGCGTGCGCCCCGCTCCTTGACCCGCGTGGCGGCGAACGCCGCGGCGTCGACCCCCTCGCCGTCGAGCTTGAGGACCAGCCCCACCTTCTTGGCCGCGTTCAGGATGCGGAGGCCGCGATCGACCCCGCCGCTCGCCCCGGGGAACTTCTCCCCGGTCAGCACGAGCACGGTGGTCGGGCAGGGCGCGCCCACGTAGGCCAGCACGGACTCGAGCAGGGCGGCGTTCGCGTCCTGCACCTGCCGGATGACGACCAACCGCCGCGCGGCCATCATCGGGGCGGTGGCCGCCACGTCGCGGAAGGCGAGCGCGCCGTCTTCCCCCGCGGTGAACACGGCGTGGTTGAACGCCGCGACCGGGCCGCTCGCGATGGCGACACGCACCTCTTCTTCGGCCTGACGTACGAGGAGCGCCTCGGGCCCGACGAGGACGTAGACGGGAGGCGGGCTGGCGAGGGAGGCCGTGACGGCGGCGAGGGGGTTCATGGGCGCGGGTTCATGGGCTGGGGTTCATGGGCGCGGGCTCGCTGGATGGCGGCGGCGTCATAGCCCAGCGTCGGTCGCCTTTGCCGCGGGCGCGAGCAACCAGGTCACGCCATCTTCCGTCGCGGCTCGGGCCAGCATCCGCAGGGTCTGCTCCCTCAGCGCCCGTGCGCCGGCGGCGTCCCCCGGATCGACCGCCGTCCATGCTCGAGTTCGCGTGACGACGCGCCCCCCCGCCTCCATGCGCAGGGTGAGCCGAGCGTCGTAGAGGAGCACATCCCCCGAGCGCCGCGCGGGCGACCACGCCGCCTCGGTGATCGACACCCGGATCGCGGGCCCGGCGGGGTCGAGCGCGTGCCGGGATGCGAGCGCGGTCGTCACCGCTTCCCTCACCCAGGTCTCCGCGTCCGGCTCGGCCACCGCGGCCGAAACGTCGCCTACGGCCCATGCACCCGAGGCCGGCATCACGCCGACGTGTACCGTGCAGCCGCCGTGCAGCGCCACCGGGAGGGTTACGAGGAGCGCCCGAGTAGATGTCCAGAACGTTGACATCGTGCTGCCCGTCGGGGACCATGCCGCTGAACGTCCCCTCTGTCAAGGTCGCGAAATGTTGTACGCCTCGTTGTTGGCCCTGGTCACCCCCGCTCTCGCCGAAGAGGACGCTCCGCCTGCTTCAAGCACGCCCGAGTCGTCCGAGGTGCCCCCCACGGCGCCCTCCACCGAGACCGCCCCTCCGGTCGACATGCCGGAAGCGACGCCGCGCAAGCGCAAGTTCTTGATGGAGGTGGGCTTCCGCGGGCGCTACATGGACCTGCCCGACTCCATCCTCGACATGGGCTACTTCCGCAACAACGAAGAGGGGGACCTCCTCCCCGATCGCCCGCACGTCAGCGCCTACGCGCTCGGCATCGAGTTCGTCATCAAGGACGAAAAGGCGAACGGCATCTTCTACGTCGAGTACCTGAACCCCCTCATCGAGGCCGGGTACTGGGACGACAAGGAGGAGCCGCCCGACCACGACGACGGCTCGTGGATGGAGCCCGACCAGCTCGGGCTCGTGATGATCGGCGCCAACTACGCCTACGAGATCAAGGCGAACAACTGGTTCTCCTTCCTCTTCGGGGCGGGGATCGGCGGCGCCATCAAGATCGGGAACATGAACGAGTGGCAGCCCGGCGAGGACCCGGCCGATCCGGAGGGCAACAACAACAACGTCGACGGGGCCTGCGGACCCGCGCCGACGACCGCCTACCAGCGTCAGGAGATGGGCTGTGCGAACGACGGCATCATCGAGACGCCCCCGGTCCTCCCCTACCTCGACGTGAACATCGGCCCCCGCTTCAGCATCTCCGACCGCGCGAGCATCCGGCTCGAAGGCGGCGTCCACGGCTTCCTCCCCTACGGTGGCGGCTCAGTAGGCATCACGTTCTAGTTGCGCGCCGGCGGGGCATGGGATAATCGCCGCCGCGCATTGAGATATTGGAGCGAACCCTTGGTTATCGTCACCGTCCGCGACAACGAGCCCTTCGAGAAAGCCCTCCGCCGCTTCCGCCGCAAGGTGGAGCGTGAGGGAATCCGCAAGGACATCAAGAAGAACAGTTTCTACCTCAAGCCGGGGGAGAAGCGTCGCCTCAAGCAGCGCCTCGCAGAGAAGCGCCGCCGTAAGGCCGCTCGCCGCGCTGCGCGCAAGCCCATCATGAAGGGGCCGACCGCCGCGTAGTCCGCTGCCGGCTACCCATGCCGGCATCGGATCGAGCCACGAACACCCACGCACCCGCGTGGGCTTTCGTGTTTTTGGGGTTCGGTCGGTTGCGGTTCTGTCCGCGGCCTCGCCTACCTCGGTCCTTCCACCGAGCCTCCGGGCACCTGCCCCTTCCAGGCCGCGTTCTCCAGCGCCCAGGCGTCGGGCGCTGGCGGGGCAAAGCCGTCGAGCGCCTGGTTGCGCGCATCCGGGAGCGCCACCGCGAGCTCTACGCGAAAGAGCAGCACGTCCGGTGATTCGGCGATCGCGGCCCCCAACAGCCGCCGGACCTCCTGCGTGTCCGGGGCACCCCGAAGCAACAACAGCTTGGCCTGCGCCCAGCTCCGGAACCCCAGCTCCGCATCGCCGCCGACCTCGCCGAGCCGGTCGAGCAGGGCCGCGAGGGCGTCGAGCTCCAGGGCCGCCCCGGGCCCGCGGCGCTCCACCTGGCCGAGCCCGTTCATGATCGTCCACAACAGGCACGCCCCGGCCTCCGCCGGCAGCTCGGCCGCGGCCTCGGGCGTGAGCTCGTAGCCGGACACATCGAGGCGAGCGGCGAACGCGGGCCAGCCCAGGAGGCAGCGATACCCGTACTCCTGCCCGTTCTCCAGGTGGGCCTGCCCGGGCTCGAGCTGGCCGCGGGTCCATTCGCCCCGGGCGAGGCGCGCGAGCAGCTCCGGATCGTCCGGCGCGAGCGAGAGGCTCCCCAACCAGAGGTCCATCGCCGCGTCGAGGTTGCCCGGCTCAGCGCGAGCCTCCCAGCGCGCGTCCGCCTCCGCGAGTGCGCGATCCCGCTCGGACGGGCCCACCGTCGCGCGCAGCGCGCAGGATCCCAACCACAGCAGGAGCAACGCCAGCCTCCGCAACGGCCATAGCCCGCGGGATGCGCGCGAGGTACGACAACGGCGTGCTCCTCCTCCTCCTGCTGGCCTGCGCACGCCCCCAGAGCGCCCTGCCCTCCAGCCCGCTCCCGGCGCTCAACGTCGATCCCGTCGCCTCCCCCGGCACCCTGGCGTCGCTGGATGAAGCCGGCCTGGCGGCGCTCCTCGCCAACCCGGGCCAGGCGCGGATGGTGGTCAACTTCTGGGCCACCTGGTGCGGCCCCTGCGTGCGCGAGATGGACGTGTTCCGCGCCGTCGCCGGCGAACATCCTGACGTTCGCTTCGCGCTGGTGAACGTGGAGAGCCGAGGGAGCAGCGCGTCCGTCCTCCGTTTCCTCTCGGCGGAGGGGGGCGGGCTACCGGCGTTCAACCTGGATACCGACGATGCCTCCGGCCTCCTCTCCCGGGCGGTACCGGACTGGCCCGACATCATCCCTGTCACCCTCGTCCTCGATCCCGGTGGCGCCATCCGTGCCCGCTTCGACGGCGCGCTCGACGCGCCCGCGCTCCGCGCCGCCCTCGCTCCCTGAGCGGGGCCCTGGCCCAATCCGCAACAAAATCGCGCCGACGTGCTCTGGGGTACAAAGAGGGTTCCATGTGGACGTGGCGAGGCTGGCGCACGGCCTTCCGCGCGACGCGTTAGACCCCCAGCTGGCCCCGGTGGTGGAATGGCAGACACGGGGGACTTAAAATCCCTGGCCCTCACGGGCATGCGGGTTCGACCCCCGCCCGGGGCACCCTCCCGCGTGCCTCCCCGGCGAACCGGGACCACGTTGACGCGTCGAGCCGCGCCGTCTACGCTACCTACGCCCCTCCCCGCACCGGTCGTGAGCAGCTACTGAATGGGTAAAATCATCGGCATCGACCTGGGCACGACCAACTCGGTCTGCGCGTACATGGATCGCAACGAGCCGCGCGTGATCATCAACGAAGAGGGCGGGCGCATCACCCCTTCGGTCGTGGGCTTTTCGAAGGGCGGCGAACGTTTCGTCGGTGACATCGCCAAGCGGCAGATGCTCATCAACCCCGACGCGACGATCCACTCCGTGAAGCGCTTCATGGGGAAGCGCTTCCGGGAGGCGGGGAAGGACCTCCCCCTCGTGAACTACAAGGTCACCGAAGAAAAGAACTCGGAGTGCGGCTTCGAAGTCGGGGGGCGCACCTACACGCCACCCGAAATCTCGGCCATGATCCTTCAGAAGTTGAAGCGCTCGGCTGAGGACTTTCTTGGCGAGGCTGTGACCGAGGCGATCATCACGGTCCCGGCCCACTTCAACGACCGCCAGCGCCAGGCCACGAAGGACGCGGGGACCATCGCCGGTCTCAACGTGCTCCGCATCATCAACGAGCCCACCGCGGCGGCGCTCGCCTACCTGCACGATCGTCGTAAGTCCTCCACGATCGCCGTGTTCGACTTCGGCGGCGGTACCTTCGACATCTCCATCGTGCAGATCGATCGCGACCTGGGCGAGGTCCGCGCCACACGCGGCAACAACGCGCTCGGCGGCGGAGACATCGACAAGCTGATCATGGACTGGCTGCTCGAACAGTTCCGGCGTGAGCACGGGTTCGACATCTCCGGCGACAAGGTCGTGCGTCAGCGCATGCGCGACGCGGCCGAGCGCGCCAAGCTCGAGCTCTCGGCGGCGCTCGACACCGAGGTGCAGCTGCCGTTCCTCACCGCGACGCAGGACGGGCCGCTACACCTCCAGTGCACGCTCACCCGCGCCCAGTTCGAGACGATGGCGCTCCCCTTGTTCGAGAAGACCATCGAGGAGTGCAAGCGCGCGCTCGCGGACGCGCGACTCAACGTCGAGGACATCGACGAGATCGTGATGGTGGGCGGCAGCAGCCGAATCCCCCGCGTGAAGGAGCTCGTCCGCGATTTTTTCCGCAGGCCGCTCAACCAGGCCTTCAATCCCGACGAGGTGGTGGCGATCGGCGCCGCCATCCAGGCGGGGATCCTCGAGGGCGAGGTGAAGTCCGTCACGCTGCTCGACGTGACGAGCCTGTCCCTCGGCATCGAAGTCGAAGGGCGAAAGTTCGCCAAGCTCATCCCGAAGAACACGGTCATCCCGGCCCAGCGGGTTCAGCTCGTGTCGACCGTCGTCGAGAACCAACGCACGGTGAAGATCCACGTCCTTCAAGGTGAAAACGCCCTGGCGACGGACAACACGAGCCTGGGCGAGTTCGAGCTGTGCGGCATCGAACCCGCGCCCCGAGGCGCCCCGCGGATCGAGGTCAAGTTCGGCATCGACGCGAACGGAATCGTCAACGTGAGCGCCCGCGACACGCGCGGCGGCGCGCACGGCAACATCACGATCCAGGCGCCCACCGGCCTGTCGAAGCTCGAAGTCGAGCAGCTCCGCGAGGAGGCCGCCAACTACGAGCGTGACCAGGAAGCCGCCACCGCCATGAAGGAGCTCCGCTTCCAGGTGGAGCGCCACCTGGTCACCCTGGAGACCTTCCTGCGCGAGCAAGGGGCGGTGCTCCACAAGACCGACGTGTCCGAGCTGGAGCAGGCGCTGAAGCGCGGCCGCATGGCCCTCACGAAGTCGAGCGACAAGACCAACCTCGAAGAGGTCGGCGCGTGGCTCAAGCGCTTCTACCTGCACCTGTCCGAGAAGATCAACCCGAGCTCGGCGATCCACTAAGCGGGCTCCGCGGGGCGTCCCCCGGCGGGATTCCCACCAGCGCCAGCACGGCCGCCGCCGCCCGATCCGCCACGCCCGGCGCGCCGAGCAGGGCAGCGAGCTCCTCGGTCGGAGGCGGCGCAGCCGCCCTCAGGTCCGCCGTGAGCTGTTCGGGCGTAAAGTACTGCACATGCTCCCGAACCGCCTCTCGACCGAGCAGGATGTTCGGCAGGGAGAGGTGCTGCACTCCGCGTACGAGCAGCCGCCCGATCCAGTACGTGAGCGGGTGGACGCGGTGGGCGACCACCATCGGGATCCCGGCGAGCGCGATCTCCAAGGTGCTGGTCCCCGACTTGGTGAGCGCGCGATCGGCCCGAGAGAGGGCCTCCTCAGATGTGCACAGGCGCACGTTGGCCGGGAGCGGGCCGAGGTCGGCCGCCGAGAGCGACGCGGCGAGCGGTAGGAGCACCTCTCGCGCGCCGAGCCCCGCCACCGCCGCGAGGAAGGGGTTGAGCAGGCGCTTGATCTCGGAGCGGCGCGACCCCGGAAACAGGGCGACCACGCCGGGCTCTCGGGCCGAGGGCCGGACCCGGTCGATGGCGGGGTGGCCGATCCAGCGCGCGTCGAGCCCATGGGGGGTGTAGTACGCGGGTTCGAAGGGGAAGAGGCACAGGAGCAGATCCAGCGAGCGCGCGATGTCCTGGGCGCGCCCCGAGCGCCACGCCCAGAGCTGCGGGCTCACCAACCCCACGACGGGCACGCCCTTTGCCTTCGCCGCGCGCGCCAGTGGGAGGTTGAAGTCGGGCGCGTCGATGACGACGAGCACATCGGGCCGCGCGTCGATCGCCCGCGCCATCGCGACCGTGTTGTGGCGCAGCTCGCCGAGGTGCTTCAACACCTCCACGAGGCCCATGACGGGGTTCATCGGCAGGCTGTCCGGGAGCGGAACCGCGCCGGCCTTCAGGAGGAGCGGGCCGACGAGCCCGCTCACCTCGAGCTGTTCCCCATCCGCGCGCGCGCGCATCGCCAGGATCAGCTCGGCACCGAGCCGATCGCCGGAGGCCTCCTGTGCGCTGACGAGGATGCGCTTCACCCGCGGATCGCCTCCCGGATGCGCCACGCCAGCTCGAGCGCCCGCAAGCCATCGACCCCGCTCACCGGGTAGGGGCGCTCCCCCCGAACCGCCGCCAGGAACGCCCCGACCTCGGCCCCGAGGGCGTCCTGCACCGGCAGCGGCACCTGCACCTGCACCAGCTCCCCGGCCTCGTACACGACCCGGGTCACCTGCCGCTCTCGCAGGTCGACGCTCCAATACTCGCCCGTGGCAAACACCCTCAGCTTGCGCGCCGGCTGCCGTGCGAGCCTCGACGCGGTGAAGGTGCCGACGCGCCCCGACACCGTCTCCACGCGCGCCTGCGCCAGGTCGAATCCATCCGTCGCGACAGCGACGCCGTTTGCACGCACTTCGACCACGTCCTCCCCGCTGAGGTGCAGGAACAGGTCGAGGTCGTGGATCATCAGGTCGAGGATCACGTCCACGTCGGTGCCGCGCGGCGTGAACCGGCCGACACGTTCGGCGACGACGAACCGCGCGTCAACCCCGGCGATCGCGCAATAGGCCGGGTTGAAGCGCTCGATATGGCCGACCATCAGGTGCGGATGGCCCGCCAGCGCGCGCGCCTCATGGAGCGTGGCGGCGAGGGGCTTCTCGACGAGGCACGGAATGCCACGCTCGAGCAGCGGCAGCGCGACGGCGGCGTGGGTGGCGGTGGGCGTGGCGATGACGGCGGCGTCGATCCCGTCGATGTCACCGTGGAGCCCCAACGCGGGGTCGACCACGACGAGGTCGTGCCCGGCGAGGTGGCGGGCGTACAGCCGCCCCATGTGTCCGTGCCCGTAGAGCGCGACGCGCATCGGCGTCGCCGATAGCGGTTGTTGCGACACTGCCTACTCCGCCGGTTGTTCGGCCCCCGCCGAGCGGCAGATCCCGCGCTGGCTGGTCTCGCAGAACTCGACGAGCTCCATCACCTCGGGCACGTCCGCATACACCTCGCGAACCTGCTCCAGGGCGATGCGCATCGGCATGCCCTGGTGGAACAGCTCGCGGTAGGCAGCCTTGAGCGCCTGGAGCACCTCGAGCTTGAACCCGGCGCGTCGCAGCCCGACGATGTTGAGCCCGAACAGGCGGGCGCGGTCGCCCTGCGCGATCGTGAACGGGGGCACGTCCTGCGCGGCCATCGCGGCGGCGCCGACCATCGCGCAGCGGCCCACGCGTGAATGTTGGTGCACCCCCGCGAACCCGCCGAGGATGGCGCGGTCGTGGATGGTGACGTGGCCAGCGATCGCCGCGCAGTTGGCGAACACGCAATGGTTGCCGACGGAGCTGTCGTGCGCGACGTGGCTGCCGGCCATGAACAGGTTGTCGCTGCCGATGCGGGTGATGCCGCCGCCGCCGGCCGTGCCGCGGTTGACGGTCACGTTCTCGCGGAAGATGTTGCGCTCGCCGATGAGCAGCTGGGAGTGCTCCCCCCGGTACTTGAGATCCTGGGCGTCCTCGCCGATGCTCGCGAACGGAAAGATCCGCGTGCCGGAGCCGATGACCGTAGGCCCGGTGACGACGGCATGGGGGCCGATCCGCACGCCGTCATGCAGGACTACGCCGGCCCGAACGATGGCATAAGCGTCGATCTCGACGTCGATCCCGAGCTCGGCGCCGGCGTCCACGAGGGCGGTTGGATGGATGGCCATGGTCGCTCCGGCCGCCACCTTACCGCGTCCACGGCGGGTGCGCCTGCCACCCGACCCCCGGTTATGCGCAGGTGTGTCCCTCTTCTCCCGACTTCGCAGCGCCGCGCGGCGCCCGCAGATCTTCGATCCCGGCGCGGATCTCGTGCCCCCCCCCACCTCGCTCGTGGTCCCGGATCCGGCGTCGCTGCGACCCGAGCCTCCGCCCGGGGCCTCCAACTACGTGATCCTGATCCTCGACTCGTGCCGATTCGATAGCTTCGTCCGAGCGAAGCCGAAGATGATGACGAAGCTGGGTCCGATCCAGAAGCGGTGGACCTACGCCACCTGGACCGCCCCCTCGCACTACAACCTGCTCATCGGGCTGCTCCCCCACGTGTCGCCCGCGAACGTCTATGCGTCCGAGTACTACAAAGACGACTTCCTCCGGTTCAAGGACCGGTTGAACTTTCCCGACCTGTCGTTCGCGAAGATGGTGCCCAAGCTCTGGCTTCCCTCCTACCTGCAGTCGGTGGGCTTCCGCACGAACATGTACGTCTCGATGCCCGTGCTGAACCCGACCACGCCGATCAACCACGGGTTCGACGACTACGCGTTGATGGACCACCACAACGACGTGACGCGGATGATCCGCCGCATGCGGTTCTACGAGGAGCGACCGAGCTTCTTCGTGCTCAACACGGGGGAGACCCACTACCCGTACGCGACTCCGGACGAGCCGGAGAACGAGTGGCCGCGCATCTCCGGGGTCAACGGCGTGTTCAAACACCTCGACGATCACGTGCGGGCCGGGAACCTCCTCCACCAGGAAGAGGCGCCGAAGTTCTTCGACGACGCGAAGATGAAGGAGCTCCACCAGCGCCAGGTCGACGCGGTGAAGTGGGTCGACCGCGCGGTCGAGGAGCTCTACGACATCGTCCCCGACAACACGTGGATCACCATCACGGCCGACCACGGTGAGCTCTTCGGGGAGAAGGGCTACTTCGGACACGGCCCGATCAACCACGACAAGGTGATCGAGGTGCCGTTCGTCGAGGGGAAGCTGCGGTGACGAATGCGGACCCAGCTCCGACGTTCTACCGCCGGGAGCTCCCCGAGGGGCTCACCGCGTTCGCCTCCCCCGAAGGGCGGGCCCTCTTCCGGGAGGCCCTCGCCTTGGGCGGGATGGAAGGGTGGTTTCCGCTCGCCGAGCACTTCCACACCCAGGCGGAGCCCGCGTTCTGCGCGCTCGGTTCGCTGGTGGTGGTGCTCAACGCGCTGTCGATCGACCCCGCGCGCCCGTGGAAGGGTGCGTGGCGCTGGTACGCGGAGGAGCTTCTCGACTGCTGCGATCCGCTCGACGTCGTGCGGACGCGGGGTCTCACTCTCCCCCGTTTCGGGTGCCTCGCCCGCTGCAATGGCGCAACCGCCGGGGTGCGGTACGCCGACGAGCTCGGCGTGGAGCCGCTCCGGGAGGACCTCCGGGCGGCGGGCGCGGGCGGCCCCGCGGTCATCGTGTCGTTCGCGCGCTCGGCGCTCGACCAGACCGGCGCCGGTCACTACTCCCCCATCGGCGGCTGGCACCCGGAGAAGGATCTCGCGCTCGTGCTCGACGTGGCGCGGTTCAAGTACCCGCCGTTCTGGGTCCCGGTGACGCGCCTGCACGCGGCGATGCTCCCGCACGACCCGGAGACCGCCCGTTCGCGCGGCTGGGTGGTCCTCGATCGGGACGTCACGCACGAAGGGGGCCCCCATCGCGTCGTGTGCAACATGCAAGATGCCGTGGCGGCCACTCCCGCCCTGACCTGACCTATGCTCCGGGCGGATCCACCACGGTCGCCATGACCTCTCCCTCCGCGACCAGCTTGCCCTCCACCTCGACGCGCGCGGAGAACTTCCAGATGGACCGCTTCTCGGCGAGCTTCTCGACCGTGATGCGAAGCGAGTCCCCCGGGATCACCGGCTTGCGGAAGCGGAACCCGTCCAGAGCGGCAAGGTAGACCACCTTGTTGCCCATCTCCGGGTGGGCGGTCATCGCGACGATCCCGCACGCCTGGGCCATCGCTTCGACGATGAGCACCCCAGGAAACACGGGCATCCCCGGGAAGTGGCCCATGAAGCAGGGCTCGTTGATCGTGACGTTCTTGAGCGCCACCACCCGCACGCCGGGGTCGCACTCGAGCACGCGGTCGATCATCAGGAAGGGGTAGCGGTGCGGGAGCACCTTCATGATCTCGTGGATGTTCATTCTTTCTCCTTGAGCGCGGCGGGCTCGGGCGCGGCGAGCTTCAGCCGCGCGATCTCGGCTTCGAGACGGCGCACGGTGACGAGGAGCTCGGGGAGCTCCGGCAGGGAGGCGGCGACGCGGAGCCAGCGACGGTGGTCGATGGCGGGGACTCCCGAGCGGCGCTCGCCCGCCGCGGCATCCTCGGTGAGGAGCGCATCGGCGCCGAGCACCACGCCGTCCCCCACGTCGAGGTGGCCGAGCACGCCCGCGCGCGCCGCCAACACGACGCCGCGGCCGAGGCGGGTCGAGCCGGCCACGCCCGCGTAGGAGACCAGGAGGCAATCGGGGCCCACGGTGGCGCCATGTCCGATCTGCACGAGGTTGTCGAGCTTGGCGCCGCGCTGCACCACGGTTTCGCCCATGGCGGCCCGATCGACGCAGGAGTTGGCGCCAATCTCCACGTCGTCCCCGATGACCGCGCGGCCGGTCTGGGGGATCTTGACGTGGCCGGAGGCGGTGGGAACGAAGCCGAAGCCCTCGCCGCCGACGACCACCCCCGGGTTGAGCCAAACGCGGTCGCCGAGCTGGCACCCGTCCGCGACCACGCTGCCGGCCATCAGCGTGCACCCACGCCCGACCGACGCGCCCGCGCCGACGTATGCGCCCGGGTAGAGCACGGACCCCTCCCCCACCATCGCGCCCGGGCCGACGTAGGCGAACGCCATGACCGTCGCCCCCTCCGCCGAGCCCTCGACCACCGCCATCGGGTGCACGCCCGCCGCCGGGCGCGCCTCCGGCACGAAGACCCGGAGCACCTGCGCGAACGCGAGGTAGGGATCGGCGCACCGGATGACCGTGCGGTCGTGCGCCTTGTCCTTCGGGCCCACGAGGACACAGCCGGCGCGCGTCTCCGCCATCCGCCGCGCGTAGCGACGGTTGGCGAGGAAGCTCACGTCCTCCGGGCCGGCGTCCTCGAGCCCACGCACCCCGCGGATCGCACGTGTCGCGTCTCCCTCGACCGTGCCCCCGACCGAGGCGGCGAGCTCCGCGACCGTACGCCCGGTCACGCCTACTTCTTGGGCGTGGTGCTGGACGGGGCCTTGGCCGGATTGGCCGCATTGTACCGGGTGATCAGCTCGGGGGTCATGTCGATGGTGGGCGAGGCGTAGATGACGCCCCCCTCGTTGACCTCGATGACGATCGTGAAGCCCTTCTCGGTCGCGATGGTCTGGGAGAGCTTCTTCATCTTCTCGATGAGGGTCTCCATCGCGCCCATGTAGGCCTGCTGCATGTCCCCTTCAGACCGTTGGTAGGCCTGTTGGAACTGCATCTGGGCCTGGTAGAACTCCTCCTCCTTCTGCTTCTTGGCCGCGTCGGAGAGGATCACGGACTGCTTTTCCAGGTCCTTCTGCTGCGCTTCGAGCTGGGAGCGCATCTTGTCGAGCGCCACCTTCTTCTCGGCGAACATCCCCTCGAGGCGTGCCTTCGCGGCGGTGCCCTCGGAGACGTTGTCCAAGGCCTTCTGGAAGTCGACGGTGGCGATCTTGGTCTGCGCGAAGGCCGAGCCCGCGAAGGCAAAGGACAGCGCGAAGACGAGCGTGAAAATCGAGAGAAGACGAGCGAGCATCTACGCCCCCTTAGAAGGATGAGCCGATGGTGAAGTCGAAGACGGCCTTGCGCTCGTCCTCACGCGGGTTGATCGGGAAGCCGTACTCGAAGCGGAGCGGCCCGATCGGGCTGAACCAACGGACGCCGAACCCGTACGCGAAGCGCAGGTCGAGCGGGTTGATGGGGCCCTCGCCCCAGGGATCGCCGAAGGTGTTTCCGGCGTCGAAGAACGCGACCACGGAGATCCCCGCCGACTTGATGATCGGCGACTCGAGCTCGAAGTTGTTGATCCACGTGTTCACGCCGCCAACCACGAGCCGATCGTCGGCCGACGAGGGATCGTCCGAACCGTCGACGGTGTCACGCGGCACGTTGTAGTCCTTGAAACCCGTGGCCCGGATGGCGGGGCCGAGCGAGTAGGGCTCGTAGCCGCGCACGGAGAGGATGCCGCCCGCGCGATAGCGGTGGATGTACGGGATGATCGTCCCGTCGGTGGACTGGATGTGGCCGAAGCTCCCGTTGTACTTGAACACGAGCCAGTCGTTCTTGGCGATGACGGGCTGGTAGAAGCGGAAGTTCGCCTTGGTCTCCCAGAAGTTGAAGTCTCCTCCGAAGAGCGAGAGCACTTCCTTGTCGTTGAGGCGGAACCCGCCCGCGAGCTCGGTGGAGAGCGAGGCCTTGAAGCCCCGGGTCGCGTTGATGCGGTTGTTTCGCTTGTCGATATCGAGCGAAACCCCGAGCGAGCTGGTGATTCCGTTCCGATAGAGCTGCCCGCCGAACAGGCGCTCCTTGTACTCGTCGAGGGAGAGGAGCCCCACGTCCTCGAGCGTGTAGTCCAACGCCACGCGGATGTCGTCCCGCTCGTCGAGGTAGCGCCCGACCGAGACGCTCCCGCCGCGCTGGTACTCGTCCTCGATGTACTGCCGTTGGTTGTAGAAGCCGTCGACCCGCAAGGTCCATTGCGTGTCGAGGAAGTGCGGGTCGAAGAAGCTGATGTTGCCTTGCTTCGTGCGCGCGGAGATGTTGCCCGCGAGGCTCACGATCCAGCCGAGCCCCAGGAAGTTCGACTTCTGGATGTTCGCGGTGAGCAGGAAGCTGTCGGCGCTGCCGTAGCCCGCGCCCACGGAGAAGCTGCCGGTAGGCCGCTCCGTCACGTTGATGTTCAAGTCGAGGGCCTCGGGCTCCTCTGCGCGGGGGGTCGAGATCTCGACGGTCTCGAAGAAGCCGAGGCGCTCCAGCCGCTCGCGCGACTCCCGCACGGCGCTCCCGCGGTAGATCTCGCCCTCGTTGATCGGCACCTCGCGACGCACCACCTTGTCGAAGGTGGGGTCGTTCCCGGTGATGTTGATCCGGCCGACCTTCATCTTCTCGCCGCGCTGCACCGCGATCACGACGTCGACCACCTTGGCGTCGGCGTCCGGCTGGGGCATCGGCGTCGCGTTGGCGAAGGCGTAGCCCTGGTCCCCGTAGAGGTCCGTGATGCGAGCCATCGTGTTCTGGAGCGTCGTGAGCTTGAACCAGTCACCCGTGCGGAGCGGCTGGTTGCTCGGGCGAAAATCGAGCGCACGACGCTTCACGTTCGGCGTCCAGTCGGGGCCGATGGTCTTGCCGGCGGCCTTGTCGCGCTCGAACGCGTCCTGAACGTCCTTGAGGTCCTTGCCCTCGATGAGGGCGCGCACCGCGCCGTCCGTCAGGCCCTCTTCGGGGACGAAGTCCCCCTCGACCGTCACCTTGCCGAGGCGGTAGCGGGGGCCCTCGTTGACGTGGATCGTGACGTAGATGTAGCGCTTGTCGGGCGAGAGGAAGACCTTTGGCTGGTCGACCTGGGCATCGACGTAGCCCTCCTCGAGGTACACGGACCGGAGGATGAACACGTCGTTGTCCAGCGCTTCCTGGATGAACGTGCCCGAGCTCGTGAGCCACGGCAGGATCCCGCCCGCCTTGGTCTGCATGAACTTCTTGAGCTTGGCGTCGGGGACCGCGTCGTTCCCGGTCACGTCGATCGTCTGGACGATGACCTTGCGGCCCTCGGTGATCTTGAAGGTGAGCTCGACCAGATCGTCCCCGACCGGCGTGATCACGGGCTCGACCTCGGCGAGGAAGAACCCCTTCTCGAGGTACTTGTCCTTCACCGCCTTCACGTTCTGGGCGATCCGGGCGTCGCTCGGGACCGTGAACGGCTCGATGTCGACGGCCTCCTTGATGTCGTCTTCCTTGATCTTCTTGGCGCCGACGATCTTGACCTCGCGCACCGCGGGCTTCTCGTGCACGTCGAAGCGGACGAGCACCGACCCGTCCGGCCCGGGGACCGTGCGCACGACCACATCGTCCACGAAGCCCGTGCTCCAGATGGAGCGGATGTCGCGCTGGATCTTCCACTCTTCGAGTGGCTCCCCCGGGCGCAGGCGCACCACGTCGAGCAGCGCCGCCTCTTCGACGCGGCGCAGGCCGGTCACCCGGACCTCGGAGACGGTCCCAACGGCGGGCGCAGGGGCCTCCGCGGGGGCGTCCGCTGGGGCCTGCGCGTACACCGCGGGCACGAGGAGCGCAGCGAGCAGCGAGAAGCTCACGCAGCCTCCTGAAAGCGCCCATCGACGAGGCGCAGGCGACGCGGGAACCGGGCCGCCAGCTCGGCGGAGTGGGTCACCACCACGAGGGTGGCGCGGCGGTCGCGGTTGAGATCGAGCAGGAGATCGAGGACATCGGCCGCGGTCGAAGGGTCGAGGTTGCCGGTCGGCTCGTCCGCCAGGAGGAGGCCCGGCTCCAGGAGGAGCGCCCGCGCGAGCGCGACGCGCTGCTGCTCGCCGCCCGAGAGCTCCCCGGGCTTGTGCGTGAGCCGATGGCCGAGGCCGACCTGGGCGAGGCGCGTCCGGGCCCGCGCGCGCGCATCTTGCGACGGCATGCCGCCGATGATCGCCGGCATCGCGACGTTGTCGACCGCCGAGTGGTCCGGCAGGAGGTGGTGGAATTGGAACACGAAGCCCACCTGGCGGTTGCGGTAGGCGTCGATCTCCTTGAGCGGGCGGCTGTGGAGCGCACGACCGTCCACCTTGACTTCTCCCGCGGAGGGCGGCTCGAGCGCGCCGAGGATGTGGAGGAAGGTCGACTTCCCGGAGCCCGACTGCCCGAGAAGCGCCACGCTGTCCCCCGGCGCGAGGTCGAGGTCCGCGCCGCGGAGCACGTCGATGCGTTGCCCTCCCTTCTGGAAGTGGCGACTCAACCCACGGATCTCGATCGCGACTCCCATCACTCGTACCGCAGCCCTTCGACCGGATCGATCGAAGCGGCGCGGAAGGCGGGGTACAACGTCGCGAGGAAGCAGGTGACGAGGGCCCCCACGACGACGGTTACCACTGTGGCGGGCTCTACCACCACTGGCAGCGAGTCGAGGTAGTACACGTTGGTGTCCAGAGGGAACTGGTAGCGATCGAGGGCGGCGCAGCCAGCTAACCCAAGAATCGTCCCTAGGCATGTACCAACGACCCCGACGATCACGCCCTCCAGCACGAAGATCAGCTGGATCGCCGAGCGGCTCGCACCCATGGCCTTGAGGATGGAGATCTCGCGAGCGCGCGTGATCACCATCACGATGAGGTTGGTGACGATGCCGACCGCCGCGACCGTGATGATCTGCGCGAGGATGAGGCCCATCACATATTTCTCCAGCTTCAGCGCGGAGAAGAGGGCCGAGTTCATCTGGAGCCAGTTCTTGGTGAAGTAGGGGTAGGTCAGCGCCTCCTCGATGGCCTTGCTCACCAGCCCCACGTCGTACAGGCGATCCATCTCGACGCGCGCTTCCACGCCGGTCACGACGCCGTCGAGCGACAAGAACGCTTGAGCGTCGGGAATCGTGACGTAGCTCCACTTCGTGTCGTACTCGTACATGCCCGTGTAGAAGATGCCGGCCACCCGGAAGGTCTTCGTGATGGGGATGGGAACCCCGAACGGTCCGGCGCCGCCGCCGATGGGGTTGATGACCCACACGCGATCCCCGGGGTAGACCTTGAGCTGGTCCGCGAGGCCCTCGCCGAGCAGCATGCCCGGGAGATCTTCGGTGTCGGTCACGTCCTGGGCGATGGCGACCGCCGGCTTTCCGAGCCCGGCCAGCACGGCCTGCTTGTCTTCGAGGGTGGCCAACATGCCCCCCGGGCCGACCTTGATGTCGCTCGCGACATCGGTGACCCTGGGGGTCTGCACCGGATCGATGCCCTTGAGGATCCCGCCCGAGGTCGCGTAGGCGCTGCGGAGCATGACCTCCGTGTAGACGAACGGCGCCGCGGCGACGACGCCATCCACCGCCTGCACCTTCTGCACGACCATCGCCGGATCCTCGATGGGGCCGCCGTACTCGAGCACCACGAGATGCGCGTTGCTGCCCAGGATCTTGTCACGCAGGTCGAACTCGAAGCCCGCCATGACGGAGAGGACGATGATCAGCATCTGCACGCCGAGGGTCACGCCGAGCACCGAGAGGACGGCGATCATGCTCACACCCGCGTCCTGACGACGCGACCGAAGGTGCGACCACGCGATGAGCAGGGGGAAGTTCATGCGAGGCGGGGCCTAACCGGTGCGCGGGCAGCGAGGGGGGCGCCCTCGGCGTCCGGGCGCATTGGAGGGAATTCGTGACCGGGACCGAGGGCTCTCGCGCTACGCGCGCGGCCGCAGCGTCGGGAACAGGATCACGTCGCGGATGCTGGCCGAGTCTGTCAGCAACATGACGAGGCGGTCGATGCCGAGGCCCTCCCCCGCGGTCGGCGGGAGGCCGAAGGTGAGCGCGCGGACGTAGTCCTCGTCAAAATGCATGGCCTCCTGGTCACCGGCCGTGCGGCTCTTCACTTGCGCCTCGAAGCGGCCGGCTTGATCCACCGGGTCGTTCAGCTCGGTGAAGCCGTTGGAGATCTCCCGCCCGGCGATGAACAGCTCGAACCGATCGGCGATGTCGGGCTCTTGATCGTTTCGGCGGGCGAGCGGCGAGATCTCGATGGGGAACCGGGTCACGAACGTGGGCTGGATCAGCCCCTTCTCGACGTGCTCGTCGAACACGGCCTCCCAGAGGCGCCCGATGGTCCTCGGGACCTTGCCGTCGTCCCCGTGGCGCTCGATCCACCACGCGCGGAGGGTGGAAGGGTCGCGGATCTCCGCCATGGAGAGCCCGGTGGCCTCGGCCACGAGGTCGTCGTAGCCAACCCGCCGGAAGGGCGCGGCCAGCGAGATCGCCTGGCCCTGGTAGGTGATCTCGGTCGTGCCACACACCGCCTGGGCGCAGCCGGCCAACATCTCCTCGGTCATGTCGACCAGGTCCCGCCAGGTGGCGTGCGCCTGGTACCACTCGAGCATCGTGAACTCGGGGTTGTGCGTCGAGTCGATGCCCTCGTTCCGGAAGTTCCGGTTGATCTCGAACACGCGCTCGAACCCGCCCACCACGAGGCGCTTGAGGTACAGCTCCGGCGCGATGCGCAGGAAAAGCTCGGTGTCGAGCGCGTTGTGATGCGTGACGAACGGCCGCGCGGTGGCCCCCCCGGGGATGGGGTGCATCATCGGGGTCTCGACCTCGAGATAGTCGCGCGCCTCGAAGAAGTTCCGGATGTACCTAACGATACGCGAGCGACGCTGGAAGGTCTCGCGGGTCTCGTCGTTCATGAAGAGGTCGAGGTAGCGCTGGCGCTGGCGCAGCTCGGGATCGGCGATGCCGTGAAACTTGTCGGGCAACGACGCGATGCACTTGGTCAGGAGCCGGATCGACTCGGCCTTGACGGTGAGCTCGCCCGTGCGCGTGCGCATCAGCGTGCCTTCGACGTGCACGATGTCCCCGAGATCGAGCTTCTTCCAGAGGGCGAACGCGGGCTCGCCCACCTCGTCCTTCTTCACGTACACCTGCACGCGCCCGTCACGATCGAGCAGGCGGCCGAACCCGGCCTTGCCCATCTCGTTCTTGAAGAGGAGCCGCCCGGCGAGCACGAAGCGACCGAGGCCCACCAGGGCGTCGTCCGGCTGGCCCTCGGCCGCGGTGCGCACGGCGAGCGACGTGTGGGAAACGGGCGAGGCGGAGGGGTACGTGCGGACGCCGTCGGCTTCCAGCGCGTGGACCTTTTCGAGGCGTTCGGGATCGAAGGTGTACATGGCGGGCGCGGTCTAACGCGGCGCCCCGTCCGATGGAACCAGGCGCCGGTGCAAGGCGCCTACTCGGCCGCGTACAGCCGGACGCCCCAGGTGGTGTCGACGATCGCCGTCTCCCCATACTCGTCGACGAGGTTCACGTCGGTGAACACGACGACAGCGTCGGCCTCGTCGCCATCGGGGGTGGACTCGACCGAGACGGAGCCGGACGTCGGGGTGTACGTCCGCGCCACGAATCCACTCGCCTCGTCGTCGCCGCACCAGCCCGCGGAGAGGCCGCACCCAACGTCGACCTCGAGGCGGACAACGTCGTCAGGGAGCGTGTACACGACGGACACGGGGTTCCCGGCAGCGGCGTCAGCGAACGCCGGCACGTCGAGGAGGAGCTGAACCGTGCCCTTCGCGTCGGTGGCGGCGACCGTGTAGCGGCAGCCTTCGGGATCGAGGCCCCCCGCGAACCCGCTGGACAGGGGCTCCTCTGAACCCGAGCCACAGGACATCCCGCTGTCGCCGATGTCCTCCTTGAAGATCTGCGACGGGCTCGAGCAACCGACGAGCAGCAGCATCGCAAGCGTCACGGCGTTCATCCGAGCATCGGGGTGTAGAGGCGGACCTCCTCCCACGTCAGGGCGTCGATGGTGACGACGTTGCCGTCGTCGTCTTCGAGCGTCACCCCCTCGAGCGTCACCGTCGCGTACGCGTCGTAGCCCCCCTCCTCCGTGTAGCTCTCCTCGTCCCGCGTCGCGCTCACCGTCAGGGTGCCGGCCGTCGCCTCGTAGACACCGAAGACGCCCGGCGTGGCGCTCACGTCATCCGTGCAGTACTCGCCGTTCAGCTGACAGCCGACCTCGACCTCGAGCCGCACGCCCGCGTCAGGGAGGGTGTAGACCGCCGACGCCGACCCTTCGCTCGCCACGTCGGCGAACGCCACGGAGTCGACGATCAACCGCACTGTCTCCTCCGCGTCGGCGGCGGTGATCAGGTAGTGGCAGCCCCGGGGAACGAGCTCGCCCACGTCGACCGCGGAGGTGTAGAGCATGCTCTCGCCGTCGCAAGTCCCTGCGCCACTGCCGGTGCTGCCCACGCCCCCCGAGTGCAGGAGGCCGCAGCCGGGAATCCATAGGAACGGGGCGAGACAAAAAAGGCGCGACATGGAGGCTCCGGGGCTCGAACCATAGCCCGAGCAAGAGCCGTGCCGCGCGTGCAGCCGCGCCCCAGGAGCGTTCGGGAGAAGCGCTCCTACTCGTCCGCTGACCCGCCCTCTCCGAGCGTGCCGTTCGCGCGGGCGACCAGGTACTGCTCCATGAAGGGGAGCAGGCGGCCGTCGAGGAACGAGTCGGTGTCCCCCGTCTCCATGCCGGTACGCACGTCCTTCACGAGGCGGTACGGCTGGAGGACGTAGCTGCGGATCTGGCTTCCCCACTCGATCTTCTTCTTCGTCGCGTTCACCAGGTCCCGCTCGGACTGCCGCCGCTCGAGCTCCAGCTGGTAGAGCTTGACGCGAAGCATCTTCATCGCCGTCGAGCGATTCTTGAGCTGCGACTTCTCGTTCTGGCACTGGACCACGATCCCGGTCGGGTTGTGCACGATGCGCACCGCGGAGTCGGTCGTGTTGACGCTCTGCCCGCCCGGGCCGCCCGAGCGGAAGGTGTCGATCCGGAGGTCCTTCTCCAGGATCACCACCTCGATGTCCTCCTCGATGTCCGGATACGCGGCCACCGAGGCGAAGGCGGTGTGCCGACGCGCATTCGAGTCGAACGGGCTGATCCGGACGAGGCGGTGTACGCCGATCTCGCCCTTGAGGTAGCCGTAGGCGTAATCGCCCTCGATCTCGAGCGTGCACGAGCGGATCCCCGCCTCTTCGTGCAGCTGCTCGTCGATGATCTTGACCTTGAACCCCATGCGGTCGGCCCAGCGCAGGTACATGCGCTTGAGCATGTCGGCCCAATCCGCGGCGTCCGTGCCGCCGGCGCCGGCGTTGACCTCGAGGATGGCTCCGGCCTCGTCGCTCTCCTCCCCCAACATGCGACGGATCTCCATCGCGCGCAGCTCGCCCTCGAGCCGCTCCAGGGCAACGTTCGCCTCCTGTGCGATGCTCGGATCCCCAGCCTCGTCCGCGAGCTCCAGGTAGGTCTCGGCGTCTTCGAGGCGGCCCCACGACTCCTGGAAAAGGCGCACGCCCTTCTCCATCTGGGTCTTCTTCTTCAGGACCTCGCGCGCGCGGACGGCGTCGTTCCAGAATTCGGGGATGGAGGCCTGACGGTCGATATCGGCGATCTGCTCGAGCTTCCCATCTACGTCAAAGATGCCCCCGGAGCGACACGAGGCGCTCACGGAGGGAGGATGCGAGGGCGGGAAGATCGACGATGCTGGCCATGGGGGGCGCCCTATCCCGCGCTGTCGCCCTGAACCACCCCGGCGGCCGCGGCGCGATCCACGAGCCCCGTGCCGCCCCCGAGCACGGTGAGCAGCTCGGCCTCCCGGGCCTGCATCTCGGGCGCGTCGGCTGGATCGACGTGGTCGTAGCCGAGGAGGTGGAGGAGCCCGTGCACCAGGAGCACGCGGACCTCCTGGTCGAGCGTGAGCCCGAGCGCGGCGCCCTGGCGCGCGGCTGTCTCCACGGAGATCACGATGTCGCCGAGCAGATCCGGGTTGACCTCGGCGGCCTCGCCCTCCCCCATCGCGAACGACAGCACGTCGGTCGGCTCGTCCTTTTGACGCCACTGGGCGTTCAGGTCGCGGATGAAGGCATCGTCACACAACAGGATGGACAGCTCCGCCTTCGGCATCCCGAGATGCTTGAGCAGGGCGCGGGCGTCGGCGGACACGGGGCGGAGGGGGTGCTTGACCCCTTCCTTGCTCACGGAAACGGGCATTCAGGACTCGTCCACGCGGCGTGGGAGGGGAGTGTCGTCGGCGTGCGGCGCGGGCGGAGAGGCCAGGAGGCTGCCGAAGGGCGGGGGCGAGGACTTGAGCGGGTTCATGATCTCCAGGGTGATGGTGCCCTGTTTCGGAATGGGGACAAAACGCCCCTTCCCGGAGGAGATCTCCCGCGTGGCCGGGTACTCGATGCGGTGGTGGTAGATGCCGAGCAGCACCGTCGTGAACGTGTCGGCGATCTGATAGAGCTCGCGGAGGGTCAGCGGGCAGTTCTCGAGCTGGCCGTCGGTCATGACGCTGTTGATGATCTGCTGGATCATCGCGCGGATGCGCTCTTCGTTGGGCTCACGGATCGTGCGACAGGCGGCCTCGACCTTGTCGGCCAGCATGATGATGCCGGCCTCGCGCGAGTCCGGCTTCGGCCCCGGATACCGGAAAATACGCTCGTCCACGACCTCGTCGGCGCCCGCGTTCTCCTTGGCCCGCGCGTAGAAATACTGGATGAGCCCCGTGCCGTGGTGCATGTAGATGTTGTCGACGATCGGTCGCGGCAGCTGGTGCTGGAGCGCCAGCACGCCGCCCTCGCGCACGTGGTTGATGATGACGGCCGCCGAAGCCTCGGGTGACAGGCGATCGTGCCGGTTGCCCGTGTCGCGCTGGTTCTCGATGAAGTACTGCGGCTTGAGGCCCTTGCCGATGTCGTGGAAGTAGCAGGCGACGCGGGCGAGCAACGCGTTGGCGCCGATGGTCTCGCAGGCGGCCTCGGAGAGAGTGCCGACGATCACGCTGTGATGGTAGGTGCCGGGCGCGCGGAGCATGAGCTGGCGCAGCAGCGGGTGGTTGAGGCTCGCGAGCTCGAGGAGCTTGTAGTCGGTCACGAAGCCGAACAGCTCGAAGGCGGGGACCATGCCGAGCGCGAGCACCGCGTTGAGCAGGCCCGCACCGAGGGCCACGACGAATGCCGTGACCGCGGACATGAGCGTGAACGGATCATCTCCCGTCGGGTCCTGCGCGCGCAGCGCTCCCACGATCAGGGCGAATGCGGCCCCCGAGAGCCCACACCAGAGTCCCGCCCGCAAGACGACGAGCCGCTCGCGCGCAGGGCCGACGGCGGTGGTCGCCACGAGCGCCGTCACGACGTACCAGGCCATCAACAGCGGCGAGGCGTCCATGAGGACGCCGGAGAGCAGCGACGCCACGAGGGACCAGATCAGGGCGCTCTCGCTGTTCACCAGGATGCGGACGAGCATGGCGCCGCCGGCCACCGGCACGAGGAGCGCGAGCAGCTCGGGATCCACGAGCGTCGGCAGGGTGATGAGCGCCGCGGTCGACGACAGGAGCCGACCGAACGCGAGCACCAGCAGCAGCGCGAAGCCGAGCGCCTCGCGGTCGCGGGTACGAGAGGCGAACTTGCGGATGGTGGACTGCGCGAAGGCGAGCGTGACGCCGATGACGGCCGCCACGAACGCCAACCAGCTCATGAAGCCGCCGAGGCCGCCCGCCTGGGCGTTCGCGCGGTGCATCGCCGTCAACATCTGCTCCTGCGCGGCGCTGAGCACGTCCCCCGTGGCGACGACGCGCGTGCCCCTCCGGACCTCGACCTCGACAGCCCCTACCGCGGCGCGGGCCGTCGCCTTTCGCTCCTCCGTGAGCTCGGGGTTGTGGCTGAAGTTCGTGCGGACGGCGGCCCGAGCGATGTTGGCGGCGGCGGCGATCACCGCTGCGTCGCGCGCGGCCGCGTACCGCTCGAGCACGTGCAGCGTCACCGCCTGACGCGCCTCGTCCGGAGTACGGATGAGGCTGTAGTCCTCGAGGATCGACTCCTCGCGCACATCCCCGAACAGGTTCACCACGGTGATCGGCCGCTGCGGCTCGGGCAGCGACGTACGGTCCTGGATGATGTTGCGCCGCATCGCGACGCCGAGCAGCTCGATCGTGAGCTCCTCGACCTGGGGGGAAAAGCCCGCGACGGCGATGGCGTCCAGATCCGTGGGGTGGATCGGGAGCTCGAGCGCGGACGTGAAGTCGGCCAGGATGCCGGCCATGGCGGAGGAGGACGGCGCCGCGCCGCGGGGCCCCGACAAGGTCGCGGCTTCCCAACGCCGCCGAGCCATGTCGTAGGCCTGGGAGACCCGGTTCTCGATGCGCTTGGAGAGCGTGAGGTCGGCGTCGAACACCGGGGGCACCTGCGCCTCCGCCAGCCGCTGCCGCTCGGCCGTGACGCCGACGTTGACGAACGGGAACGCGTGCGGCGCGATGACGTCGTGCGGAGCGACGTCCCCCTCGCGCAGGTCGAGGTTGCCGCTGGAGGAAAAATTGGTGAGCAGCGCCGCGCAGGCCACGCAGGTGACGACGAACGCGAGCGCACGCCGAAGCACGGTTTCCGGCGCGAGCGCGAGCTTCAGTGCGTCAAGCCGACTCGCCACCCTCGCTCCCCCCCGGCTGCGGATCGAACTCGCGGGAGCGATCCCGCCCGGGCCCACGTCGTGCGCGCCAATCGGGCGCGGGCCGCGCGGCCGGCCGCACGTCCTCGACCCGGGCGGCGTCGCGATCGTAGGCGCGCACGATCTCGCCCACCAGCGGGTGGCGCACGATGTCGTCGTCGCGGAAGCGGATGATGCCGATGCCGGGGATCCCCTCGACGATGCGGAGGGCCTCGACGAGCCCCGAGCGCGTGTGATGCGGGAGATCGACCTGGGAGAGGTCCCCGGTGATGGCCGCACGCGAATCGTTCCCGAGGCGGGTCAGGAACATCTTCATCTGCTCGCTCGTGGTGTTCTGCGCCTCGTCGAGGATGATGAACGCGTTGTTGAGCGTCCGGCCGCGCATGAACGCGAGCGGCGCCACCTCGATGACCCCCTTCTGGATGAGCCTCGCGGCCCGCTCCTCGTCGACCATGTCGTACAGAGCATCATAGAGGGGCCGAAGGTACGGGTTCACCTTCTCCGCCAGATCGCCAGGAAGGAAGCCGAGCTTCTCCCCCGCTTCCACCGCGGGACGACACAGGACGATCCGGCGAACCTCGTCCTTGAGCAGCGCCGCGACCGCCACCGCCATGGCGAGGTAGGTCTTGCCCGTGCCAGCGGGGCCGACGCCGAACACCACGTCGTTCTCCTCGAACGAGTGCACGTACACCTTCTGGCGCGGCGTCCGCGGGTAGATCGCGCGCTTGCGGGCGCCGGTGATGACCACGTCGGATCGATAGTCGAGCAGCCTCGCCCCGGGCTCGCTGCGCAGGAGACGCGCGGCCTGATCCACGTCGACGGGTGTGATGGGGGTGCCGGTCGAAGCGAGCGTGTAGAGCTGCTCCAGTACGCGCACCGCCAGCTCGACCGCCCCCTCCGCGCCCACAACCCGCACCTGGGCGCCCCGTTGCGACACCCGCGTCCCGGAGAGCCGCCCGATCAGCTGCAGGTTCTTCCCGAGCTCCCCCGCCAGCTCGCGCAGACGATCGGAGTCGTTGAAGTCCAGAACGCGCTCGAGCGGTTCGGTCGGGGCCGTCTCGATGGGAACCTCGGGATGATGGAGATCGACGCGAGGGCGCTGGCACGTTGCCTCGATGGCCGCCCAGATTCCCCGCGTAGCACGCCGTCTGCACCCTGTCCCGGAGGGGGAGCGCGCCGCCCCCCGACACAGATGTTCAGTTCGACTTCTGCTTCGCCATCTTGGAGGCGAGGGTGAACACGACGCTCGACACGTTCCGGTTGCGCGACAAGGTCGTGAGATCCTTGATCTGGAGGTGCGTGACCAACGAAACCGCGACGCTCGGCGGGCACTTCGGGTTGTTCACGAGGGCGACCTTCACCGGGTACTTTCGGGTCCACTCACGATTCGTCGCGATCTCGCGCAGCACATCGTCCGGAAGGTTGCGGTTGCCCGCGTGGGAAAGCACCTCCGCGTCGGTGAGCCGGCCGCTCTTCACGACCGCGACCGAGACGAGCTTGTTGCGGTCGCGAATGAGGATGCTTCGCACCGACTTGTTGCCGAGGTAGGCGAGCTTCAGCTTCTTGCCGACGCTCATGGCGGCGATCCGCTTCTCGATGCTCGCCCTCACGTTCGGATCTTCGGCTGTCTCCCCGCCTTCGTCGAGGAGATCGAAGCTGAAGTTGTCGTCGTCCTTGAAGTCGAAGACGAAGCCCTCCAGGCCCTCGAGACCGATCTTGCCGACGTCGACCCCGTCGAGATTGAAGAGGTCGAGCCTCGTCTTCTGTTCGAGGTGAGGCGAGGCCCGACCGGAGAGCGCCGCCTCGATCTCCGCCTCGAGGTCGAAGACGGGCGCCTCGGGCTTCGGCCCGCTCTGGGCGGACGGCCCGACCTCCGGGGGCCGCGCAGCGTCCCCCACCGCGGCCGTGCGCGAGGGGGGAAGCTCCGGAAGGCTCTGCTGCATCCGCATGAACGCGATGGCGCGCTCGAGCGGGCCCTCTGCGCACCGCGGGTTCTGGTGCAGCGCGACGATCACCTGCGGCGTGAGCAGGAGGCGCTCGTGGTTCTCCGCGATGATGTCGCACAGCGCCTCGTCCGCCCGGCTGGCGATCAGCGTCGCGGTGCGGTCGTTCGCGCCGCGAATGAACATGATCCGCTCATCCAACGCGCGATCGGGCCGCGTGGTCGCGATGAGCTCAAGCACCTTCGCGTGGGTACGCTGCGAGAGCGCGTCGAGCAGGCCGGGCATCGACTTCAGGCTCGCGAGCGCGATGCCGCCGACCTCGGGGTCCTCTCCGCACGCGAGCACGTAGAGCATGCCGAGGAGCGCCTCGGGGGCAGCGGGGAGCGCGGCGTTTGCCGCGGCGAGGCGTACGGAGCGCGGCGCCGCGGGCTCGACGGCGGCGCGGAGGCTCTCGGGGATGCCAAGCTTGGCCCAGGGGATCTCGGTCATGGGGCGCCTCGCTCGAACCACAACCGTAGACCGTGGAGGGTGAGGTGTTCGTCCACCTCGTCGATCTCCTTGCACGCGCGCCCGACCAGGTTGGAGAGCCCGCCGGTGGCGATGCAATGCACCTCCCCGCCCAGCTCTTCCTTGCATCGGCGCGCGAGCCCGTCGACCAGGCTCACGTAGCCCCAGAACACGCCGGACTGCATGGCCGCCGTCGTGTTCCTTCCGATTGCGCGCTCGGGGCGCTGCACGTCGACCCGCGGGAGGCGGGCGGTCTTGCTGAAGAGCGCGTCCGCCGAGATCTGGAGGCCCGGGGCGATGGCGCCGCCGACATAGGCGCCCGACGCGTCCACACAGTCGAACGTGGTGGCGGTGCCGAAGTCGACGATGAGGAAGGGCGGCGCGAGCCGCTCCATCGCCGCCACCGCGTTGACCACGCGATCGGGCCCGAGCTCGAGCGGGTTGTCGATGCGGACGGGGAACCCGAGCGCGCTCTTGTGGTCGAGCACGCGCGCGGTCAGGTCGAGGTAGCGCCGCACGCCCTTCTCGATGGCGTAGAGCACCGACGGCACCACCGTGCACACGGCCACCCCGGTGATGTCGGCCGGGACGATCTTGTGATGGGTGATCAGCTGCAGCAGCAGAATTCCGAATTCGTCGGTCGTGCGTTGGAGCGTCGAGATGCGCCACTGGTGCACGAAGCGCGGCCCGTCGAACAGGCCGATCACGGTGTTGGTGTTCCCGATGTCGACGACCAGCAGCATTCTTCGAATGATCCCGGCGCCGGGATAACCGGCCGACGATGTTCGACAAGCACACCATGCGGATCATCCCCTCCGCGTCCGTCGTGCGGGTGCACCTGTTCCGCCACGGCGAGGTGGCGGGCAGCCGAGTGTGCCGCGGTCAGTCCGATGCGCGGCTCTCGCCCCGAGGCGAGGCGCAGAGCGCCGCGGCCGCCGAGTGGCTCCACTGTACCCATCCCGCTCCCGACGTGATCGTCTCGAGCGATCTCTCGCGCTGCACCCACCTCGCCCGCCATCTCACTCCAGCCCCGATCCTCGCGCCCGCGCTCCGGGAGCAGGACATGGGGCGGTGGGACGGCCGTGGCTGGGAGGACCTCACGATCGAGGATCCGGCGGGGACGACGGCCTACTGGGATGACTACGTGAACGCGCGCCCGCCGGGCGGCGAGAGCTACGGGGAGTGCTTCGCCCGCGTGACCGCGTGGTGGGACGCCCAGGACTTCGGGCAGGAGCGCCTCGGGGAACGGCGCGTGGTGCTGGTCACCCACATCGGCGTCATCCGCGCGCTCGCGTGCCATTGGCTAGGGATGCCGCCGGACCAGGCCCTGCGGTGGGCTCCGGCGTACGCGAGCCACTCGCGCTTTCTCCTGGCCGACGCGGGAGCCGTGGTGGAGTCGTTCGGAGAGACGGCGTTCCTGCCGCCGTAGCCGGAACGCCCGAGCGCGTTCTGGCTATGTCAGCCGATCTCCCCCGCCAGGACGGGCACGCCTCCGACGATCAGCGCGCCGTCGTCTCGAAGCGCCGTCGCGACCCCCGCCGTGTGACCGATCTGCACGTGCTTTCCGAGCGTGTGGGCCCGCTGTCGCCACAACGAGAGGCGATCCGGGTGATCGCACCAGGCGAGGATCGCCGACACCGCGCGTTCGAGCACCTCGGTCCGGTCCTGCGGGCTCGAGATCTCCGCGAGGCTCGTGGCGTTCGGCAACGCAGCCGGGAAGTCTACCTGGTTCACGTTGAGGCCCACGCCGAGCAGCACGAAGCCCACGCGATCCCCCGCCATGTCCATCTCCGCGAGCAGGCCGGCGACCTTCTTCCCCTCCCCCGTGACCAGGTCGTTCGGCCACTTCACGCGGAGATCGAACGCCACCGCGAGGCCCGCCGCGGCGCCGAGCGTGAGCAGGGGGGCATCCCGCGCCGCGATGCGCGGGCGCAGCACGAGCGTGAAGGTGAGGTTCAGCCCGCGGGCGCTGTCCCATCGGCGATCGAGGCGACCACGGCCGGCGGTCTGCTCCTCGGCGAGCACGACCGTGCCGTGGGGCGCCCCCGCCTCCGCGAGCCCCCGCGCCACGACCTGCGTGCTGGTGACGGTGTCGTAGCGATGCAGGAGCACGCTAGGAGCCCGTCGTGCGTAGCCCGGCTCGGCCGGGCGGTGCGGTCCGTCGCGAGGGGCACGAGCCGCGAGCGGAGGGCCGCCCCCACAGCCGGCCGGCCGTGAAGGCGTACTCTACGTACGTCGAGCGGCCGGCCGGCGAGGAGGTGGGCATACGCCGCGGATCGGGACCCGCAGCAGGACCGCAATGCACTACGGGCTCCTATAGAAGCGACGCCGCCGTCTCCGCGAGCGGGCTGCGCTCGCCCTTCCGCAGGGTCACGTGGCCGGCCATCGGAGAGAGCCTGAAGCGCTCCACCACGTACGACAGGCCATTTGACGTCGCGTCGACGTACGGGTTGTCGATCTGGTAGCGATCCCCGGTGAGGATCACCTTCGTGCCCTCGCCCGCGCGCGTGATGACGGTCTTGACCTCGTGCGGCGTGAGGTTCTGCGCCTCGTCGATCACCAGGTACTGCCGCGGCAGGCTGCGGCCACGAATGTACGTGAGCGGCTCGACCTCGATGATCTTCTGGTCGATCAACGCCTGGTAGTTGGGGGGCGCGGACTTGTTGCCGCGCCCGCCGCTCCCGCCCTCGCGGGACTCCTCACCGCCGAGCAGCAGATCGAGATTGTCGAAGATGGGCTTCATCCAGGGGTTCAGCTTCTCCTCGAGGGTGCCCGGGAGGAAGCCGATGTCCTTCCCGAGGGGGAAGATCGGCCGCGCCACCACGAGGCGGCGGTAGCGCTTGTCATCCGCGACGCGCTGGAGCCCGCAGGCGATCGCGAGGAGCGTCTTGCCGGTGCCGGCCATGCCGTCGAGCGTGACGAGCGGCACGTTGTCGTCGAGCAAGAGATCGAGCGCGAACAGCTGCTCGCGGTTGCGGGCGAAGATGCCCCAAACACCTTCCTTGTAGCGCCCCACGAGCTGCAAGCGCTTCTGCTTGGCGTCGTAGCGCGTCATCGCGGTCTGGCTGGGCTGGGCCGCGTTCTTCAGGATCACGAACTGGTGGGGGCAGATGCCCTCCCCCTCCTCGGCCATCCAGCCGCGGTTGTACATCTCGCTGACGACCTCGGCGTCGACCTCGCGCTCGATGACCCCGGTGTAGGCCTCGTCGATGTCGACGTGCGCGTGCTCGTAGTCCTCGGCGAGCATCCCGAGGGCGTCGGCCTTGATGCGCATGTTCACGTCGCGGCTGACGAAGATCACCGTGCCGTTCTTGACCTCGCGATGGAGCTTCATCGCGGTCTGGAGGATGACGTTGTCGTTGGTGTTGGCCGCGCCGGCGAAGAGCTCGCCCACGTCACCGGACGCACCGAGCTCGACCCGGAGCTTGCCCCCGCCCGGAAGCGGGACGCCTTCGCGGATCTTTCCCGTGGCCCGCATGCCGTCGAGCTGACGCGACACCGTGCGCGCCGCCCGCCCGAGCTCGGTCAGCTCGCGCTTGAACTTGTCGACCTCTTCGATGACCGTGATCGGGATGACCAGATCGTGCTCGTGAAACACCAGCAACGCGCCCGGGTCGTGCAGGAGCACGTTCGTATCCAGGACATACGTACGTTTTTCCGTCCCACGGTGATGAAGAGATGCAGCCATCGATGCTCCATGCGAACGTTCAGGGGACTACCGATCCAGGGACTACCGATCCAGGGACTGCCGAGTAGCGCGCGATCGCGTCAGGGAACCGTGAGCGTGTAGTGCCGACCCCCGCCGCCATTCCCCCCGTCGGAGGCGCGCCGGGTGTAGGCAACATCCGGATTGTCGAGGCGGATGGTGCCGGAAAGATTGTTGCCCCGGCCCACGTACACCGAGAGCGGCCCCCCGCTGGGCATGGGGCCCGCCAGCGCGCTGACAACCACCGTGTTGCTGCCGGAGCGTAGAAAAGGCCCGATGTCCAAGATCAACTGCGGCTCACCTGACGCGATGCGGCGAACGAGGGTGCCGTTGACCACCACCTCGATGGTGTGACCGGCCGACGCGTTGTCCTCGGTCACCAGCCACCAGGCGCCCGCCCCCACGCGTTCGCTCGAGGACGAAGGCGCCGGCGAAGGCACCGGAGAGGCCGCGCTGCTGTACTCGGCGGGCTGGACCACCTGTACCCGGTAACCCGGAGCATCGATCCACACGTTGCCCTGGCCGTCGAACCGTACGGTCGCGTTCGTGACCGTCAGTTCGGGGAGCAAATCGGCCCGCACGCCGTTGATGTACACACTGCCGGCCAGGGCGGTGCCGGACAACAGGGCCGACGTCAGCAGCGCGAAAGGAATCATTCCTCGGGGTCCATTCCCCCGTTGACCCGGATCCGCAAGTCCTTCCCGACCTTGAAGACCGGAAGGACCTTGGGCGACACGAAGATGGGCACGCCGGTGCGCGGGTTCCTCCCCGTGTAGCCTTCATAGTGGCGCGCCTTGAACGACCCGAACCCGCGAATCTCCACACGGTCGCCCCGTAGGAGGGCATCGCGGATGGAGTCGAACAGGACGTTGACCACACGCTCGGCCGTTTGTCGGGGAAGGTTCTGCCTGCGGGCCACCGCGTCGACCAACTCGCTCTTCGTCATCAGAAACTCTAAGGGTTTGGCCGTTGTATACCGGCGCCCGCGGGGGTGGTCAAGGCGAATTCGGGGCGGGAGCAGCCGATGCGGCCGTGCTCCCGGAGGCCGGACCGGACGGCGGCTTCTTGCTGATGCCAATCAGGCGCAGGAGGGTGTCCTGGTTTTCCTTGATGATGATCATCAAGGGACTGGCGACGTAGATGGTCGAGTAACTGCCGACGACGATGCCGATGATCATCGCAGTGGCGAACGTGCGGAGCACCGGCCCACCCCAGATGAGGAACGGGATGAGGGCGAGCGACGTGGCGCCGTTGGTGATGATCGAGCGGGACAGCGTCTGGTTGATGCTGTCGTTGATCAGCTTGTGGAGATCCTGTTTCCGGTACTTCTCCATGTTCTCGCGGATGCGATCGTAGATGACGATCGTGTCGTTGATGGAGTACCCGATGAGCGTGAGGATCGCGCTGATCATGGAGAGGCCGAACTCCTGCTGGGTCAACACGAAGAAGCCGCAGGTGAGCACGGCATCGTGGAACACGCACAGGATGGCGCCGGGTGCGAACGCGAAGTCGAAGCGCACGCCGACGTAGATGGTGATCAGCAACATCGTGACGACCATCGAGGTGAGGCCGGCGACCCGCAGGTTGCCGCCCACCTTGGGCCCCACCGAGTCGGTGCGCTCGAGCTCGAACTCGTGGCCCGCGAGCTCCTTCGCGAGCGTGGCGCGAATCTCTTCGGCAACCCCGGGAAGCCGCGCGTAGAACTCGTTCTCTTCCTGAGACGGCTGCACCGTCACGCCGGGGAGCGACGCGAGCGCTGCGGTGATGCGGGGGAGCGCGACGGGATCACCCTTGTAGGTCACCGAGGCGCGCGTGCCGACCTCTTCATCGACCTTGAATTCCTCGATCCACTCGCCGCCGAAGCCCGCCACGAGCGCCGCCCGGACAGCGTCGACCTCCGCCTGGTTGGCGCTGGAGGCCCCCTGAAGGCGCACGAGGTACCGGTTGTCCGTGGGCGGTCCGACGAGCTGGACCGACTCCTCGCTGATCCCGATCGTGCCGAGCGCCTCACGGACCTCACCGATCTCGGTCGAGTCCTCGAAGCGCATCTGCACCTCGGTCCCACCCGTGAAGTCGATGCTCCAGTTGGGGCCGACAAAGACGAAGAGGAGGATGCTGACGATCACGAGTATCGTCGAGATACCCGCGAAGACGTTCCTCTTTCCGACGAAGTCGACGTAGAGGTCCTTGGGGAGTAGCTCCATCATGGGCGCACCTCAGATGCTCATGCGGGCGCGCTGCCCGCGATTGACCAGGTCCATGAGCGTCCGGGACACGAACACACCGGTGAACAGCGTCGTGAAGATCCCGATCATCAGGGTGACGGCGAAGCCCTTGATGGGCCCCGTGCCGTAGCTGTAGAGCACGACGCCCGCGAGCAGGGTCGTGACGTTGCTGTCGACAACCGCGACGGTGGCGCGATCGAAGCCGGCGTCGATCGCCGCTCGGATCGACCGTCCGGCGCGCAGCTCCTCACGGATGCGCTCGAAGATGATGATGTTGCAGTCGACCGCCATGCCGATCGTGAGCGCGATGCCGCAGATGCCCGGCAGCGTGAGCGTCGCGCCCGCGAGCGCCAGGAGCGCCACCAGGAGCACCCCGTTGATCACCAGCGTGAGGTCCGCGAGGAGCCCGCTCACCTTGTAGTAGACCGCCGCGAACAGGAGAACGAGCGCCGACCCGAGGACGGCGGCCAGGAGCCCCTCCTCGATGGCCTGGGCGCCCAGGGAGGCGCCGACCGTACGGACCTCGCCGACGCTCACGGGGGCGGGCAGGGCGCCCGACCGCAGCACCAGGGCCAGCATGCCAGCGTCCTTGATCTGCTCGTCGATGTTCATCCCGCCCATCGCGATGCTCGCCACGCCGTCGATCCGCTCGTTGATGACGGGCGCCGAGCGAACCTCGTCATCGAGCACGATGGCGAAGCGCTTGCCGACGTTCTTGCCGGTCACGTCCGCGAAGATGGCCTGGCCGCGCGGCTTGAACTCGAGGGCGACGTAGTACTCGCCCGTCTGTTGGTTCGCGCTGGTCTGGGCGTCGTTCACGTCGTCCCCGGAGAGGACAACCTCTTCCTTGAGGACGTGCGGAGCCGCACGGCTGTCCACCCCCTTCTCCGTGACGTGCTCCCAGAGGAGTCGGCGCCCTTCGACCAGGTACTGGTTGTCCGCGAGCCAGTCGGAGAGAACCCGATCGTCGGCGAAGTCGGCGGGCGGCATGGCGGCCTGGGCCGCGGCGAGCCCCGTGTCGAGGAGGGTCGCGTCGGCCTCTTCGTCCACCAGCATGAACTCGAGGCGCGCGGTCGTGCCGACGGCGGCCACGGCCTGCTCCACGTCCGTCTCGCCCGGCAGCTGGATCGCGATGTCGCGCTCTCCCTTGCGGGTGATGCTCGGCTCCTTCACGCCGGTCTCGTCGATGCGGTTGCGGATCGTCTCCAGCGCCTGGTCGACCGCGTTCCTCGCGATGTCGGCCTTGGCCTGGTCGGTCACGGCGAAGACGAGCCAGTCCTTCCCCTCGATCGCCTCGGTGTGCTCGTAGGCGTAGGCCGAGAAGCGCTTGCGGAGAAAGCTCTGGATGGTGTCGAGCGTGGCGCCCTCTCCGGGGAGGATGAGCAGCGCGGCGCGCCGGCGATCGCGCTTCACGTCCGCGAGCTTGACCCCCTCCTTCTCGGCGGAGACCTTCACCGGGACCACGTCCCGCTGAACCGTGGCGAGCACGGCCTCGTCGGTCTCGACGGTGAGCGTCAGGTCGATGCCGCCCTGCAGATCGAGCCCGAGATTGACCTTCAGATTCGGGAGCCAGTTCACATATTCGGGGAGCGGCGTCTCGAGCGGCGGCGGATCCTCCATCGCGGCGCGCTCGGCGTTGAGCTCGAGGTTCTTCTGAACCTCGGGGCCGAGAAACGTCGGAAGCAGCAACCACACGGCGATGAGGACGGCCGCTACGCAGGCGACGATCCGCGCGATCAGACCGCCTTCCATCACGCCCCCTTGGGGGGGGTCTCGACCTTGGTCGGATCCACCTTTCGACGGACCGACTCACGGTCGACCGTGACGAGCACGTTCGGCGCGATCTCGAGCTGCAGCGTGTCCGCCTTGACCTCGTGGACCTTTCCGTGAAGGCCCGAGGCGGTGATCACGCGGTCCCCCTTCTGGATCGAGGCCAGGAGCGCAGCCTGGTCCTTCGCTTCCTTCTGCTGGGGGCGGAGCATCACGAAGTAGAAGATGGCGACGAAGGCCACCATCAGGACAATGCTGGACACGAAGCTGCCTCCAGGGGCGGCTTGAAGGGAGACGAGGAGGCCGTCGGAGGGGGGCATGATCAGGGCTCCTGGTCAGGGGCAGAATCGTCGCCGCCGAGCGGCCGCATCCACTCCACCGCTTCCTGCCGCAAGCGGAGGAGCACGTCGGGTCCTTCTTCGACCGCGGCGCGGAGGCGCCCCATCAGCCGCTGGTAGAACGTGACGTTGTGGAGCGTGAGCAACCGGGGCGCGAGGATCTCGTTCGACGTGAAGAGGTGCCGGAGGTAGGCCCGGCTGAAACGGGCGCACGTATAACACGCGCAGTTTTCATCCAGCGGTCTTGGATCGTCACGGTAGCGGGCGTGTTTGATGGTGATCCGCCCCATGGACGTGAACGCGGCGCCGAAGCGCGCGGAGCGGGTGGGCAGCACGCAGTCGAACAGGTCCACCCCGGCCAGCACGCCGTCCACCAGGTCGTGCGGGTAGCCCACCCCCATCAGGTAGCGGACCTTGTCCGCCGGGAGGTGCGGCGTGGTGTAGGCCACGGTGGTGAAGAGCTCCTCGCGCGGCTCACCGACGGACAGCCCGCCGATCGCGTACCCGTCGAGGTCCATCTCCGCGAGCTCCTGGGCGTGCGCGATGCGGAGGTCCTCGTGGAACCCGCCCTGCACGATGCCGAACAGCGCGGTGGTGTCCGCGTGTTGGCGAGCCGCCAGGCAGCGGCGGAGCCAGCGGGTCGTGCGCTCCGTGGAGGCGATGACACGTGCGCGCTCCGCAGGCCACTCGATGCACTCGTCGAACGCCATCGCGACGTCCACGCCGAGCGCCTCCTGGATCTCCACCGCGACCTCGGCGGTCAACATCCGCCACTCCCCGTCGAGCGGCGAGCAGAACTTCACCCCTTCTTCCGAGACCTTCCGCATCTCCTTCAAGCTGAAGACCTGGTATCCGCCGGAGTCGGTCAGGATCGGCCCCTCCCAGTCCATGAACCGGTGGAGCCCGCCCAGCTTCTGGATGACGCGGTGCCCGGGGCGCACCCACAAGTGGTAGGTGTTCGACAGCACCATCTGCGCGCCGGCGTCCCGCAGGTCGACGGGAGAGAGCGCCTTGACGGTGCCGGCGGTGCCGACGGGCATGAACGCGGGAGTGTCGACCACGCCGTGCGTGAGGTGCAACCTGCCCCTGCGGGCCCGCAGGGCGGGCGCTCCGCCGATGGGGTCACGGGTGGCGGTGGCGAGGAGTTCGTAGCGGGCAGCGCGCATGGGCCGGCCCGTTTACCCCATCAACGCGTCAGGAGCATCGCATCGCCGTAGGAGTAGAAGCGGTAATCGGACGACACGGCGTGCCGATAGGCGTCGAGGACCCGCTCCCGCCCGCCGAACGCGCAGACCAGCATGAGCAGGCTCGAGCGGGGCAGGTGGAAATTCGTGAGGAGCGCGTCGACCCTCTTGAACGTGTACCCCTCGCGAATGAAGAGATCGGTCGCTCCGGGGCCGGGGCCCGTGGCGCTCTCCAGGGCGCGGGCCACGGTCGTGCCCACCGCGATGACGCGCTTCGCCGAACGAACGGCCTCCCACGTCTCGGCGGGTACGTCGAACCGCTCGGAGTGCAGCGCGCCGCGCGCGATCTGCTCCGCGCCGAGCGGGCGGAAGGTCCCGAGCCCAACCTCCAGCGTCAGGCTGGCCCGCCGGATGCCGCGGTCCGCGAGCGCGGCGAAGATCCGGGGGGTGAGGTGGAGGCCGGCCGTCGGGGCGGCGGCCGCGCGCAGCTGACCGCCGTGACGGGCGTAGACGGTCTGGTAGCGAACCTCGTCCTCCGGCGTGGGGGCCCGGCCGAAGTAGGGGGGGAGCGGCAGCTCGCCGGCCGCGGACGTGAGCGTGTCGACATCCGGCTCGCAGGCCACCCGCCACCGCCCGTCCGGGAGGCGGGAGTGCAGCACGACGTGCCCGGGCCCGCACACGAGGCGCTCCCCCTCTCGCAACCGACGGGACGGGCGCACCAGCGCTTCGTCGCCGCCGGCGAGGAGTACCTCGACGTTTCCGCCGCTCTCCCGCCGTGCCCGCAGCCGGGCGTGGTGCACCCGGATGTCGTTTACGACGAGGAGATCACCGGGCTCGAGCAACCCCGGCAGGTCGAGCATCGCACGATCCGCGTGCGGCGGGCCGACCACGAGGAGCCGGGCACCATCGCGCTCGGGCGGCGGGTGTCGGGCGATCCGGTCGTCGGCGAGGTCGAAGTCGTACGGAGCGAGCGCGCGCTCGAGCGCGTCATCCGGCTCGCCGGACCCGCCCGCGGGGTCCTCGTGGCCCTCCCCGCCGGAGGCCCCGCCATGTAGACGAGGGGCTATCGCCGGCCCATGCGCGAGCGGAGCATCTCGGGGGCGCCTGCCCGGTCGTCATGCTTGCCCGAGCCCGGGACGGGCTCCAGGTGCTCGATGCGAATCTCCCGTGGCGCGCGGACGCATAGCTTCACCTGCCCGCCTCGGATCTCACCAATGTAGACATCGACATCACCAATTCGGAGAATTCCAGCTTCTTTCATGGAAACGACCAACATGAGTGCTCCGGTGGATACTAAATAGGGTTGGGGCGAGCGGGATCGTACGATGGCTGGAGCCCGTCCACAAGGCCCATGTCTTCAGGGCCCGGACGTGTCGGCAGCTTGCGGTTTTGCTGCCCGTGGGGATAGTCCGCGCCGCTCGGGTCGAACGATCCACGGAGTTCTCTCGATGGACGAGCAACGGGTACGCGGGATCCTTCGCCGCAAGACACAGAATCCCAACGGCGACGCGGCGGGGGGGGACGCCCAACCGGAGTCTCCGACCTCGTGGATCCGCAGCGTGCACGGGCAGGACGAGAGTGGCGCGTCGTCGCGTGCTCCCGCCGCGCCGGAGCTCGCTCCGCCGTCCCCCCGCCCGGCCACGGATCTCGACGGCCTCCGCTCGATCGCCGACATGGACCCCGCCGAGGTCGCCGCGATGATGGCGGCGTTCGCGCCCGCCCGCCCCACCGGGCCGCTCCGGCAGGGCCAACGCATCCGGGGCGCGATCTCGCGGCTCACGCCGACCCTCGCGTTCGTGAGCGTCGGCGCCAAGGCCGATGCGAGCATCGATCGCGCCGAGCTCAAGCCCGACGTCGCCATGGGGGACCTCCTCGACGCCTACATCGTCTCGATGAAGGACGGGGACATCCGACTCTCCCGTAGCCTCGGCGGCGACAGCACGAGCGCGCTGCTCGACGAGGCGATCGAGAGCAAGATCCCCGTGCAGGGGAAGGTCCTCAGCCGCAACGAAGCGGGGTTCCTGGTGCTGCTCTCCGGGGACGTGAAGGCGTTCTGCCCCAACTCGCAGATCGACCACCAGCCCGAGGCGGATCTCGACGCGTACATCGGTCGTTCCCTCGCTTTCCGCGTGCTCGACGTGCGCGGACGCGAGGCCAAGGTCTCCCACCGCGCCGTCGCGGAGATCGAGGCACGCGCGGCGGCGGACATCGCCATCACCACGGTCGTCGAGGGCGAGGTCTACGACGGCGTCGTGACCGGCATCCGCGAGTTCGGCGCCTTCGTGCGCATCACGTCGGGCGTCGAGGGCCTGGTCCGGCTCCCCAACCTGTCCAAGAAGCGCGTCGAGTCGGCGGCTTCGGCGGTCACGGAAGGTCAAGCCGTCCGGGTCCGCGTGCTCCAGGTCGACCTCGCTCGCAAGCGGGTCGACCTCGGCATCCGCCAGGTCGAGGAGAATGACACACCGATGGCCGCCGACAACCAGCCGCGCCGCCAGGAGTCGCTCACGACGGGCGGTACGTTCGGGACCCTCGGCGCGTTGCTCCAGGACGTGCGGGTTCCGAAGAAGCGCAAGTAGCGCCGGGGCGACCCGCAGTTGGGTCCGCCTGACCGGCGCCTAACCGGGTCCGCCCTACCTGGGTCCGCCCTACAGCCGGCCCCGCAGCGTGGTGAGGTGCTTCAGCGTGGCGCCCTTCTCCGCCGGGCGGGCCAGCAGCTCCACGGGGTGAAAGGTGGCCACCACGTCCGACGTGCGCCACCGCGCCCAGTCGCCCCGCGTCACGGTGGGCACGCCCACGATCGCCGCCGCCGCGCCACCCATGGCGAGCAGGAGGCGAGGCCCGACGATCTCGAGCTGCTTGAGCAGCACGCCGCGGCACGTGCCGGCGGGCGCGCCCGACGTGGCGCAGGCGTTCGCCTCGAGCACCCACGCATCGCCCCGCTCGAGCGCGAGGACGTGCACGAGCATCTTGTCGAACATGACGCCCGCGTCGCCCACGAGACGCTGGCCGTCCGGCCCCGCGGCGATGACCGCGAGCTTGGATTCGGCGGCCCCGGCCCCTCGCAGGGTCGTCGCCTCGGCGCCACACGCCGGGCACTGCGCCGTGCCCGCCAGCACCTGGGCAATCTCGTCGTCGGGCTTCCGGATCGACTGCTGCCACTTCGCCCCGAACAGCCCCGCGAGGTTGGGCGCAGGGGCCCCGATGCCCGCGGCGGGTCCCGTGTCGGCCGGACGCGCCGCGCCTAGCGCGACCCGGGCTGGTTCGGCGGGGCGGGGCGGGACCGCGGGCCGCGCGGCCTCCATCGGGGAGGGGGCCGGGGGGCGGGCCGGAGGGCGGGCCTCCATCGGGCGAGGCGCGACGGGGCGCGGCGCCTCGACGCGTGGCGGAGGCGGACGCTGCCCTGCGCCGACGGGCCACGGCTCCGCGGCCGGGAGCCCGGCGAGCGGCTCGGTCGACGCGAGGAAGGCGCCGGTGACGCGCCACGACTCCGCGGCGGCCAGCGTGTCCGCGACCAGCGCGGCGAGCTCGGAGGAGAGGTCGGACATCCGCCCTCCCCTATCCTGGCAACCTCGAGGCGATCGAAGGGATAGACGCGGCGGCATGCGCCAGGTCCCGATCGTCCTCGCCTCCACGAGCCCCACGCGGCTCGCGCTCCTCCGCGCCGCCGGAATCGCATGCACGGGCGTCTCCCCGGGCGTGGACGAATCGCGCATCCTCGCCGCCTCCCCCCAGGCCCTCGCCGTGGCGCGAGCGGACGCAAAGTCGAACGCGGTCCAGGTCGCGGGTGCCATCGTCATCGGCGCGGACCAGGTCGCGCACATCGATGGACACGCCTTCGGGAAGCCCGACGATCCGGAGGACCACCGCGCGCGGCTGCGCCAGCTCCGCGGCCGCACCCACACCTTGAGCACCGCCGTGTGCATCCGCCTGGACGCGCGCGTCCATCGCCTCGCTTCGCACGCGCACCTCCGCTTTCGCGCCGATCTCACCGACGCCGAGATCGACGCCTACGTCTCGACCGGAGAGGGCTCGAGCTGCGCGGGCGGATACGCGGTGGAGGGGCTGGGGGCCAACCTCATCGCGGCCATCGACGGCGACTACTACAGCGTCCTGGGGCTGCCGCTGCTCGAGGTTATCGACGCCCTGCGCGCGCTCGGGTGGCGCCCCACCTTCCCGCCGATGGGTTCCTGACATAGACTGCCGCCGTCCGTCGCCTCGCCCTTCGCACCGCTAGGATTGGAGCCTCTCGATGACCACCCGCGCGGTCGGGATCGACCTCGGGACCACCTTCTCGGCCATCGCGCACGTCAACAAGTACGGCGTGCCCGAGATCCTGCACAACGCCGAAGGCGAACGGATCACCCCGTCGGTGGTGCTGTTCGAGGGCGAAGAGGTGATCATCGGGACCTACGCCAAGCAGTCGGCGGTGGCGTACCCCGAGCAGGTCGTCGAGTTCATCAAGCGCCACATGGGCGACGAGGACTTCACGTTCGAGTACCGCGGCGAGGTCTACACACCGGAGCGGCTCTCCGGTTTCATCCTCGCGAAGCTGAAGCACGACGCCGAGCTGCGCCTGGGCCACCGGATCGACCAGGCGGTCATCACGGTGCCGGCCTACTTCGGTGACAAGCAGCGCCGCGCCACGATTCGCGCCGGGGAGTACGCCGGGCTTCGCGTGCTCTCGTTGCTGAACGAGCCAACCGCGGCGGCCTTCGCCTACGGGCTCGCCAACCCGGACGAGAAGAAGCGGCTCCTCGTGTTCGACCTCGGCGGGGGCACGTTCGACGTGTCCATCGTCAAGATCGACGGCCGCGACATCACCGTGCTCGCCACCACGGGTGACCACCAGCTCGGCGGCAAGGACTGGGACGACGGGCTCATCCGCTACGCGGCCGACCAGTTCCGGGCCCGCCACGGCATCGACCCGCTCGATGACCTCGCCGCCTACCACGACCTCCGGCAGAAGTGCACGAGCGCGAAGCTCTCGCTGACCAAGCGGCCGCGGGTCAACCTCTTCTACGACTTCAAGGGGAAAATCCTCCGGCTCGAGCTCACCCGCGAGAAGTTCGAGGACATCTCCTCGGGCATGGTCCGTCGGTGCGAGGCGCTGACGCGCGACGTGCTGGACGACGCGAAGCTCACGGTGGACGACATCGACACCGTGGTGCTGGCGGGCGGCTCCACCCGCATGCCGATGATCCGCGAAATGATCCGGAGCGTGTTCGGGCGCGACGCGGCGACCGACATCAACCCCGACGAGTGTGTGGCGCTCGGCGCCGCCCTCACCGCGGCGATCGAGTCTTCCCGCGCCTCCGGCGAGGCCCCCCCGGTCGACATCCGCACCCACGACGTGACCTCCCACTCCCTCGGCATGGTCGTCTATCGGGAGGGCAGGCTCTACAACAGCCGGATCATCGAGCGTAACAGCCGGATCCCCTGCGAGCGCACACGCGACGACTACGTCACCACGCACGACGGCCAGACGACGATGGACCTCTGGCTCGTCCAGGGAGAAAACGTCGACCCCCTCGAGTGCAACGTGCTCGGGCACTTCGAGTTCTACGGCATCCCCGCGCGCGCAGCCACGCGGTCGCGACTCTCGGTGACCTTCCGCTACAACGCGAACGGAATCGTCGAAGTCGAGGCGATGGACCTCGATTCCGGTCAGACGTTGGCCCACCGCCTCGCCGCCGGCGCGGTGACCCTCGAGGATCTCGCGCGGAACCGCGCTCCGATGAACATCGTCCTCGTGATGGACTGCTCGGGGTCCATGTACGGCCGCAACATCGACGAGGCGCGGAAGGCCGCGCTCGCGTTCGCCGAGGCGTCCCTGGGCCCCAACCGTCAGATCGCCGTCGTCGGCTTCCCGGGCGGCGTCCTCTGCCCCCTCACGGCCGACGTGAAGCGAATCAGGCTGGCCATCGACGGGCTGACCCCCATCGGCTCCACCCCCATGGCCGAGGGCCTCGCCTCCGCGCGGGAGCTGATGAAGTCCAAGGCGGGCGTACAGCGCGTCTACGTGGTGCTCACGGACGGGCATCCCGACGATCCGGACGCGACCACCGGCGAAATCACGCGCATCCGGACCAGCGGGGGGCGCATCATCACGATCGGCGTCGGCGCGCAAGTGCGGCCGGAGTTCCTGCGGACCCTCGCCTCGCGCCCTGAGGACTACCACTTCTGCAACGAGTCGGTCGAGCTACAGGGGACGTTCATCAACCTCGCGACCGAGCTGGGGGGCAACTAGATGTCGGAGAACCGCACGCTGGAAGAGCGCGTCGAGGAGCTCGGAGACCTCTTCCGTGAGCGGCTGCGCACCGATGCCGTCCAACAGAAGGCGTTCGACCAGCTCTACGAGGAGCTCCGGCAGTACAAGGACGACTTCATCTTCCAGACAGAGAAGCCGTTCCTGCTCGACCTCCTGCTCTTCTACGACAGCCTCAACTGGTTCCAGCAGAGCCTGCAGAAGCAGGAGATGAGCGCCGAGGTCGTGGCGGACAGCTTCCAGTACCTGTTGGACGAGTTCCTGGAGCTCCTCTACCGGCGAGATGTCGTGCCCTGCGAGGGCGCGCCGCGCTTCGATCGCCGGATGCACAAGGCCGTGCGCGTGCTCCCCTCCTCCCTGCCGTCGGAGGACTGGAAGGTGCAGGCCGTGCTCAAGCGCGGGTTCGTTCGCGGCGATCGACTGCTCCGGGCAGAGGAAGTCGCCGTGTATCGGTGCGGCTCCGACTCGGACGAACCGAAGGAATGACGGTGGGCCTCCTCGGGCATCGCATCCCTTCTCCGAGCCGACGTCGGCACCGCGGGTGCCACCACCGACGCCACCGCGGTAGAGTGGCCCGCCATGAGTGACGAAGGCATCATCCTCGGCATCGATCTGGGAACCACGTTCTCCGCGATGGCGTACGTCGACCGCTACGGCAAGCCCGTGATCCTCCCGAACGGAGAGGGCCAGCCGACCACCCCGTCCGTCATCCACTTCTACGACCGCGAAGCCTGCGTCGTCGGCGAAGAGGCCGTGAAGATGGTCGTGGTCGACTCGCTGAACGTGGTCCGCTTCATCAAGCGCGCCATGGGGGAGCCCAACTACTTCCTCGAGTTCTTCGGCAAGTCGTACTCTCCGCAGGAGCTGTCGGCGATCATCCTCCGCAAGATGAAGGACGACGCGGAGGAGGCCCTGGGCTTCGAGGTACGGGACGCGGTCATCACCGTTCCCGCCTACTTCAACAGCGCTCAGCGCGGCGCCACGAACGAGGCCGGCACACTCGCGGGCTTCAACGTGCTGTCGATCATCAACGAGCCCACCGCGGCGGCCATCGCGTACGGCGTGGAGCGGCTCGGCGGGGATCGCAACCTCCTCGTGTTCGACCTGGGAGGCGGCACCTTCGACGTGACCGTGATGGAGATCCGCGGGACCACGCTCCGCACCATCGCGACGGACGGAAACGCGGAGCTGGGTGGCAAGGACTTCGACGATCGGCTCCTCAACCACGTCGCCGAGCAGTTCCTGCAGAAGTTCGGCCTCGACCCTCGCGACGAGCCGCAGCCCTATCAGGAGCTCTACGAGCGCTGCCTGCACGCGAAGATCTCGCTCTCGAGCAAGCCCCGCGCCGTCATCCCCGTGAACTTCCGCGGGCACCGGACGGTCGTGCCGGTCACGCGGGAAGAGTTCGACAGCCTCACCCAGGACCTGGTGGAGCAGTGCGCCGATACCTGCGCCATCGTCCTCGAGAAGGCGAAGATGCGCTGGAGCGACATCGACGACGTGCTGCTCGCCGGCGGCTCGACACGGATGCCGATCATCCAGGAGACCCTCCGACGTCTCTCCGGCAAGGTGCCCGTGGCCGGGGTCAACCCGGACGAGTGCGTAGCCCTCGGCGCCTCGTTGGCCGCGGTGTTCCGCCATCGCCCGAAGCACCCCGCGATCCAGGCCTATCGCCAGGCGCTCTCACGGCGTGGTCGCACCGAGAGCACCGCAGACGCCCGATCGTTCCCTTCGGCCGCCTCCATGCCGAGCGCGCCCAGCTCCCCGAGCTTCGCGGAAGGGACGCCGAGCGCGGGCCTCCCCGGCGTCCGCATCACCGACGTCGCCTCGCACCCGCTCGGGATCGTCGTGCTCGACTCGGCGCTCCGCGAGCGGATCGTGTCCCTCATTCCGCAATTCACCCCGCTTCCCTGCGAGAAGCGCGGCCGCTTCGCCTATGCCTATGACGGGATGACCGCCGTGCGCGTCGAGGTGACCGAGGGCGTCGGCGAGGTGCGCGACGAGGTCACGGTCATCGGAGAGGTCATCCTGGACGATCTCCCGCCCCGTCCGCGTGGAACGCCCATCGAGGTGGTGTACCGGTACACCCTGAACCAGATCCTCGAGGTCGACGTGACCGACGTCGAGACGCGCCAGACACGACGCGCGACCATGCGGCTAAGGGGGGGCCTCTCGCCCGAAGCGATGGAGGCGGCGCGAAAGCGCATGGCCTCGGCCAACATTCACTGAACCCGGCGTTGATGCTCTCGCCCGCGAGGGTTGACGGCGCCCTACATACAAGGCACCCTCGACCCCAATGGATCGACGCGACCTCGATGAGATCGAGCGCTTCCTGACATCCGTCGGGCGGCCGTCTCTCTTCGCCTACTACGGAGTCGAATCGACTGCGCCTCCCGAGACGCTTGACGACGTCGTCAAGAAGCGCCGAACCTGGGCCCAGGGCCAGCAGTCGAATCCAAAATACAAATTCGAGGCCTTGTTCCTAATCAAGAGCAATGGCCTGCTCCGCCGCGTCATGCTGGAGCAGCTCGACGAGTACCGCGCGCACGTGATGGACGACACCGCGGGCCGTAATCTCGACGTGCTCTCGCTGTTCATCCGCGGCACGCTCTCCTCGGGCGCGCTCACATCGCAAGCGGAGGCCGCCATCCTCCACCAGGGGCGGCAGCTCGACCTCGCGGACACCGCGGTCGCGCGCCGGCTGGAGGAGATCCTCGCAGAAACTGGCCTGCTTCGCGACGAAGCCTCCGACGACGACGTTACGGCCGAGGGTACGGCCATCGATCACTACGCCATCCTCGGGGTGGCCACGAACGCGCAGCCCGCCGCCATCGAGGACGCCTACCGCAACCGCTACCGATGGGCCCGCAGCCTCAAGGACCTCAAGCGCTCCTCCGAGGTGCTCCATGCGCTGGATGAGGCGTGGCGCATGTTGTCCGACCCGAAGCGTCGCGTGCGGTACGACGAACGGCGGTTGGAGATGCTCGAGGTCACGGACGAGGTGGAGAAGCGCGCCGCCGCGCTCATCGGCCTCCTCGGGGGCCCGCGCGACGCCATCACGGGGGAGGCCCCCCTCCCCGGTGGCACCACCCACGCGGTGCACGAGGTGGGCTTCCAGCCGACCATCCCGCCGTCCGGAGCCCGCGCGCCGAAGATCGAGGCCCGTGGCGCCGCCGCCGAGGCCCGGTCAGACGCGCACCCCACGCCGACTCCCCCGCCCCGCGTGAGTGGGCTCGCCGCCGAAGCGACGCCCATGGGCGTGGCTCGGGCCCCCGCGCCGCCCGCCGTGAGCGGCCGGACGATCGGCATCACGGGGGGCCCGCAGACGGTCGCGACCCTGGGGCCCCGCCTCGCGGTGGATGGCCCCGAGGTCATCCCCCTCAACGTGGGCGCCCGCGTGTTCGACCGCACGCTGATCGTCCGCAACGTCGGCCAGGGCAAGATGCCGGGACGCGTCACGAGCGATCGCGAGTGGCTCAAGATCCGCCAGCCGCGGCTCGATCCGATGGCCCTCGAGCAGCAGGTGGTGGTCACCGTCCTGCCGACGCAGATGCCCCGGGGCCGAACCGCCGGCACGATCACCGTCGTGACCGACCACGGCGAGCGGCGCACCCTGACGCTCCAGGCCAATCGCCAGACCCTGCTCCCCTACTTCGCGGCCCTGGCCGCGGTGGCGTTCGGCACGATCGGCCTCGCGGCGCTGGCGCTCTTCCTGCAGCGCACACCGCCCGCCACCGTGCTGGCGCTCTCGATCGACCCGGTCGCCGACCGTGTCCTCGTCGACGGCACCCTCTTCGGCCTCGGCGGCCAGCTCGATATTCTCGAGCCCCAGCCCGGCAAGCCCTTCGTCGTGCGGATCGAGGCCGACGGCTTCGCGCCCCGCGAGGAGACCATCACGCTCCCCGCCGGCGAACGCACCGCCCGCGTCGTGAAGCTCGACCTCACCGACGACATGCAGTGGACCCCCGCGCCCGACGCCAAGGGGGTCGCGCGGGACGCCGCCGTCGTGGCTGCCCTACAGGGTGCCCGCCCGCGCCTGGCTGCATGCTTCGCGGGCGCGAGCGTGGAGACCGCCGAAGCCGTCTACACGACGTGGATCACGGGCGACGGCCAGGTGCGTCGGGTCGACGTCACGGGCGCCAATTTCGACCTCGCCTCCGCCGAACCCTGCATCCGTCGCACGTTCCGAGGGCTCCGCCTCCCGCCCTTCGCGGGGGACTACGCCGCCATCGAGGAGCGCCTCTCGATCCCGGTACCGACACAATGAAGCGCAGCCGCTCCGTCTCCGAGCTCCGTGAACAAGCCCTGGGGCTCCTCGACGAGGATCCGCGGCGCGCCCTCGCCCTCGCGCGTGAGGCGCTGGGGCGCCAACCCGACGCCGAGAGCTTCTACGTGTGCGGGCTGGCGTTGTGTGTCTCCGACGAGACCCAGGAGGGCCTGGATGCGCTGCGCATGTCCGTCCAGCTCGACACCGAGCACGTAGACGCGATGGTGGCGCTCGGGCGCGAGCTCTTCGACGCCTGCGAGTTCGAAGAGGCGCGCGGAATCCTGCTGACCGCGCTTCGCCTCGATCCGCACCACCCCGAGGCGCTGTACTACCGTGCGTGCCTACGCGAGCGTCGGGACGATCACGACGGTGCCGCGCGTGACTACCAGGCCGCGGCGCTGATCGACCCCGAGGCGTTCCCCGCGCCCCTGCCGCTCCTCGACGAGACCATCGAGACCCTCACCGAAGAGGTCATCGGCCTCCTCCACCCCTCGCTCCAGCGCTACCTCGAGAACGTCCCCATCCTCGTGGACGAGGTCCCCTCCGTGGAGCTGCTCCGGCAATTCGATCCGCCCGCCCGCCCGGGGGAAGTGCTCGGATGCTTCGCGGGGCACGCGCTGACCGAGCGCTCGTCCCATGACCCCTGGAGCGCGCTCCCGGCGACCATCCTCCTGTTCCGCCGGAACCTGATGCGCGTCGCGCACGATCAGGAGGGCCTGCTGGACGAGCTGCGCATCACGTTGCTCCACGAGATCGGGCACTTCCTGGGCCTGGACGAAGAGGATCTGGAGCAGCGGGGACTCGATTGACGATCAAGAGCGGGGCGCGCCTTGACGCATCGGCGGCCCCCAGATAAATGGCCTGCACGTTCGGGGAAATAGCTCAGCTGGGAGAGCGCCGCGTTCGCAATGCGGAGGTCGTGGGTTCGATCCCCATTTTCTCCACCACCCCGAGCCCCGGTTGGACCTCGTGTCCAGCCGGGGCTTTGGTGTTTTTGAGGTCCTCGTGGGAGCCCCCTGGTGAGGCTCGGCTCGGGGCTCCCCGTCGACTCCAGCGCGCCGCCCGCGCGGGAGTCCGGGACGCTGGTTAGATTGATTCGCCATGAACGAAGCCGTCCTCACCCTTCCTGTCGAGCCGCGAGCGCTCAGCGTTCGCGCAACGCCCGTTCGCACGGGCTTCGCGGTCGCGGACGACGGGACGAGGCTCTACTGGCGCGCCGTGGGAGAAGGTCCGGCGATCGTCTGCTGCAACGGCGTGGGCGTGAGCATCTTCTTCTGGAAGTACATCGTCGAGCACTACTGTCGTAGACACACCGTGTTGCTCTGGGACTACCGGGCCCACGGTCGCAGCGACCGTCCGGCGGACATCACCCATGCCGACCTGTCGATCCCCCGCCACGCGCGTGACCTCGAGGCCGTGATGAAGGCCGCGGGTATCTCGACCGCGCTCCTGATGGGCCACTCGATGGGCGTACAGGTGGTCCTCGAGTTTCACCGAAACCACCCGGAGCAGATCCTGGGGCTGGTGCCGCTGCTCGGCACGGCCGGGCGCGCCCTGGAGACCTTCTACGACTACCCCGGCTCCCCGAGGCTCTTCGCCGTCGCCGCGCGGCTCCTGGACAGCATGGGGGACCGCTCGCACTACGTCATCCGGCCGCTGATGGAGTCGCCGATCGCCTGGTGGGTCGCGCGGAAGGCCTCCCTGGTCGACCCGCTCTACTGCCGCAAGGAAGACCTGCTCCCGTACATGCGGCACCTCGCGTCGCTCGACATCCGGGTGTTCCTGCACACCGTCCTGTTGACGCAAGAGCACGACGCCTGGGACACCCTCGCGGGCATTCGGGTCCCAACGCTGGTCATCGCGGCGGAGCGTGACACCTTCACGCCCATGTGGCTCTCGCGCAAGATGGTGAAGTCCATCCCCGGCGCCGAGTTCCTGGTGCTCGCCGATGGCTCGCACGCGGCGCTCATCGAGCAGCCGGACACGATCCACCACCGGATCGATCGGTTCCTGGTCGAGCGCCAGGTGTTCCCGGCCTAGGCTTCCGAAACGGGCGCTTCCGAAACGGGCGCTTCCGGAGAGGGAGCTTCCGGGCTGGCCAGCAGCGCCCGAAGCTCGTCATCCGAACCCAGCGTGAGCCAGGGCACCGCCCCGCGACGCAGCCGCACCCGGTCGCGCGCCACGCCCCGCCGCCACCGCGCCTCGACCGTCTGGCCGCCCAGGTGGCCACGCGCGCGCACGGACGGGCCCAGCCCCTCCCGCACCCACTCGAGCCCCAGCGTCCGTACGAGGGCCGCCTTGTCTCGTCGCAGCTCTACCCGGCGCAACCAACAGGCCCCCCACAACGTCCAGACCGCGGTGAGGAGCACGAGCACCCCTGCGAGGATGCTGTTGCTGATCGATTCGTCCAGGTAGAGCTGGGCTACCCCTCGAGGTTCACTTCTTGCCCCTCCCGGGCCACCCGCACCCGCACGCGGGTGTGACCGGCCCAATACTCCCCGAGCATGTCGAGATCCGCGTCCGTCGCGTCCGGCGCGTGGTGGAACAGGTAGAGGGTCTTGACGTCGGCTGCGTCGCACACGGCTACGGCGTACTCCGGATAGGAGTGCCCCCACGTCATCTTTTCGAGATATTCGGGGAGCGTGAACATCGTGTCGAACACGACGACATCGGCGCCGCGAAGGAAGTCGATGAACTGGGACTCGCGCCCAGTCGGGAGCCCGCCGCCAGCGATCCCCTCCCCCGGGCGGGACAGCGGCGCGGTGTCCGTCACGTAGGCCACCGAGCGGCGGCCGCTCGGGGTATCCATGGTGGCCCGGTAGGCACACGCCCCACCCGGGTGGTTCAGGGCGAACCCGACGATCTCCCAGGGGCCGCGCTCGAAGGGACGCGCCGGCCGGATCGCGTCGTAATTGATGTGCCCCGGGACTTCAGGCAGCCGCAACGGGTGGAACACGCCGTTGAGGTACCGCGCGAGCCGATCCTTCGCGCCGTCCGGATGGAAGGCGGGCGCGGACACGGTGGTCTCGAACGAGGGGGCGAAAATCGGCGCGAAGAACGGAAAGCCGAAAACGTGGTCCATGTGGAAGTGGGAGAAGAGCAGGTGCAGCTCTCGCTCCGGCCTCGCCAACAACGCTCGCCCCAGGGCACGCGCACCGGTGCCGCAATCGAACACCAGGGACGCCACACCCGGAGCCGTGAGCTCTACACACGAGGTGTTGCCGCCGTATCGGCTCGTATCGAGACCGGGGACGGCGATGGACCCACGCACTCCCCAAAAGCGGAGGATCATCGGCGCGCCACCCTCGGGGGATGGACTCTCGTAAACGGCCCGGTCGGGCTGCTCTTCGTAGTCGTGGTGGTGGCCCGCATCTTCCTACCTACCGCGCCGATGCGTCGGGAGGCAACCCTGGAGGCGACCGGTACACGAATGAGGGGGAGTGGTGCGCGGTACAAGATTCGAACTTGTGACCTTTGGCTCCGGAGGCCAACGCTCTATCCAGCTGAGCTAACCGCGCATTTTCCTGACGTAACGGCTGAACTAACGGCCGACCGTAGCCGGCCACCCCTTCTATGACGCTTCCGCGCCCGCGTCAAGCCCGGCGGCGCCCCCGGGCGCAGCGGCAACCCAGCGGCGCAGGTCGGGGAGCGTACGCTCGCGCCACTCGTCGGCGCACCGCGCTTCCGCGAACGCCCGGAACAGGCCGCCGAGCACGAAGTGGAGCTCCTCGTAGAGGAACATCCGCTCGTACAGCACCTCGCCGTCGTCGCCGCTCTTCACCATGGCCGGGAGCTTGGCGCCGGCGATCTCGATCCGCGGCGCCTTGAGCGTGACCGCGTACTCGCGATCCTCGCGGCGGATCGCGAGCCGCACGTCCCGGATGACCTTGCCGCCCGCGAGCGCGGCGTGCGCCTCGGGGGTGAGCGAGGGGTTGTCGCCGGTCATGACCGCCGACACCTTGTCCTCCCCCACCGTGCGGAAGGAGATCCGATCGTCCACCCAGTACTCGACCGAACCGCCGGTCTCTCCGAGGTCGACGCGCCCCTGCCCCGTCTCGCTCTGGTACCAGAGCCACAAGAAGAACTCGGACGCCACGTGGGCCGGAACGCCCTCGTTCTCTTCGCTGTCGCTCACGAATTCACCATGCGCAGGTCACTCGCCCCGCTGCTCACGAGACCGTCGATGTAGTCCAGGCGATCCGCGATGAAGTCCAGCGGGTCGTGGGGGACGAGCACCATGCCGAAGGTGCGGTGGAACAACTTCCTGAAGGTGTCGTTCGGAACCTCCGATTGGTTGTGGAAGATCACCCAGCCCTCGTTGATGTTCCACGCGACCTCGTACACCGCGACGCGCGGGAGGGTCTTGAGGAGCATCTCCAGCTCGAGCGCCTCCTTGAGCTCGCCCTTGACCTTGGAGGGGGTCCGCTCCCGGCCATTTCCCTGGCACCAGGCCTCGCACCGCTTCTGGAGGTGGGCCTGAAAGAGCTTGGCCGGAAGCACCTTTTTGTCGATACGCATCGCGAACACCGCGTACTGGTTGTACAACCAGCGGTTGGTGTCCTGAAACGACGTGTCGAGCAGGTTGTGCACCTGGCACCAGCCGACCCGCTGCTCCTTGTGCACCTCGGTCAGCGGCTCGCGGAACTGGTTCTCCTCGAGCGCGGCGATGTAGGTGTCGCGGAACCCTTCGGGCGGCTGCTCCGCTCGGTAGCGCCGCACCGACAACCCGCCCTTCAGAACACCCATGCGCACCTGTTTCGAGCAGGGCGCCTAACGTGTCGGCGGGGAGCCAGCGCCCGCGCCCACGAGTTTCGAGGCGGCGGCGCCTACGCGGAGGGTTCGCGAAGCTCGGCGAGCGCATGCCGGAAGAGGACGACCTCGCCGCCGGCCCGGGTGCGCACGGCGAACTCGTATCGGGACACCCACGCGATCTCGCCGTTGAAGCACTCGCCTTCTACGGTCACCGCGGTCACGGGGAGCTTGCGATCGAGCGCCAGCCCGAGGCGGCGGTCGGAGCACGCGTAGCGGTCCTGCGGGCGCGGGATCGGCTCGACCACGGCGTCACGCCGAGCCTTGTCATAGTCGAGGCCCTTCCGGACCTTCTTGTGGTCGTCCGGCGCGTAGGCGTACTTGATCTGGAGCTTGTGGACGCGTTGCTCGGCGTTGGTCTCGCTCTCGATGAGCACCACCTCGTACCGTTCGACAGCGCGGACGCGAGCGCGGAGCTGGCGGTGCCCGTGCAGGCCCAGGGTGAGCTCACGCCCGTCCGCCAGCGCGAGCTCGAGCACGGTCCGGTCGCGGTTGGCCTCGAGCTGGCTCTCCACCCGGCGACGCGTCAGCACCTGCGCGAGGTTGGCCTGCCCCATGACGATCTGCGTGGCGAGGGCCCGGTTGAGCTCGTGCCGCGCCATGAGGGCCTGCACCTCGTCCTGGAACGCCATCCGCTTGAGAAGGTCGTTCAGGTCGGCGCGGCCGGCCGCGACCTGGCGCGCGGCCTCGACGGTGAGCCCGGTCTTCTGGGCGATCTCGGCCGCTCGCTTCGCGTAGGGGTCCTCGCGGGGCGGGCGCCGACGGTCGTCTCGCCCGGGCGGCCCCTTGCGAACCGCCCCCCCCCCGCCAACCGGACCGCGGCCCGGACGCCCATCGTCTCTCGACATCGCCCAGCAATAATGACTCGACCGTCCCAAAGCAACAAACGGTTAGACCCCGCGGGTGTCACCCCTGCTCCTCCTGTTGGCGTGTCCGGGCGCCCCTCGCGTCGCGAGTGCGAGCGTCGCCGCCGCGCCGTCGTCGAGCGAGTCCCGCCTCCTCCTGCCCGGGCTCTCGGATGTCGCTTGCGACGGAGCGGACTGCCGCGCGCTGGTCCGCGGCACCCTCGTCTCGCTCCCCGGCGCCGCTCCGATCGGGACCGTCGGGGCGCTCGAGGCGTTCGACACCCTGCGCTTCACGCCCTCCGGATGGGAGGTCGAGGGGCGGTGCGTGCCGCTCGCGCCCGGGCCTCGCTGCGTAGCTCCGCTCGCGGCGGACGGCGCGGTCGGCGTCCTGGCCCCCGCGGCCGCCCCCCCCGCCCTCGAGCAGGACGCGCCCTCGCTCGGAGCGGCCGCCATCGAGTTCGGCGCCGCGTGGAACGCGGGGATCGCGGCCGGCTGGCGCAGCGGGTTCCACCGGGTGATCGTCGGGCCCGGCAGCGGGCGCATCACCTGGCTCCGGGGCATCGACGGTGCGGGGCAGCTCGTCCGCGTGGGGAACGGCTCCCGCACGGCCCGCCTCGGATCGGCCACCGCGTCGGTGTCCTGGCCGGGCTGGCTCGCGCTTCACCCCACGGGCGTCGAGGCCTACCTGGTGGCGTGGCCCTCGCCCCTCGTCCGTGCGTTCGACCCCACGACGCTGGACATCCGCTGGACGCTGCCCGTGGAGGGCGCCGCGCGGGGCCTCTTCGTCGACCCCGGCGGGCGCTGGCTCCTCGTCGCCGTGGGTCCGGGCACGACCGAGCGGCTCGTGGAGTGGCCGCTGCCCTCGCTCGAGGCGACGCCCACCGGCGACCTTTCGCGGGACGAGGTGCTCCGGGCGCTCGAGCACCCCCCGATGGACGGGGTGCTCGTCATCGACCTGTCCACCCAGTCGGTCGTCGCGCGCGCCGAGGGGGAGCTGCGCCGCTTCCTTCCCCTCCCCGATCGCCCGCTCCTGGCAACCGACCGGGAGATCGTCTTCTTCACGCCCGGAGCCCTCCCATGATCGGCCTTCCCGCCCCGCTCTTCACCGCGCCCACCGACGACGGCACGCTCTCTCTCGCGTCCCTGCGCGGCAAGAAGGTGGTCCTCTACTTCTACCCGAAGGACGCGACGCCGGGCTGCACGATCGAGGCGCAGGGCTTCCGCGATCTGCACGATGCCTTCGTCGCGAAGGGCGCCGTCATCCTCGGCGTGAGCAAGGACTCGGCCAAGAAGCACGCGTCGTTCAAGGCGAAGCAGTGCCTCCCGTTCACGCTCGTGAGCGACGAGGGAGGGATCTGCGAGGCGTACGGCGCGTGGCGCGAAAAATCGCTCTACGGGCGGAAGTACCTTGGTATTGCCCGCGTCACCTTCCTTCTCGACGAGCAGGGCGTGATCCAGCGCGTGTGGGACCCGGTGAAGGCCGCGGGCCACGCCCAGGACGTGCTCTCGGCGCTCTGACCGAGCAGGCTGCGCCGATCACGCCAGGGCGAGCGCCATCGCCGCGACGTTGTTGACGAGGTGGCCCGCGATGGCCGGATAGACCGACCCGCTCTTGTGGCGCACCCAGCCGAGCAGGAGGCCGATCACCGTCAGGACCGGTACCACCGCTGGATCCGCGACGTGGAACAGCCCGAAGAGCACCGCCACGCTCACGATGCCCGCCCCGGTCCCGAGCTTGGCGCCGATCGCGGTCTGGAGGTAGCCGCGGAAGACCAGCTCCTCGAGCACCGGCGCGATCGCGACGACGAAGAACACCGTCGCGACACGACCCGTGCTCGGCCCCGCGTCGAGGACGGTCGCGACCAGCTCCTGGTCCGCCATCGGGTAGCCGAACGTGCGCGCCGCCTCTGACCAGATCGCCGAGGCGCACAGCCCCGCGAAGCCCAGCGAGACGCCGACGAACATCCACCGCGGCGTGGTGCGCACGAGCGCCACGGGCGCGCCCAGCGCGCGGGCCCAGGCGAGCACGGCGAGGTGACCGCCGACCGTGCCGATCAGCGACGCGACGAAGAGGGGGTCACCGATGGCGGGCGGATGGTCCGGGCCGCCCCAGGGCACGCGCCACAACAGGAGGAGGCCGAGCGTCAGCACCGACGCCGTGCCGATGAGCCCCACCAGCGCCATGAGCGGCTCCAGCAGGCCGTCGGGGGGCCGGCTCACGATGCGCCACGCCGCGCCCGCGACCGACGCGGCACCCACCGCGACCGCCGCGCACCCGGCGACGCCGAGGCACACCAGCAGCGGATCGAGCTCGCTCACCGGGGCACCTGGATCACCGCGCCCGACGGCTCGCCGTGGGCCGCCATGTAGGGCGCGCCGATGACGAGCACGTCATCGCCGGCGAGCACGAGCGGCTGGAGCTCGGCGCCCGCCTCGAGGCTATAGACCGTGCCCCCGTCGAGCGGCACGAAGCGCGCCCGCGGCGGCACCACCCACTTGTTGAAGGTCCCGGCGGCGTAGCCCCCGCCGATCGCCGCGCCGAGGTGGTCACCCGGGAGCCCGGCGAGGCAGGCTCCGTCCTCCGCGCACACCTCACCCGCGCCCTCCGGATCGTCCCACGCGGGCGCCCCCGCCCACGCCTGCCCGGCCCATTCTCCGACCGCGCCCCCCTCGCCACCCGTGGCGTAGGGCCCGAGCGAAACCCCCTCGAACGACCAGGCGTACCCCGCGCACCCGTCGGACCCGCAGACCAGGCCGAGGACGCGATCGACCCCGAGCGCCACGGACTCGAGCCCCTCGACCGGGACCACCCGTTCCTGATCCACGAAGACGAGGCCCGCCGGCGTGGCGGCGATCAGGGCGTCCGCGCTCGCGGCCCATGCTGTCGCGTCCGCCAGGGTGTACCGCGCGACACCGTCCACCGTCACGCGCCCGCCGCCACTCACGAGAACCTCGCTTTCTCCCAACCAACCCACCCAGACGGAGGGGGCATCCCCGGCCTCGCCGTCCCGCCACGTCCGCCCCGAGCCGGGTGCCGACGCCAACCAGCGCTCTCCCCGCGCGGCGACCGACGCGCCGAGGTGATCTCCCGGGCCGCCGAACGTGAACGCCGCGACTTGCTCGACGCCGAGCACCTTCTCGTTCGGCAGCAGCGGCGCGGCGCACCCGAGGAGGACTAGCGCGAACACACCAGCCGACGGTAGAAGCCGTGCCGCTCGTCCTCGCAGCCATCCCCGAAGGGAGAGGCGGCGACCTGCGCCTTGAGGACGTCCCACCGGGCCTGGTCCATCCCGTAGCGGCGCCAGCGGCGGCGGAGCACCGAGTCCGGCGGCCAACCCGCGCGGCGATGCAGCCAGTCAGCCGGGATCTCTCCGTCCGGATCCGCCTCGTAGATGTACAGGCGCCCCCCCGGCACGAGCACCCGATACGCCTCGGCCAGGATGGGCCCCGGATCGGCCCAGTGGTGCGCCGACTGGACGGCGGTCACGACGTCGAACGTGCCGGCCGGGTAGATGATCTGCGCGCCGTCCATCTTGCGGAGGGTGACGTTCAGGCGGCCGCGCTTGTTGGCCTCCGCGAGCGCGAGCATCGTCTCCGACGTGTCGATGCCGACGACGTCGAGCTCGGGGTGCCCGGCGGCGGCGCGAATGCAGAGCCAGCCCGGCCCGCAGCCGATGTCGAGCCACGCCCCCACCTCGAGCGCGATGTCGGCGGCGATGAAGCGATAGGCCGGCTGGTACATCACCGCGGGGCCCATGTTGTAGGCGTACGCGGTCAGCGAGCGTCGGCCTTCCGGAAACAGGGCCATCGACGAACCTCTCGGAGCAGTGGGGCGAGCAATGTGGCGGTTGGTAGGGGCGCCGTCAACCCGCAGACGGCAGGTGCTACCGCGACTCGATCCACTCGGTGGCGCTGCCGAGCATCCGCGCGACGCTCCGGTGCGGGACCACGATTCCCTGCGGAAACTGCGCGGAGACGCTGTGATCGAGGATGGTCGACGCCCAGAGGATGACCAGGTCGGCGGTCGGGACGGACGGGACCCGGCCCCGGCGGTTTCCCGGGATGAGGCGCACGTCGAGGCGCGGATCGAGCCCGTCGCGCAGGGTGCGGTGGTAGGCGGGCGAGCCGCCGACGATCACGATGCACTTGACGTTGTGGACGAGGCACGCCGTCGAGAAGCGGCTCATCGCGGTGCGGTTGGCCGACGACTGGCGCCCTTCGCTGCGCTCGGCGGGCACACGCACGGCGACCACGCCGGGAGGCGTGGGGTCGTCCTCAGCGAGCAGGAGGATCCGCTCCCAGAGCAGCTCCTCGAGGCGATCCGGCTCCGCGACCTGGATGCGGAGGAGCTCAGCGGCACGGTGACCGTCGAGGAGGGCCCGCAGCGCGGACGCGATCTCGTCCTCACCGAGGAGCCCACGCCGCTCGAAGCAGGCGCCCAGGGGGGCGGTGGCGGGCGGCTCGGCGATCGAACCTGCGTCGCGCTGGAGCTGGCGGCGGTGACCATCCACCTCGGCGAGGGAGCTGGCGAGGGTCTCCGCGTGGGCCAGGAGGTGCGCTTCCCGGGCGAGGATGGCCTCGTTGCGCGCTTCGGCCTCGGCGAGGCGGGCCTCGAGCGCCTTGACCCGGCCGAGCTCCTCGGCGAGGCGAGCTTCGGCGGCGACGGCGCGCTCGACCGGATCGGGGGCGCGGCTCGCCACGGGGACGCCCACGTTCGCCGCCGGGGGCGGGCGTACGGAGGCACCCGCCGGGAGCGTCGACACCGGGACGCGCCGCGGAGCCCCAATCTCCGGCACCTTTCCCCGTTGCGGCTCGACGGCCGGAGGCGGCGGGGGACGGGGAATGCTCGGCGGGGCGGCGCGGGCGGCCCGCGGCGGAGCCTTGGGCTGCGGGCCGATGGGCCGAACCGTGGCCATGGCGCGTTCGAAGAGCGCGAGATCGGGCTCGGCCTCCGCCGCCGGACGCGGGCGAGCCGCCGGGAGCTGCACCGGGGGCGCGACCTTCGGCAGGTCGCGCGCGTGGCGACGCAGCTGGGCCTCGATCGGCCCGGGCAGCTGCTGCTCGGGATCGGTGTACCGGACGTGGCCGAGCCCGCGCAGCATGGCCATCAGCGCCACTTCGTCCGTCTCCAGATCCTTCGCCAGCTTCCGTATCCGCATCACTGCTCCTGCTTAGCCGCCGCCAGCACTTCGTCGAGAGAGACCGCGAGCGAGCCCGCGTTGGGTCGGGCGAGGCCACCCAGCTCTAACGCGAGCTGGTTACGGCCCGCGTTGTACGCATCGACCGCCACGACGTACAGCGCGTACACGGTCGCGGTGTCGGCGGCCGCGAGGACGTAGGCGGCGCGGGCGTGCTTCGCCCGAGCGTCGAGATCCCCTTCCCGCTCCGCGAGCGCCCCGTGGCAGCGCGCGTTGACGTCCTTGAGGTTCGCGGCCTCGGCGAGCCGCGAACACTCGACGAGCCGGTCGCTCGGATCCCCCTGCTTGAGCGCGTGGGCGCCGAGCGCCGCGGCGGCGTAGGTGCGGGCGAACAGCTCGGGGTCCTCGAGCTTCGCCGTTTCCTCGACGAGCTGCGTCCAGGCCGGGTAGGCCTTGACGGTGGGAAGCGCGACCGTTTGGTTGTAGACGCTCCACGCCGCCGCCCGGCGGGACCGCATCGCGTACCCGGGCTCGCCCAGCTTGTCGAAAGCCTGCCTCGCGGCCTGGAAGCGCGTGCGGGCGTCCGCCCACCCTCCGCCGTCGTAGGCAGCCAGCCCCGCGTCGTAGTCCGCGAACGCCGCCTTCAGCTCGACCTGCCTCTGCAGGAGATCGGCCACCCCAGCCTGCGCGGCGAGGCGCGCGACATCTTCGGACTGACCGAGCATCACCAGGGTCTGGGCGGCGTTCTCCCGGGCGATGCGCGCCACGGCGTTCCCTCGCCCGCCGCCCACCTTCTCGGCGGCCTCGGCGGCCCGCGCGAAGCCGGCGAGCGCGGGTTCGAGGCGCTTGGCTCGCGCATCCGCGAGCGCGCGCGCCATGGCCACGTGCGCCGGGCCCAGGGAGTCCCCGGCCTTGACGAACAGGCCCTCGGCGCGGGCCCCCCACTTCTGCGCCTGGGCGGCATCCGACTGCTGGAGAGCCCCCGCCAGGGCCGTGGCCACGCGCGCCGCGTCCATCCATCGCCCGAGGCCCTCGTGCCAGCTCACGGCCTGCGAGAGCGCCTTGACCGCGGTGGACGAGTCCCCCCGGAGCGCGGCGATGCGCCCGCCGAGCTCGGCCTGGCGCGCCACCCCCTGCGGGTAGTCCATCGTGGCGAGGAGGGCCCCGGCCGCGCGCTGCTCGGTCTCGGCGTCGTCCACCAGGCCCTGATTCACGAGGGCCAGGCCGAGCTCACAGCGAAGATCGACCTCGACGACGCGGTAGCCGCCGTCCCGGGCCTGGGCGGCGCCGGATCGGAGGGCGTCGGCCGCGAGAGGGTGGCGCCCGGCAAGCGTCTGGGCCAGCCCGAGGTTTCCCATCGCGACGGCGACTTCACGCGCCATCCCAGCTTCGCGGGCCTCGCGGACGGCCTGCTCCAAGCGCTTCACCGACGCGTCGAGGTTGCCTTCGGCCCGCTCGACCGCGGCGAGCTGGATGCCCGCGAGCACGCGATCCCGACGGGTGGCCGCGCCACCGGTCGCCTTCTCGGCCTGGGCGCGCGCGCCCTTCAGGTCCCCGCGGCCCAGCATGGGCCCCACGCCCTGGTCCTTCCCCGTCAGGCCGCTGACGGCGGCGAGGGCATCCGCGATGGCGGAGTCGAGCCGGGCGTCTCCGCCGGTGAGCGCCTTCGCCTCGGTGAGCAGGCTCCGCGCGGCCTCCCCCGATCCCCGATCGAGCAGGGCGAGCCCGAGGTTCACGAGGATGCGCGCCTTCCAGGGCCCCGATGCCAGCGCCTTCGCGGCCTCGAGCTTCGCGATGCCGGCCTCGACCGCGCCGCTGTCCACGAGCGCGAGTCCCAACACGTTGAGGGCCGCCACGCTCTTCGCGTCCGCCTCGATCGCCTTCTCGGCCGCGGCGCGCGCCGCGCGAAGCTCGCCGTTTTCATACAGCGCCACCGCCTGGGCCACCCGCGCGGAAACGCCGCCCCCCGCGTCCGCGATCGCCGCATACGCGGAGGCCGCCTCGTCGAACCGGCGGGCGTCCAGCGCCGCGCGCGCCGCCGAAACGGCCTCGTCCGCCGTACCCGTGAGGTCGATCTCGCCGGGCTCGACGAGCCCACCCGTCGCCCAAGCAGCGCCGATCAGGAGCTGCAGCCACAATCCGAGCATCCGCCCCTCCGTCGCCGTGCCGGCGCGTCAGCTAGTTCGGGTCCTCCGCGATCCGCACCACGAGCTCCTGGGCATGCACCATCGGGTACACGCGCACGGCCAGCACGAGCCCAGCCTTCAGCGCCCGGATCTCTTCGATCGGCTCGCCGCCGAGCGGATTGCGCACGAGGCCGAGCAGCTTGCCGTGCACGACGCGCTCTCCCGTCTGCACCTCAGGAACGAAGAAACCCCCTGACATCGACCGATAGTCCTGCACGTGGTCGGTGTCGTGCGAGGGCGTCCCCACGTCCTGGTGCCCGATGAGCCCGAGGTGGGCCAGCAGCCGCACCAGGCCTCGCGCAAGCGTGGTCGCGTCGTCCATGTCGAGGGTGAGGCCGCGCCCGCCACGCACCTGCATGGCCTCTCGGCCGGCGCCCCGCCATGCGCCGACGAGCCCGCCTTCGTACCGATCGCCGCGCCGGCGCCAGACGACCGGCAACATCATCGCGCGGGCGTGCTCGAGCTCACGCCCCGAGAGCGGTACGCGCACGTGGGGGTGCTCGCGCACCGTCGTGGCGCCCGAATGCACGTCGATGCAGAGCTCGGCGTCCGTGCCGTCCATCACCGCGGCGGCGATGCGCTCGACCGCCGCTCCCTCGGGGTCGCCCGGGAAGGCGGCGTTGATGTCCCGATCGTCGAATGGCCAACGCTTCCGCGCCTCGTCCGCGCCGATGGAATTGACACACGGCAGGAGGTGGACAGGGCGCTTGGGCCGCATCACCCGGAGCATGCCGGCGACCAGGTTCAGCGCCTGGATCCCGTTGACCTCGTTTCCGTGGAGCCCGGCGACCATCGCCACGGCCGCGGGCCCGCTGCCCCCGAACGTGAGCCGGTGCAGGTTGTACTCGCCGCGATACGGCGCTTCGAGCCGAAAGATCACGCTCATGAGGCCACCAGCCGGGCGACGAGGCTCCCCGGGTACACCACCGGCTGTTCGCGAAGCGCGAGCACACGGCCGGCGATGGGCGCGGTGACGATCTCCCGCGTCTCTCCCGCGATGGGATCCACGACCTCCCCGAGCGGCGCGCCGGCCTCGACCTCGGCCCACATGCGCCCCGCCGGGAGGAACAGGCCGCCGCGGGTCGCGCGAACGCGCACCACGTCCGCGTCCGTGGCGACGAGGGGGCGCTGGATGGCGGCCCAATGGAAGGGGAGCGCGTCCTCCGGGAGCACGCCGAGCACGACGAGCAGGTTGAGCACGCCGTCGCAGAGCTCGAGACCCACGCCGTCCGTCAGGCGGTTGCCCACGCCGCCTTCGAGACAGATGAGCCCGGGGACCTCGCCGGCGAGCGTACCGGTGCCCTCGAGATCGGCGGAGCGGCGCCAGACGACGCGCACGTTGGCGCGAAGCGCGCGCTCGAGCGCGATGGGCTGATCATGCCGGATGTGCGCCTGGGTCTCCTCGCGGAACGCGGGGTGGGCGCCGCGGAGCTCGATCACCTGGTCCGCGGAGCGCACCGCGTCGGTCAACGCGCGGGCCACGCGGTCGGGGGCGTGGCCATCCGCGCGGCCGGGGAAGCGCCGGTTCAGATCGAGGTCGAACGCCGGCCAATGGCGAGCGCCGTGATGAGCGGCGAGCGGATTGACGCACGGATAGATGTCGACCGTGCCCGACAATCGCTCGTGGTGCGCGGAGAGGTGGCGCCCGACCGCATGGGCCACGCGGGTGCCCTCGGGGGTGTCCCCACGAACGCCGGCGACCACGGCCACGTGCGGGCCGGCCCCGCCGGTGAAGCGCCGACGATGCACCCCCACCGCCTCCCCGGTGGGGAGCTCGATGGAGCAGATCTCTTCCAGGCGTTCGCTCACGGCGGGCGCATCATAGCATCCTCGGGGGGCCGAGGACGGCGGGACCGCCGCCGGAGCGCTCCCGCCGAACGCCTACGTGCGATCGGCCGCGACCTCCGCGAGCAGCTCGGTGTCCGTCTCGCCGGCCCAGGCGCGCGTATCGGAGAGCAGGGCAACCAGGGTGCCGGTGTCGTGCGGCACTCCGCGGATGACGGCCCCCTCGAGCGCCGCCCGCGCGCGAACGAGCAGGGCGTGACGCAGCGGCCCGCCCACGACGATTCGCGCCAGGACCGGGTCGTGCGCCGGATCGATCGACGTCCCGGGCCCCCTGGCGATCGACGCGATGACCCCTTCGGGGAACTCCAGCGCCTCGAGCGTGCCCGCGCCCGTCGCGCAGAGCAGCAGCTCGATGCCGCAGCCGGCGGACGAGATCTCCGCCTGCTCCCACCCGAGCGTCTCCCCCGAGGCGAGCCGGATCTGGGCATGCACCAGATCGAGCCCGTACACCTCCTCATGGAGCGCGTAGCCCTCGAACAACGCAGGCGTCAGGTCGTGAAACCACCAGCGCGCCGGCTCCCCGGGTCCCGACGGGCTCCCAACCAGGAACTCGACGGCGCCGACGCCGACCAGGCGGATGCCCCGCGCCAGGCGCACCGCGGCCTCCCCGAGGCGCTCGCGCAGGCCCTGGTCGAGCCCCGGCGCCGGGCTCTCGCGCACCCGGACCCGACCCGCGAGCGAAAGGGAGCGCTCGTGGTCCCCGATCTGGATGGCGTTCCCCGCCCCGTCCCCCAGTACACCCACGATCACGTGCCGGGCGGGGCGGAGGGCGCGCTCGATCACGAAGGGGATCGGGGGCGCGACGGCGGCGAACGCGGAGATGTCGGTGAGGTGCCGCCCGGGGAGCCCACTCCCTCGCTGCGCGGGCGCGATCCGCACGGGTGCCCCGAGCTTCGCGAGCCACGGCTCTGCGTCGCCGGCGTGCGCCAGCGGGGGGCTCGACGGCACGGTGGGAAAGCCGGCCTCCCGTGCGAGGCGGCGCAGCTCCACCCGATCGGCGCAGGCCTCGAGCACGGGCGGAGGGGAGCCGATCCAGGCCAGGCCCACGTTGGCCGTCATGTGGGCAAGCTCGGCGTTCTGGGCCATGGGGCCGAAGCCGGGGTGCACGGCGTCACAGCCGCCGTCCAACGCGGCGCTCACGATGCGGAGGCCGTCCCGGTACGGATCCGCGCCAGGATCCGTCGCGATGCGTGTGGCGTAGGCGACCTCGTCGAGCCAGGAGTCCCCTGCATCCACGTCGGCGTAGACCGCGACGGCCTCGACGTCGACCTCCTCCAGACGCCGCGCGACCGAGGCGCCCGCCTCCCCCCGACACGCCACGAGGGCCCGTTGGATCGCCCGCTTCTCCATGTTTCTCCCCAGCCTCCGCCGGAGTCTACCGGGTCGGCCCGGCCGCGCATAGGGAGGAGCCATGCGTGTGGCCATCCTCGGACCCGGGCGGCTCGGTGCCTCCCTCGCGACCCTCCTCCGCGCGGCGGGCGTCGATGTCGTGACCTGGTCTCGCGGCGCCGAGGTTCCGGTCGGGGTCGACGTGTACTGGGTGACGGTGCGGGACGGCGCCGTTCAGGAGGTGGCCGCCCTCCTCCCTCCCGACGCGATCGCGCTCCATGCCGCCGGCGCGCACGGCCCGGAGCTCCTCGGCGAGCGCCCGGAGCGGGGAGTCCTCCACCCGCTGATGACCTTCCCCGGGGTGGACGTGGGCATCCCGGATCTACGGGGGGTGGGCGCCCGGGTGGACGGGACGCCCGGCGCCCTCCGCGCGGCCCTGACGCTGGCCGAGTGCCTGGGCCTCCGCGCCTTCCACATCCACGGCGATACCCGGCTCTACCACGCGGCGGCGAGCCTCGCGAGCGGGCATCTATCCGCGTTGTTCCTGGATGCATCCGCGGTCCTCGCGCGGGCCGGCCTGGCGCCGGAGGAGGCGCGGGCCCTGCTTCTGCCGCTCGCGATCGAGAGCCTCCGGCGGGTGGCCGAGGCTGGCGGCGTCGCGTTGACCGGACCGGCCGCGCGCGGAGATCGCGCCACCGAGCGTCACCACGAATCGGCGCTCTCTCACGAAGAAGCCTTGCTCTATGCGGCTCTTTCGAAGCGAATCCGGAATCACCGTGCGTAACGACACCGTCCGAGCGCAGGTCCGCGCGCACCTTGCGGAACCGGCGCCCCCGAGGCCCAAGGGCGCGCGCGCGATTCGAATGACGCGTGCCTCTGAAACGTCGACGTTGCCGTCATTCCCGGCGATGCTATATTCCGGACGACAGGAACCCTCACCTGGGGACCGAGATGCTCGACGCCTTCATCATCGACCGCATCCGCCAGCACCAGAACCGCCCTCGGGAGTCGGCGCAGCTCCCGTTGCGCATCGAGGTGCCGGATCCCGAGCAGCAGGCTCCACGTCGCGATCGCGACGAGATCATCAACAAGGAAGAGCGCGGGATCGCGATCATCGACTTCACGATCTGACGGATCTCGTCTCTTGATCCCCGTTCCGGAGCGTCGCTCCGGAACCTCGCCTCGAAGCTCCACCGAACGTGCCTAAGCCCGTAGGGCCTGGGAGACGGCTGCAGGGCGGTCGCCGGTCGGGCGGAGGCCGATCGCGGCGATCATGTCGCCCGGCCGCACGAATCGCCGGCCCAATCGTTGGATCAGCCACCCGCTCCCCGTCGCGCGCACCGGAACGCGATCGCCGGGGCGCTCGAGGGGAATGAGGTCACCGATCACCTCGCCCTCCTCCACCGGGGCGGCGAGGGGCGCGAGCGGCTCGAAGATCCCGGCGCCGGGGGAGCGCATCAGCCGCCGGTGCACGCGTACGGTCGTGCGCCTCAGGGGGCGCTCCGCTGCGTCCAGGCACCCACACACGGCGGCGAGCCGCATCAGGCCCGAGATCGCGCGCGCGAGCAGCGGCTCGTCGAGCTCCGGCAGGTCGGCCATCTCGACCGCGAGCGTATCCACCCCCCGGCTCTCCAACGCCGCGTCGAGGCTGGTGGAGAAGGTGCGGACGCCCTCGGGCGTGTCCTCGAACACCCACACCACATGCGGGTCGAGCGCCTCGATGTAGCGCTCGTGCCGCCCGCGACGCTCCGCGGAGAGCCCCGGCGGGTCGATCGCGAGCAAGGGGGTGCGCATCACGAAGTTGTGCAGGTTGACCGCGAGTACGCTGCCTGTCGCGGCCTCGCACACGGCGGCGGCCAGGCGCCGCGTCAACGCGGGCCCGTTCTGCCCGTCCCCCACGCGGTTCATGTCCTCGTCGTCCCAGCTGCTCCAGCGGGAGCGCTGCAAGAGCGCGGGCGGGTTGGCCGCGGCCACGATGCGGATTCCCGCGCGCAGCTGGACGTCGCGGAGAGCGGTCACGAAGCGGTCTACCAGGAGGAGCGGTGATGGCTCGTCCCCGTGGATGCCCGCGACGACGGTGAAGCGGGGCGCCCCCGGACCGATGTCCACGATGGGCAGGTGGATCGCCATCCCGCCGGCGTCATGGACGTTGATGCGACCGTAGACGGGCTGCATGACGGCGAAACCTCCGTCGCAGCCTATCCGTTCATCCGTTCATCCGTTCAGGCGCCGCAGCCGGAACGCGATCTCGATGCTGAGGCGCACCTGGTCAACGATGGTCTCGGCCGGGACCAACCCCGACTCGATCACGATCCCGGAGACGGTGTGCATGACGGACACGCCTTCGGAATGCTCGAAAAATCGCTCGATCGGCCCCATGAGCCCGCTGTCTGCGAGCAGTGGGCGCGCCATCACGGGGAGCTCGGCGCAGAGCTGCCACCGGAGCGTGCGCTCCACGTCCCGCCAGCTCGGGGCGGGCAACGGGGGAGCGGACGCACGGAGCCAGGCGAGCGGCTGCCGCGCGGGAGCGCGGCTGCTGACCAGGATCCCACCGCCCGAGCGCGGATCCACGAGGATTTCGAGTCGCTGACCGTCCCGCTGGATCTCGAATTCGATCCCTCGCGCCGACTCCTCGAGGCCTCGCCCGAACTCGCCCGCCAGCGGCTTGAGCGCCACCAGGTAGGGCCGCCACCGCTGCTCCCGGCCCACATTGCTCATCAGGGCGCCGAGCGCGACCACGAGAAGGACGAACCCGCCGCCCGCGAACACCGCCGACAACCAGGGAGCAACTTGCTCAATCACATCCCCGTCGAAGCCCACCACGCCCATCGCGTCGACCAGGAGCTCCCCAACCGCCGCGAGCGCCAGCATGCACGCGGCGAGCGGAAGCAGCAGCAGGGCACGCGCGTTGGACATCAAGCCTCGTGTCGTAATGCCACGCGACCCGGATCTTGGCAAGGACCGTGTATTTTCGCTCCCGGTGCTTACCGCCGGTCCCGAGCACTTGCCGGATGCCCGTGACTCAGATAGGAGCGCGGCCTCATTTACCCTACCGAGGATTCTGCTATGGCCCGCCGCTGTGATCTTACCGGCAAGCGTCCCAACGTCGCGAACAACGTCTCTCACTCCAATGTGAAGACCAAGCGCCGTCAGCTCCCCAACCTCCAAATGCGGAAGGTCTGGTGGGAGGAGGAGAGTCGCTTCGTGACCCTGCGCATCTCCACCCGCGCGCTTCGCACCCTCCGCCTGAAGACCCTCGGGCAGTTCCTCTCGGAAGAAGGCCTGACGATCGCCTGATCGTCTTCGGGCCCGCCGATCGTCAGGCAGGCACCGTACGCCTCTCGTTCGACCCTTCTCGTTCGCGCCGTAGAGAGCGTTCCTTCGGGAGCTCTTTCACGGCGCGCGCGCGTTTTTCCAGCGCGACTTCACCCGCCTGACCGGTGGAGCGTGCGGGATGTGCAGCCCGCGGATCGGCGTGCTGCGCTCGCGCAGCCGCTCTCGCGCGCCGATCTCCTTCGCGTCGCCCACTCGGTCGCCCTGCCGACGCGCCAGAGCCTGCGCCCGGGCGGCTCACCTCGCGGCGCCCGGCGGGCAGAGCCTTCAGAGCCTGACGCACACCGCGTTGCCGACGACCTGTACGGGGTAGGTCGAGACCTTGGTGTTCGCGTGGGTCTTGCAGGCACCGTCCCGAACGTCGTATTGCCAGCCGTGGTAGGGGCAGGTCACGATCGTGCCCTCGAGGCTCCCCTCACCGAGCGGCCCCGCGGCGTGGGCGCAGGTGTTCGAGATCGCGTAGTAGGCGCCGTCCACATTGGCAACGGCGATGGCCGTGCCGCCGATGATGATCTCGATGATCTTGCCCGGATCGAGCGAGTCCTTGTGCAGGACGACCTCGAAGCCGTCCGGCGGGGTCACGTCCTTGGGGGCTTCCTTGCGGAGGCCGAGCGCGCGCTCGGCGGGCTCGTGCATGACCGCCGGTGGTTCGGAGGAGCCTGCCGCGGGCCCTGCGCCGCCCAGGCCGAGCTTACCGGCGAGCGTGCGCCGGAGGCCGTTCGGCCGACCGAGAACGATGGTCTTGAACAGGCCCATACCGCGACTCCGACAACGGCGGCGCCATAACACGCGGCGCGCACGCGCCGGCCTCGGACGAGCGGAAGCGCGTGGCCCCGGGCGGGGCGTGGGCTCGACGAACCGTGCGCCGACCGCGCCGGCGACCGGTCCATTTGACGCGCCGAATCGTATACACTCGCATGATGCTCCTGCTCGTGCTCCTGGCGTGTGCGCCACCTCCGCTCCCCGTCGTGGACGAAGCCCCCTCCATCCACATCACATGGCCCCTTCCGGAGGCCGACGTGACCGGTTGCGAAACCGTCGCCGTCACCGTCGAGAACTTCGACCTGGTCGAGTTCCCGTCCACCGACGAGAACGCGGAGGGCGAGGGGCACTACCACATCCTGAGTCCGCGCGGCTACGACCCCTGCTACAAGCCGTACTGCTTCGTCGACCTCACGGATGTCGTGTCGACCACGGAGCCCTACTTCACGGCCGTGCTGACGTACACGGACCACACCGAAGTGCTCATCGACGGCGCGCGCATCGAGCACCAGATCCCGATCAACTTCATCCCCGGTGGGGACTGCGCGACCGCCGTCGAGGACACCGGTGGCGGATACTAGTCCCGTTCGCACCGACAGCGGAAGCGGCCGGCGCTTCAGCCTGCTCCGCGTTCTCGGGGAGGGCGCGTTCGGCTCGGTGTACCTCGCGGAGATGGAGGGTGCCGGAGGCTTCAAGCGTCGCGTGGCGCTGAAGCTCCTGAACGACGCCTGGGATCCCGCGAGCGACGCTGGCCGCCGCCTCCGGGACGAAGCCCGCATCCTCGGCCGGATGGACCACGCCAACATCGTCCGCGTCGACGACCTGGTCCGCGTCAACGGCCGTTGGGCGCTGGTCATGGAATACGTCAGCGGCGCCGACGTCGAGACCGTGTTCGGCTGGGCGGAACAGCACGCCCAACCAATCCCGCCGCGCGCCGCCCTCGAGATCTGCGCCTCGGTCGCCGCCGCGCTCCTCGCCGCGTGGGACGCCCCGGGAGACGACGGCGAGCCCCTCCACGTCGTCCACCGCGACATCAAGCCCTCCAACGTGCGCCTGACCGACACGGGCGCGGTGAAGGTGCTCGACTTCGGCGTCGCCCGCGCGGAGTTCGCCGGTCGGGAGGCACGCACCGAGCGGATCCGCTACGGATCGCTCGGCTACATGGCCCCGGAGCGGATCCTGGGCGGGCCGGACGCCGCGGCGGGGGATGTCTACGCTGTCGGCGTGATGGCCTACGAGCTCCTCACGCTCAGGACGCTCGGCCGCGCCGAGCTCGGCTTCGAGCGGCAGGTCGCCCAGGTCGACGCCGCGCGGGACGCTCTGGAGGCCGTGGTCGGTGACGGCCCGCTGGTCGTCCTGCTGGTCCGAGCCCTCGCCTACACCCCCGAGGACCGGCCGACGGTGGGCGAGCTGGCGGATGCCCTCCGCGGCTTCGCCGCCGCGCTCTCGGGAGAGGACCTCGCCACCTACGCGCGCCGCGTCCTGCCCAGGCTGGCGACCACGCGCACCACCGACAGCTCCGTCCTCGGCACGGTCCTCGAGGAGGCCTCCACCGGCACCACCGCGCTCGACGCGGCCGCGCGCGTCGCCTCCGCCACGCTCGTCGTGGACACCTTGGGCCCGGGTGGCTTCGGCTCGACCGGAACGGTGGTGCTGCCGGAGCCGGAGCCGCCGGCCCGCCGCGGCCTGGTGTACGGCGTTGCCCTCGTCACGGCGCTCCTGGTCCTCGGGATCGGGTGGGTCGTCTGGCCCGCCCCGGCGGTGGTTCCCGCGGTGGTCGCCCCCACGACGTCCGTTCCACCCGCCCCTCCCGTCGCCGCTTCCACGCCCGCACCGGCGCCCGCGCCCACCGCGGAGTTGGCGCTCTCCACGACCGCCGCGGCCAGCGCCGAGCCGGCGGCGCCGGCAGGCACGCCCCCGAGCGCCCTGCCGGCCCCCAGGTCCCCCCGAGCCGAGGCGGGACGCACCCCGATGGTCCCGAAGGCCGCCATCGCCGCTCCGGTGCCCGAGGCGGCCACACCTGCGCCAGCCGCGATCCCCTCCCCCGCAAGCAGCGGCGAGCGCCTCCGCTCGGCGAAGTTCACGCTCGCCGGCGCGGAGGGCATCCGGGTCACGTGCGGCGATGTCTCCGGAAACGGCGAGACCAGCGCGCTGCTCCGCAACTTTCCTTCCGGCGACTGTACCGTCTCGGCCGCCGGCTCCACTACGACCGTTCGACTGGACGCCCCCCGAGGGGTCGATTGCGCCGTCGAAGGAGACTCGCTCACATGTCGATGATCTGGATGCTGGCCGCCCCCGCGCTCGCGGATCGCGTCCTCTGGACCACCCCGCCGGACGACGTGAGCGCCGCCGCCGTCGCCCGCACCCTCCCCGGCTCCACGTCGGCGCCGCTCGACTCCCTGATCACCGGGGGCACCGACACCCTCCAGAAGGGCGCCCTTCTCATCCTGCAGTCGGAGCTCGACCAGGTCCGCCCGCTGGCCAGCGTCTTCGACGGCGAGCTCCAGATCATGGCGCGGCTGTCCAAGGCCACGGACGACGTGGACATCCTCCGCACCGAGGAGGAGCGCAACGTCCTGCGCCAGGCGCTGCTGTTCGAGGGCTTCGCCGTGCAGCGCTACTTCCAGGACAAGCTCGGGAGCGAGTCCGCCGCGAGCCCCTACCGCACGATGGAGGGCCCCGACGCCTGGATCAGCCCCTGGCTCGACGCGTGCGCGCTGCTCGCCGCGCCGACGAAGGTGCGGCCGGAGGACATCCCCGAAGCCTCGGTGCGCCTCGCCTTCGACGCCGCCCAGGCGCACTGCCAGGCGATGCCGGGCGCGACCTTCATCCTGGGAGAGCTCGCGGCCGGGGCCGAGGTCCGCATCGACGGCGTGAAGATCGAGGGCGGCCCGGGGATCCGGGTGCGCCTGATGCCGGGCCGCCACTTTTTCCATGTCGCGGTGGGGGACACCTTCCTCCTCGCGCAGGACGCCCGCATCAAGCCCGGCTCGGACGTGCTCGTCTCGGCGCCGTTCGGTCCGAGCGAGCTCGCGGAGCTCAAGGGTCGCGTCGCGAGCGGCGCAGACGGCTGGGAGGTGCCGATCGCGGCGAGGACGCCCATCACCGGCTTCGGCGAGCCCGTCTACATCGCGACCCCCGCGGGAGACAAGACCGCGCTGCTGCGGGTGGACGGGACGGTCGCCACCGCCGTGAAGATCCGCCCGTCCGACTCGGAGACTCGCCCGCGCCTCGTCGGCCGCGCCACCCTCGGCGCGGGGTGGGTCTCCACCGGCGACTTCCTGCTCCAGAACCTCGAAGACGGCGCCACGCAGGATCGCTACACGGTGAACGCGGGTACGCCCGCCGCGTCGCTCGGCGTGGCCGTCGAATCGAAGTGGTGGTCCGCGGGCGTCGGCATCGACGGGCAGCTCACCGTGGGCGAGAACCACTCGCTCCCCACCGGCGACACCGACACCGCCGCCTTCCTCTACCCCCACGTCTCCGCGGGCCTCCCCTGGGCGCAGCTCACGATCGGGCCGATGTTCCCGTGGTACCTCGGCGTCGGGGCGCGCGCGCGCATCCCCATCTGGAAGCCGGTGGAGCTCTTCGCGTCGGGCGTGTACGGCGTCCCGCTCTCGCGCCCCCGGGAAGAGGGAGAGCCCGTGTTCGAGCCGCTCCCCCTGTTCAGCGCGTGGGGCGGGGTGACGGTTCGGGTGGGCAGGTAGCTACCCCGCCAGCGGCGCGAGCAACAAGAGCCCCGCGCGGATCACCGCGACCAGGGCGAGCAGGCCGACGAACCCGCCGACGGCGAGCAGCCCGGCACGCTGGAAGAACCCTCCGGCGCGCCAGGAGCCGGGTACCGGGGGCGCCTCGGGGGCCGCCGCTGTCCACCAGGCGCGGACCGCCGCGACGAGCCGGGTGAACGCGCCTGTCCGCCGCCCCACGGCCACCGCTCCGACCAGCAGCGCCGCGGCCGTGACCCCATGCCCGGTGAGCCCATCGACGAGCGCCAGCCCGGCGATCCCGGCGACGACCAGCCCCGCGCGCCGCACGGGCGCGAGGAACCCCCACACACCCGAGGCGCGCACCGCGCCGCCGACGAGGCCCACGACCCCGAGGAGCGCGAGCGGGAGCATCAACCACTCGCGCACGTGCCCGAACGTGACCGCCACGGGCTGATCGGCCGCGATCCAGTACCGGCTGTGGCGCAACGACGTGCCGGCCGTGGGGAGCTCGATGCGCACGGGGAGGGTCGCGTCGTTGTCGTTGTCCAGCCCCACGTAGCCGAGCCCGCCCAGGACAACCCCGGGGGAGTGCCACGCGGCGGCCCCCGCGAAGGTCTGGGGGGACACGTCGCCGTACAAGCGCGTGTACGCGTTGTTGGCCGGCACGGACACGGTCCACGTGAGCGACGAAACCGGCAGCTCGAACGCCGGGAGCACCAGGGACTCCAGGCCGACCGGGCCGAACGACCCGAGCGCGCCCTCGAGCACGAGCTGGAGCGTGAACGGCTCGAGGCGGTCATCCCCCGAGGAGCGCTTGAGCGGGAGGAGCAGGCGTCCGTCGGCCGATCGGGAGGGGGTCACGGGCACGCCGTCGAGCTGGCACGACCGCGCCTCCACCCCCTCGGGCAGTCGCAACGCGAGGCTGTGACGGAGGCGGTTGCGCAGGGTGATCTGAAGGTCGGTGAACGCCCGCCCCTCGGCCGCCACCACGGTCGTCGCGGCCACCTGGTCGATCGAGCCCGCCGCCGGCTCGCGCTCGGCGAGCCGTGTCGCCGTGAGCCGCACGGAGGCCCCCGGCGTGTGGAAGCGGTATCCGCGGAGCACGGGGCTCACCGCGCTCTGCACCATCTCCACGGGGAGCTGCGCCGCGTCGATCGAGAGCGCCTCGACGCGCTCGACCTCTTCGAGCTTCAGGGTGCCGATCACCTCGACGCCGAGCCAGCCGTAGGCGCGCTCCACGTCGAGCGGCCGCGGCGGCGCCACCGTGAACGCGGCCCCCGCGCCGTCGGCAAACGCCTGGGAGAGGCGCAGCGAGATCTCGTAGCGGTCGCGGATCGGGAAGGCGGTCTCCCCGCGAAGGACCACGCCTTCGGGCGTCGCCTCGTCCAGGGTGTAGCGAAAGGCGCCCTCGCCCTCGGCCGACACCACGGTGAGCCCGGGCGGCACGAGCACGTCGAACTGGCGGCTCCCGGCCTCGAGGATGTTGTAGCGGATCACCGTGAACAGATCGGCGGATCGCTCATCGACCGAGAGGAGGTTCAGGCTCTCGGCGTAGACGCGGGCGTCGCGCGCCTCGTCGTCGCCGAGGTCCTTGAAGCCCACCAGGCGGATGCGGCTGGTCGGCTCCAGCCACGCGGCCAGCCGGGTGACGCCCGCGCCGGAGCTCACCTCGGCGCGCACGGCGCGGGAGAGCCGCGGCTCGAGCCCCTCTGTCGGGAACGTGCAATCGAAGCGGGTGACGGGCGTGCGCGCGACGAGAAAATCGTACTCGAGGGAGCCGCGTGGGCCACGGGCCGGGACGAGCAGATCGATGTCGAGCGTCACCTCCCCGACCTGATCGGTGACCCACACCTGGTACCCACCCTGCGTCGTGAGCGCGAGCGGTACGGCACCGATGCGCGCGGACACGACGGCGACCTCTTCGCCGACGAGCGGCACGGTCTTCCACAGCCCCGGCCCGCCGAGCGTGGCCTGGAGCTGCAAGCGGAGCGAGAGCCCGCCGGACACCGCACGGCCCGAGTAGGTGGACGCCCCGAGCACCACGAGCGTGGCGTAGGAGCGGTTCGCCGCCTCGTCGGCCGCCAGCACGCGCGCGCGCACGGCCTCGTAGCGGTCGAGGGGCACCTCGACCTCGGAACCGGCGGGGGCGGCGGAGTTGATGGGGGTCGTGACCACGGTCGCGCCGCCGCCGATGTAGGCGGCCGCCGGAGAGGCCGCCGGAGCGCCCTCCGGACGGTTCTGACCACGCGCGGGGGACTTGGAATTCCCATCGGGGTTGTACGCGTTGTCCAGCATCAACGCGTCGAACTGACTCTCGGCGGCCTGTTGGCGCTCGTCGTCGTCGGCGCGCGCCGGCGCCACCAGGGTGAGGGTGGCGAGGAGGAGGCTGCCCAGGGCGGTCCTGAAGGCGTTCATGCGGACCTCCGGGCGAGCAAGGCGAGCACGACCAGCGCGATGGTCGACCAGAGGAGCGGCACCATCAGGACCAGGTAGAGCGCGACGACCGCCAGGAATATGCGCCCGAGCGTGCCGAGGCGCACGAGGTCTCCGATGGCGCGGCGGCCCGGAAAGCCCCCGCTCTCGGCGGACCTGACGGCGGCGCGGGCCCGAAGCGCCCCCACGAGGCTCACGATCAGCGCCACGTCCACGCCCCACACGATGCGGCGGTGTACGCCCTCGACGTACCAGGCCACCACGAGCAGCCCAGCGAAGCCAGCCGCGATCCCCAAGCGACGACCGCCACGGAGCCCGGCGAGCGCGAGCGCGAACGCCGCGGTGAACCCGGCCCATCGCACGCCCGGCACGAGCGACCGGGACAGCCAGGTCACGGACAACGTCGGCACCTCTCGCCCGGGAAGCAGCCGCTTGAAGCGATAGCGCTCGCCGACGAGGGGGAAGCTGCTCGTGGCCTCCTGCGCGCCGACCATCCGCGACGCCTCCTCCTGGTAGATCGACTTGCGTCGCGAGAGGATGCTCTCGTAGCCACCGCCGGCCCACGCGTCGTTTCCGCCGAACGCGGCGTCGAGGAACTGCCGCACGCGACGGAGGTGGTCGTAGCGGATGTCGGAGTACTGCGTGAGGTTCGCGTCGAAGGACAACGGCACCAGGGCGTCGGGCACGTAGACGTGCCAGGTCGCGTCGAGCACGTCCGCGTCGAGCTCGGGGAGCGTGAGCTCCCGCCGACCGAGCCACCCCATCTCGGGCCCGGCGCGGGTCCACGCGAGCTCGATGACGAAGCTGCTCTCCTGCACGGCGACGCCCGGACGCGGCGGGATGCGGATCTGCTGGCCGGGCGCGAGGTCGAGCGGCGAGCCGAGCTGGTCGTTGTTGCCGTCGAGGATGGCCGACCACTGCCCGGGGTCGGAGTAGAAGCGATCCGCGATCCCGCCGAGGGTGTCGCCTTCTCGCACGGTCCACGTCTGCGTCTGGCCGGCCGCGAACCGCTCGCTCTGCACGAGCGGGAACAGGAGCGCCTCGCCGCCGGCGTCGGTCACCAACGCGGGGCGGACCGGACGGCCGTCGATGCGGGCGTGCGTGAGGACCGCCCCCGGCGGCAGCCGCGCCGAGAGGTACTGGCGCGTGCTGTTCCGGACGCGGAGCTGCACCTTGGTGATCTCGGCGCCGTCCTCGATGAGGACGGTGGAGGCCTCGAGGTTGTCCACGATCGTGGTGGTGAGCTCCACCTCGGCCTGCCGGGCCACGTTCAACACCACCGCCGGAGCGGCGTGGAAGTCGAAGCCGACCAGCAAAGGATCCGTCGTGAGCGCGGCAAGCTCGGCGGGCAGGTCGCGCAAGGCCTCCGCCCCCTCGGCCGAGCGCACCTCCGCCCGCAGCCCCGCCGGGCCGAGCACGCCGATGGCGCCGCGAAACGGCACGCCCTCCTCCGGCAACGGCAGCTTGAGCTCCACCGGCTGCTCGAGATCGACCGGAAACTGGAACTGGACGCGCACCCGGGCGGAGTCGGCCACGAGGTAGCGCAGGAGCACCACCACGCGACCGGGCTCGGTCTGCCACTGGAGCACGGCGTCTCCGAGGACATCGACGATCTCAACGTCCTCGGGCACGCGCAGCACGATCCGGTCGGTCTCGCCCTCGAGGATCGACGCGTCGATCACCGCGACTCCGCGCACCAGGGCCTCGTGGAGGGTGAGGATCGCGAACTCCTCCGCCTCGAGCTTCACCGGGCCGGCCGCCTGCTGAAGCTGCCCCTTCCACGCGAGATCGACGGCCCCGCGACCGTCGAGCTGCCCCTCGATGCGCGTGCCACCTGCCTCCGAGCGGAGCGCGGTGACGCCGCCCTGCGCGAGCTCGGCCTCGATCCCCTCCTCCGGCACCCACACCGTCAGGCGGGTCGGCCCCGCGGCGGGGAGCGCGAGCTGGAGCCGCCGCGCGAAGCGGTCGTCCTCGCGCCCGACGAAGAAGGCGACGCGGAGGGTGTGCGCCCCAGGCGTGTCGATGGCGACGGTGTAGAAGCCGGCCTCCGAGAGGAGCGACGTCGTCTTGCCGTCGAGCTCCACCGACGCGATGGAAGCGCCCTGATCGAGGATCGGCACCCGGATGTCGGCCTGGCCCGGCGGCACCACGAACCGCGTGGTGAGCGTCCCGGTGAAGACCCCTCGCCGAAACGCGCCCTCCACGAGCCGGTCGACCTGCAGCACGGGCACCGGCGGCGGGACGCGCGTCGCGGCCGCCTCGACGGCATCGAGCAGCCCCTCCCACTGGTCGAGGGGCAGCGTGGCCGTGCCCTCGGCCGCAAAGGCGGCGGACGGGAGGGCCAGCACGAGGGAGAAGTACGCGGGCCATCGTCGCATCCGCGCAGCCTACCTCGCTCCACGGTCAAGCCTGTGTCAATGTCCCCGGATCGCGGCACCCCCCGCCGATGCCGGAGTCTGTCCTCTCATGCGCTCCCTCTCCCTGCTCGCCCTCTGTGTCCTCCCTGGACTCGTGCCTTCGGCGTGGGCCGCCCCGACCCTCGAGGAGCAGGCGCTCCGCGCGGCGCTCGACGGGCGGTCCAGCGATGCCGTACGCCTCCTGGATGGCGACGATGCGACGATGCGGTGGACCGCGGGCCGGCACGCGCTGCTCGCGCGGGACTTCGGGGCGGCCGCTCGCCTCTTCGGCGGCACGGCGCAGCGCGACGTGTGGGGCCGCGTCGACCTCGCCGCGGCGCGCGGCGACCTCGAGTACGCGGCCGGTGTCGCGCTCACGGAGATGAGCCACGCCCTGGCCGGAGTCCATCGCGACGCCCTCGGGACGTTGCTCGTCGGCTGGGCCCGCGAGCGAGCGGTCAACGATCCGGACGGCGCCGCGCGCTTCCTGCTCGCCGCGACCGGGCTCCTCCCCTCCCCGGCCGTGCGCCGTGACGCGGAGGACGCGCTCTTCCGCCTTCCCCCCCATCTCTCGAACGGCGCCCCGCTCGAAGCCGCGCGCCGCCGCCTCGCCGAGGAGCCCGCCAACGTCCCCGCGCGCCTGCGCGTGGCGATGGGGCTCGCCCAGAGCCGCCCGGGGACCGCGGCCGCCTCGCTGGTGCGGCTCACGGTCGACGCCGAGCGTCCGGACGCGCTCGCCGCCGCCACGCACCTGGTGGGCCTCGACGTTCCCGATCCGCTCGTGCTCGACGCGCTCGCCGCGCTCGGCGCCCGCTTCCCGGAGGATCCCGCGCTCCCGAAGCTGCGCCTCGATCACGCGATCGAGGTCGCGATGCGCGATCCGGACCTCGGCATCGCGGCCATCGCCCTGTGCGAGGCGATCCCCTCGGTCGCCACCGAGGCCCGGGAGGCCCGCGCCTCCGCCACGCTCGACCCCGCGACCCGCCGCGCCCTGTGGCTCGCGATCGCGGCACGCGAAGGGGCGTCCGCACGCGGAGACGCGGCGCGCCAGGCGGCGTTCGAGGCGCTCCTCGAGGGCGTCCGTGCCGCGCCGCCCGATCTCCGCGCGGCCGCCGCGGCTGCGGCGCTCCAGACCCGCGACGGCGCGGGCACCCAGGAGCTGCTCTACCTGGCGCTCCCCGAGGGCACCGACGCCCTCTGGGCCTTCGCCGAGCGCTTTCCGGAGGGCGCGTGGTGTGACGATCTCGGCGACCGCCTCATCGCCACGGGCACGAACCGGGAAGAGGCCCTTCGCTACGCGTCCACCTGCACCTCCCCCTCGAGCGTCGGCGGCTCCGCGGTCTACGGCCACGCCGTCGGCACGACCCGCCTGCACCTGGCGCCCCTGACGCACGGCGTCGCGGTGACCGCCTCGGCGGCCGCCGTGCTCCACGTCAGCCAGCACCGCGTCGATCCCGAGGCGCTGTTCCGCGCCACGGAGGGCCACCCCCTGAACGCGACGCTCGACGCGTTCCTGCTCGATCCCGACCTGACCTGGGAAGTCCCCCAGGCCGACGGCCTGCTCGAGACGATCCCCGTGGTGCCGCGCGGCGGCGGCCCGCTCACCGCGATCACCATCCGCGCGGGCGACCAGCGCGCCACCGCCCTGGTCGTGGCCGATCCGCTCGACGTGCAGGTCGTCCGGCGGGGAGCCGACACGGCGCTCGCGGTCCTGCGCGACGGGGCGGGGGTCGGCGGCGCGGAGCTGCTCGTCCTCGACGCGGCCGGCGGCACCCACCGCGCCCGCACGGACGTCGCTGGCGTCGTGCTGCTCCACGAGCTGCCCCACGCGTTCCGCGTGATGGTCCGGAAGGGCAACGCCCTCGGGTTCGCGACGGCGAGCGCGCCGGCGGCGGTCGGGGCCGTGGCGGACACCTGGAGCATCGTGCCGTGGGACCGCGCCGTGCCCGCCGACGGCGCCGTGGTCGACGTCTCCGTGTTCGGCTCGCGGCCCGCGGGCGACGCCGGGGGAGCCCCGCGCCTCCAGAGCCGCGACGCGAACGGCAACGTGCTCGAGGAGGTGCCGTTGATCCTGGCGGGCGGCGTCGCGAAGGCGCGCCTGTTCGCGATGGGGCGGGGCAGCCTCGTCCTGGTCAGCGACGACACGGTCCTCACCCAGGCGAGGCTCACGCGCGCGGGAGAGGAGCGGCCGCTCGTGCGGATCACCTGGACGCCCGCATCGGCGCGCCCCGGAGATCGCGTGGTGGCCACGATCGTCCCCCTCGAGCCCCCCGGGCCGGGCGGGCTCGCCGGCGAGGTCACCGTGTCGACGGGATGGTCCACCACCACCACCCCGCTCGTGCTCGGAGCGGAGGGCGCGTCGTTCCCGTTCGAGCTCACCGCCGCGGACGACCCCGAGCGCCTCGCCGTCACCCTCCGCCTGCCCGACGGCCGCTCCTGGTCCTCCGGGCCGAGCGAGGCCCCGGCGCGCGCGGTGAGCGCCGGCGGGCTCCCCGCCATCGTGAAGGCCGGCGCTCCGTTCACCCCCGAGCTGCCCGCGGGGAGCTGGATCCGGGCCAGCTCGGACGACGGCGCGGTTCGCTGGGCGCGCGCGGGCGCCCCGATCCTGCTGCCGACGGCCGGCAACTGGGCCCTCTGCGCCTGGGACGAGCGCTGCGGCCCGGACACCTCGGTGATCGTCGCCGAGGGCGCCGTCGGTAGTGACGGGCGTTGGTCGGGCGCGCCGACGCTGACGGTCGTGACGGCGGAGGGGATCCGCTCGGCGCGGATCGTGCGAGCCGGCGATGCGCTGCTCGTCGGAGACGCGCGCGGCACGCGGGCCGCGTGGGTGCAGGTCGCGGCCGAGGGCGTCGCACCCCTCCCGCTCCGAGGCGCGGACACCCCCGACCTCGCCGTGGCGGGGAGCCTGTCGCGCGGGGGCACCTCCACGCTCGACGTGGGCGCGGGCCTGCCGCCGGGAACGAAGATCTGGGCGTTCCTGCGGGACGCCGCGGACATGCGGAGGCGGGCCGCCGCCACGGTGGCGATCCCCTGGTCGGGCGATGCGGGCACCGTCGGGGACGCGTGGGCGCCCGAAGCGCGGTGGGGCGAGGCCATCGCGGCCGCGCTGCTGGAGGAGGAGGAGCGGCTCGCCGAGGTGACCGACATGGAGCGGGTCGACTTCGGGTTCAGCGCCGCGGCCGAGGTGGGGTCCGCGATGGGGCTGGGAGGCCTCGGCACCCGCGGCTACGGAAGCGGCGGCGGTGGGTCCGCGAGCCACAGCTACGGCTTCGGCTCCGTGCCGGGCGGGGCGACCGACAAGGCTCCCGCCGGCGATCCACGCGCCATCGGCGTCATCGAGGCGGCGGCCCCCGGGCCGATGCGCTTCGGCGTCCCGACGTGGATCGCGTCCGCGGACCTCGAGCTGGTCGCGCGGCTGCCGGACGGACGCTGGTCGAGCCGGATGGTGCGGCTCGACGTGGGCGGCGCGCCCCTCACCGCGATGACACAGGCCGTCGCCTACGTCGCGCCCGATGCCTGGGACGGCACCGCGGTCTCCCTCCTCCCGCTCGCGCTGACCCTCCCGGTCGATGCCCGGACCCACGCCCTCGCGGCGCTGGCAGAGGCCGGCGTGCCCGGAGCCGACCCCGCCCTGCGCGCCGCGTGGTCGCTCGCGGGCGGCCAGAGCGGCCCGTCGAGCGTGCTCGCGCGCACCCTCACCGGAGGAGGCGCGACCGGCGCCCGGGGCACCGACCTCGACGCCCTCCCCGATCTGCGCCGAGCCGATCGCGCGATCGCCGCCCTGTCGCTCGCCGCGGCCGACCCGGACCGGGCCAAGCCGGCCGCGGCGCGGCTCCTCCGTCCGGCTGACCTCGAGCCCTGGGCCCGTGCCCGCGCCGGCCTCGCTCTCCACGTGGCGGGCGCGCCCGAAGACGCCCGCGCGGCCCTCGTCGGCGACGAGCCCGTCGTGGCCGCCGCCCGGGCGGTGGTCCTCGGGAAGGCCGATGCGCGCTTCGCCAGCGCATGGTGGACCACGGTTCGGTCGGACGCCGCCGATCCCAGCGACCGCGCGCTCGCCCTGCACGCGCTCACGCTGCTTCCCGCGTCACGGGGAGTCGCGCCCGCCAACGCGGGCGTCGTGTCCACCAAGCCGCTCGTCATCACCGTCGAAGCCCCCCTCGCCACCTGGCGCGGCGAGACCTTCCCCCGCGGCCGCTTCGTGGGCGGCACCGTCCAGACCGGGCCCATGGCCACGCTGTCGGCCACCTCGGCGCCCGCCGGCCGCGCGGTCCCCCTCTGGGTCGCCGTCCCCGCCTACAGCGTTCCGACCCGGCTCGCCTGCCCCGCCGGGGCCGCGGCCCCCTATGTCGACCTCCCTCCGTCCGCGGAGCCGCGCTCCATCCCCTGTCGGGTGACCCGCGCGATCGGCGCGTCGGATCTCGTGGTCCGCTGGTTCGCCCCGGACGGCGGAGCGCTCGCCGAGGGTCGCGCCGCCCTCCCCGTCGAGCCCGCCCGCGACAGCACGCCGACCGACCCCATGAGCCCACGCGAGCGCCTGATCTTCGGCCTCCGGCTCGCCGGCTCGGCCGCCTCCGGGAACGCCGGCCCGGCCCTCCTCGAAGAGGTGCTCGCCCAGGAGGCCCTCCCCGCCGCCGACCTCGAGCGCGCCAGCACCGCGATCCTCGCCGCGCGCAGGGTCGGCGGCGAGCCGAAGGCGATCATCGAGGCGTTCCAGGCCTACCGCGAGCACGTGCCCGGCGGCGCGCTCGATCTGGACACCGCCGCCGCGCTCGCCCGCGCGTACGCGAGCACGGGTGACCCCAAGCGCGCGCTCGCCGCCACCCGCGTCGTGATGGACGCGCGCTTCAAGGAGGAGCTCGGCGCCGTGTCCCAGCTCCAGGACGCGGGCCTCGGCCTGACCGCCCTGAAGCTCCTCCGCGAGCTGGTCGATCGGTACCCGGAGGTGCCGACCGTCGTGTCCGCGCGCTACCTCGCCCCCTCGATGCTGCTCGGCCGCGCCGAGGGGGACGGCGACCGCCTCGGCTACACCCGCTCCTCGCTCCGCCACACCGCCGCCGCCGAGCTGGCGACCTTCCTCCTCCTTCACCCCGACGCGAAGGAGGCGCCCGAGGCCGCCGCGCTCCTCGTGGACGCCCTCCACGCGCTCGATGACCCTGCTCGGGAGCGTGCGTTGGCGGGGCCGCTCGCGCGTCGGTACCGCGATGGCGCCGCCGCGTGGCGCCTCTCCCTCGCGGACGCCCGCGCCACCCTCGCCGCCGGGCAGGCCGCCGCGGCCTACCGCATCCTCGAGGCCCTCGAGGCCCCGCCCGAGGGGGCATCCGAGGTGGATCTGGAGCGCGGCCGCGCCCTCGAAGCCCTCGGACGCCTCGACGACGCGCGCGCCGCGTACGACCAGAGCGGGTCCGACGAGGCCAGCGAGCGGCGCGGGTGGCTCGACCGCGAGGACCTCGCGCTCCCGACCACGCTCGTCCTCACCCCGGGCGCCCCGGCCCGCGTCAAGGCCCACCTGCGCCCGGGGGCCGAGGTCACCGTCACCGCCATCCGCGTGCTCCTCGAGGCCGCGCTGCTCCGCGACGCGGGCACCCTCGACGCGGCGAGCCTCTCCGTCGCCGGCCTCAAGCCCACCGCGAGCCGCACCGTCACCGTCGGCATCGATGGCGACATTCCCCTGCCCGCCCTCCCCGATGGCGCCTACGTCGTCACGGTCACCTCCGGCGCGACCACCGGGCGCATGGTCGTCGTGCGCACGGACGCCGAGGTCATCGTGGAGAGCCGCGCGGGCTCGGCCACCCTCGTCCACGTGACGGACACGTCGGGGCGCGCCCTCCCGGACACCCAGCTCTGGCTCTTCGACGGCGGCGGCACCGCGACCACCGCGCGCACCGACGGGGAGGGCGCGGCCTTCGTGCCCTACGGCGGCGGCGCGCTGGGGGTCCTCGCGAGGCTCGGCGACCGATACGCGCTCGCCAACCTCGGGGACGACACGTCCAACAACGGCCGGTTCAACGCTCCCCCCAACGCCGCGCCCGCGACGAAGGGCTACGGCGACGTGCTCCGGAAGAACGAAGCGGCCTACGACCAGCTCTTCCAGCAGGACGCGCGGCAGGTGATCGAGGCGTCCTCCTTGTGATGGGGTGGCTTCCGAGGCGGAAGATGCCGGGAGCGAGCCGCCCGCCTGCAGCCGGGTCCGCCGGTGGGGCCCCTTGCCCACGGGATACGGATCCAGATTCCTTAGCTTCACCGCCAGTTTTCGCGTTTACCGAGTGATTTCGGCAGGTTATAATGATCCCGCCTCCGGTACGGGCGCGCGCATGAGGCACGCTCCCTGACTCCGAAGTGGCGGCGC
>JAUXQH010000015.1 GCA_030685065.1 Pseudomonadota bacterium | reverse complement strand
TCGCCTGGAATGTGCGAACAGAGGACCACCCCTGGAGCTTGGGCGCGATCGTGAGCTCGTGCGGACCGATGCCGAGCCCCACGAGGAGCGGGAGCTGTAGGTGGAGGGGCCGCTGTCCGAAGGGCACGGTGCTCACGGAGGGCGCAACCGCGACGGCCCAGGTGCGAGATCGAAGGTTGGTCAAGGTGAACTTGCTGGCTACCCCGACCCCCGCCGTCCCGAGCCGCAGGCCGAGATCCCAGCGGCTGCCGAAGCCGTACCTCGCCGTCAGGTTGGCAACCGGCGCCGCGCCCGAGTCCTTGACGTGCCACATTCCGGACTCGATCCCAACCTGGAGGGATCCCTTGTCGATGGGCCGCGCGGTCTGGTATGTGCCAAACGTGGCACAGGCCGAACACAGCGTCCCTACCAACACGAACGCGATCCCCCGCATGGTCCACCCCTTGGAAGAACTTAGGCGACGATGCCCGGGAGGCCTGTGAACGATTGTCGTCTCCGAACGTGCCCGCGCTCCGCACCGGCGCACCACGAGCCGCCTACCGGTTGCTGACCCGTACGAGCACCTCCGAGAGCGCGGGGTCATCGGCGTGCAAGGCGCCTTCCGAGGACCAGACAAGCGTACCCGACCGGTCGTACAGGAAGGTGCGCGGGAGTGCGCTGACGCCGAGGCGCGCGGCCAGGTTGTCTCCATCCGGATGGATGACGGTCAAGGTGGGTGCCCACGCTTCGGTCATCTTCCGCACGGTCGGGCCCGCGCCGTCGCCGTCCACGGAGAGCGCGAGTACCCGCACGTCCGGGTGCGTGCGCTGGAGCTCCGCGAGCACCGGCAGCTCCTCTCGACAGGGCCCGCACCAGGTGGCCCACACGTTGAGGAGCACCGGCGCGCCCCGCAGGTCTTCGCCACGAACGGCGGCGCCCGACAGGTCGCGAGCTTCGAAGGGGGGGAGTGCCGGGGGTGAGCCTGCGGCGGTCGCGGGCTCGATCGCGTCTTCGACCTCTTGAACGAGCGTCGGGTCGAACGAGACGGCGATGTTCCCTCGATCCGGAGTCGTCCAGGACACGACGACCTGCGATCCATGTCGTGCCAGGCGCGGGAAGCCGGACGCGCGTGCGGTGGCGCTCTGACCGAGCGCCAGGGAGGGGCCGACCCGCCCGTCCCTGGCGACGCGCCGCACGCGTACCCGACCGTCCTCCTCCTCCGCGGAGAGCCAGACTACGAGCGCGGTGCCGTCGGGCTCGAGCAGGACGTCCACGCGTCCCAGAGGGCGGGTGTCCGTCGCGGCGTCGATCACGCCGACCGCCGCTCCGAACGTCGCACCGGCGTCGCTGGAAAAGGCGACACGTACCGCCTGGCGATCGCCCGCCCCCGTGAACCACGCCGTGACGACCGTGCCCTCGTCGGCGTCCGCGGCCGGCCCGTTGACGGGGCAGCCGTGGATCACCCAGCCGTCGGACCCGAGCGGAGTGCCCGCGAACCAGCCTTCCGAGCCCGAGGAGGCGGCGGCGATGTCACGCCGCTCTCTCTCGTCACGGTCACGGTAGACCACCACGCCGCGTCCGTTGGCGAGGACCGCGTCGGTTGCACAGCAATCGCACGTCCGAGCATCCACCACCTCGTCGGGGAGGAACCCGGCCGACCCGAGTCGCGCGGAGCGAAGCGCCGTCGCGCCGGCGTGGGCGCCGTGGTGGCCGCCGGTGATGTCGCGACCGTCGAGCCAGTAGACGCGAAGCCCGTCAGGCTCGGGGGCGTAGGAGACGAACCCGCGCTCGCCGGCGAGCCCCGCCGGGAAGGGAGCCTGGAGCGGCGTCCACGTGGCCCCGTGGTCGACCGAGCGCGTCATCGCGAACTCGTAGGCGTCGGGGGTGGCGCGGAACCAGTGCGCGACGAGCGCGCCGTCCGCGGCGACCCCCACCGACGGGAAGTCCGCCCAGTTCGCGAGGATTTCCGTGCCCCGCGCGAGGTCGATGGGAACGGACCAGGTGCCGGCGTGCCTTCGGGAGAAGCGGACGCGCCATGCCTCCTTCTCTTCCAGTGCCGCCGTCGCTCCGGCCGGCTCTTGCCAGACGTAGAGGAGGTCGTCGCCGTCCACGGTGAAGCTCGGCGTGATCGATCCCTCCCCCGACGGGAGCACGAAGGGAACCGGACTCGTCCGCTCTGGCGCCGTCGACGCGGTGGCAGCCGGGGCGGTGGGCACGGACGCAGTGTCGGAGCATCCAGCGAGCAAGAGCAGGACGGCGACAGCGGGATGCAGCAAGGAGGCTGACCGGGGCGAAGGGGGCCGTTCAGCATAGCGCGTACCCGTGGGCCGACCGCACCGAAGCCGTGTGACTGGTTTGGTTACATGCAGCGCGTCGTGTCACACACGCAACGTGGCTCCGCGCGCGAACGACACTCCGGATCAAACGGCACGATCGCTCGAAGACACCTTGACGTGGCGGGCCCATGGGGCGCCATGGTAAGGGCGCACGACGGAGGCTCAGCTGCCCATCGCACTCCAGGTACTCGTCCCCCTCGCGGCTTGGTGAAGGATGCTGGGCATACTGTTCGTCGCGGGTTGTGTGGCGGAATCGGACGCGCGGCTGCGCCGCCCTCCCCCGGCGCGCCCCGGGAGGGAGGAAGATTCCGCCGTGTTCGACACGGCCCCTGACGACAGCCACCCGCAGGAGACGGGAGACTCGAGCTCCGAGCTGGAGACGGGCGAGTCCGGGGACTCTGGTGACAGCTCCGCGGTCGAGGCCTGCTACCTGGGTCCTGGTCGGGATGGATCGATTTGCCTCCCCGTGGTCCCCTACGAAGTGAGTTGGGGCGAGGATTACCTCTATCCCGATCCGTACGAGGGTTCCGCCCAGTACGTGGCACCGGTCCGTTTCGTGGATCTGGATGACGCGGATCCAATGCTGGAGGTCGCGCCCAACTTCGTACTCGAAGAGTACATGGCTGCCTGGAAGGGACGCTGGGGCGTCCTCCAGCCGCATGTCGTCGAGCGGGTGCAGGATGTCCGTGACGAGGTCGGCGCCCCGGTGGCGGTCAACAGTGGGTATCGGAGCCCGGCCTACAACGCAGAGGTGGGGGGCGTGACCTCCTCGCGACATCAGTACGGTGACGCCGCGGACCTCGATGTGGAGGGGATGTCGGCGGACGAACTTGCCGACATCTGCGCGGCCCACGGTGCGGACTACGTGGCCACGTACGAAACGGGACACACCCACTGCGATTGGCGCGATCACCCCCTGGATCCGGCATTTTATGACGTTTCGGCGGCACGGGCGGTGGCACGCGGGGCGCGGCCCCTCCACGCCGCCATCCTCGAACGAGACGCGCGCGGGTGGACCGCGCCCGCCCACGGGTTCGACGAGGGGGAGCCGTTGCGGCGCTGGAGCGCGTTCGACAAGGACGGAAACCTGTTGGAGACCACGGAGGCCCGCCATTATTCGCCCCCACCCCGAGCCCATCGGATCCGCGTCGATGTCGGGCGCCAGGTCGTGCTCGAGGCCGAACTTGGGCCACTGTGAACACGCGCGGGCGCGCATGACCGACCGCGCGGCCGACTTTCCCCAGCGACTCCCTGGGCGGTACACACCGTTCGATGCGGCGCCACCTGTAACCTGACCGGTCTTTTCTGTGATATCGCAGGTTACACGTCCAAAGAGTACCGTAGGAAGCGCCCACCCGGCAGGGGCATTTCGCACACGAGCTGTTCGCTTTCATCCCGTGTAACGTGCGAACACTCATGTAACCTCAACCATCACGCTTCACCTAAATCAGCGTAGAACCATCGCTTTCCTCACGCGCACCCCCATCAGCCGCGGACGCGCCGGGCGGCACGGTCCTTGCTTTCGGGTAGGTCACTCACAGAGGTTCGAATGCTCTTCGCCTTTCTGCTCGCGGGCTGCACCGGTTCCAGCGTCCTCGGCGCACAAACCCTCGACCAGCTCGACACGATCCAGGCTTTGCTCGACGCGCACACCGAGGCGGTGTCCGCGGCGACGTCCATGGACGACGTCACGACGCTGGAGGCCGATCACTCCACTGCGATGGGGATCGCGATGGAGGACATGGGCGGCATGATGGCCGACATGATGGCCTGCGACATGGGGTCGATGATGGATTCGATGGCGGACGCGGACTCGCACATGCAGGACATGATGAGCGTCCCGTCCGCGCACGCGGGCGCCCACTCGGAGCACGGCACGATGGACGACTGCCATGTCGAGGAGGACGACTACGCGGTCCAGATGGGCGATCACCTCGACGCGATGAAGGCGGACATGATGGGCTTCGACGCCGAGGCGTCATGCTCGTCCGGCGGCGGGATGATGTAGCGGGAGCGGCTGGCACACTGTGACATCCCCAGCCACAGTTTCCGTCCGTCTGGGGGCGCGCACGTAGAGGGGAGCAGGAGGCGCGCGTGCTCAACCTCGTCGACGTCGGCCCCCGATCCCTCGAAAGCTACCGGGGAATCGCCCCGGAGGGCCTGATCGAGGCGCTGCGGATGGCGGCGGCCCCGCTCCAGGGCGCGCGCGTGCTCCACGTCAACGCCACTCCGTACGGCGGGGGCGTGTCCGAGCTCCTCCGCTCCACCGTGCCGCTGCTCCGGGACCTCGGCCTGGTTGCGCACTGGCGCATCATCACCGGGGACGAAGCGTTCTTCCGCGTGACCAAGGCCATGCACAACGGCCTCCAAGGCGCCACGCCGGACCTCACGCCAGCCCAGCAGCAGGCGTGGCTGGCGACGGCCGAGGCCAACGCGCGGGCCTTCGAGGAGAGCTACGACTTCGTGTTCGTGCACGACCCGCAGCCGGCGGGGCTCCGGTCGCTCCGAGGCGCGGGAGGCGCCCGCTGGATCTGGCGATGCCACATCGACACGTCGCACCCCAACCCGTCCATCTGGCGTTTTCTGAGCCCGTACCTCGCGAGCTACGACGCGGCGGTGTTCACGATGGCCGAGTTCGTGCCAGACGGGTTTCCGATCTCGCGGGTCGAGATCGTGCCACCCGCCATCGACCCCTTGAGCCCGAAGAACCTATCGCTTCCACACGCGACCGCGCGGCAGGTGCTCGACTGGATCGGCGTCCGGACCGACCGGCCGCTGATCACCCAGGTGTCGCGCTTCGACCCGTGGAAGGACCCGCTCGGCGTCATCGCGGCCTACCGCGCGGCCCGGCGGGAAGTGCCCGATCTCCAGCTCGCCCTCGTCGGCTCCATGGCGCTGGACGACCCAGAAGGGGCGGAGATCTACCGGCAGATCCTGGACGAGACGGGCGGCGACCCCCTCGTGCACGTGTTCACCAACCTCGTCGGCGTCGGGAACATCGAGGTCAACGCGTTCCAGATGCTCTCGGACATCGTCGTGCAGAAGTCCATCCGCGAGGGCTTCGGGCTCGTCGTGTCGGAAGCCCTCTGGAAGGGCACTCCCGTCGTCGCCGGCCGGGCCGGGGGCATCCCGCTCCAGATGGCGGACGGCGTCGGCGGGGT
>JAUXQH010000005.1 GCA_030685065.1 Pseudomonadota bacterium | reverse complement strand
CGAGGGCGGATCGGCCTGGGCTCGTCCGCCAGGGGATCGAACGGGGCGGCCGGGCCGGACGGGCGGTGGCCGGCGACGACGGTGAGCTCGGACTCGTCTTCCTCGGAGATGGGGTCGAGCAGCGGGCCCACGGCAGGCGGGAACCCGCCCGGCCGGCGCGCGGGGGCGACGACCGGCCCGTCGGGGCTCTTCTGCGCGTGGCTCACCATCGGGCTCAGCACGGGGCCCGGACTCGGCTTCACCGCCGGGCCACCCATCGGGCCACCCTCGACGCGGGGCCCTCCATCGGATCGCCCGGCTCCGGCTTCGGGAGCCTTGCCGTCGATCCGGGGCGCCCCCGTGCTCTTCTGGAGGGAGGGGGAAGGCCGGGTGAGATCGGCCGCCCCGCCTTGGGCGGCCGGGCTCGGCAAGGGTACCGACCCCGTGCCGGTGCTCGGAAGCACCGCCCGAGGCGCTGAAGCCGCCGGGGCCTGTTGAGCTGCCGAGGGGGCGGGCGCCGGCCCCTGAGGCCGCGCGGCGACGGGGCGGCCGGGCGCCGCCGACTTGTCCAGGATCGGGGGCGCTCCGTGCGAGATGACCGGCCCCGACGGCCGCGCGGGGGAGGCCCGGAGGAGCTCCTCGGACATCTCCGCGGGGGGCACGATCGTGCCCGCGCCGTGGGCGAACGCGCGGCTCGGAGCGTCCGGCAGGGCCGGGCGGGAAGGGCGAGCGGAGGCCGGCGCGGGGGGCGGTGCCCCGCCCGATCGGGAGGCCGAGGCGGGGCGCGTACTGTCGACGAGGCTCTCGGCGTCGAGCGGGGCCAACGTCTGCCCTGCGCCGAGCTGAAGGCCCTCGGGGCTCCGCAGCGCGCTGTCGTCATTCGGGAAGGGCAGCAGGGAGCCGACCGGGCGCGCGTCGACCGGCGCGGCGAAGCGCTGGATCGAAGGGATGGATCCGGGTGCCCAGGCCCGGAGGCCGGGGCTCTGCAGGGCCACCGCGAGCTCCCGCAGCTTCTTGCCGAGCGCGCCGGGCCCGCCGCGGATGGTCGGATCGTGCGCCAGCGCCTGGCGGATCGCCGCGACGACGGGCTCCCCCGGTGTGTCCCCGGGGCGGGCGAGCACCCGGATCAGCGCGCGGCGGACGGCGGCTTCGTGACGCTCGGGCTCGGCGGAGGCCTCGGGCGGGCTGTCACCCGAGAGCAGCTCGACCAGCAGGGCGCCCACGAGGTAGGTCGCGGAAGGGGGCGCCGAGCCGCCCTCCGGCGAGGCGTAGCCCTTGGGCGGCGGCGCCGGCGCGTCCCCCGGGCGGGCGACGCGGAATCCGGCGAGCTTGACGCGGCCCGAGGTGTCCACCAGCACGTCTTCCGGAGAGGGCGACGGGTGGTGCACCGCCCGATCCCCATCGACGATGCGCAGCGCCTCGTCGAGGGCGAGCCCCACGGCGGCCGCGGCTTCGACCGCGGCGCGCGCCGGGAGCACCTGGTTCCGGGCCCGCAGCACGCGGAGGATGCGCGCGGCGCTGGCACACTCGAACCCTTCGTACACCACGCCGACCTTGCCGCCGACCGCGCTCACGTGCTCGATGCGGAGCACGCTCTCGTGCTGGAGCCGGCCGAGGAGCCGGGCGTCCTCCCTGAGGCGGAGGAGGACCTCGGGCGATGCGCTCGCCTCATCTACCCAGACGAGGACGGGGGCCTCGGTGCCGTTGGCGCGGGTCAAGCGCCCCTGCCGAACGTTCCGGGACCACGCCTCGAAGACGCCGGTGAGCTTGAGCGTGGATTTTCCCAACCGCCGTTTCTCCAGCCGTCCAAGATACCACAGTCGGACATCCGTCGAGGGCCCGGGCCGCACGGTCCGCGCTCCAGGCCGAGAAGCGCCGAGTACCCGCGCGCGAACGCCGCGCGGGTGCGTGCGCCGGCCCACAGCACCGCAAACTCTGCCGTGCCGGATCACGCCCGCGAGCGGCGATCCGCCCTCGCCGCGATTACTTCGTGCCTCGATGGACGCTGGGCCACCCCCCCTTCCCCTTCCGCCCCGAGGCCACTCGCTGCGCGCGCTGCTCGAAGCGGCGGGGGCGGCCTCGATGCGCCACTTCGGCGGCGGCGATCCGCGCCGGAAGGCAGACGGAACCTGGCTGACCGACGCCGACCTCGCCGCCGAGGCCGTGCTGCTCGAGGCCATCCACCGCGAGTGGCCCGAGGACACCATCCTCTCGGAGGAGCGTGGGGCGATCGCGGGGCACCCCGACGCCCGGTGGGTGGTCGATCCGCTGGACGGAACGAGCGCGTTCACCGAGGGCCTCGCGCACTGGGGGCCGGCGGTCGCGCGGCTCGTTCGGGACGGCGCGAGCGAGCGGGTGGACTTCGGTGCCATCTACTTGCCCCGGTTGGGCGAGCACTTCCACGTGGAGGGCGGGGTCGGCTGGTTCAACGGCGCCGTGCTCCCCCCCTTGGATGCAAAGGCCATCCCTCGTGTGTTGTATCTGCCGTCAGCCTTTCACCGTCATTTCAACGTGGCGTTCGCGGGGAAGGCCCGCTGCCTAGGGGGCACCGCCGCGCATCTTGCGCTCGTGGCGCGCGGAAGCGCGCTCGCGGCGATCGTCGCCCCGGGGTGGTCGATCTGGGATACCGCGGCTGGTCTGGCCTTGATAGAGGCGGTTGGAGGTCGGGCTCTCCGCTTGCCGCACGGGGGGCTCGGACCGGCGCCGCTCGATCCGTTTCGCGACACAGGGGCGGCCTTCATCGCGGGGGAAGCCACCGCCGTGGCGGAGCTGGCCTCGCTGGGCCGGGTCGCCCCCCGCCGAGGGTTGGAGTCGCCGATTTCCTCGTTTTCAGAAGGAGCCAGGCATGGTCGAACGGGACGGTAGCCGCGAAACCGAGGACGAAGAGGGAGATCCCGAGGATCTGCTCGACGCGAGCGGTGAACCGTTGGATCCGCTCGGAAATCCTCGACGGAATCCGATTCCGAAGCTGCCCGCGCTGGCCCCGCGTGGCGAGGCCTCGCGCGGCGGGGACCTGCTGGCCTACTACCTCTCCGAGGTGCGCCGCTACGCGCTCCTCGACCCGGAGGAGGAGCGAAAGGTGGCCCTCGCCTACTACGAGTCGGGGGACGCCTCGGCGGCCGAGCGCCTCGTCACGGCGAACCTGCGGCTCGTGGTCAAGATCGCGTTCCAGTACCACCGGCAGTGGGCGAACGTGCTCGACCTCATCCAGGAGGGGAACGTCGGCCTGGTCGAGGCCCTCTCCCGCTACGACCCGTACCGCGGCATCCGGTTCTCGAGCTACGCCCAGTACTGGATCCGGGCGATGATCCTCCGCTTCCTGATGGACAACTTCCGCCTCGTGCGGCTGGGAAGCACGCGCAACGGGCGCAAGCTGTTCTTCCAGCTCCAGAAGGAGCGCGAACGACTGTTGCGGGAGGGCATCCAGGCCTCCGCCCAGATGCTCGCGGCGCGGCTCGAGGTTCCGGAGAGCGAGGTCATCGCGGTCGATCAACACATGCGCGCCCCGGCGATGTCGCTCCACGCACCCGTCGGCGGGGAGGACGGCCGCTCGCTCGCCGAAATCGTGCCGGACAACGAGGCGACCGGTCCGGAGGACCGCGTCGCGGGGTCGCAGTTGGGCGTGCTGGTGCAGGGCAAGCTCCGCGCCTTCGAGCTCACGCTGGAGGATGAGCGCGAGCGCGCGATCTGGTCCGAACGCCTCGTCGCGAACGAGCCCGCGAGCCTCTCCGATCTAGGCGAGCGGTACGACGTGAGCAAGGAGCGCATCCGGCAGATCGAGGTGCGGATCAAGCGTCGCCTCAAGACCTACCTCCAACAGGAGTTCGGCGGAGAGATCGACTTCGAGTTCGACATCCCGGAGGCGCCCTGATGTTGGAGGGGCTTCTCGCGCGTGCACGCGCATTCACCTCCCCGCCCGCCGGCAAGGTCGCCGTGCGCGCCGCGGAGCCCCTCTCGTCGCGCCTCGGCGCGAGCCCGTTCGTGTCTCGAGAGCCGGAGCGTTGGCAGGGGTTGGGCCCCCGTCGCGCCGCGCCGGTTGTCGCCGGGGGTCATGCGAGCGTCGGGCCCGAGGCCCCCCCTCCGCTGCCCAATTGGGGGGAGGACCCCACCACGGGCGAGCCGCTCCCCGTCGGGCCGAGGCTCGTCCTCGATCCCGGCGCCTTCCGCGAGGCGCGCATCGCGCACCGCCATGCCTGGTTCCCGGCGCTCGCCTTCGCGGCGGCGCAAGGGGACACCGCCGCCGGTGAGGCCGCGGTCGGCGCGATGGACGGGTGGCTCCGGCAGGACATTCCGGGCACCGGCGTCGCCTGGGCCCACCCGTCCGATCTCGCCGCCCGGCTGCTCCATTGGCACGCCGGGCTCGCGTGGCTCGGCGCGGCCGCGCCCGACACGTTGCGCGCGGCCATGGCCGGGAGCGCGCAGTGGCACATCGAACACCTCCGCGAGCGGTTGCCGCGCGCGCCGGGGGACCACGCGCGTCGCATCGCGCATCACTGTGGCGTGATCGTGGGCGCCCTCACCTTCCCGGACCTGCCGGGCTCGCGCGCGGCGTGGACCGAGAGCGTCTCCGCCCTGCGCTTCGCCCTCCCCGAAGAGCTCCACCCCGACGGCTCCCCCCAGGACGACGCGCCGCTGCGCCTGGCGGAGACGTTGTGGTACGTCGCGGTGGCCCGCGCCGTGGCCCGCGCGAACGGCGCGTCGTTTCCGACGGTAGCCGACGCCGCGCTGGTGCGGGGCGCGCGGTTCCTCGAGCGGCTCGCGGGGGAGCTCGGCGCCCTCCCGCCCCTCGGCGAGGCCCCGCTCGGGGATCTGCTCGACGTCCCGGGGCGCCCGCTCGCGTGGGGCCTCTGGAACCTGGTCCGCGCCTGGGGCCTGGACGACGGTCCGCCGGCTCCGCACGCGGACGACGATCCGCGCGTGGCGTGGCTGGCCCCCGGGGTGCCCCACCCCGCCGGCCCGCTCGCGGAGCCCTTGTCCCACGAGGCCGCAGGCAAGACGTGGAGCATGTGGGTGTTCCGCGAGAGCGGGCTCGCGGTGGCGCACATGCGCATCAAGAACCGCCCCAGCCGCGTGGTCGCCGCGATGGGCACGCCCCTCCGCAGCACGCACGACACCCACGTTGCGCCGCTGCACCTGCTCTGGGACGTGGGGGATGCCAGCGTCCTCGCGGACCCCGGCCCCTCCCAGGGCGCCGGGCGGCTCGCGAGCTGGCTGCGCTCCCCGGGGGCCCACAACGTGCTGCTGCTGGACGGGCATGCGGTCGCCGAGGGGGTGCCCGCCTCGCTCGGCGTGGCCCGCGTCGACGGCAAGAAGGCGCGCATCGAGGGCAGCCACACCGGCTGGCACCGCCTGCGCGTGCCGCTCACCCACGAGCGCGACGTGCTGCTCAACCAGGCCCGGCTCATCGTCACCGACCGCCTCGTGCCCGCGGGCCGTCGCGTCGGCCGCCACGCCGTGCGCCTCTCGTGGCAGCTGGGGCCCGGCTGGTCGCTCACGCCCGAAGGCACTGGCTACCTCGCGAAGCGGGGGGATCTGACGCTGGTCATCCAGCTCCCGGCGGCGCTCGCGTGGTCGGTCCACTCCGGCGAGTCCACGCCCGGCCCGGTTGGGTGGGTGCGGACGGCGAGCGGGGGCGTGGTGGCGGCGCCGTGCCTGGTCGGGGACGGCGGGGTGGACGGGGGCGCCGAGTTCGTGACGAGCTTCGAGGTCCGGTAGGGGTCCTACCCCGGGCCCACGGCCACCCAGTCCAGGTCTGCCGCGCCGGTCGACTCCACGAAGCGGAAGCAGAGCTTCCCGGTGACCGCTCCGGTCGGCGGGGCGAAGGCGCTCTCAAACTCGGCCCAGTCGGCGGTCGGCGCCTTCCAAGTCTCCAGCACGCTGAACGGCAGGCCCGCGGGGGACGCGAGCCCGCCGATCATGTCGTAGGTGCGCACCTCGGCGACAAAACCTGTCCACGTGCGCGTGTCGGTCTGCAGGTCACGGAGGCGGTAGCGCCCGCGGAACAGCATGCCGGGGGCGACCGAGAAGGGTTGGCTGCACGCGAGGGCGTTGCTCGCGCTGGTGGTCTCGAAGCGGATCGCGCCTTCTTCGGTGACGAGCGTGGCGCCGCGCGTGCCCGGCGGGAGCATGAAGTCAAAACCCTCCGGGGCGCCGCTCGGGCCGGGGGTGTCGAGCTCCCACCGCACCGACACCACCGGCATGGCGAGGGGGAGCGGCACACCGTCGCTCACGACGGTCGCACGATCGACCTCGACCGATCCGGTGGTGCCGACGAGGCGCCAGCAGAGCTCGACCTTGCGGGAGCCTGCGGGTGGATCGACGCTCTGCTCCCAGGACTCCCAGTCGCCCGCGGCGTTGACCTGGCGGAGCGGGAGGTAGCGGGTGCCGGGCACCTCGACGAGGACGCCGGCTTCCGTGCGCGCGCGGAGCTCGACCTGGGCGCCGTGCCACGCCTGCGCCACGGGCCCGAGCGTCGTGACCCGCTGGCGCGCGGCGACGGTGATCGGCCCGGCGACGCCGATCGGCTGGCTGCACACCACGCCGTCCCCCGGGGCGGTGGCGGTGAAGGTGAAGCCTTCGGATCCGTCCGAGAGCACGCCCGCCGTCGCGACTGCCTGCGTGCCCGGAGGGATGAAGAACGCCATCGCGTACGGGGCGCCGTTCGTGCCGCCCGCGAAGTCCATCTCGAGCGCCTTGGACTCGCCCGTGAACGCGGCGACGTCGGCGTCGGGCACCACCGGTACGCTCGCGATGGGCGGGAGCGCGCTGACGTCGGCCTCGGGGGTGCACGCGGACAGGGCGAGGAGGGCGAGGATCACGGGGCGGCCACTTCGACGGGAGGCGCCGGGGTTGCCGCGGCCGCGGCCCCGGCGGTCCCTTCGGGAGCGTCTTCCGTGCCCGCCGCGACATCGTCGAACCACGCGGCCCCGGACGCGTTGTTGAGGCCCACGCACGCGCGGAACTCGGTGTACGCCGGCTTCGCGGCCCAGGTGAGCGCGAAGTCCTGCCACTCGGTGGTGTCGGTCCACGCTTTGAGCACGGGGAGGTCCTCGTTCTTCTGGCCGGCGCTCCGGATGCGGAGGCTCACCGCGGCGCCCTGCCGCTCGTTCTGCGCGCCGGTCACGTTGTCCGCGCGCACCTTGCCGGAGACGCGGAAGTCACCCTTCACGGGCGCCCAGTCGCTGCACACCCACTGGTTCCCCGTGATGCGGAGCGCGGAGGTGCCCGCGGCCGCGCCCTCGGTGACGACGCCGAACCCGGTCGCGTGGCCGGGGAGCGGCGTCCATCCGTCGGGCTTGCCGTCGGTGGCGGCCTCGAACCCGACGTTCGGGGTCTGCGACAGGAAGGGGCTGAACACGATCGAGTCGGCCCGGGGCGCCGCCCCGCCCGCCTGGGCACCCGGGCCCTTGCAGACATTCGCGAGCGAGGGGATCGCGGCCTCCGCCGCGGCGCAGTACCGCGCCTCCCGCTCCTTGTCTCCGACGGTGCGCGCGAGATCGATGCGGGCGAGGTGGAAGGTCACGTCGCGCGGGACACGTTCGACGGCACGGTCGTAGCGCACGAACACCTGCTCGGGGGGAAGGCGCTCGGCCGCACCGGTCGCCGCCGGAGACTCCAACCACACGTTCTGCCAACGCTGCCGCTCGGTGTAGCCCTGCTCGGCATACCAGGCGGTCTTCGTCATCTTCTTGAGCATGGGGACCTGGTCCCGCATGAGGAGGTAGTCGGGCGGGTCGAGGCTCTCGATCACGTCGGTGAGCGCCTCGCCGGACGCGCCGGAGAGGCGACGATCGACCAGCCCGAAGGCGTCCAGCAGCGGGTTGTCGGACACGTACGCGAGCAGGCCGATCTCGGAGTGCGCGACCGTCGCGCCGTCGGGAACGTACTCGAGCACGCGGGCCACGCGGTCGGGCACGCCCGTGCGGAAGGGGGCCCGCACGCGATCGATCGTGCGCTTCGTGTTCCCCTCCCAGCGGGCGACGACACTGGGCTTGCCGTTGTCGAGGTAGAGGAACTCGAGCGTGAGGTGCCGCCACGCCTGGGGGAGCAGCGGGAGCACGATCGCGGCGGCGATCACGCGGGGTGCGAGCGCCTGGCCTCTGCCGACGAGGAGCTGCGCGAGCGACGCGGCACCGGTCGCGATGACGTACCCGGCGAGCGGCACGGCCGGGCCCCAGAAGCGGTTCTGCGCCATCCAGTCGCCACCCGCACGGAGCACGAAGAGGAGCTGGATCACCAGCGCCGCGACCGAGAGCCGGCCGCCGACGGTGCGCAGGGCGAGCGGCGCGGTGAGCGCGAGCAGCGCGCCGGTGATCGGCGCGTTCACGACGAGCCAGCTCGCGAGGTACTTCTTGAAGATGTCGGGGTGGAAGCCGTCGGACGCCTTCACGTAGTAGGTGTTGGCGACCCAGTCTCCGTAGTAGAGCATGCGGAAGCCGAGCCACGAGAGACACGGTACGGCCAGGGTCGCGGCCCACACGAGCGCGGCCTTGCGTCGCGATGGATCGCGCGCGGCGCGGATGGCCTCGAACAGGAGGGCCGGCGCCACGAACAGCGGTGCCTCCGGACGCGTGACGTACAGCGCCGCGCCGACGAGCGCGCTGACGGGGAACCGCTCGCCGGTGGTCCAGCGGCGGGCGAGCAGGCCGGGGAAGGCGGCGAGGAGCACGGTCCACAGGGGCGCCTCCAGGCCGTTCGGGGCCCAGAACGCGATGTTCAGATCCACCGCGCAGAGCCCGGCGGGGATCAGCGCCCAACGCGCCGTGAGGCCGAGCTGGCGGGACGACGCCCACGCGACGGCCGGGAGGACACCGACACACGCGACGCCCAGCCACTTGAGCGCGACGAGCGGCTCGATCCCGAGCGTGAGGAACAGCGCCGCGAGGAGGGTCCAGCTCGGGTTGGAGTAGCCCTCGACGCGCTCGCCGGGGTTGAACACGAGGCCCTCGCCGTGCGCGAGGTTCCACGCGTAGCGCAGGCTGATGAACGCGTCGTCGACGGTGATGGGGAAGAAATAGAGGGCGTTGTAGGTGGCGAGGAGGCAGAGGGCCCCGACCGCCACGAACACCGGCCGCTCCGCTCGCTCCGTCGCAAGATGCGCGCTCATTCGTCCACGCTCCCGATCTCGATCCAGTCGATGGAGGCCGTGGCGGGCACCTTGCCCTCCAGCTTGGCACAGAGGCGGACCTTCGCGGCGTCGGTCGTGCGGAAGTCGAACCGGTCGACGCGCCAGGTGGTGGGCGTGGCGGTCTGGAGCGGGCGCTCCATCATGGGCTGGTCCGCGAGCTTCTTCACGTTGCCCTCGGCGTCGGCGAGGCGGGCCTCGAACACCAGGCGCGTCCACCCGGCGGGGCCGTCGGCATGCAGGCGCCAACGGGCGCGGAGGGCCATGCGGGGCGCGGCGTCCACGAGCGTGGCGCACACCACCGCGGCGGGGCGATCGGGGCGCACGCGGAGAACGAGGCTGATGCCGCTCTTCTGGTCCTCGGCGGGCTCCATGGTGGCGGACGGATCGTCGGCAGTTCCGGTGCCGTCGGCCCAGCCGGCGGGCAGGGCCTCGCCTTCGAGCGCCCACATCGACAGGCGGGCGGCGCCGCGGGGAGGATCGACCGGAGGCGCCGCATCCTGCGGCTCGGTCAGCGCGGGGAGCGGCGGGAGCGTGGCGGGCGGCGTGTCGAGCGGAGGGAGGGTCGGCACCCACGGGGCGGCCCAGGTGCCGCACAGCGCCGGGAGCGGGCTGGTCTGGGCGCAGGTGCCGGCGCTGCGCGCGGCGGCGGCGTCCTCGTCCCGCGCGAGCATCGCGAGGGCCCGGGCGCGCGTGTTGTGGACCCCCCCGATCACGCGGCCCGGGAAGTGCCAGCTCTTCGCCGTCGCGAGCGCCTCATCGGCGGCCGCGAGCATCCCGGCGCCGTCCTGGGCGCGGAGCCGGATGTCGGTGAGGGTGATCCACGCGGCGGGGTGCGCGCGCACGGCCTCGGCGGCGGGCCGCACCCACTCCTCGGCCTCCGCGACCTTGTTGGCGGCGAGGGCCCGAGTGCCCATCTCGATGCGGAACGGCGCGTAGCCGGCCTCGGCACCGGCGCGGACCCAGGCGGCCATCGCGTCACACCCGCTGCCGTCCGGCGCGTACACGACCACGCGGAACGCCTGCCGGAACGTGCACGCCTCGGTGTACCGGGCGGTGATCGACGAGTCGAGCCACTCGGTGCGCGGCGAGGCGATCCACGCGTTCGCGGTCACCGGGAGGCCCGTGCGTGTCTCGAGCGCGGGCGCGTAGCGACGATACTGCGTGAGCATGTAGCTGGGGCGGAAGTAGAAGCCGGCGTTAGCGGGGACGGAGGCGTCGAACACGTCGGCCTCGACGTGGTAGTCGAAGCCCACGCCTGTCTCCTGCGGGCTCACGGTGCGCGTGAGCAGATCCCAGAGGGGCTCCGCCGCGAGGAGCGCGAGGGTGCCGACCGCCGCGCGCGGCCAGCGCTGGACCGCGAGGCCGACGAGCACGGCCGCGGCGGGCAGGAAGTCGAGGTAGTTTCGTGGGTTCTGCGCTGGCAAGGAGCGCGAGAGCACCCAGGGGAGCACCACGCCGCCGAGCGCCCACATCCCGAGCACCACGGCGGGCGGGTCACGACGGCGGAGGAGCGCGATCACGCCCGCGATCTGCGCGATCACGAGCGCGATGGAGAGGGCGGGCACGCGGTTGTCGAAGTTCCAGAGCGCGTAGGCGAGGACGGTCAGCGTGCGCTCGGCGGGCGCGTCCTTGTTGACGAGCTGGAACTGGAGGGGGCCGGTGGCCCAGGGCAGGAAACTCACGCCCGCGACGCCGAGGGCGAGGGCGAGCCAGCCGACGCGGCCGAACCGGGCCTTCCAGGGGAGGTCGACCCGGGCGAGGCAGCCGAGCGCGGCCCCCGCGCCCGCGGACGCGATCCCCGCGAGGCCCGCGTAGTGGGTCCACACCGCGCCCGCCGCCGCGAGGCCGAGCGCGAGCGCGCCACGACGCGGCTTGTCCCCGCACACCAGCTCCAGGCCGCCCCAGAGGAGGCCCGCGCCCCAGAGGAGCAGCAGGGCGTACATACGGGCGTTGTTCGCGTGGAGCAGCGCGACCGGCGACAGCGCGATCGTGAAGCCGACGATGATGGCGACGTTTTCCCCGAAGTGCCGCCGCGCGGCGCTCCCCGCGATCCACACCGCCGCGATGAACGCGAGCGCGGAGGGGAGCCGGACGAGCTCGTCGCGGTCCCCGAACACCCGGAGCGGCGCCACGAGCAGGTAGTAGAGGGGCGGGTGGCGATCGCCGGCCGCGCCGTCGACGATGGCGCCGGCGCTCTGCTGGATCAACGCCCAGGTGAACGCCTCGTCCTGCCAGAGGGGCCAGTGGCCGATCCCGACGAGCGCGAGGAGGGCGGCGAGCAGGACGGGGGCGTGGCGGAGACGCACGGGGAGCGGACTATCTCGATTGGAGCGGGTCGTGTGGGTGTGCGCTCGACCACGAACCCTGGACCTGACCGTCACGTGACGAGTTGGAGGAGGCCGGTCCTCCGGCCCAGCGGGGCTGGAGGGGCGCCGCCCGGCGGCGCGTCGGCGGCTCGGCGCCGACCGAGCGAAGCGGGCCCGGAAGACACGCGGCGACGCGCGCCTCGCGCGGCGCGGGCCCCCGCACCCGCTGGTCTCCGAGGCGCCCGACGAGCGCACGATGTCGATCGGATATGCTCGCCGCCATGTTTGACAGCGACCTGCCCGAGCGGGACTCCAAGCGGGACTTCGGGCGGGGCTCCCTCCGTGGCTCCCTGATCCGCGGCGCCTTCGCGATCGGGGCCGCGTCGTGCATCGCCGCCTCCGTGTGGCACGCGCATGCGCTCGCGTACGCCCCCGACGGCCTGCCCACGTGGGACCCCGCCGGCTACCTGCTCGAGGCGGTGAAGATCCACGCGAACCTGGTCTCCGGGAACGTGTGGGAGGTGCTCAAGGGCCTGACCAAGCCCGACCTCCACCCGCCCCTGCACTCCGGCCTGCTCGCCCTGTGGCTGACCCTCGCCGGCAACACCATGGCGTCGGCGCGGCTCTACCCGGTGCTCTGCTTCATCGCGTCCCTCGGGCTGCTCGTGTGGACCGCCCACCGCGCGCTCCCGGGGCCCCCCAACAGGCGTCGAGGCCTCGAAGTCGGCCTGGTCGCGGCGCTCCTGACGGCGCTCTCCAGCGGCAACCTCGAGCTGCTCTCGAGCCCGATGACCGAGTCCACCGGCCTGCTCACCCAGCTCCTCGCCCTCGGGCTCGCGGTGCACTGGGCGGATCGTCGGGACGCGCGCGTGCAGCTCGGCATCGGCCTCGCGGTGCTCGCCGCGACGCTGGTGCGCTTCAACATGGCGCCGATGCTGCTCGCGCCGCTGTACGTGCACCACGCCTGGCGCTTCCGTCGTGACCGGGAAGCGCTCATGGACCCGCGCGTGCTGCTGTGGGCGGTGCCGACGCTCGTGGGCTTCGGCCTCTGGCAATTGAGCCGGCCGGACCTGTACGACTTCGTTCAGAAGTTCTTCGAGAACCGCTCCTCCGGCCTCGACTTCTGGAGCGCCGAGAGCCTCCTGTTCGTGCCGCTCTCGACGCACCGCGGCTACCTGCCCTGGCTCGGGGCGGCGCTGTTCGTGCCGTTCTTCGTGGGGCTGGTGCCGTGGGTGTGGAGGTCCCGAGGCGCCGACGCCACCGCGGCGCCAGACTCCCCTTCGGGCGCGGGCCTCGGACGGCTCCAGGCATACGTGCTCATCGGGTTCGCCGCGCTCACGTGGCACGACTTCAAGATCGCCCGCAACCTCGCGACGGTCCTGCCGGTCTTCTACCTGTGCGCCGTCGCGCCGCTCGCGATGATCCGGTTCCGGCCGCGCGGCGTCGTGACACCCCAATTCGTCGGCTTCGCGTCGATGCTGGCGCTCGGGTGCGGCTACGGCGCGTGGCAGCACGAGGTCACCCTCGCCAGCCGGGACGGCGGGGGCCTCGCGGCCCGCACGGACTTCCAGCCCGATCCCACCGCGTTCGCGGCGCTGCAGTTCATGGAGAAGCACGCGCGTCAACGCGAGCAGGCCTGGGTGACCGGCTGGGTGTTCCGCATCTCGCCGAACCTCATCGACTACTGGCTGCGCGTGAACGGCGTGACCGCCAAGCTCCGGCTCGATCAGCAGCTGTTCGGCACCCAGTCGCGCACGGGGGTCGAGGCCCCCTGGAGCGAGGAGTACACGGCGTGGACGGCGGAGACGGTGCTCGCGCCCGGCCAGCGCGACCGCACGACGTACATCACCATCGAGACGGTGCCCGGCACCCGGTACTTCGACCAGTGGAAGGCCTTCGGCAACCACTACGCCCGCGCGTTCGCCGAGCAGACGCTGGTGCCCGAGATCGATCGGATCGAGTTCGTGGACGCTGGCCTCACCCTGCGCGTGTACCGCACGAACGACACCCCCTCTGCCGCCACGCTCGCCTCGCGCGACACGGGCCCCACCCCCGAGGACGACGTGGGCGTGTGGCTTCCCGGGGGCGTCGCCCCGATCGCGCGCGAGACGTTCCACGCCAAGGCGCGCAAGTGGATGGCGTACCCGGCGAGCGCGCTCGGCGACGTCGAGCTCGTGCGCGAGGGGAGCGCGCTGGAGATCCGGGTGAAGGTGGCGCAGAAGTCGCTCCAGGTGTGCAACGCGGTCCAGGTGACGCCGGCGAGCCGCTTCACGGCCGTCGTGAACGCCACCACCGAGGGGCTCTCCGGCAAGGCGTTCCTGCACTTCCGCGGGATGGGCGCGGACGATCAGCTCCGCGCGCTGCCGGCCGGGGGCTACGACATCACGCACGCCGGGCCGCTCGTCGCCGGCGCGAACGTCATCCAGAAGGCCGTCGTGCTCGACGTGGACAGCCCCAAGCTGCGCGTGTGCGTCATGCTCGACGGCCTGACCGGCACCGTGCGGATGGAGGACATCGCGCTCTACGGCGAAGGGGCCGTGATCGCGATCGCCGCGGCGTCGACCGGCGGGGCGCCCGCGAACACCCCGGTCCCCACCGGCTGGCGCCTCTACCCCCCGGACGCGGACGCCGTGCTGCGCACCGTCGGGAGCACGCTCGAGGTGCAGGTGAACGCCGCGCGCCCGCAGCTCCAGGCGTGCGGCCCGACCGTGCCGTGGAAGGCCCCCATGTCCGCCACGGTGCACGCCCACGGCGCGGTCACCGAGGGCAAGGCCTGGGTGCACCTGCGCGCGCTCGACGCGGACGCCGTGCTCCTACAGGACCCCGAGGGCCGAGGCCGCATCGAGCACGTCGGGCCTCTCGGGGGGCCGGACGCGAAGCTCGACGAGACGCGCGCGCTTCCGTTTCCCGACAACACGGCGCTGGTGCGGCCGTGCGTGGTGCTCGACGGGGTGGTGGGGACGGTGACGGTGGACGGGGTGGGGATCACGGGGGGGTAGATCAGCTCATTCGGCAGGCGGCGCCGTGCTGCTCCGCGTTCTCCCGTAGACCGTCGTCCGTCGTGAGGATGCTCGCTCCAGCATCCAGCGCCGAGACGAGCAGGTTCACGTCGACCCAGCCGATGCCCTTGGGGCGGTGCCGGCGGATGAAGCGCATGACCTCGTCGTAGGGCGTGATCGAGAGCGTGGGCTGCTCGAGGATCATCTGGAGGCGCGGTGGGGAGAGCCCCCCGAGCAACAGCTCGGCCACGACCCACGGATGCGTCACGACATCCCCGTCGACCACCAACCGGGCGAACGCCGGATCAGGCACACGCAGGTGGATCGCCCACTTTCTCCAGGCGCACGTGTCGACCAGGATCACGGCTTCCGCCGGGGCGGCTCCGCGAAGTCCGGCTGGTGGAGCCCGCCCTCGACGATGCGGCGCCGGGCCTCCTGCCGCGCGAACGCACGCAAGGCCTCGGCGACCAGCGCCGTCTTGTTGAGGTGAGGCGCGTACTCCTGCGCGCGGGCGAGCGCCTCGTCGTCGATGTCGATGGTGGTGCGCATGATGCGTCCTCCGAGACATCTTATATGCACGACCCGTCGATCGCTACTTCCCCGTGTACCCCAACGCCTCGAGCTGCTTGACCGTCTCGGCGTGCTCGTCAGCGGTCAGGTCCAGCCCCTCGCCCGTGTTGACGCCCTTCGGCACCTGCTGCCGCCACGCCGCCGCGTCCCGGACCAGCGCCGCGATCTTGGGGAGGATGGGGTCCTTGATCTGGGTCAGCTCGGTCGGATCGGCGGCCAGGTCGTGGGCGTACATGAACTTCTCCTTCGCGCGGTCCTCGACGGTCTTGAAGCCGCCGCGGGTGAACGCCGCGAGGCCGTCGCGCTCGGTGCCGACGATGGGCTGCTCGCCCGTGAACAGCGACTGGCCCTGCCACATGTCGGGCACGTGGAGCCCCGCGAGCTCGAGGAGGGTCGGCGCGGCGTCGATGAGGCGACCAACACGCTTTGTTTCGCGACGCGGCTCGAGCCCCGGCGCCTTGATGAGGAGCGGGACGGTCACGACCTCTTGCCACACGTACTGGTTGTGCCCGACGTGGTTGTGCTCGCCGAGCATCTCGCCGTGGTCCGACCAGAACGCGACGATGGTGTCGTCCGCGCCCGCGGCGTCCACCGCGGCGAGGATCTGCCCCACCTCCTGATCGCCGCTCCACACGCACGCGTGGTAGGCGTCGAGCATCTCCTGCTTGCGTGCCTCCTTCAGCTCGGGGGGCGCGCTCACGATGTGGTCGTAGTTGAGGCCCTTCTTGGGCTCGTAGGTCACGCTCACGCCCACGGCGGCCTGCGCTTCGGGCGTGGGGAGGAGCGCGACGTGCGGGGCCATGAGGTGGACGTAGAGGAAGTTCGGCTTTCCGTCATCCTTCCAGGTGCCGATGCTCGCGATGGAGTCACGCACGGTGGCGGGCTCGGGGGCGAGCTTCCACGTGTCGAACCCGCGGCCGAAGCCGAGCTCGGCCTTCAGGTGCATGTTGGCGTAGTGGCCGTCGGTCTTGTAGCCGGCGGAGGAGAACACCTCGGCGATGGTCGGAATCTTGGCGTCGAGCATCTTGTAGGTGTCGAGCTTGCCCATCGCATAGTCCCAGCCGTGCGTACGCGCCCAGGACGACGTCATGTACGAGACGAACGAGGGGAGGGTCCACGTGTACTGGGTCCACGCTGTCTCCCACACGACGCTCTGCTCGGCCAGCTTGTCGATGTTGGGCGACGTGGGCCGCTTCTGACCGTAGGTGCCGAGCGCGTCCGCGCGCAGGGTGTCGATCACGATCACGAGGACGTTCGGCGTGCCCCGCGGAGCGGGGGTGGGGCCGGGCGGCACGACCGGCGCGGCGGCCACCGGCGGCTCGCTGCCGCATCCGGAGGCGACCAGGAGCGAGACGGAGCCGAGGAGAGCGATGAGGCTGCGGTGTTTCACGGGCGTGACTTTAGGTGACACCGCCCCCCGCCGCAAGCCGGACCCTCCCACCGGCGCGCCTCGGGCCCCGCGCAGGCACCGCGCTCCCCTCCCCCCGCGCTCGCTCCCGACGGAGCTAGAACGCGAAGTAGATGAAGTCGGCCGCCGACATCCGCACGAACGTGAACATGGCGAGCGCGAAGGCCGCCCACGCGGTGGTCTGCACCGGCAGCCACCACTGGGAGCGCGCGAGCGCGGGCACCACGCGGCGCTGAAGGACGTTCGCGAGGACCAGCGGGGTCGCGCACGCCAGCGTCACCGCGACCACGACCACCGTCGCGATCTGCTGATCCGCAGGGAACGCGAACGGGTCCTGGGCGAGCACGGTCGCGATCCGATGGAGCTCGAGCGCCCGGAAGAGGAACCACCCGAACAGCGTGAACCCGAACATGATCGCCACGGCGATGGCGCCGGCCCCCGGAACCTGCTTCCAACTCCCCGGAATCCGCGGCGTGACCAGCCGGTATCCGACCAGGAGGAGGCCGTGGTAGAGCCCCCAGAGCGCGAAGTTCCAGCTCGCCCCGTGCCAGATGCCCGACACCACCATCGCCGCGACGGTGTTGGCCTGCACGCGGGCGAACGTTCCCCGGGAGCCGCCGAGCGGGATGTACACGTAGTCGCGGATCCAGGTGCTGAAGCTGATGTGCCAGCGCCGCCAGAACTCGCTCGGGTTCTTCGCGAGGTACGGGGCGTCGAAGTTGACCATGAGCTCGAACCCGAGCATGCGCGCGGTGCCGCGGGCGATGTTCGAGTAGCCCGCGAAGTCCGCGAGGATCTGCACCGCGAACGCGAGCGTCCCCGCGGCCAGGAGCGGAGTCGAGGGGCTGGGCAGGGCGTAGATCTTGTCGACGTAGGGCGAGAGCGTGTCCGCCACGACGATCTTGGTGGCCGCGCCCCACATCGCGAGGGCGAACCCCGACCGGATCATGTCCCAGGAAAAGACGCGGGGGGTCTCCGCCTGCTGGAGCAGGTTGCTCGCCCGCTGCACCGGCCCCGCCACGAGGTGGCAGAAGAGGCTCACGGCGAGGAGGTAGTCGAGGAGGTTCTTCCGCGGTTTGAGCTCGCCGCGGTACACGTCGATCGAGTAGGCCATCGACTGGAACGTGTAGAAGCTGATGCCCGCGGGGAGGAAGATCCCGAGCGGAGTGAGCGAATTATCGACGCCGAGCGCGGAGAGGGCGACGGCGGCGTTCTCGACGAAGAAGTCGAAGTACTTGTAGTACCCGAGGAGCGTGAGGTTGCTCCCGAGCGTGATCCCGAGCACGAGCTTCTTGTGGTCCGGGAAGCGGACCATCCCCAGCCCGCCGAGGTAGTCGATGACGGCGGAGACGTAGAGGAGGACGAGGAACCAGGGGTGGACCCACCCGTAGAAGACGGCGCTCGCGACGGTGAGCAGCACGTTCTGCCAGGTGCGCCGGGGGAGCGCCCAGTACACCGTGAACACGATGCCGAAGAACCAGAGGAACTCGGTCTGGACGAAGTTCATGGCGCCGGCTCCGGTGTCGGTGCGGGAACGGACGACGAGAACGGGATCACGCCCGGCTCCGACAGCGCGAGGCTGGTGAACAGCGTGTAGGGCGCGTCCGGCGGGATCGCGAGCTCGAGGACGATCGGCTCGGTTCCGCGCGGGAGCGGCGGATCGATGGTCCACGCCGGGGGCGTGGTCGCGAGGTCCGCGAGGGGAAAGCGGGCGTCGAGGTACACGGTGTCGCCGACGTGGATGCGCAGGGTGCCCTGGGGGCCGCTCCCCGGCTCGGTCCCGCCGGTGGCGCCCACGCTCCCCATGGAGGCGCCGACGGTGGCGGCAGGGGGCGCGTTCGAAGCGACGATCGCCGCTCCGCCGATCTCGACGCGGGTCGCGTCCGCGAGGAGCGGGGAGAGGGAGGCGGGCTTGACGGTGAACGTGGCGGTGTCCCCCGGGTAGAGCCAGCGGAGCCCGCGGCAGCGCCGCGACTCGTCGAGCCGCGCGGTGTAGGCGCGCCCGTTCGCGCCGGGGGCCGTCGCGTCGCTCCCGGTCACGGTCAGCAGCGTGCCGACCTGCGCGAAGCGGCCGGGGCCCTTCGTCACCTCCTCCGCGCGCACGACGGGGGAAGGAAGCGGCGTGCCGTCTTCGAGGACGCGCACCGGCGAGCAGCCCGAGACGCTCGCGAGCTGCCAGAGCGCGCGGGTGTCGGGCACGCCCATCGCGCCCAGATCGTAGGTCGCGGTGCCGCCCGCGCCGGGGGTGGCGACGCCGAGGGGGCCCAGGGGTTGGGGGGGGGCCGCGTAGGCCACGTCCGCCGTCACGATGCCGACGCTGCTGCCGCCCGGGGCGCCCACGACGAAGCGTGGATCCTCGGCCGTGCCGTAGACGACGCGGCGGAGGAGCACCCACCCGCCGTCCGCCGGGGCCGAGATCGTGAGGCGCCAGGGCCCCGACGGCGGGGAGCCGGCGGGGGTCGGGGAGACGAGGGTGGCGGTGCGGTGGAGACCAACCCCGGCGAGCGGGACCTCCGGGCCGTCCCCGACGCGCGCGGTGGCGGCGCCCGTGCCGGCGCCGAACACGACGGCATCGACGACGATGCGGCGGTCCGCGGCCGGCTCCTCCGCCGCGTCGAAATCGAACGTGAGGCTGGTCCCCGGGTACACCCACCACGCCTCGAAGCCCTGCTCCGTGCGCATCGGCGCGTCGGGGGAGAGCGCGAAGGTGTACGTGCGCGCGGAGGCGGCCGCCGGATCGGAGCCGGTGGGCGAGAACTTCGCGCCGCGCTCCTGGTGGAGGAACGCGCCGGTGCACGCGTCGTCGAACTCGTCGCGAGTGGCGTGCGCCTTCATCGGGACGCCGTCTTCGAGCAGCACGAGCGGCGAGACCATCCCGAGCCCGGCCGCCTGGAGCGCGAAGTCGTTGATCGGGCGGAGCTCGGGGATGGGCGCCTCCCAGCCGCACGCACGCGGGCCCCGCTTCGGTACGACGGCGGGGAACACCGGCGGCGTGCCGACGCGGGCAACCCGCGGGGGCGTCGTGACCACGGGGAGCCTGGCCGCGGCGATCGGCCCGTCCCCGCCGACCCCCATGGCCAGGAGCCGCTCGATCAGCGCGCGCGTGAGCGTGTCCCGGCCGACGCGGTTGAGGTGCGCGGCGTCGCCGAAGGCGGCATCCCCGAGGCGGAGCTCGCGAAGGTCGACGTAGCCGGCGCCCGCGTCGTTGATGGCCTGCACGGCGTCCCGCATGAGCTGCGGTTCGACCTGGAAGCCGAACTCCGAGGAGAGGCGCACCGGCGCGTGGATGAACACGATCTTCGCGTCGTGCGCCGCCGCCATCTCGAGAAAGTCGGGGAGCAGGGTGTCCTCGAGGCGCGTGGACGCGGCCGCCTGCTTGCGGGCCTCCTCCACGATCGGGATCGCGCGGTTGGCGGCCGACAGATCGAGCCCGGCCTCCATGCCGAACAGCGCGTCCAGCGCGGGCGCGGCCAACGCGGCGCCTGCGGCCACGCGGCCCTCCCCTGCTGGAGCCGCTCCGGGAGTGGCAAGCGTGAAGCCGACCGCGGCGTCGCGCACCAAGCCCATCATCGCGGCGTGGGACTCGGTCCGGCGGCGCCGCACGCGATCCCACATCGCTCCGCCGGCCCCCGCGCCCAGCGACTTTCGCCGCAGCACCTCCTCGTCGGAGCCCATCTGGGCGAGCAGCACCGCGCGCTCGGTCTCCCCGGAGGGGCGCGCCGCGAGCGCCCAGTCGAACGTGGAGTAGACGAGGATCAGCTTCGGCTTCTTGCCGGTGCCGTACACCCGGTTCTTGAGCACGGCGTACCACACCGGCGCCGTCGTACCCGAGAGGTTGAGCGGCTTGACCTCGTCGGGCGAGGACGCGAGGGCCCCCGCGAGCGCGGCCTGGTCGAGGTCCGTGTAGACCTTGGACGCGCCGAGCAGCACGACTTCGGGGTCGTTCGCGAGGCTCTTCTCCATCCCGGCGGCGACAGGCGCGAGCGACGCCTCCGGATCCGGGCGGGCCCACCACGCGAGAGGGATGGCGAGCGTCGCGAGCGGGAGAAGGATCGCCAGCGCGATCGCGACGACGCCCGGACGCACGGACGGCGTGATCACAGGCGGCTGGAGTGCTTGTTCGGCCGACACGGGGCGCACTGTAGCAGGGTGGGCGCCAGGGATCACGGGGCGGGCGACTCCGGCGGGGGCGGGATCGTCAAGATGGCGGCCAGCAAGCCGAGCACGCCGGCGATCAACGACGTGGGCGCGCAGTACACCGTCATCACCGGCAGCAGGGACACGATGGTGGCCGCCCACAAGAGCTTCCGGTTGCGCCGCCCCATCACGATGGACACGCCCGCGACGATGTGCACCGGCGTCGCGATCGCGGTGACTCCGAGCCAGAGCCCGTAGAACAGCAGCACGACCGGCCCGAGCAGGGCGGCTTCGTTCCGCATCTCCCCCGCGAGCGTGCCGATCGTCATCACGCCGCCGAGCAGCGTTCCGAGCACCGACAACGCCAGGAACAGGAGCTCGAGCACGCCCGCGACGAGGAACGCGACCCCGGCGGGGACCCAGAACTTCATCGCGAACTCCTTCGTTGGGGGGCCCGTCGGACTAACAGCCCCGTCGTGATCAAGTACCTCGGCAGCAAGCGTCTCCTGCTGCCCACCATCCGCCGCGTGGTGGAGGCGCTCGCGCCCACCGGCACGGTGATCGACCTGTTCTCGGGCACCTCGCGCGTGGGGCACGCGCTCAAGCGCGCCGGATACCGCGTGCTCGCCAACGACCACAACACCTACGCCCACGCGCTGGCCACCTGCTACGTCGCCGCCGACCTCGAGCGCCACGGGGCCGATGCCGCGCGCCTCGTCGCCGAGTTGGACGCCCTCCCCGGCGCCCCCGGCTACTTCACCGCCACCTTCTGCGAGCAGAGCCGGTTCCTGCACCCGAAGAACGGCGCGCGGGTCGACGCGATCCGCGACGGCATCGCCCGGAAGGGGCTCGACCCGGTGCTCGAGGCCGTGCTGATCGTGGCGCTGATGGAGGCCGCCGACCGCGTGGACTCCACCACCGGCGTGCAGATGGCCTACCTCAAGGGCTGGGCGTCACGCGCCCACAAGGAGCTCGCGCTCCGGGTCCCCGAGCTGCTGCCGCGCTCCGACTTGGGTGGTGGCGAGGCCTGGCAGCTCGACGCGCTCGACGCCGTGGCCAGGTTGGAGGGCGACATCTGCTACATCGACCCGCCCTACAACCAACACAAGTACATCGGCAACTACCACGTCTGGGAGACGCTCACCCTGTGGGACGCCCCCGAGGTGTACGGCACCGCCTGCAAGCGGATCGACGTGAAGACTCGCGGGAGCGCCTTCAACTCCAAGCCCAACGCCCGCGATGCGCTGGAGCGGGTGATCCGCGGCGTCCGCGCCCCCCACCTGGTCGTGTCGTTCAGCGACGAGGGGTACCTGTCCCGCGCCGACATCGAGGCGATGCTCGCCCACCGGGGAGAGGTCGCGGTGCTCACCCACGACTACAAGCGCTACGTCGGCGCCCAGATCGGCATCCACAACCCGCAGGGGCAGCGCGTCGGCGCGGTGAGTCATCTCCGGAACACCGAGCTGCTCTATGTCGTGAGCGCGGATGCCGCGGCGGTGGGGCGGGTGCGGGAGTTGGGCTTGGGTTGAGCGGAGCGTGCGCCCGCGGTGCCCGGCGCCGCGGACGGCGCCGACCGCGGGCGATGGGGGTTTGGCGCTGCGGCGGGGCCGTGAGGGGGGCGCGGCAGGCGGGCCGCAGCGCGGCCGCGCAGCGGCCGGTCCGCCCCGACAGGGGCGACCGAGGCCGGAGGCCGAGCGCGGAGGACAGCCGACGGCGCGCAGCGCCGGGCCGCCCTACGCCGTCGTGAGCACGCCCCTCACCGCCGCGTCATCCGCCCCGCGATCGCCTGCGAGAGCTGCGCGAGCTCGTTCTGATGGAGCCCGGAGATCTGGGCGATGACCGACGCGAGACCGGAGCGCCCGGCGAGGCCCTCCTCGGAGGACTGGACGAGCACGGTGCCCTTGCCGATGAAGTCGAGCTGACGCTCCTCGCCCGAACGTGTCATCCCCGCCATCGCGCCGACGGCGCCGAGGATGCCCTGCACGTACGCGTAGTCGTAGCGATACGACGGGCTCGGGAGGTCCGCCCAGCCGAGGATCGCGTCCTCATCGACGCGGCAGGGGGGCTCCATGAACACCACAGGACCGTTGGACGACGCGATGAGGCGGCCGCTGCCGATGAGCGTGACGTAGCCGGGGAGGGTGGACTCCTGACACTTGAGCGAGGTCTGAAAACCGAGCACGTGGTCGGCCTTGAGGGTGAACGTCGCGTCCTCCACGAGGTAGGCGGCGATGTCGTTGCCGTTGTCCCCGAGGATCAGCTTGCCCTGCCCGGTCACGCCCATGAAGTCATTCACGTACGCGGGGGCGTTGAACGAGCGCCGCACGCCCAGATCGAGCACGCTCGAGCCGAGCGCCTCGAAGCGGAGCTGCCCGTAGCAGGCGATCATCTTGCCGCGGCGGATGACCATGTCCCCCTTCACGTCGGTGCAGAACGCGAAGCGGTTCAGGTTGTCGTCGGACGGCAGGCTCTGTTGGTTGAAGCGCATCGTCGTTACCTCTCGCTCGCTTGGATGTACACGGTGCCGGTGCCGGAGAGCTTCATCTGGTAGCTCTCCCCGGAGGCCTGGCCGATGAGCGTCTTCCAATTCACGTCGGAGACGATCGACGAGGTCAGCTGGCCCGAATGACACAGGTACGCCTGCGGGTCGACGAAGATCGGGCGCGCGGGGCTCACTTCGAGGCCGATGGCGTCCCCGTCGGAGAGGATGGCCACGTCGCCGTTGCCCTCGAACGTGGAGGTGAACAGCCCCTGACCGGTGGCCACACCGCCGACCAGGCTCTTGAGCCCCTGCCCGCCGAGGAACATGGTGCCCGCTCGAAGCTGGGCGTCAAAAGCGAGGATGCTGTCGCTCTCGACGCAGAGCATGTCACCCCGGAGCGTGATCACCTTCACGTGGCGCCCCCGGTGCGCGTAGAAGACCTCGCCCTTGCCGCGCGCCGTCATCAACGCGATGCCCTCGTTGGTGGCCGCCCGCATCGCCATGTTCTGGACGCCGCCGTTCCCGAGGAAGGAGCGCGCGAAGCTCACGTCACCCGTGTAGGCGATCATCGACCCCTGGCGCGCGTAGACCTCCTCGCCGCCGAGCGTCACCGACACCACCTTCTCGTTGACGGACGTGAATTGGGACATCTGTTACTTCCGCTCGCTGGGCTGGACGTACACCACGCCGGTGCCGCTGAACTTGAGTTGGTAGGACTCCCCGGAGGACTGCCCGACCATGGTGCGCCAGTTGACGTCGAACACGAATTCCTGCGTGAGCTGGCCCATGAAGCCGATGAACGCGTCGGGATCGACGAACAGCGGGGTGGCCGGGGTGACCTCCAGCTCGAGGAGGTTGCCGAACGACATGATCGCGACGCTGCCGGTGCCCTCGACCGTGGTGGTGAAGAGGCCCTGGCCCGACGCGGCGCCGCGGAGGCCGGCGAACACGGTGTTGGTCTTCAGGCCGGCGTCCAGCGCGAGGAGGCTGCGGCTCTCGACGAAGATCTTCTCGCCCCGCAGCGGGATGACCGTGATCTCCCGCGCCTGGTTGGCGAAGAAGACGGTGCCGGTGCCGCTGGAGATCATCAGGTCGAACGACTCGTTCGCGACCTTGCGCTTGAGCGCGCCGAAGAAGCCCTCGCCCCCGGTGAGCGACTTCTCGAACTTGATCGCGCCGTGGTAGGCCACCATGGCTCCGGCGAGGGCGAGCACCTTCTCGTTCGCGAGGGTGACCTCGAGGAGCCGCTCATTGTTCAGGTGGAACGTGGGCACGGGCGAGGCTCCGGTCAGAAGGGGGCGGACGGCGGAGTATGCGGCGGGGGCGGGGCGCGCCACCCCGGGAGCCCCGCGCGTCCGGAACCAGTCAGAACCGCCATTTCCGTGTCAACCCCACCGAGCTGATCCCCGACGTGCCCGTGGTGAAGTCGAACTGCCACGCGCGATCCAACCGGACCTCCAGCGTGACCTCTCCCACGTTCTCCTCGGTGGGATCGGCGTCCCAGTTGTAGGCGCCGAGCAGGAACATGTTGTCGCCCACGCGCTTGCCGACGCGCACGCCCCCGGCGCTCAGATCGAACACGTCGAAGGCGCGCGAGCTGCTGCTCTCGTCCTTCACGAGCGAGCTCGCGACGGAGGCGATGGCCCCGGTCAGCAGCTCGTTCGACGCGGCGCTCTCCCCCGCGCCCACCTCGCTCGTGGGGCTGCCGAGGATGAGCACGGCCAACACGTCGTCGGGCGCGAGGTCGGGGTTGTCGCTCGAGAACGACAAGCCGAGCGACGACGGCGTGCCCGTGATGTGGGTGGTCACGTCGCCGTATTGGGAGTTCTGGTGCACCGCGACCAGGTCCAGCACCGGATCGGCGAAGTCGCGGCCGGTGAACGAGATCGAGTCGCCGGTGAGCTCGAAGGGCACGCTGAACACGTGCGCCGTGCCGCGTAGGGGCACCAATTGGCCGACCAGCGAGAGCTCCCCCTCCCAGATGCGGGCGTCGAGCTCGCCGTCGAGCTGGGCGCTCACCTTGATCGTCGAGAAGCCCTTGAGCTCGCTCATCAGCATCTGCTCGAGCGGGAGGACCGCGTCGATGAAGGCGTTGCGGGCGAGCTTGACGGTCACGTCGAGGTCGAGCCACTTGGGAATGCCGAGCCCCTCCTCCGTGGCGTCGCGGGGGGTCTCTCGGACGGCGTCCCCCGCGCGGATGACCTCGATGTCGGAGTCGAGCGAGAGCGCGCTCGTCTTGGTGAAGAAGCGCTCGGGCACGACCAGCTGCCCCTCGACCACCGCGAGCTGCCCGGTGACCCGGAGCTTCTCGGCGCGATCGGACACCGTGAGGCTGCCCTGGGTGCGGAGCACCTGCGCCGGGAGGTCCACGATCCAGGCGCGATCGAAGTCGAGCTTGCCGTCGAACACCGGGCGGTCCCCGACGCGCTTGGCGGTGACGGTGCCGTTGATGGTGCCGGTGTTGACGCCGTCACGCGCGGGCGCCTCGCTCTTTCCGCGGCGGGCGCGGCTCACGCGCGAGGTGCGCACGTGGAGGCCGTCGATCCGGAGCCCGTCGTGCGTGAACACGCCGGAGAACTCGGCCTCGCTGTAGTGCACGCCGGTGAGCGCGAGCACGAAGTCGCCCTGCTCGAGCCCGAAGGTGAAGTCGGGGGCGGGGTCCGCGAGGGAGCCGGTGACGGTGCCGTTCACCGACACGGTGCCGCTGCCGTCCTCGAGCGGCGGCCACGCCGCGCTGATGGCCGCGAGCGGGACATCGACGGCGGTGACGGCGATCGCGAGGCCGGTGCGCGCGAGCTCCGCGCCGAAATCGCCCTTCAGCGTGGGGGCGAAGGGGATGAACCCGGTGACGGCCACGGCGCTCGGGCCGCCGAAGCCCAGGTTCGCGTCGACCTGGTAGCCCCCCTCGGTGGGGATCACCGCCACGATCGCCGGGGACAAGGAGGCCTCTCCGAGCCGGCCGCCCGTGAGGAACAGGGCGCCCTCGACCCGCGGGGCGCGCACATCCCCGCTCACGTGGACGCCGCCGGAGAGATCCCCGAGGAGGCTCGCCGGAAGCTCGACGAGGGCGGCGAGGGTCTGGATGGGGAGCCGGAGGGGCACCACGTCGAGCTCGATGGCGCCCACCCAGGACTCGGGGGCCGCAAGATCGATCGCGGGGCCCTCGCCGAGCAGGCTCCGCACCACCTCGCGGACGTGCAGCGCGACCGTGCCCTCCACCTGGGCGCGCCGCTCGAGGCGCTCCCGGGCGACCGCCCGGACCTGGAAGAGGCCCCCGACCGTGGAGCCGTCCAGATCCACGCGCACCCAGTCGCTCTGCTGTCCGATCGGCGCCGCGACGGCCGCCACCACGCTCAGCGTGGGATCGAGCACCGGTCCGGTGAGCACGATCTCGGCGGAGGCGCGGAAGGTCGGGAGGTCGACGCCGGGCAGCGCGGCCGTCCACCCCTCGGAGCCCGAGGGGGGCACGATCACGTGGATGTCGACGTCGCCGTCGGTGAGCAGGCCGGGGGCGGCGAGGGCGAGCGAGAACGGGAGGTCGGCGTCCACGCGCGCGAGGGTGCCGCCGCCGGCCCGGATGTCGCCCTCGACGCTCAGGCGGCGGTCTCCTCCGACGGCCTGGACGTTCAGATCCAGCGCCTGGACGACATCGGGCACGCTGAGGCCGACGGCGGCGAGGTCGACGAGGAGGGACGGCCGGGACGCGTGCCCCTCGATCGACCCGCGCAGATCGACCCGCCCGGCGTAGCCGGCGAAGCGGTCGGGCCACAGCCTGGCGAGCGTGTCCAGGCGCAGATCACGGGCGTCGACGCGAAGATCGAGCAGGCCCTTCAGCTGCCCGCCGCCGTCGACCGCGATGCTCGAGGTTTCGGACACGAGCCGCAGGTGGACGTCCCGGGCGCCGCCCTCGACCAGTCGGAGCCGCTGCACCCCCTCGTTCTTCCACGCGAGCTCCGCGGTGGGCGCGAGCTCCAGGCGCCGCGCCCGAATCGCGAGCGCCCCGACGTCGATCTCCCCGTCGAGCCCCACGACCGTGCGCTTCTCGTCCATCAGGTCGAGCACGACCATGATGGTCTCTCCGGCGAACCGCGCGTGCCCCACGCCGCGATCGGAGCGGATCCCCGCCACGGCCAGGGCGGAGGTCGTGAGGTCGGCCGTCCCATCCATGCGCCCGGCGGAGGTGCGCGTCATCGCGACGGTGGCATCGATGCTCCCGATGCTCACCTCGGGGCCGACGACGCCCGCGAGGGTGGTCACCCCGTCGACGGCGAGCGCGCCGCCCGGGGCGAGGGCGAACGTGGCGTCGAGCCGGCCCGTCGCGGCGGAGTAGGCCGTGGCCGCCACCGGGACGACGGCGCTCAGATCGAGCCCCACCGTGGCGTCCACCCCGCGCTCCGCGCTCCACGACGCCGCCACCGGGCCGCTCACCGTGGTCGCGTCGAGGATGTCCGCCCACCCGACCCGGCTACCGCGGATGGCCCCATCGGCCGCGAAGCCGAGGCGCTCCCCCCACCCGTACCGCACGTTCCCCGCGAAGGTCACCCGGCCCCGGCCGCCCGGCGCGCCGAAGCGGTCGAGCCGCGCGAGGTCGACGAAGACCGTCTCGAGCCGCGCGTCGCCCGACTCCTCGAGGAGGCGCACGGTGACCGCGCCGTCGACCCCCATCCCGGGCCCGTCGAGGTGCACGGCGGGGGCCACGATCACGCCCTTCGCGAGGTGGGCGGTGCCGCGGGCGGCGAGCGCGTCGAGCGTGGCGAGCTCGGGCGAGGTGAGGTCGAAGGTGACGTTGCCCTCGAGGTCATCGGGCCAGGTGAGGCCCGCGCCATCGACGGTCACCGCCCCGCCGACGACGGTGGGATCGGGCGCGGCGGGGACGAAGGAATGGATGGAGACGGTGTCGAGCACGAGGTTGGCCTTCCACGTCGGGCGGGCCTCGCGCAGGTCGAGCGCGGCGTTCGCGTGCAGCGCGCCGCCCGGGGTCAGCACCTCGAGGACCGCCGTGGGGGCGCGCATCAGCCCGGCCACGCTGCCGGTCGCGTCGAACACGCCCGTGACGGGCAGCGGCGCCCCCGCCACCAACGGCGCGAGCGAGTCGGTGTCGACGTGGAGCGCCACCACCTGCACCCCCACGGTCGCCTCGGCGTTCAGGCGGCCGATGCCGCCCACGAGCGAGGCCTGGTTGGGCCCGACGGCGAGGTCGGCGCGATCGAACCAGAGATTGGCGGGATCCCAGCGCATGTCCGACCCGAGGGAGAGCGCGCCGAGGGCCGGGGTCGTGGCAGGCGCGTCGAGCTCCAGGCCGGTCACGAGGACCGCCGAGCCGCGCAGCTCCACGCCGGCCTGGAGCGTGGCGCCGTCGAAGCCGTAGTCGGAGTAGGCCGGGGCGGCCGCGACCTCACCGCCCTCGACCACGCGCCGGTAATGCACGTTCGCGTCGCTCACGTGCACGTCCGGAAGCACCAGGTCGAACCCGAGGCCGGTCCACGCCTTGCCGGTGGGCGGGCTGCCGTCGTCCCACATCCCGGCGATGTCGAGGCCCGCGGCGCTGTCGGTCAGCGTGAGGTCGAGCCCCTCGATGCGCACCGTCGGCACCACGAGCCGGCGCCCGACGAGCCCCCCGAGCCGGTAGGTCACGGACAGGGTGTCGACGTGGCCGACCGTGTTGCCCGCGGCGTCCGTCAGCGTGATGTCGCGGGCGACGGCCTGGGAGAACAGGTCGGTCTCCAGGGCGCCCACCGCGAGCGCGCCGTTCACGGGCGAGATGAGCGTGACGAGCTGATCCCGGATCCAGGCGCGCCCCCCGTCCGTACGTGCGGCGATGGCCGCCCCGATCAGGACCGCCGCGAGCAGCCCGAATACGGACGCGAACACGACGAAGCAGCCCGAGAGGAGGCGCCAGCGGCGGCGAGCTACCGGCGGCGCGTCGAGGGGCGCGGGCGCGGGGGGCTCGGGCGCGGGGGGCGCGGGGGGCTCGCCCTCGGCGCTCATCAGAAGGCCTCGGCGAGCGAGAGGTGCACCGTCGGACGGGGATGGCCGTCGAAGTACTCCGGGTCACTCAGGCGAAACCCGACGTCGAGCCGGATGGGGCCGACGGGGGTGCCGTACCGCACCCCGCCACCCACGCTGACCTGGATCTCGCTGAAATTGAACTTGTCGACGCGGTCCCACACGCGGCCGGCGTCCACGAACAGCACGCCGGTGAGCCCGAGCGGCAGGCCCTTCCGGATCTCGAAGTTCCCGAACAGCTGGAGATTGCCGCCCGCGGGGAGCTGGTGTTCCAGCGTGGAGCATGCGTGCGGGAGCTCGAGCGGGGGGAAGTCGGCGGGGAGGTCGGGAAGGGGGAACTCGTGGGCGTCCTCGCACGGAACGTCGATCCAGGGCCCGAGTCGGTTGGCCGCCCATCCGCGGACGGTATTGGATCCGCCCAGGTAGAGCAGCTCCGCGTACGGCGCGACCGGCTTGGCCCCCGTGTCCGCCGATCCGTAGGGGATGATGATGCCGCCGCCGAGCCGCCCCGCGACGACGGTGTCGGGATCCCAGCCGAAGATGGAGAGGATCCCCCGGTAGGCGCGCACCTCCGCCACCGCGCGAAAGAAGCTGAAGTCTCCCTCGTCGAACACGCCGGCCTCGGCCAGAGCAGCGCTCCAGTACCAACCCCGCGTCGTGTTCACCGGGTCGTTGCGCCCGTCGTAGACGACCCTCTGCTCCAACATGGAGAGGAGGTACGGATCCGTCAGGTCCCGGCCGAGCGGCGAGTCCTCGATCGCGTCGAGGCTGCCTTCCTCGTAGTCGAAGTAGTCGAAGTAGCGGATGCGGTAGCCGAGCGAGAGCCGAAGCTTCTCGAACCCCGTGTACGCCACGGTCGGGGCGAACGACGCGGCGAAGTAGGAGTAGGCGGGCTCGAGGCCCACCTCCACGCGCCCCTCGTTGACCTGCGACCAGTCGCCGCCGAAGAGGTGGGGCAGCTCCGCCAGGCCCTTGACGTCGAGCACGGGCTTCAGATCGGCGGGGCGGAGCGCCGGCAGGGCCTGGATGTTCTCGACGATCGCGCCCACGCCGACGCGGGTTTCCTGCTCGGTGCGCCACAAGCGGCCGCCGACGTTCTGGTCCTTGTAGTTGGCCTGCGCCATGAGCGCGATCTTCCCGGTCTCCGCCTCGAACACCGGCCCTGCCCGGAGCTCCCGGAACTTCGCTTCCTTGACCTGGATCCGGACGGGCACCGTCGACGACGTGGGATCCGACAGGTCGGGCACGATGTCGACCACGCCGAAGACGTGCAGCGCGTAGAGCTTCGCGCGGGTGCGGGCGATCGCCGAGGCCGAGAAGGGCTCGCCCTCCTCCACGTCCAACAGCTCGCGAACGATGGGCTCGGGGACCTTCTCCAGGCCCTCGATCGTGATGGCGCCGAAGCGGGACGCGGGCCCGGAGATCACGGCGACCTGGATGTCCACGAGGTGCTCATCCGCGCGGACCTGCACGTTGCCGGTCACCTTGGCGTACGCGTACGAGCGGTCCAACAAGGTGCCGCGGACGCTCCGGAGCGTCGCCTCGTAGCCTTCGAGCGTGAAGATGTCGCCCTTCTCGAGGACGGCCATCGAGCGGACGCGGCGCTGGAGCGGGGCCCCCATCTTGTCGATCCCGACGAACACCACGTCCTCGGCCAGCAGGGAGGGCTCCCCCTCCGCCACGTGGCCGATCGCGCGGAGCCGCTGGACCGGCTTCCCGGCGGGGCTCTCGCGGCGCAGCTCCCATCCGAGGAAGCGCGCGTCGAAATAGCCCTGGTTCGCGAAATAGATCTCGATGCGGTAGACGTCGCTGTCGAGCTGATCGCGGGCGAGCCAGGTGGGCTCCACGAGGCCGGGCACGAGGAACGACTGCCACCGCGGCGCGGGGTGGCTCATCGTGTTGCGCATCGCACGCTTGTTGGGCCGGGTGAAGCTTCCCTGCACGCGCTTGTCCCCGCGCTCGCCCTCGAACACGAAGTCGACGCTGCCCAATGCGTCCCCAGCGCGGCGCGACGCGCAGCCGGCGAGGAGCAGGAGTGCGAGGGGCATGGAGAGCCGGCTGGAGCGAGGCACGATCCGTGCCATGTACCCCGGTCGTGTTCGACCACGTCCAGGTCGGGTACGGATGTCACCGTTCGAGGGAAATCCAGACCTCCTGAGCCGAATCCCGAGTCACTCGACGTCCGCTTGCGCCTCGTACCACCGCCGCGCGCCGATCACGTGTACCCGGCTCTTCTTCCCGATGAGCTCCATGCCGAGGGAGAGCACGCCGAACCGTACATACAGGTGGCCGAAGTACTCGAGTTGTTTGCGTCGAAGCTGCATCGACAACAAGAAGTTCTTGCCGCCCCGGACCTCGAACGTGGGCAGGTGAAGCACGGTGTCCCCGAGGCGGATGCGCGCCTCGCCCGACACGTTCTTGATGTCCAGCATGCCCCGGACGAAGCCCGGCACAGCCTGTTTCTGGGCGAAGATGGTGATGAACGGCACGGTGTCCCGCAGCTTCACCTCGAGCGTCGCGTCGAGGAACACCGCCGCGCCGTTCGCCGCGTAGCCCCGCGGAAGCGCGATGGTCGCCCACCACCCGTTCGAGTCGTCCTTGCCGCTCCGCCGGCCGGTCCTGTCCGAGACGCTCACGTTGCGGAGCTCGAGCCGCGACCCGGAGATGTCGTAGTGCCCCTCTTCCAGGCGCCCCTCCGGCACCACGGCGTGGAGCGCGAGGTCGCCGATGATCGTGAGATCGTCCAGCCTGGCGCTGAGCCGCTTGCCGGCCAGGAACAGCTCGCCGCGGCCGATGTTGTCGACGGTGGACACCTCGAGGCGGCCGTGCACCGAGCCGGTCCCCCCCAAGAGGGACAGCCCGATGTCTCGGGGCAGGTAGGCGTTGAACACGCCCACGTCCCGCACGTCTGAGCGCGGGATCTCCAGAACCACGTCGAGCGCGGTGAACGGGGCATCGAGCGCCACGTCGTCGGTGCGGGCCGACACGAGGAAGCCCTTGCCCTCCACGTGGGGAGTGGCGTCGCCGTCGCGCGTGATCGCGAAGTCGTCGAACGCCACGGCGAGGCGGGACTCCGGCGCCCCGTCGGCCTGCGTCGTGACTTCAAAGCGCACGCCGCCGTCCCCCACGACCGAGTAGGACAAGAACCGCGCGGCGATGTCGTCCACCCCCGCCGTCAGCAGGCTCCCGACCTGAAAGGCCCCGTTCTCCATCGAGAGGTCGACGTGGATGGCCCCGGCGCCACCGTGGATCCCGAGCCATGGCGCCTTGCGCAGATAGTAATCGAGGAAGCCGAGGTTCTTGACGTTCGCGTCGAGCGTGGCGTGCGCCGACAGGAAGCCGAACACGGTGCGGCCCGGGTGCTCCTTCGGGCGGAGCCCGTCGAGCCCGACCGTGACCTTCCCGCGGAGCCCGAGGAGCAGCGGATCCTCGCCGGTGAGGATCTGCCCGTCCCGGATCTCGAGCACGGTGTCCTTTGTCGACACGAACAGGGTGGGCTGGAGGCGGAACTCGCCGGTGGTGATGCGGGCGTCGCCGACGAAGTGGTAGTCCTCCATCCAGATCTCGCGGATCCCCTCGACGGTGACATTCGCGAGCACGACCGTCCAGAAGTCGCCTGGGGGCGGGTAGATGTCCTCCGGCCGGGGCACCGGCGGGTTCTGCAGGCCCTCGATGGGCGGGGTGCGGGAGGGGAGCTCCGGCTCGGGAACGGCCACCGGCGCGGGAAGCGCCACCACGGCGATGGGGGGCGGAAGGACGACGGGCGGAACGACGATGGGCGCGGCGGGATCGACCACGACCGGCGCGTCCTCGCGGATGCGGTAGCGAAAGCTGGCCCCGTGCGCCTCGATCGTGTGGGCGCTGAACGTGCGGTCGACCAGGGCGGTCAGATCGAGGGTGGCGGACGCGCGGTCGACCTCGATGATCAGCTGGTCGTTGGGGCTCTGCGAGCGGATCCGCAGCTGGCGCACCTCGACGTCGAACGGGACGATCATCCAGGCGACTTCGTACGTGATCCGGACCTGCTCGGGCTGCAGGTTCAGCACCATCGGCAGCCCGAGGTTGATGAACATGTTCACGCCGAAGAGCACCGCCGCGGGCAGCGCCAGGAGCAGCCCGAGGTTCCGGACGAGGCGCCCGACGCGTGTACCCAGACCCGGCGCTCCCGTTCTCGTGCTGACCTCGACGTGTCCGCCCTGCGATAACGCATGCTGTGCCGGGGCCGCGCCGAGCGGGCATCGGCTCCCGTCCGCGTGGGGCCTCCACGCTTGGCGAGGAGAGGGGCGGCCGTATAGGTGGGGCGCCGGTCGAGCACCCAAGCCCCACCGGATGGTGCCCCATGAACCTCGTCCTCCTCCTCCTCGCCGGCTGCTCCGCCGATCCGACGGTTCCCACGGCGCAAGCCGCCGTCGCCGCCCCCGCGCTGCGGACCGCCGTGGCCGAGGCCGTCGGCTACCGGCCCACGACCGAGCTCACCGGCTCGCTCGAGCCCATCGCCTCGGTCCAGCTCGGGTTCGACGTGCCCGGCCGCATCGAGACGATCCTGGTGCCGCGCGGCGGAAGCGTGAAGAAGGGGGAGGCCATCGCGCGCCTCGATGACGCGGTGGCGCACGCCCAGCTCGCGCAGGCCGAGGCCGCGCACGCCGGCGCCGCCGCGCAGATCGCCGCCGGGGAGGCCGCGTTCGCCCGCGTCAAGACGTTGAAGGAGGCCGGGGGCGTCTCCCAGCAGCAATACATCGACGCGGAGGCGGGCGTCCTCGCTGGGCGCGCCGGGGTCGATCAGGCGGCCGCCGCCGTGCGGATGGCGCGCACCAACCTCGGCTTCCACACCCTCCGCAGCCCGATCGACGGGATGGTCACGAACGGGCCCGACAACGCCGGCATGCTCGTCGGCGCCGGGACCCCCCTCTTCGTCGTCGAGGATCTCTCGGCGCTGCAATTCAAGGCCACCGCCCCGGAGACAGCGGCCTGGATCCGCGCCGACCTTCCGGCGCTCGTCCTGCCGGGCACGCCGGGCGCGATCGGCGGCGTCCCGGGAAAGGTCGTGCGGGTCATCCCCTCCCTCGACCCCGCGACCCGCCGCATCCCGGTCGAGGTGCGCATCGACGCGCCGCCCTCCACCGTGCGCGCGCACGCCTTCGCCCGGGTGAAGATCGAGGCCGGTGAGGACGTGGCTGCGGTGGCCGTGCCGAAGGGCGCCGTCATCGCGCGGCCCGACTTCTGCGTGCTGGTGACGGACGCCGTGGCGAGTGCGGAGGGCGCAAGCAGCGCGGCCGGCGCGAGCGGCGCGGTCCGGAAGGTCGCTGTCGAGGTGCTCGCGGAGCGAGACGGCATGACGATCGTGCGCGGCCTCGGCCTCGACGCGGGCGTCGTCGTCATCGTCGACCCGCCCAACGGCCTTGGAGAGTAGATGAACATCTCCGACATCGCGATTCGTCGTCCGGTCTTCACCGCGATGCTCTCCGTCGCGATCCTGGTGATGGGGTTCCTCTCGCTCGGGCGCCTCGGCACGGATCTGTACCCGCCGGTCGCCTTTCCGTTCATGACCGTGCAGGTCGTCTACCCGGGCGCGAGCCCCGCCGACATCGAGCGCGACGTGACGCGCCCCATCGAAGACGCGGTGGCGGGCATCTCCGGCATCGAGACGCTCCAGGGGTTCGCGCGGGACAGCTACACGCTCCTCCTCCTCAAGTTCGCGATGGGCACCGATCTGGAGGCCGCCACCAACGCCGTGCGCGACCGCATCGGCGCGGTGGAAGGCAAGCTCCCCGCCGGCGCGGAGAAGCCGGTCATCCAGCAGATCGACATCGGCGCGCTGCCGGTGGTGGTGCTCGCGCTCTCCTCCGACGGCTCGGTCAACGAGACCCGCGCGATGGCCGACGAGCGGCTCCGCCCGTTCCTCGAGCAGGTGCTCGGCGTCGGCGCCGTCAACGTGATCGGCGGGCAGGATCGCGAGGTCCAGGTCAACCTCGATCTCGACCGCCTCCGCGCCCTCGACCTCGCCCCCGCCGACATCGCCCAGCGCATCGGCTACGAGAACGTGTCCGTGCCGGTGGGCTCCTTCCCGTCCGGCGCGTTCGACGTGGCGATCCGCGCCGAGGGCCAGCTGACCTCGGTGGACGATCTGAAGAGCGTCGTGGTCTCGATGACGCGCGAGGGCAAGCAGGTGCGCCTGGGCGAGGTCGCCGACGTGGTGGACGGCTGGAGCGATGCGAAGCGCTACGTCCGCAACAACGGCCGCTCCGCGGTGGCCATCGAGATCGTGAAGAAGTCGGGCGCCAACACTGTCGCGGTTGCGGACGGCGCGATGGCCACCCTCGCCGCGGTCATCCCCACCCTCGGCAACGGCGCCGCCTACGAGATCATCGCCGACCAGTCCCGCGACGTGCGCGCCAACGCCCACGAGGTGTGGGTCGCCATCTACTTCGGCGGCGCGATGGCGATCCTCGTCATCCTCTTCTTCCTGCTCGACGTGCGCGGCACGCTCATCAGCGCCCTCGCGCTCCCGACGTCGATCATCGGGACCTTCGCCGCGATGTACGCCCTCGGCTTCTCGATCAACATGATGACGCTGCTCGGGATGAGCCTCGCCATCGGGTTGCTCATCGACGACGCCGTGGTCGTCCGCGAGAGCATCACGCGCCGCCTCGAAGCGGGAGACTCCCCGGCCGAGGCCGCCTCCCGCGGCACCCGCGAGGTCGCGCTGGCCGTGCTCGCCACGACGCTGTCGCTCGTGGCGGTGTTCGTGCCCGTCGCCTTCATGACCGGCATCGTCGGCCAGTTCTTCAAGCAGTTCGGCCTCACCATCGCGGTGGCGGTGCTCCTGTCGCTCTTCGTCGCCTTCACCCTCGATCCGATGCTCTCGGCGCGGCTCTCCAAGCGCGTCGTGCACGGAAAGAAGAAGGGGATCGTGGGCGGGATCGAGCGCTTCCTCGACGGCATCGACGACCGTTACCGCCGCATGCTCGAGTGGGTGCTCGGCCACCAGTGGACCACGGTGGGCGTCACCGTGCTCCTGCTCATCGGCGCCGTCGTGATCGCGGCGCAGCTCCCGACGGAGTTCGCCCCGAAGGAGGACCGCGGCGAGATCTTCGCCGACATCCGCCTCCCCGTCGGGACCGATCTCGAGGTGACGGACGCGGTGTCGCGCGCGGTCGAAGCCGACCTGTTGAAGGTGCCGGGCATCGAGCGCGTGTACAGCATCGTCGGCCACGAGAACCAGCCGAACCGCACGCGGTTCCGCATCCGTGCGATCGACAAGACCAAGCGCACCGAGCCCCTCTCCGTCTACGAAGACGCCGTGCGCGCCCGCCTCGTGCAGGTGCCGCAAGCGGAGGTGACCCTCTCCGCGCCCGGCATGATCGAGGGCCTCGGCGACTGGCCGCCGCTCCTCCTCATCATCCAGGGCGAGGAGCTCGCGGGCCTCCTCGAGCAGGGCGAGCGCCTCAAGGCGCTGATGCAGGCGGTGCCCGGCACGTCGGACGTGCGCCTCACCATCGAGCCCGGGCAGCCCGAGCTCACCGTGCGCATCGACCGCGCCGTCGCGTCGGATCGCGGCATCCCCGCCGGGCTCGCCGGCTCGATGGCCCGCCTCCTCGTCGAAGGCGAGCTGGTCGGCACCCTGCGCGACGGTGGCGACGAAGCCGACATTCGCGTGCGCGCGGCGCGGCGCTTCACCGACGATCTCGACGCGCTCCGCGCCCTCCCGGTGCCGAGCCCCCGCGGCCTCGTGACCCTCGGCGAGATCGCGAGCGTGGAGATGGGCGCCGGCGCCTCCGAGATCGCGCGCTACAACCGGATGCGCTCGGTGACCGTCACCTCGCAGGTGGCGAACGGGGCGGCGCTCGGCGCCGTGGTCGACGGCTTCAACGCCGCGTTGCTCCTCGCGCCGCTCCCGGAGGGCTACTTCCTCACGGTGGACGGGCAGGCCAAGGACATGACGGAGACCGGCGCGGCGATGGGCCTGGCCATCGGCGTCGCGGCGGTGTTCGTGTTCATGGTGCTCGCGAGCCAGTTCGAGAGCCTGCTCCATCCCTTCACGCTGCTCATCTCCGTGCCGCTCGCGATGGTCGGCGCGTTCGTTGGCCTGTTCGTCGCCGGCCAGAGCATCTCCATGGGGTCCCAGATCGGCATCATCCTGCTGATGGGGCTCGTGACCAAGAACGCGATCCTCCTGGTGGACGGCGCGCTTCAGTTCATTCGGGACGGTCACACCGCCGAAGACGCCATCCGCCTCGCCGGCCCGCGCCGCCTTCGCCCGATCCTCATGACCTCGGCCGCGATGGTGCTCGGCATGATCCCCACCGCGATCGGGAGCGGCGTCGGCTCAGAGTTCCGCGCACCGATGGCGACCGCGGTCATCGGCGGGGTTCTCTCGTCGACCGTGCTCACGGTCTTCGTCGTGCCGGTCGCGTTCTTGTGGGTCGAGCGCCAGAGCGCGCGGTTGGCGGCGATGTGGGCGCGGTTCAATCCGGATTCGGTCGTGGACCACGAACCCCGCATCGAACGTACCGAAGATCACGCCGGTAGCACAGCCGCCAAGTAGGCTTGGCAAGATCGAGTCCCGGTCCTAGCCAGGGAGAAGGCGGGGGGGACGATGAAGGCGACAATGGTGCTGAAGCGCGACCACCAGACGGTGAACGGGCTGTTCCGGGACTTCGAGCGTCTCGCGGACGACGACACGCTGGTGCAACGGCAGCTGGTCGATCGGATCCGCCAGGAGCTCGACGTGCATCTGCGCGTGGAGGAGGAGCTGTTCTACCCGGAGCTCGAGCGCGTGCCCGAAGCCGCCGACCTGGTCGCCGAAGCCCGGGCGGAGCACCAGCTGGTGAAGGATCTGTGCGCCGAGATCGCGCGGCTCCACCCCACCGACATCGACTACGCGGCCAAGATCGAGGTGCTACGGGAGAACTTCGATCACCACGTCGAAGAGGAGGAGAGCGAGATCTTCCCCCTCGCGAAGAAGCACATCTCCGGAGATCGGCTCGAGAAGATCGGGGACCAGCTCGAGAACCGTCGGGAAGAGATCCTCAAGCAGATCCGGAAGACCGAGATGGCATGAGGGGGCCGAGGAGCCAACCCAACGTCAGCACGGGCACCACGGCGAGCACGGGAAGCAGCCGCGTCGTGAGCGCGGGGAAGATGGCGTAGAGGACCGGCGTGAGGAGGATCCCGGACGCCGCGGCCGGGATCACCGCGAGCCCCGGGCGCCCACGCGCGATCAGCGCGCTGGCGAGGGCTCCGGGGAGCAGCACGTAGCCGGAGGTCGGGGCGCCCAGGGCCGCGATCGCGGACAGCGTCACGATCGTGGCGTGCCAGCCCCACGCCGAGACGGGGTGGCGCGCGAACCGCGCGGCGGCAGAGGTCACGACGCTCCCGGTCACCGCCGCCGCGACGTACCAGCCCCCTGCCCCCGCCATCTCCGCGTCGCGCTCCCAGAAGTCCGGCCGCGTCGCCAGCGCCACGCCGAGCAGCGCGAAGCCCGCCACGAGCGACGACACCAGCGCGCCGATCCAGGCCGCTCCCCCGGCGAGGGCGCGCCACCCTCGCGGCCGGGGCAGCGCGAGCAGCGCCCCGATCGCCAGGGCCCGCACGCCCCATGGCGGGCCCACGAACGTGCCGCCGGGCACCTGGAAGTACACCGGCGCCACCTCCGGCGCCTCGCTCGCCACCGATCGCCCGAGCCACCCCCGCGCGAGCCCGACGACACACCCACCAACCTGCTGCACGCTCCGCGGATCGAGGTTCTCCGGCGTGTCTTCAGGGGAGTGATAGCGGTGGGCGCCGCCGATGAGCGCGAAGTCGTAGCCCCAGAAGCCCGCGCGCCGGAACACGCTGAAGTCGGTGTCGTTGGGGAGCACGTCGTACACGGCGCGGGCGAGTGACGTTGCCTGCGCCCGGCACCGCGACTCGTTCCATACGTCGAGCAGCGCGGTGGAGGCGCCGGCCAACTGGAACATGTACGCGGGCCCCTCCGTGCCGCGCGCCTCCACGTTCAGGACGACCCTCGGCGCGGCGCCCACCCGACCCTGGACATGCGCGATCGCGCCGTGTAGCCCCAGCTCCTCCCCGTCCGTGAGGAGCACGTGCAGGTTCGGCGGAGCTCCCTCGGCGCTCAGGGCCCGCGCCGCCTCCATGACCACGCCGAGCCCGAGCCCGTCGTCCGCGGCGCCCGGCGACTCCGGCACCGTGTCCGTGTGCGCGACCAACCACACGCCCGTCTGGGCGATGTCGTCGCGATCCCACTCGGGGGCGTGGGCGACCACGTTGGTGAGGGGGCGCTTGCCGGAGACGTGCTCCCGCTCGACCGAGAACCCGAGCCGCGAGAGCTCGGCCTCCGCCCCTACGATCACGGCGGCGTGGGCTTTGCTCCCGCTGGGCCGGGGAGCGGCGGCCCATGCGCGGATGTGCACCAGGGCACGCTCGGCGGAGAACACGTCCAGCGGGGCGTCCGCGGGAGTCACGTCGGGCAGGCGCGGCCACGCCGCGGCCCCCGCGAGCAGGGCGGCGGCGAGGAGCATGGAGCGGGGCGGGAGCGGGGGCACGTGCAGGCCCGCGTAATGCGTACGGTCGCGCTCGTGCGTGCAGGCGACCCCGACGAGGATACGCCCGCGCATGTTCCCCCGACTGTTGAGACGCGCGCGGGCCGCGCTGGTCCGGTGCCCCGCTGACTGCGGGCAGGCAGACCCCGTCCACACCTACCGCGACGTCTCGTTCGCCGACGGCCTGATCAGCCCGGATCAGGCGCGCATCGCCCTGGCGCTCCCGCCCCTCCTGGGCCCGGGCACCCGGCTGCTCCACGTGGGCGTGGGATGCAGCGATCTCGCGGTCACCTTCGCCGCGGCGATCGCCCGCATCGACGGGATCACGGTCATGGCGGACGAACACGCGACGGCCGAGGCGCTCGCGCTACCCAACTACCAAGTCTGGACGATGAACAAGCACGCGCTCGCATTCGCGGCGCTCCCCGGGCCGTACGACCTCATCGTCGACAACAACCCCGGCAGCTTCGCCTGCTGCCGGCGGCACTTCCGCTTCACGGTCGAGCGGTACGCCCGGCTGCTCGCGCCCGGCGGCCGGCTCCTCACCGACGAGCGCGGCGCCCGCTGGCGGCAGCCGGGGGGGCTGTCCCTGCGCTGGAGGGAGTGGGCCCGCGTCGGACGCTCGCTCGGATTGAAGCCCGAGCGGGTCAGCGAGACCGTGTGGGCGTGGCGGAAGCCGGGCGGCTGACACACCTCGCGGTCGGAGCCCTCTCCTTCGCACTTCTTCACACCCCGCTCCACGAGCCCTTCATGCCGCGAGGCGAAGTTCTGGGGGCAGGGAGCATCGAATGCTTGGTTTCTTCTTCGGGACGGTGTGTCTGTTGGGTCTGGTGGGGATGGCAAAGCGCGCCATCCACGGGGGCGGCGGGTGCCACCGGCACTGCGGCGCTCGGGGCGGCTGGGGCGGTTGTGGCGCGCGCCGCGGGCGGCCCGGTCGCCGGGGGGACGGCTTCGCCCGGGCGGCGGGCGAGGTGTTCAAGCGGCGGCTCCGCATCGACGAGGAGCAGGAGCCCATCGTCGACCACGCGCTGATCGATCTGCGCAAGTCGCTCAAGGAGCTCATGGAGGAGCTCGAGGGCAGCCGCGCCGCCATCAGCGGGGCGTTCGTGGCCGAGGTCATCGACGACGCCGCGCTCGCGAGCGCCTTCGCGCGTCACGATGACGCCATCGCCCGGGCCCGCCGCGAGGTGGTCTCCGCGATGAAGCAGGTGCACGCGGTGCTCGACGCGGACCAGCGCAAGCACGCGGCGGAGTGGTTGGGGTCGACCGACGGCGGGTGGGTTTGATCATGCGCCGCTTCTTCCTCGTCCTGTTGCTTGGGACCGGAGTGGTGGCCGGCTACGGCAGCGCGTTCGCCGGTTGGGCCGGCTCGGGGGGCGGGTTTGGCTCCTCGAGCGGGCTGGGCTACTCCGGATGGCACGGGCCGTGCTCGCACGGCGCCGCCGCGACCTCCAGCGAGACCCCCATCGACCCCCAGAACGGCGCGCCCGCCACTCCCCCGTAGAGCCCCCGATGCCCGTCC
>JAUXQH010000004.1 GCA_030685065.1 Pseudomonadota bacterium | reverse complement strand
ACGCTCGACGCCTCGACCGCGATGCGCATCGGGTCGCGCTTGAACCACCGTCGAAGCGACTTCTCCGTCGTCGAGACGGTCGCGCGTTCGACGACCTCGCCCACGTCGTCTACGACGCACAACTCGCTGAACTTCTGGTGGGGGTCCATGCCGACGTAGTCCATGTCGATAGGAGAGCTTGGTGGGCGGGTGAGGCACGGTTCCAGCCGGACCACGATTCGGCCAACGTGGCCAAGACGCGCGAGCGTCACCTCCCCAGCCATGCGGATCAATCCGCGACGGTGAAAGGCACCAGCTGCACGTTCACGAGCGCGACCACCTCCGCGGGCTCGGACGCCGCCACGATGGCCCGCACCTGCCGGAAGTAGGCGCGGTGCAGCTCCTCGATGCGCGCCAGGTCGGCGTGCGAGACGGACACGACGTTGTAGCTGAACACACCGCCTGCATCGCCCGACTGGAGCCGTTCGAGGCCGACCCGCGCCCAGTGCGCCCGGAGCGCGGGGTACGCGCGTGTGTCCACGGTGAGGGTGCCGGTGACGACGCCGTCGCGAACGAGGCCCGCGCGACCCAGCTTCTCCAGGCACCGCGCGGCGTCGGCCTCCGCGATGCCGAGCGTGGCGGCGACGGCGGCGGGCCCGCGCGTGCCGGTCTCCACGACGCGAAGGACGGCCTCGGTCCACGGCTCCTCGAGCGCGAGGCGGCGGGACGCGGTACGCGCAGCGTGCTCCTCCGCGAGGACCGGCACGTGCTCGATCCCGACGAGCGCGTCCACGAGGTCCGAGAGGCGGCCGGTCATCGCGTCGACGAGGCGGAGCCAGTCGGGCAGCCGTGGCCGGGCCTGCCCCGTCAACCAGCGCGAGACCGCGAAGCGGGAGCGCCCCGTGCGCGCGGCGACCTCCCCCACCGCGATCTGCCCGCGGAGCGCCTCCAACCACGCGGGCAGGCCGCTTGCGAGGGCCCTGGCGGCGTTCGGGTGGAAGCGGGTGAACGCGTCGGGGACGTCGACGCCGACACGCTCGCAGGCCCGCAGCGCCTCCTCGGCCGTGGGGAAGCGACGGCCCGCCTCCCACCCCGCCACGGGGTTGCCGCGGTACCCGAGCCGCCGCGCGAAGGCGACCTGGGAGCGCGCTCCGCGCAGGGCGCGGAGGAGTTGGCGGGCGATGAGGTCCATACCGGATTCGCACATCGTATCACAACCCCGGGGGGCGCTATGTGCGATACCGGCCTTGCCCCCGAAGGCGTGCCCGGGAATGGTAGAGGACCTGGAGGTTCGATGATGGGTCCGCTGAGTTCGGCTCCGAAACGCGTGATGTGGTCGGCCTGGCTCGTCGTGGGGATCCTCGCCGGCTGCGGCGGGCAGTCTGGGAACGAGGATACGAAACCGGCGCCGGAATGCGAGGAGCTCACCCGCGAGTCCGTCCCGCTCGACGCGATTGCGGAGGGCTTCGACGTGACGCCCCAGGAGGTCGTCGACGTCACGCTCGGCCCCTGGTCGGGGACCTTCCTGTCGGCCAGCGAGACCTCCACCGGCGCCACGCTCACGCTCGCGCACCATGGCGTGGCGACGCTCGTCCGGCGGCGGGAGGTGCGAGACGGCCCATCGGCGCCGGACACCGGCGGGGCGTCGACCTCCGGGAACTGCCCGGATGCGTACGAGCTCCCGGCCGATCTTCGGCTCACCGAGGCGAGCGGCCTGTTCGACCTGGGGTTGGACGTGTCGCTGCTCTACCACTCCACGTGGGCGGACCAGGCTTGGTTCCGGATGTACGTCCCCCCCGAGGAGCTCGGCGGGTCCGCGTCCACTCCGTGGGGCCCCGCGGCGTGTGATCACGTCGAGGTCCGGCTCTACCTGATCTGGTCTCCGGCAGAGGACGACACCGCGAGCGCGCAATGGTCGGCGGAGGGCGATCTCATGTGGATCTGCCGCCACGACGGCGGTCGTTCCGAGTCCGACTGGCTCGGCATGTTCACCCTGGTCGCGGACGGGGAGGAGTAGGAGGCCGGGCGGGCCGCGAAGGGTTCAACGGTCGTCGCCCGCCGATGGATCCGCGAAGGCGGGCTCGGCGAGGAACGTCTCGTCCGTCAGGCTCTCGAGGAATGCCCGGGGCTCGTCCTTCTCGGTGTCCGTCAGGTTCATCGGGCGGACGCGCGAGCTTTGCTAGGGCTCTCGGCGCCGCATTTGACCGTGCAACCCGCATCGATCGCCAAGCGGGGCACTCCGTAGGAGCCACCCAATAATGAAGGTTCCTCGTTCTCTACCGTGCCTCGCACTCCGCCCGCGAGCAGATCGCGGGCGCGACCCCCGAGCAGGCCAAGGCCAGAATGGACACCTGGATGGCGTGGGCCGGCCGCGCGCAGGCCGCCAACCCTGGCTCTGCCCGACCAGGTAGAGCGCGATGGTTTCCTCGACGCCCGCGCGGAGGAGCTCGGTGCGCGCGCAGCGCCGGATGGCGTGCGAGGGCGAGCCCTTCGCTTGCTCCCTCCGCCTTCCTCCTCGGACACGTCACAAGCAAGAACGCCCACCCTCCAGCGAACCGGAAGGCGGGCGCTCCGGTGCGTGATCGGCGAAAGGAACTTCGGGTCGAGGCGCACCAGGCGCGCGAGCGTCTCCGCGTCGACCTTGTCGGTCTTGAGCGTGGCCTCTCCGCGATCAGCCGCACCCGACGCGGGTTGACGACGTACACCTCGTGGCCGAGCTCGCGGAGGACCAGGTCGACCCACGGCACGCTCGACGCCTCGACCGCGATGCGCATCGGGTCGCGCTTGAACCAGCGTCGAAGCGACTTCTCCGTCGTCGAGACGGTCGCGCGTTCGACGACCTCGCCCACGTCGTCCACGCACAACTCGCTGAACTTCTGGTGGAGGTCCATGCCGACGTAGTCCATGTCGATGCTCCAGAGTGAGGGGTGCACACTGGAGGTTACCCGAGCGAACCACGAGGGCGCGAGGGGCCGGCCGACCAGCTCATCCCATCTTTTTGGACCGACACGCACGGGTGCTCGGGCGCGGAAGTGGTGGCGTTGAAGGAGAGCTTAGCCAACGGGTAAGGCTGACCTCGGCCCACGCACCGCATCCGGCTGATATGCGTCCGGGTCGATGCCGCGAGCGCGCCCAGCGAGTCCCTGGCCGGGTAGTCCGCAGAAGCGGAGAGGCCCCGCCCGCGCGTGGCGGACAGGGCCTCTGGTCTACCGGTGAGCGGCCCGCGGCCGCCCGCCGTCACTGGTTGTGGGGGACCGTCACCGTGGTGGACGACGTCGTCTCGTTGCCGGAGTCGTCCGTCGCGGTGCAGGTGACCGTGTAGACGCGGCCGTTGCCCGTGCCGGAGCGCTCGGCGCGGAGGAACAGGCTGCCGTTCTGCCACTTGATGTCGCCGGCGGTGTCGCCGTCGCCCAGCCCGTTGTCCGGCTCGTTGGAGGTCGCCGTGCACGTCACCGCCGGTGCCGCGTCGCAGGCGTCCGAGGACGTCGTCGAGATGGCGATTGCGCGGAGCTTGTGGTTCGGCGCCCACAGTGTGGACGGGGAGACGCTCACCGTGACGCCCGGCGCCTGGGTGTCGACCACCTCCACCGACGTGTTGCAGCTCGACGTGTTGCCCGCGGCGTCCACCGCGTTGCACGCGATCGACGAGGTGCCGAGGGCGTAGCTGTCGGACCCGCAGGTCGGGGTGCAGTCGCCGCAGTTGTCCTCGCAGCTGGCCTCGGTCGCGTAGGGGGTGGCGGCGCCGTCGCACTCCACCGTCGCGGGCGTCGGGCAGGAGATCTCCGCCATCTCCAGGTCGACGACTTCCACGGTGGAGGTGCAGGTGGCCGTCGAGCCGTCCACCGCGGTGGCGAGGATGTCCACGCCGTGCGTGCCGAGCCCGAGAGCCAGGCTCTCCTCGCCGTCGAAGGTGCACGAGGCGAGTCCGCCCCCGCCTCCGGCGCAGCCGCCGGCGAGCTGGTTGTCGTTGTCCGCGGACACCGAGCACTCGCCGGCATCGGTCTCGAGCTGCGCGGGCGCGCCGTCCGAGCCGAAGCAGGTGTCCGTCGGGGGCACGAGCGTCACGCTGGAGAGCGTGAGCGCCAGCACCGTGCCGTTGATCGTGTCGGTGGAGCCGGTGATCGTGCCGGTGGTGGGGTCGACGTCGGTGGTGATGTCGGTCCAGGCGCAGGTGCCGCTCTCGCAGACGTACTGCTGGAGGGCGAGCTGGCCCTCCTCCGCCGCCGTGAGGCCGAGCGCGTCGGCGTCGTACGTGAGCGCGATGTCCACGTTGCCCGAGAAGGTCGCGTCGGTGCTGAGGCTGACGTAGCTGTCGCCGTCGATGCCGGACAGGACCTCGTAGCCGGTCGGAGCGGCGGGGCCGACGTCCGTGGTGCTGGCCGTCGTGCTGCCGCCGCCCGTGACGGTGTCGAACACGAGCGTGATCGGCGTCGGGTCGCCGTCGCCGTTGGTCGGCGTGATGACGACGTCGGTGCCGGTGCCGGTGTCGACGGAGCCGCCGAGCTCCACCGTGCCGCTGGCGAAGCGGCTGTACGAGCCCGCGACGGTCGCGTAGGCGTCGAACGTGTAGGTTCCCGGGGGCCCGATGACGTTCACGGACGGCGTCGCGGCGTTGCTCACGTAGCGGTAGGACTGCACCGAGACCTGCTCGGACCCGTCATACTTCGTAGCGTAGATGGTCGGGTTCGTGATGCCGATCGTCGCCGCCCCCGCGGCCTCGATGACGTCGAAGACGACCACGGCCTCGGAGGCCTCGGAGGCCACCGCCGGGGCGTCGACCGTGCCGCTCGCCGGGACGGCGAACGTGTCGGGCGTGTAGTCGTACGTATAGACGTAGGACACGTAGGGCTCGCTGCCGCTCCACGACCCGTAGGTCATCGAAGTGTTGTACTTGCGCCAGGTGCCCTCGCTGAGCGCGCCCTGCCAGGTGTCGTCGCCTTCGTAGACGTAGGTGTAGGTGTAGGCGTTGTCCGACCCGGAGAGCTGGACGTACCCGTTCATGAACTCGCCGGCGCGCGGCCCGGTGAGGGAGAAGCCGCCGGTGGCCTCGGCGCCCTGCGCGGTGAAGTCGCGCTGCTCCCGCTCGCCGCTAGCCAGGTTGACGTACGCGTACGGGTAGTAGTAGTACTGGCTGTACGCCGAGTACCACGAGTAGGCATAGGTGTAGTAGCTGTACTCCGCGAGCCCCGTGATCTCGTAGTCCTGGTGGTTCCCGTTGGTGGAGTCGGAGCCGTAGGTGCGGCCGCTGGCGATGGCGTAGGTCCAGTCCGGACCGACCCCGTTCGGGAGGCCGTCGAACGCGATCTCGCCGTAGATGGCGCCGGAGCAGGAGGTGCCGGTCACGTCCACGGCGAAGGCGACCGCCGTGTCCTGGCCCTCGGGCAGCGACACGGTCTGCGACGTGAGGTCGCGCCGGACGGTGCAGGCGGCGCCGAGGTCGTCCACCACGCCGACGTCTACGTACCCGGAGACGTTCACGGTGTCGTCCGCGATGCCGGGCAGCCGCGTGCTGCCGTTCGTGGAGTAGTAGATCTGCGACTGCCAGCTCTCCTGCGGCGAGCTGCTCGACCCGCTCGCGTAGATGTAGCCGCCCGTCACCGTGCCGCCGGTGGCGGTGACGCTGGGGACGACGGTGCCGCCGGCGCGCGAGAGGTCCACGTCCACCGAGCCGCCCGCGGGGACGGTCACCGGCTCGTAGCTGTAGTGGTAGAAGTTCGCGCCGTTCGAGGCATACCGGTAGAGGTACGTGTTCGTGTAGGTCTGGTCGCCTTGCAGCGTGACCGTGTACGTGTCGCCGCTGAAGCTCGTCGAGCCGCTGAACGCCCCGTACATCTGGACGCTGCTGCTCTGGAACGACCAGCCCGAGAGCGTGGCTGTGCCGTGCACCTCACCAGGCAGCAGGACGGCGTTGGCGAGGGCGACGCCCGCGAGGCCGGCGGCGAGGAGAAGGAGGGTGTTTCGGACGAGGGGACGATTCATGTTCGGGCTCCGGTGGTTGGGTAAGGGGGGCTCACCCCCGCGGGGAGGCGGGGAGGGTCCAGGTGACGAGCTGGGTGAAGGATTCGGCGCTCCCCGCGGCGGCGGGGTCGAGGGCGAGCGGGCGCCCGACGAGCACGTCGAGGCAGCGGCGCGCGGACACGTGAAGCTCGGGCCCGCCCGGGAGCGGCTGGGCCCCCCGGAGGACATAGGTGTCGCCGCGCAGCGTGAAGGTCGCCTGCATCGGCACCGGCGCGCGCTCGAGGTTCACGGGGCCCATACACGCGTCGAGCTGCGGGATGGACTCCATCGCGAACCGGTCGATCGCCATGCGGCCCTCCACGGGGAGTTCGACGGGCGCCGCGAGCCGCGCCTCGGGCCCGGGGAAGAGCGGCGCCTCGGCGGGAGCGGCCGGCGCGGAGGACACCCCGCGGACCGTCCGCGCGGCTTCGAGGGGCGTCGGGGCCGCGGCCTGGCGCGGCGGGCCGTCCGCCAGGCGCCAGCCGAGCAGCGCCACGAGGGCCACGGCCACAACCCCGATTCCGACGAGTTTTGCGCGAAACACGATGCGTCTACCTCTGGGCCGCTGCGCCGGAGGGCAAAGCAGAAGCGCGCTTTTACGGGAAGTCTGGCGGGAACACAAACAAATTCTTACAGGTCGCGCTCCCACGCCCTGTCGTGCCGACGCCCTCGCGCCCCGCGCGAGGCCGTCTCCAACGGAGGGCGCTCGCGCCGTGCAACGCAACCATCCGGCGGCGCCATGCTCGTCTCCCTGCTCGGCTGCAAGCCCGCGCCGACGCTCCCCGTGGACCCCGCCCGCGGGCCGTCCTCCGGCTACTACCCCGTCACCATCCAGCTCTCCGACGCCGACCCGGCCGCGGGCGAGGTCGCGCGGGTGACGATCGGGGCATCGCCGCCTACGCGCTGGCCGCCGACGGGGACACGCTCACGATGACGGTCCAGGGCGCCTCTCGCGCGACGAACTGGTGGCGCTGCTTGTGGAGACTCACGGAACCATGAGCGAGCTGTCCCGTCGCGTGGGGCGGTCAACCAAACAGGTGTACCGCTGGTGTGCCCGTAGGCGGCTGGAGGAACTCCACTGATGAGAGCCTGACCGTAAATCCCTCCCGTCGCCCGCTGAACGCCTCCGGCGCCGGCCGCGTCCCGGCCTCGGTTACAGACCTCGGGCCTGCGCCCTCGGCCGGAACGGAGCCGGCATCCGGATGCGCCTCAGCGGGCTCGGCGCTCAAGCTCTGACTCGACAGTGGGTTTTGAGGGCCAGTTCAGCCCGAGGCCCGACGCGCGGCCCGCTCCTACTTAGCGCCCAAGGCGGTCCCCGCGAGGTGTCCGCCGCGGTTGCATGAATGTTCAGCATTACTTAACTTTTGCGCATGGAGAGTCCCGATCGCGCCGCCCTCTACGAGCTCGCCGCCGGCCAGGAGGGGTACTTTACGACCCGCCAGGCCGACGCGGTTGGCTATTCACGGCCGCTCCTCGCTCATCACCTGCAGTCGGGGCGCATTCGACGGGCCCGGCGCGGCGTGTACCGGCTCGTCGAGTTCCCATCGGGCGAGCACGAGGACCTCGTAATCGCGTGGCTCTGGAGCGACCGCGCTGGCGTGTTCAGCCACGATACGGCGCTCGCCATCCACAACCTCTCCGATGTGCTGCCCGCTCATCTACACCTCACCCTGCCCGCTTCTTGGAGCAAGCGCCGCCTTCGCGTTCCGGAGGGGGCACGGGTCCACTTCGCGGACGTCCCGGAGCGCGAACGCGGCTGGAGTGGCGCCGTCTCGGTCACGTCCCCACCCCGGACGATCCGGGATTGCGCCGCGGACCATCTCCCGCCCGACATCCTGGCCCAGGCCGTCCGAGACGGGATCGCCCGTGGCCTGTTCACGCCCGCCGAGGCGATCGACTTCGGGGTCGACCGATGATCCGCACCTACGCATCTCCCCTGGCGTTCAAGGAGGCCCTGGAAGCCCGGCTTCGCGAGCGCGCCCAGCGCGATGGTCGATCGATCAACCGGGTCCGTCAGCTCGTCGTCATGGAGCGGTTCCTGGCGCGCGTGTTCGCGGGCTTCGACTCCGCCGTCCTCAAGGCCTCGGCCGCGGTTCGTCGCCTACCCGGTTCTCACCCACATCGCCGAGAAGCTCCACGCCTACACGCTCCCGCGGCCGCGCCCGAACTCCCGCGTGAAGGATCTGCCGGACATCGCGTTGCTGGCCGGGAGTGCCGCGATTGAGGCGACGGAGCTGGTCGCTGCCATCGAAGCGACCTTTGCAAACCGCGGGACGCACCCCGTACCGTCGACCTTCTCCGACCCGCCGGAGGCCTGGGCGCCCGTGTACACGCGCATGGCGTCGGAGGAGGGACTCGACTGGGCTGATCTCGCGCAGCTCGTCGGCGCGGTGCCGTCGTTCGTAGACCCGGTGCTTGCCGGGAGACGAGGTGTGTGGGATCCCGCCAAATGGACGTGGTCCGACCGCGACGGTTAGCCGGATTCGAACCATGAAAACATGGGTTCGAGATTATCAGACGCAGAAACGCCCGCTTCTCGTTGCCGAAAAGCGGGCGTTCCATCGATGGTCGGCCGGACTGGATGATTATAGAACTTCTATGAGCTGGTCGGCCACGTCAAGTGTCGGCGCCACGATCTTTGCCTTCCGGGCGTTCTTCGAGAACGATCGAACCAGGACAAACC
>JAUXQH010000123.1 GCA_030685065.1 Pseudomonadota bacterium | reverse complement strand
GAGCCGCGGGATCGGCCGGGGCGGCGGCGGGCGCCGCGGCGGGCGCCGCGGGGGCGGCGGCGGGCGCTTCGCCGCCGGCGAGGGCGACGGAGGGGAGGGCGAGGGCGAGGGCGAACAGCGCGAGGCGCATGAGGAAGCTCCGGGGAAGTTGCCACGCGAAGGCGTGGACGGTGTGGGCTTGAGTCTCGCCTGTTGCGCGGAGTTGTCAAGGCGACCGAGGCGGCGCGCGTCGTGTCGCCCGGGCGCCCGCCTCCTCGGGTGCTCTCCTTCTGTGTGTCCGGTGCGTGGAACCCTTGCGCGCGACCGGCGGAGCAATAGGATGCGCCTCGTCTGCGAATCGGTTCGAGAGCCTGGAGAAGGCCCGGATCAACACTACAGATGGCTCGCGCGCCCGCACCCGGAACGCGAGTCTGTATAGGGTGCCGCCCACCGGGCGGGAGCCTGCTCAAGATGCCCGACAACGATCCCTTCCCAGCCCGTTGGGGCAGGGCGGTAGGCCCCTGGCGCGACGTCGCGACCGACGACTGGTCGGACTGGCGGTGGCAGCTCAAGAACCTCGTGCGAACGCCGGAGCGCGTCGCCGAGCTGCTTGGGCTCCCCCCCGAGGAGACCGCGGCGGTGCGCGGGCTGCAGAAGCAGTTCCGGTTCGCCGTTTCGCCGTATTACTTCTCCCTTATCGACCCGTCCGATCCCAAGGATCCGATCCGCCGGATGATCGTCCCCTCGTCGGACGAGGACGTGGGCGAGGGCCTCGCCGACCCCCTCGGAGAGAAGGACGATCAGGTCGCCCCCGGGCTGACGCACCGGTACCCCGACCGCGTGCTCTTCGTCGTGACCTCGTTCTGCTCCAGCTACTGCCGCTTCTGCATCCGGAAGCGCAACTGGAAGCACAGCGACGCGGCCTCCACGAGGGACGAGATCGACCAGGCGATCGCCTACCTCCGGGCCCATGAGGAGATCCGGGACGTGCTCGTCAGCGGCGGGGATCCGCTCACGCTCCCGCTCGACCAGATCGACTACATCCTCGGCCACCTGCGCGCGATCCCGCATGTCGAGTTCGTGCGGATGGGCTCGCGCGAGCCGGTGATGTTGCCGATGCGCATCACGGACGACCTGCTCCGCGTGCTCGACAAGCACGGGCCCATCTGGCTCAACACGCACTTCAACCACCCGCGTGAGATCACGGAGGAGAGCGCCCGCGCGTGCGAACGCCTGCACCGCTCCGGCGTGCCGCTCGGCAACCAGACCGTGCTGCTCGCCGGCGTGAACGACGACGTGGCGACCATGAAGACCCTGCTCCAGGGCCTCCTGAAGATCCGCGTCCGTCCGTACTATCTGTACCAGACGGACCCGGTCGTGGGCGCCGCCCACCTCCGCACGAGCGTGTGGAAGGGGCTCGAGATGATCGAGAGCCTGCGCGGGCACACCACCGGCCTCGCCGTGCCGACCTACGTGGTCGACGCGCCGGGCGGCGGCGGCAAGATCCCCATGATGCCGAACTACCTCGTGAGCGCGGCGCCCGGCCGCGTGGTGCTCCGCAACTTCGAGGGGGCCATGTTCAGCTACCCGGACGGCGGCACGCCCGCGGCCTCGCTGGATCTGCCGGCGCGCTCCGTGAGCGATCTCGCGACCGGGCGGAGCCGCCGCATCGTGCCGCGGGACAACCCGCACTACGCCCGCCGCGACGCGCTCGCGGAAGAGCGGCAGCTGGCCGAGCTGCTCACGAACGCAGCGAACACGGGGAAATAGAGCCCATGCGCGTCGCGCTGTTGTACAACTCGCGTCCGGAGTCACGTCCGGAGCCCTCGGCGCCCCACGCGGCGGTGCGTGCCCTCCCGGACGACGCGTACGAGGAGTTCGACAGCGACGAGACGATCGGCATCATCGCCGGCGCGCTCGCGGGCCTCGGGGTGGACGTGGTGCCCGTCCTCGCCGACCGTCGGCTGCCGTGGCGTCTCGATGAGGGCCGCTTCGACTTCGCGTTCAACATCGCCGAAGGCGAGGGGCGGCGCTGTCGCGAGGCGGTGCCGGCCGCAGTCTGCGAGCTGCTCGGCCTTCCCTGCACCGGGTCGGACGCGCTGACCCTGGCCGTGACGCTCGACAAGGCCGTCGCTCGCCGGGTGGTCTCGCCCGACGTCCCCGTCGCCCGCGGTTTTCTCGCGGTGCCCGGCGCCGATCTCGCGGGCCTGTCGGACCTCGCGTACCCGGTGCTGGTGAAGCCCAACGACGAGGGGAGCTCCAAGGGCATCCGCGACAACCCCATCGCGACCGACGCGGACGGCGCCGCCGCGCGCTGTCGTTGGTTGTGGGAGCGCTACGACTGCCCCGCGCTCGTCGAGGAATTCCTGCCCGGCGTCGAGGTCACGGTCGGCGTGGCCGGCAACGGGGCGGACGTGCGCGTGCTCGGAATGATGGAGATCGGCTCGTCCGACCCGTCCGAGACCTTCGTCTACTCGCTCGAGGTCAAGCGCGACTGGCGCCGCCGCGTCGCCTACCACCGCCCCCCGCGGCTCGACCCGGCCACGATCGCGGAGCTCGACCGCCTCGCGCGGACCGCCTACCGGCTGCTCGGCTGCCTCGACCTGTCCCGGATGGACTTCCGCCTCGACGCGGCCGGGCGCCCCCGCTTCATCGAGTGCAACCCGCTCCCTGGGCTCAACCCGATCAGCGGCGACATCGTGCTGCTCTCCCAGGCGACGCTCCCCTACGAGGCCCTGGTGCAGGGTGTCCTGCTCGACGCCGCCGCGCGCGTGGCGGGCTCCCGCGAGGCCGCCGCGGCGCGGTTCGGCCTCCCGATCGGGCTCCAGGTGAGCGGGCCTACGCGCGCGTGAAGGTGCTCGTCCTCTACACGCTCCCCCCGCCCGGGATGGGCGAGCGGGCCGCGGAATTCGACATCTCCGAGGCCGCGTACGGCGTTGCGGACGTGCTCGGCGTGGCACCGGTGGGTGTCCTCGGCGCGCTCGAGGAGGTGCTCGCCGTCCTCGACGCGCACCGCCCCGACGTCGTGTTCAACCTCCTCGAGGCCCCGCTCGGCCGGCCCGACCTCGACGGCAGCCTCGCCGCCCTCCTGGAGTGGCGGGGCACCCCGTTCACCGGCAACGGCAGCGCCACGCTCGCGCTCTGCCGTCGGAAGGACCACACGCACGCGGTGCTCTCCGCGGCGGGCGTCCCCGTCCCTCGGAGCGGCCTGGACGCGGGCTTCCCGTGCTTCGTGAAGCCCGCGGGGGAGGACGGCTCCGCCGGCATCGACAAGGCCTCGATCTGTCACGACGCTCCCGCGCGGGACGGCGCCGTGGCTCGCATCGCCGCCGCGGGCCTCGGCGCCGCCGTCATCGAGGCGTGGCTGCCCGGGCGCGAGCTGAACGTGGCGCTCTGGGGAGCCGGCCCCGCGAGAGGCACGCAGGCCGCGGTCGGCGAGATCACCTTCGGGCCCGGCGTCGAGGTGCTGACGTGGGCCTCGAAGTGGGCCCCCGAGAGCGCCGAGTACCAATGCAGTCCGAGCGTGTACCCCGCGGAGATCGCCGCCGACCTCCGCGCCGCGGCGATCGCCACGGCCCGCGCCGCCGCCCGCGCCGTGGGTGCGCGCGGCTATCTCCGGGTCGACCTGCGGCTCGACGCCCACGGCCAACCCCGCGTCATCGACGTGAACCCCAACCCCGATGTCACTCCCGGCGCCGGCCTCTCGCGCGGCGTCGCATCCGCCGGGTGGTCCTGGGAGCAGTTCGTCCACGCCCAGGTGGCAGGCGCCCGCGCCACGCAGGAGCTCGAATGGTGATCCGCCCCCTCGCCTCGTCCGATCGTGCGGATCTGCACGACGCGCTCGTCCGCTGCGGAGCCTTCTCCGACGAGGAGGAGGTGGTCGCGCTCGAGGTGCTCGACGATGGGCTGAAAGGCGGGCTCGAGGGTGACTATCCCCACCTCGTCGCCGATGTGGACGGCGTGGTCCAGGGCTACGTCACGGTCGGAAAGACCCCCATGACGCGCTCCACGTGGCACCTCTACTGGATCTGCGTGCACCCGCGCGCGCAGGGGCTCGGGGTGGGCCGCGCGCTGCAGGCGGCCGCCGAGGCCTTCGTGGTGGCGCGGGGCGGGGAGCGGCTCGTCCTCGAGACCGGGGGGCGGCCGGACTACGCGCGCACGCGCAGGTTCTACGCCGATGCCGGCTACGTCGAGGTGGGTCGCGTCGTCGACTTCTACCGGCCCGGTGACGACTGTGTGTACTTCTGCAAGGCCTTCTGCGCCGTCCCGGGCTGATCTGGAGGCTCCGCGTGTTCCCACGTTAGTCCCGTGCCCGGGCGTCGGGCGCCGGTTAGTCGCCCGCCTGTTCGTACCCTAGGAGTCTGATGTCGCTGCTCGCCGCCCTCGCCGTCTCTGCCGCGTCCGCTGCCACTTGCGACGCGCAGCTCACCAGGATCGGCGCCCTCTCGGGTGACGACACGCCCGGCGCCTTCGCCGACCTGGCGAAGTGTGACCGCAAGGTCGCCGAGGCCAACTTCAACCGCTACCTCGAGCGCGCGACCGACTCCGACGCGGTCGTGGGGTTGTTCCTCGCCGCGGTCGACACCGAGGTGTGGAACCCCGCGTGGGGCGCCCTCTCCAAGATCACCTCCTACGACGCGCGCGACGAGATCGCCCAGCGTGTGGGCGAGTCCTGCGCCGATCGCCCCAAGGTGGTCAGCTTCCTCCAGGGCGCCTACTTCGGCCTGCGTGACATCGAGTTCCAGCAATGGGACGACGCGTTCAAGGCCTGCGCCGACCCGGGTCTCGCCGCCTTCGTCGAGAAGCAGGTCCAGGCGCCGCCCGCCAAGATGTTCGACGAGAAGTTCAACGCCCTCCTCGATATCTACGTCAAGGCGCGCCGGGTCGCGGCGCTCCCCGCGCTCACCACGGGGGCCATCAAGGCCGCGAAGGACGGGGGGCCGTTCGAGCCCATGCTGATGAAGATGGGGGAGGCCGTGGCGCCCGAGCTCGGCGGCCAGACCACCGCTGAGGACCAGAAGAAGCTCGAGGACGCCCTGGTGTCCGTCGCCAAGCAGGTCACCGCGGACCAGGCGCGCGGCGTGGCCAACCAGCTCGCCAACTCCGGCGCCGACGCCGCGGCGGCTCAGCTCCTCCCGACGCTCTACCCGGACCGCGTGCAGTCCGGCGGCGGCTTCCTCTACGGCGCCGTGGCGGTCGAGGCCGGCGAGTGTGACGGCAAGAAGTCCGCCGTGATCCACTTTGCCCCCGTGTCCGAGTCCGGCCAGCGTTGGGCGATCGCCAGCGCGGCGCAGGGCTCGTTGCGCGCCACCAAGGCCAAGCTCGGCAAGTGCACGGCGGTCGAGTCGCCCTGGGCCGTGCTCACCACCCCCGAGCCGGTCAAGACCGCCGCCGACGCCGAGAAGTGGGTCGAGAGCGTCCAGGCCGAGTGGGAAAAGAAGGGCTACACCGTCAAGGTGCAGAAGGAGAAGCCGGTCTCGATCTAGTCGGCGCTGGCTCGCTGATCGGGCGTGTCGCCTCCAGCGGCGATGCGCTCCGCCGCTACTCCACCGCCGCGAACAGCTCCGGGGCGGCCTCGGCCAGCCCGGCATAGGTGAGCAGCAGCCACCCGGTCGACGAGATGCGGACCTCCACCGCGGTGTCGCGGGGGAGGGGCTGGTCGAGCGCGAGCTCCACCTCGCCGTCGGCGAACCGGGCGAGCGGCATCACCGCGTCCAGGATCCGCTCGCCCGGGGCAGCGCCGGAGGTCACGCGCACGCGCACCTCGTCTGCCTCTGCGGCGGGAAACGCACCGCCGGTCAGGCGCAGGGCGGTGGCGGCGGTGCGCAGGTCCGCGAGGGCGATCGCGGGGAGGGCGAAGACCGCCTCGTCGCCGGGGCTGAGCCAGCGGGCCGGCCCGCGGCAGCGCCGCGCCGGATCGATCGAGTAGGCGAAGACCGACCCCGACGCGGCGGAGTCGTTCGCGAAGCGAACCAGCAGGCGATCCTTGGAGTGGGTGACCCGCGCGAGCGGGGTGTTCGGGGGGGCACCGTCCGCCTGGGACTCCGCCGGGAGGCCGTCGATCGAGAGCCGGAGCACCGAACAGGCGGCGCCCACCTTCGCGGCCTCCTCCATCGGAGGCACGCCCAGCGCGCCGACCGGGAACACCCAGATGTCCTTGTTCCACGCGGCGCGGACGGGGGGCGCGGTGGGGGCAGCGAGCGGGCGTGGCGGCGCGGTGTAGGTGACCGTCTGGGCGAGCAGATCGACCATGGTGTCCCGCGGCTCGGTGCCGATGACGTACCAGGGCGCTTCGTCGACCTGGAGCGCGAGGCGATCCAGCAGCAGGGTCGGACCGTCTTCCGGCGAGCGCACGTCGAGCGTGAAGCCGCCCGTCCCGTCCGCACGGCCCGCCGCGGTGAAGCGGGCTCCCTCCTCGGTGAACGGCAGTTCGGCGCCGTTCGCGATGCTCATCGTCGCGACGCCGGTGCCAGGGATCACGGGGAGCGCCGACACCTGCGCCGCGAGCCCCCCTTCGGCCGTGCCCTCCGCGAACGTGAAGCGCAAGGTGGTGCCCGGATACACCCACCAGGCCTCCTCTCCCCGCCCGCCGACGAGGGGCGCCGCCGGGTCGTACCGCACCTCGTAGGTGCGCGCGAGGGCCACGGAGGGGTCGGGGGCGCCCTCGGTGCGGCTGTCGGAGCTGCTGGGCGAGAACCTCATGACCCCGTTCCAGTGCGTGGAGGAGCCGATGCAGCCATCGCTCACGTCCTGCGCGGGGACGTGGGGGGCGAGGCGGCGGCCGTCCTCGTAGAGCACGAGCGGCGAGATGAGGCCGAGGCGAGCGTCCGCCAGGACGTTGTCCGCGACGGGGGCCATCGTCGGCAGCGAGATGTGGTAGTCGCACGGGTGGCGCCCGCGGACCGGCTTCTTGCTCGGGATGGTGGGCGGGGTTCCGAGGCGGGTGACGGTGGGCGGCGGCCGGGAGGGCGTGGCGGCGGCCGGCTCGAGCGGCCCGCCGGTGCCGACGCCGACCGCCCTGAGCGCCGCGATGAACTTCGGCATGAAGCGGTCGCGCCCCGAACGGTTCATGTGCGAGCCGTCGCCGTACCCCGAGTCGGGCGGGCCGGACGCGCTCAGGTCGACCCAGGCGGCGCCCATGTCGGCCATGCGCGCGATCACGCTCTGCTCGAGGTCCCGTGGGACCACGTCGTGGTCCCGTTTGAGCGAGCCCATGGGCGACCGCACGAAGACGATCTCGCTCCCGTGGGACTTCGCGAGCTCGATGAGGTCCGGGATCAGCGTGGCGTCGGCATCGCGGGGGCCGGCGCCCGCTCTCGCCTCCTCCTCCTGCTCGACCACGGGGACCGCGCGCACGCGCTCGCCCGAGGTCATCGCGTCGGTGCCGAACACCCGGCCGAGCGCGGGATGGGCGACGGCGGCGCCACGTTCGAGGAGCGTGCCGTCACGTCCCGCTGCCTCGCCGCGCGGGGCGAACGCCAGGCCGACGAGGCCGTCGCGGAGGCCGTCGAGCAGGGCGGAGTGCGCCTCGGTGCGGCGGGTGAGCACGCGCTGCCAGGTGGCGTTCACCTTTTCCTGGCCGAACACCTTGTGGTCGATGACCGGGTCGGGCGTGCCGAGCTGGCGGGCGAGCTGGGCCTCGAGCGACTGGCTCAACAGCTCGACCTGCACCATCATCCCGAGCGTGCAGTAGACCACCACCAGCTTGGGGGTGTGCCCCTGGTCGTACACGCGCCGCTTGAGCACGGCGTACCAGATGGGCGCGTTCGTGCCGTCGAGGTTCATCGCGACGACGCGCGCGGGATCGGCCCCGATCGCGGTGGCCAGGGCGGGCAGGTCGAGGTCGGAGCCGACCTTGGAGTTGCCG
>JAUXQH010000167.1 GCA_030685065.1 Pseudomonadota bacterium | reverse complement strand
GCGGCCGCGCCCCGCTCGTCCGAGCCCAGGCCGCCCGCGCACGTGGACCACGCGCCCGCGTCCCCCAGCCCCTTCGACGACCCCGAGCCGCCCTCCGGTGGTGGCCGCTCGTGGATCGTGGTCGGCGGCGCCGTGGTGGCGCTCGTCGCGGTGTTCAGCTGCGCCGGCGCCGGATGGGTGGCCTGGTCGGGCTACACCAGCGCGGCCCCCGAGGGGCTGGCCGTGGTCGCGCCGCCCGCCACGCCCACGCCGGCCGCGCCCGTCCCCAACGATGCCGCGGCGGTCATGGCGGACGCCGCCCCGCCCCGCCTCGAGCCCATCGAGGAGGACGCTGCGATCGCACCCGAGGTCGCGACGCCGGTGGCGCCCGCGCCCACGATGGCGCCCCCCGCGGCCGTGGCCGAGGTGCAGCCTCCCGCGCCCGCCACGCCCCCGGCGTCCACCAGCAGCCGGAGCACCGCGAGCGCGGCGCCCACGGCGTCCTCGTCCGGCGCGTCCTCGTCCGGCGCGTCGTCCCCACGCTCGTCCGGCTCCTCGTCCGCATCGTCGGCGGCGAGCGCCCCCTCGACCTCCGCGCGCAGCACGGGAACGTCCACCCCGTCGTCCTCGCGCGTGGCGGTCTCCAGCGCACCGCCGGCCACGACCACGCGCGCCCCGGCCTCCACCTCGTCGAGCCCGGCCTCGTCGAGCCGCAGCCCGTCGAGCTCCGCCGCGTCCAGCCCCGCGGCCTCGAGCCCGCGCGCCGAGTCCACCCGCCCCTCGACCACCTCGCGCACGTCCGCGCCCGCGGTGGCGGCCTTCGAGGCCCCGGTGGACGTCTCGGTCGAAGAAGCGCCCGTGAGCGACCTCGACCAGTACGTCGACTCCGCCCGGAAGGGCAAGCTCCAGAGCACCGACGCCACCGTGCTCGAGATGGTGGACATCTCCGAGCCCCAGTACTCGCGGGCCCGCGCGCTCCTCTTGATGAACGCCCAACACAAGGGCGACGACAAGGGCACTCGCAAGTACCTCGATCAGCTGATGTTGTTGCCGGAGAACCAATACAACCCGGTGTACCTGACCGACTACGCGCGGTGGCACGTGAACCACTCCGAGTACGAAAAGGCGCTGGACAAGGCCTCTCTCGCCGAACGGTATTGGGCGCGCATCCCGCCCGAGCTGGTCTTCTCGAAGAAGGCCGAGATCTACGAGATCCAGGCCGCGGCGTACCAGGGGCGGTTCTACAAGTCCGGCGAGGATCTCGAGCTGCTCGGGAGCGCCATCAAGGGCTGGGAGCGCTACCGCCAGCACGTCACCACCAAGTCCCGCACCGATCTGCAGAAGCGCGCCGACGCCGAGCTCGCGCGGCTCCAGGACATTCGGGAGAAGCTCCAGTGACATTTCCCTCCGCCGTCCCAGGCCTCCGTGGCCTCTTCGCGGCCGCCGCCCTCGCGTTCGCGCTGATGCCCGGCGTGGCGCACGCCGGCAAGCACTTCATCAAGGGCACCGTGCTCGATCGCAACGGCTCGCCCGTCGAGCGCGTGAACGTCACGCTCGCCCCCGGCAACGTCGAGATCATCACCGACGAGACCGGCAACTTCCTCGTCGACTATCTGCGGGACGAGGAGGGCAATCGCACCCGGCTGTCGAAGCGGACCGAGTACACGATCGTGTTCTTCAAGGTCGGCTACCACGAGGAGAAGGTCACGTTCCTCTACAAGCGTGGCGAGCTCGCGTTGGAGCCCATCACGTTGAAGGAGGAGACCATCAAGGTCGATCCCTCGACCGACAACATCGACCCCGCGTCGCTCACGAACCACCAGCAGGACGCCGGCGGCTCCTACGAGGGCGAATAGTGGTGCTGCTCGTGGGCCTCCTCGCCTGTGGTGACGACGCGGATGTCGCCACGGTCGCGCCGTCCGCGTTGGACGCCACGTGGGTGGCGACCGTCGCGCGAGAGCCCGCGCGCTTCGAGGCGCTGATCGGCGCCGCGAAGAGCAGGGAAGGCTGGATCTCCCTCCACAAGAACGCCTGGGTCGAGGCCACCGGCACCAAGGGTGCTCCGGCCGAGCGGGCGTCCGCGGAGCTCGCGGTGCTCCACGGCGTGCTCGCCGACGTCTCGAACGACGCCTGGCGCACCCTCGGCGCCACCTGGGAGCTCCGTGGCACGCTCCCGATGGACAGCGCCTTCCCGACCCTCGTGGCCCTGGCCGCGAAGGACGCGGGCGACAACCTGGTCTGGGCCCGTTGGCTCCAGGTGCCTCGGCGGGCGGACGCCGCGGTCGACGCGCGTGTCGCGCAGCACGAGGCGCTCCGACGCGGCGAGGGGGACCCCTCCTCGGTCCTCACCCTCGCGAGCGCGCCGCTCGTCTCGGAGCCCATCGCCGGCGGGAGCCGTGCGTTGTGGGACCCGATGGTCCACCTGACGCTCTCGCTCGGCCACGGCCGCGCGATCGCGGACGGCTACCCCACCGACGTGCTCGAGCGCACCCTGTTCTCCGGCACGATCGACCCTGCGGACGGCGCCCCCGCCGCCTCCCTCGCGAAGCTCGGCCTCGCCCTGCCGCTCCAGGACGACGCGGATGCCTGCCGCGAGCTCGTGCGCGCGTTCGACCGCCAGCTCGACCCCTGGAAGGTCCAGCTCGTCGCAACCGCTCCCGACGCCGGCAAGTCGCTCCTGACGGACCTTCGCCTGGTCGAGGGCCTGCGGGCGCGCGCCCTGGTCGACTGGGGGGTGGACGCCCTCGGCAACGATCGCCCCCGCTGCGCGCTCGCCTTCGCGGAGATGGCGCTCGACCACGAGCACCCGCGCGAGATCACCCCCTTGAATCCCCCCACCCTTTTCGCCCTCTCGGCGGCGGCCAACCTCCGCACCGGGCGCAGCCGCGAGGCGCTCGACGCGCTGGAGGTCCTCCGGGGCCCCTTCCCCGAGACCATGGGCCTCGACGAGACGGTGGGTGACCTCGCCGTGCTCCAAGGGCTCGATCGTGCCGGCGACTCCCGAGAGCAGTGATGTTCAATCGCGGGCGGAGCCCGCGCCGAGGCTTTGGAATGACCCGTTCGTGGATGCTGACCCTCGCGCTCTTCGCGACCCTCCCCGCCACCGCCGCCAACCTCCGCTACGCGGAGGACCAGGCGCCCGCGATCGTCAACCCGCTCTTCGGGTCGACCATGGCCGAGGCGCGGGCGAACGAGCTCCTGTTCGAGGGGCTCTACACCGACAACCAGGACCTCGCGACGACGCCGTGCCTGGCCTCGAGCGGTGAGCTCTCGCCCGACAAGACGGAGATGACGATCTCCCTCCGGGACGACGTCACCTGGCAGGACGGCAAGCCCTTCGTCGCGAATGACGTAGTGTTCACCATCCAGGCGATGCAGGACAAGACCACGCTCTCGACCGAGGCCGGCCGCGTGGCCTTCATCAAGACGGCCACCGCGGTGGACGAGCACACGGTCAAGCTCAAGTTCGCCCGCCCCGAGGCCCGGCCGGAGGACAAGCTCCTCTTCAAGATCCTGCCGGCGCACGCCTTCACCGGCACGGCCGTGAAGCGCACCGACGGGTTCCGCAACAAGCCCGTCGGCACCGGTCCGTGGCAGCTGGTGAAGTACAACGAGGACAATTCCGTCAGCTTCACCACCAACACCACGTATCGCGACCCGGTCGGGCTCACCGACGTGACGATGCGCGAGGTGTCCGACAAGAACTACCAGGCGAAGCTCCTCCTCTACGAGAGCCTCGAGGCCCTGGTCCGGGTGCTCCCGCGCGACCTGGCGATGCTCCAGAACAACCGCAAGGTCGAGCTCTACCCGTACCAGACCAACTCGTGGTGGTACGTCGGCTTCAACTCCGCGCGGGCCCCCTACGACGACCCCAACGTGCGCAAGGCCCTCTCCACCCTCGTCGACGTAGACGGCCTCCTCGCGCCCGTCGGCACCGGAGATCTGCTCTCCGGCCCGTTCGTGAAGTCGAGCCCCTACTACAATCACGACGTGAACCCCATGGCGCACGACGCCGGCGCCGCCGAGCAGCTCCTCACGGCCGCGGGGTATGCGCAGGTCAGCGGCGTCTGGAGCAAGGGCGGCAAGCCGCTCACGGTGCGCATCGCCGCCCACCAGTCGCTCGAGAGCGCCCAGGAGGTGACCATCAACCTCCAGAGCCAGCTCCAGAGCGCCGGGCTCACGGTCAACGTCGAGTTCCTCGACGACGCCGCCTGGAAGAGCCGGGTGTGGCGCGATCACGACTTCGACCTCATCCTGTCCCAGTGGACGTTTGACCGCAATGAGGATGTTCGCGAGCAATTCTACAGCACTGGAAGCCGTAACTTCACGAGCTACAAGAACCCTGCTGTAGACGCCCTGCTCGACAAGGCGCGCGACGCCACCGACCCGCACGTGCGCAAGACCGCGCTGCGGGAAGTGCACAAGCGCGTTCACGACGATGCCCCGATGTTGTTCTTGTGGACGCTCGACAGCTACGCGGCGATGAGCGTCAAGGTGAAGAACGTGGTCATCCACCCCTTCTACTTCTTCACCTTCGCCAACGGCTGGCAGATGAAGTGACGGGCCCGGCGGCGCCCGTGCCCGGCCTCGACGACCCCGAGGCGGCTCTCCCCTCTCCCCGTCGCGGCGTCCGGCTCCTCGGCGCCGTGACGCTCCGCGTCGCGACGTTCGTCGGCACGGTGCTCGGCGCGGTCCTGCTCGTGGAGGGCCTGTTGACGCTCGCGCCGGGAGACGCCATCGATCTGCTCCCCAACGGGGACCAGCTCCGCGCCGGCCTCGCGGCGGAGTGGGGCCTCGATCGGCCGCTGCCCGAGCGGCTCGCGGCGACCCTCGGCCGCATGGCCCAGGGCGACCTCGGCACCTCCTTGACCTGGCGCCCCGGCGCCTCTGTCGCGGACCTCGTCGCGGACACCGGCGCCCGCTCGCTGGCGCTGCTCGCGCCCGGCCTCCTGCTCGGGGTGGCGCTCGCGGTCGCCCTCGGCGCGTGGAGCGCCCGCGGCGGGACCCGCCTCCTCCGGGTGGTGCAGATCGTCTCGGTCGTACCCGCATTTCTGGCCGCCTACATCCTCGTCATGGGCATCAACGCGGCGACCTGGGCGCTGGTCGAGCGCGGCCTGATCGCGCGTCCGGAGTGGTTCGCCCTGCCCGACGCCCCCAGCGCGCTCCGCACGGCGCTCGCCGTCGGCGTGCTCGCGGTCGCCTCGGGCGGCCTGACCGAGATGCACGCCGCGTGCGACGCCGAGCTCCGGCGCCTCCGCACGGCCCCGTTCGTGGACGCCGCCCGCGCCCGCGGCGCCGCCACCTGGCCCATCATCCTCCACAACCTCGTGCCGCCCCTCGTCGACATCGCCGCCTCCCGCGCCGCCTGGCTGCTCGGCAGCCTCGTCGTCGTCGAGAAGCTCCTGCTGTTCTCGGGCGCCGGGGCCGCGCTCTGGCAGGCCTGCCGCCTGCGTGACTACCCCGTCGCGATCGGCATTACGCTCGTGTCGGCGATCGTCGTGGCGGGGGCTCGGCTGGCCGCGGATCTCGTGCGCATGGCGGTCGATCCGCGGCTGCGGGATGCGGGATGAAGGAGAGCCTCGTCGGCGGCATCAGCGCGCGCACCGTCGGCCTGACCCTCGTCGCTGCGCTCGGCGCGGCCTGGCTCTTCGCGTTGGTCGCCCCCTACGACGTCGTCGCGGACGTCGATCCCACGCGCGCCAGCCTCGGCCCGAGCGTCGCGCACTGGCTCGGCACCGACCACCTCGGTCGCGACGTTGCCTGGCGCCTCCTCCTCGGCAGCCGGGCCTTCGTGGCGCCCGGGCTGCTGACGGCGGTGATCGCGGGCGTGGCGGGCGGCGTCGCGGGCGCCCTCGCGGGCTGGTTCGGCGGGCCCCTGGCCGCGGGGGTGCGCTACGGGTTCACCGTGGGCGGATCGGTGCCGCGTTTCGTGTTCGTGCTCCTCGCCGGGGCCATCTTCGGGCCCGACCCGGTGGTGCTCGCCGTCGCGACCGGGGTCGCGTGCGCGCCCGCCGTGGGCGAGGCCGTCATCGCGCGCCTCGAGGAGCTCCGCCGGGCCGAATTCGTGTTGGCCCTGCGCGGCCACGGCGTGCCCGAAGCGCGCATCCTGCTCTACCACCTCCTCTGGGTGAACGCGCGCGGCCTCGTGGCGCGGCAGGTGCTCCAGGCGTTCGGCTTCTTCCTGGTCGTCGAGACCACGCTGTCCTACCTGGGCGGCTTCGGCGTGCAGGAGCCGACGCCCTCGTGGGGCAACATGCTCGCGTTCGAGTTCGGCATCCCCGACGGCAACCTCTACGCATGGATGGCCCCCGCGGCCGCCATCTGGCTCGGCATCCTCGGCACCGCGCTGCTCGGGCAGGACCTCGGGCTGCGCGAGGGCGCGCGCGATGGGGGATGACGATGGCGGATGAGCTCGTGGCCACCGGGCTCCGGATCGTCGCGGGCGCGCACACGCTCGTCCACGACGCCACCTTCCGCGTCGGCGCCGGCGAGATCGTCGCGCTGGTGGGCGCTTCGGGCTCCGGCAAGACCGTCACCGCGCGCGCGCTGCTCGGGATGCTCCCGTTCTCCCCGGGCTGCGTCGCCGGGACGCTCGCCGTGACCGTGAACGGGGCCACGTCCACTCCCCGCACCGAGGCCGAGTTCCGGCCGCTCCGGGGCGGCGCCATCGGCCTGTTGTGGCAGGACGCCCGCGCCGCGCTCGACCCCCTCCGCACGGTCGGCGCCCAGGTTTCCGCGGCCGCAACGCTCGCCGGAGCCCCCGCGGCCCCCGACACCGCGCTCGCCCGCGCCGGCTTCGGCGATCCGTCGCGCGTCGCCCGGCTCTACCCCCACGCGCTCTCCGGCGGCATGGCGCAGCGGGCCGCCATCGCGGTGGCGCTCGCCCGAAACAGCCGCTTCCTCGTGGCGGACGAGCCCACCACCGGCCTCGATCCCTCCGTCCAGCGCGCGATCCTGGGGCAGCTCCGCCTCCTCGCGGACGCGGGCGTCGGCCTCCTCTTCATCACCCACGATCTGCGCCTCCTCCCCGGCTTCGCGACGCGCGTGCTGGTGATGGACGCCGGGCGCATCGTCGAAGAAGCCGCCTCCACCGCCGGGCTCCTCGGCGCCGGTCGGGCCCTGGTCGAGGCCACGCGCAAGGTAGCCGGGGGGGCGCTTTGAGCGGTGACGCACCTTGGGGCGGGGCTCTGCCCCGCAACGCCCCGCCAGGGGGGCCGGGGGCCCCCCTGGACCCCCCCGGTGGCCCTCCCAGTGGTCCTCCCAGCGCTCCTCCGAACGGCGCTCCGGTTGAGCCGCTCCTCCACCTGCGCGGGCTCCGCAAGCACTACGGCGGCGGCCTCGGCGGCCCTCCGACGGCCGCCGTGGCGGGCGTGGATCTGGACGTGTTCCCCGGCGAGGTGGTCGGGCTCATCGGCGAGAGCGGGTGCGGCAAGACCTCGCTCGTGCGCGCCTCGCTCGGGCTCATTCGTCGGGATGGCGGGATTGTTCGCGTGCTCGGCCACGACCCCGGACAGCTCGGCGGCTCCGCGCTCACCGCGCTCCGGCGCCGCGCGCAGCTGCTCCTCCAGGACCCGGGCGCCTCGCTCAACCCCGGCCTCTCCCTGCAAGAGGCGCTCGCGGAGTCCGCGCGCGTCCACCGGCCCGGCCTGCCCGGCGCCGCTCGGGAGGCCCTCGCGCGCATGGGCCTCGTCCACCGTTCGCACGCACGTCCGCACGAGCTCTCCGGCGGAGAGCGGCGTCGCGCCACGCTCGCCATGTTGTGGCTCGCCGATCCGGAGCTCACCATCGCGGACGAGCCGACCGCCGGCCTCGACGCGGCGCGCAAGGCCGAGGTGCTCGATCTCCTCCTCGAGCGCCGTCGCCCCGGCGCCGGGTTTCTCCTCATCTCCCACGATCTCCCGCTCGTGCTCTACGCGTGCACGCGGATCGTCGTCATGTCCGGCGGCCGCCTGGTCGACGCCTTCACGCCGGGCACCCTCGAAGCCACCCCCCGCCACCCCCTCACCCGCCGCCTCCTCTGGGCTGCCGGGATGATGGCGGAGCGGGAACTGATCGCGGAGCCGGAATGATCGGCCTCGGACTCCTCCTCTCCGTCGCCCTCGCGCAGGAGCCCCCCGCGGCGCCAGCTCCACGCGAGGGCCGCGGCGACGGCGCCAGCGCCCGCCACCACGTCGCGCAGGCGCGCCAGTTCGTGAAGAACAAGTGGTACGACGACGCCGTGGTCGAGATCGAAGCGGCCCTGGCCGCGCCGGGTGGCGAGGACGACTTCGACGCCCACTGGCTCGGGGCGCAGGTCTACTACGAGCTCGTCCGCGCCGACCGCGCGGTCGTCCTCGCGGAGCGCGCCGCCCTCCTCGCTCCCAACGCCGACGCGCGCGAGCAGGCCAGCAGCTTCGCGACGTTCCTGCGCGCCACCTTCGGCTTCGTCGAGCTCCGCGGGCCGCAGGCGGGCATGACCTCCCGCCTCCAGCTCGAGAGCACGTCGGTGATCTTCGACGCGGACCTCAAGCGCCTCATCAACAAGCTGGCGCTCGAGCTGCGCGAGCCGACGCCGCTCCCGATGCGGCTCGCGCTCCCGGAGGGCGAGTACCTCCTGAACGGCGTCAAGCTCGTCATCCGCCCCGATACCACCAGCACGCTCGACCTCCAGATGAAGCAGCTCGGGGCGCGCGGCCTCGCCGCCCTCCAGGTCACGCGCCTCGAGGTGGGGACCGGCACCACCGTGTTGTTCGGCGATCGCGTCGCGAACATCCGCACCGGGGGCGCCTTCGAGCTCTCGCTGACCCAGCCCGTCGGGCCCCTCCTGATCGGGGCCGTCGGCACCTTCGACCTCCGCTCCTACGCCGCGGGCGGCAACACCTCCGCCACCGACCTGCACGCGTGGAGCGGCGGGCTCCGCGTCGGCCGCGAGCTGGCGATGGGCGGGCCGCTCGCGCTCCGCCCCTCCGTGGGCATGCGCTACGGGCTCGTCCCCGGGATCGGGTTCGCGTGCGACGAGGCGGATGGCGCCCTCGCTTGCGTCCCCATCGGCGACGCGCCCGCTGGCGACGCGAGCCCCGAGGTCGAGATCTACGCGGTCGGCCGCGCGTTCACGCCCTTCGTCGAGCTCTCGCTCGAGTACCGCGAAGCCGGCCGCACGACCGCGCTCGGCGTCGGCGTGAAGGCCGTGGTCGAGCAGCACGTAGGAACGGTCGCCTCCCCCGGTGACGCCGTGCTCTTCGACGCGCCCGACGCCCCCGCTGCCTCATCCCTCTCCTATGTCGCCGCGCCCAACACCTGGACCGCCACCGGCATCCGCCTGCTCGCCAATGTCAGCTTCGCCTTCTGATCGGAGCCCCTTCATGCTGCCGCTGCTCCTCACCGCCGCCGTTGTCTCCACGGGTGCCCTCGCCCAGGGCCAACGGATCTCCCCCGACGCGGCGGGTAATTGCCAGGCCCCCAACTGGTCGCCCGACGGCAACCAACTCTCGTGGGAGGTGAACTTTCACGACCGCAAGGTGGTCGAGCTCTACGTCTCCCCCGGATATCCGGGCGCCGCGCCGCGACGGATCGTACCGGTGGCGCGCGGCGCCAGCGCCATGACCGCGGGCTTCGACGTGGCGGGCAGCGAGGCCGTCGCGCACGAGCTGTCCTGGGCACCCGCCGCGCTCAAGCGCTTCGTGTACTCGAGCAGCGGCGCCACGCAGGACTACGATCTGTACATCGAGGGCGGTGGGCCCGTGGCCTCGGCGCCCGGCGCGGACGGCACGGCCGCGTGGAGCCCCGACGGCAAGTGGATCGCGTTCACCTCCGCGCGCACGGGCCAGGGTGACCTCTACCTGATCGACGTGGCCGCGGTGGAGAAGCCGCCGCTCAAGCTCACCGGGGACAACACGGCCTCCGAGCTGTTCGCCGCGTGGAGCCCCGATTCGCAGAAGCTCGCGTTCGTGGGCCACACCCAGAAGGGCGACAACATCTACCTCATCGAGAACGTGGCCTTCCCCGCTCCCCGCGCGGTGACCGCCTGGGAGCACGCGCAGACGCGCCCCACCTGGAGCCCCGACGGTACGATGATCGCCTTCTTCTCCAACCACAACGACATCAACCGCTTCGATTTATATGTCACGCCTGTCGCCGGAACCCCCACGCTCGTCGCGACCGATGTGGCGCTGAACGAGGATGGGCCCGCCTGGACCCCCGACTCCAAGCACCTGATCTACGTGAAGAAGGACGAATCCCAATTCGATCCGATCTACGCGGCCCCCGTGCGCCAACCCTCCCAAGCCAAGCTCGTCGTCACCGGTACGGTCGGCAACGGCGATCTCGACGTGGTCAAGCGCCCGGACGGGAAGGTGTGGATCGCCATGGTCGCGCAGGGGCTCGTGAACGACAAGGTGCGCGACTACAAGCGGGTGTACGCGATGGTGCTGGCGGGCTTGCCGTAGGCCTCTCGCGGCTTCCTCCCGGCTTGGTTCAGCTTCCGCCGCGGCCGCCGTTTCCACGGCCTCCGTCGTTCCCGCCGCCGCGGTCGCCTCCGTCGTTCCCGCCGCCGCGGTCGCCGCCGTCGTTCCCGCCGCCGCGGTCGCCGCCGTCGTTCCCGCCGCCGCGGTCGCCGCCGCCGTTCCCGCCGCCGCGGTCGCCGCCGTCGTTCCCGCCGCCGCGGTCGCCGCCGCCGTTCC
>JAUXQH010000146.1 GCA_030685065.1 Pseudomonadota bacterium | reverse complement strand
CCCCGCGGGGACGCGGGGCCGGGCCCACTTTGGGCTCCGCTTCGCTGCGGTTGGCGCGGACCGGCCGCCCTCCCGGGCGGCCCGTCGGCGCCGAACCGGCCGCCAGGGGCGGCCGCCCGACGGGTCCCTCGCGCGCGTGGTGTATCGGAGGCGCCGGTGCGGTTGGAGCGTGGCCCCCGGGGTCGTAGCCGATGGCGGTCCCTCCCGGCGATGCGGGCGCCCTTGCGCCCGTGAAGCCGGCCAGCTCCGGAGCGGGGTCTGGGCCGCCAACTCGTCAGGCCCCTCGAATGACACACTCGCGCTCTCGCCTCTCGCCCTTCGCTCCCGCCGTCGGCCTGGCCCTCGGCCTCGCGCTCGCCTGTGGGGGGCTCGGTGGGGGGCGCGGGGATTCCTATTCCTATTCGGAGCGGACGGTGGCCCCCGGCGCCGACGGGTACCCTGGCCTCGACCAGGCCTACCGGGTGCCGCCGGATCGGGCGGTGTTGGCCGTCACGATCAACGTCGCCCACGAGAGCTTCGCCTCGACCGCCAGCGGCTTGACCACCGAGGTGGCGGCATTGGAGCAGGCGCTCGGCTCCCACTGCACGGCGACGGTGTTGGACTACGCGGCGCCCCTCTCGTCGGGAAGTCCGCAATGGACGGCGACCGCCGAGGTGCGCGTCGACATCGATCTGCGCGGGCTGGCCGGCGTGGCCGAGCGCCGCGGGCGAATCGACGCGTGCCTCGCGACGATCGAGCCGCTCCTCACGCCCGACGGTTGGAAATCGCTCGGCACCGGGAACCGGCAGGTGCGTCGCTCGGTCCCCGTGCTCGCGGTCGACGCGCCCGAGCAACATCGCGACGCGCTGTTGGCGCGCGTGCGCACCGGGCTCGCCTGGGCAGCCGCGGCCACCGGCGCGCCCCAAGTCCATCCCGACGATTTGCGCTGTGTACCCGACGGCGGGGTGACCGTTGGGGACCGGCGGCTGTCCGGGGTCGTGCTCACGCTCGACATGCCGTGTCGGGTCGAGGCGGCGGGCGCGAAGGTGGGGGTGGTGGCGGGCGATTGAGCTTGCGGCCGGGGCCGGCGCGCGGCGGGGCCACGGCGCGGACGTCCGTTCGGGGAGGATGGCGCCGCATCCGGCGCGAACGGCCGCCGGGGACGTCCGTGCGGGGAGGATGGCGCCGCATCCCGGGCGAACGGCCGCCGGGGACGTCCGTGCGGGGAGGATGGTGACGCATCCGGGGCGAACGGACGTCCGGCCCCGCGGCATCGCCATGAGAGTTCAGCCAACGATTCCCACGATCGCACTTGCCAGGTCGCACGGCGTGCTCAGCCTTGCGACCCGATGCAGCCTGTCCACCTCACGTTTGCCTCCGTCACGCGGCACGCGCTCTTCCCCGAGGAGTGGCGGCGGCGGGAGGCGCTGCACGTCATCGGCCGGGTGACAAGCGGTTCGTTGGTGCTCTTCGCGCTGGTAGACGATCACGTTCACCTCGTTCTGCTGTGCGATCCCGACGCGGTCGGTCGTCACGCGCGCAATCCTGCTCGCATTGCGGGCGGTGGTGGCGGTCGAGATCGCGCCGGCCCATGTTGCCGACGTGTATGGGTTCGTCGGGCTTCCAGCGGAGCCGCTGGTGCCAGCTTCCCCGGAGCACGTGCGTGCCGGCGGTGCGCGGCGCCTCGTGGACGCGGTTGCCCACGCCGCGGGCGCCGGCCCCGAGCTGGGCCGCGACGAGTGGTCTATCCGGGTCCGCCGCGCGGCTGCGCACCTCGCCTTGGAGGCCGATATCCACCTCGACGAGCTCGCGTACGCGCTTGGCATCACACGCGACGCAACGCGGAAGATCGGCCTCCGCCGCGCCTCCGCGGAGCTCCTCACCGCCACGCGGCTCCGGCTCGCCCTGGAGGACGCCGCGGCGCGGGCCGCAGCGGCGCTCGCCGTCTCCCAGACAAGAAAGGCGCCCTCGCATCCGGTCTTGGGAGCGTAGCCTTCCCCCCCTACCTATCCCCCCGAACGCCCGAACCGCCGCCGCGCCACGAGCCCCGCGCCAACGAGCATGGCAACCAAACCGGCACCAGCGGACGTGCCACAGAGGGCGGAAGCTTCGGCCTCCTCCTCCTCCGGGCACCCCGGCTCGCCGTCGGCGTCGACCGTGCCGGGGTCGGAGACCTCGAACAGGGCCTCGGCGCTCTCGTTTCCGGCGAGGTCGATCGCGGTCACAGCCAACGTCGCGGCGAACGCATCCTGATCGTCGCTCGCGTCGTCGATCCAAACGAAGAACAGGCTCGCGGTGCCATCGCCCCTGAAGGCCGCATGGTCGTGATCCGGATCGATGCTCAGGCCGTCGGGGAGCGCGCCCTCCGCCACGCGTACGCGATAGCCCACGCCCGTCTGGACCGCTCCCGTGTCTACGGCGGGAGAACGATCGTCCAGCGCGGCAACAAAGCCGACGGAGAGCGTGCCGAGGTCGTCGCAGCTGGTGCTCGAGCTCATTCCCCCGTCGTGGCACTCGGGCCCGCGCCCGCGGACGACGCGCACGGACAGCAGCTCGCCGGGCGGCGACGGCGCCACGGTGTCGTCGCTGGCGGGATCGAGCTCGAAGGAGCCGGGGCTGTCGAACGAACAGGCATCGGCCGGGCGGGCGAGGGCGAGGAGGAGCAGCATGGAGACAGCATAGACGCACGCGAATCGCTGACGGAGAGATTTGCCGTGCTCAGCCGGAAGGACCGCAAGGCGGCGACAACTCGCCCTCGAGCTCGCCTTCAGGCCGCCGTGCCGGTGATTTCATCTGGGACGAACCGAACGAGGAGCTGCGTGCAGTCGGCGATTCGCACAAAGTCTCGGTCGGACGTGAGGAGTGTGCCGTTTCGACGCACGCTGCATGCTGCGATGAGGGCGTCAGGGGTCGAGGTCGCGATGCCTCTCCCACGGCAGGTGTTCCCGATCTCGGCCGCAAGAACGTGGTCTTCCCGTTCCGCGAGCAGGAGGGGGAACGGATCCAGAGCGGCTCGGAGACGTTGAAGTTGTTCTGGATGTCGTACGCCAGTGAGAAGCTCTTGGTAGACGATGCCGAGGAGGCCGACCGGCTGGTGTTCCTGGATGAGCGCGCGGAGCACTCCCGCCGCGGGATCCTGCCGTCCATCCGTCGGACGGCGGAATGCGCGAGACCACACGCTCGTGTCGACGATGATCACGCGCCGGCCCGCGCGCGAGCCCGCTTGTACTCAAACGAGGGGTCGAACTCCACCGTACCGAACACCTCGAGTGCTTCGAGTCGACGGCGATAGGCTACGTACTCGCGAAGCGCCTCGTTCACGGCGTCGCGCTTGCTGGAGTGACGGCCGAGGGCCACGGCCTCATTGACGAGCTGATCATCCAGGTTCAGGTTCGTGGCCATGTTTCACCTCCCACACAATGTATCACACAACGAGAATGGAACAAGCGCTGAAGCCGCGTCTCGCGCTCGACGGCAAGCCCGACGAGGCCCTCACCTACGCCGCCCGCGTTCGCGCGGCGGCAAGCCGGGCGTGTGTCGCCGATCCCGTCGCCGCGCTTCGCTGCGCGTTCGATCCGGCGTAGGGCCGGGGATGGACTGGAACGACATCCGCTACTTCCTGGCGCTGGCGCGGCTGGGTTCGGTGCGGGCCGCCGGCAAGACGCTCGAGGTGAGCCACTCCACCGTCGCGCGGCGCGTCGAGGCGCTGGAGGCGCGGCTGGGCACCCGGCTCTTCGATCGCAGCCAGGACGGCTACGTTCTCACCGCCGCCGGCCGGCAGATGGTCCCCGGCGCCGAGCGGGTGGAGCTCGAGATGGCCGATCTCGAACGGGCGGTGGTGGGCCAGGACGGGCGTCTCGCGGGCACGGTCGCCATCACCTGCGGTGACAACTTCGTCGCTGGGCTCCTCCTCGACGCGCTCGCGGCGTTCTGCGCCGAACACCCCGACGTCGAGCTGCGGTTCACCGTCGACGGCCGCCCCTTCGACCTGCTGCGGCGGGAGGCCGACGTTGCCGTCCGGGTGCTCTCTACCGGCGCGAGCCCGCCCGAGTACCTGCTCGGCACCAAGGTCGGGCCGGTGATCCTCGCCAGCTACGTCGCCGTCGCCCATGCCGCCCACCTCGACCCCGCGCGTCCGGGCACCCCGGCGCGCTGGCTCGCCTTCGAAGACCGGAAGACGGTCGAGCGGCTGATCGAGGGATCGAGCTGGCCCAGCCTTCCCGCCTGGGGCTCCTTCGACTCCCTCGAGGCAATCCTGAGCGCCGCACGCGCTGGCCTGGGGCTCGTGCTGCTCCCCGTCTACGTCGGCGACCCGGACCCGACCCTGGCGCGCCTGGGGACCCCCGACCTGCGGCACCTCGGCGACCTCTGGCTCCTTTGCCACCCGGACCTGCGGCACACCGCGCGTGTGCAGGCCGTCCGCGCCGTCGTCGCCCGTGTGTTCCGCGAGCGCGCCGCCCTGTTCCGCGGTGAGGCATGGTCCGATTCTGCACATGGCTGTCCTGATTTCGCACCGCCCCCCGCGCTCGGGCCCGGCATACCGTTGCAGCCCGACTTTCGAGGTGCCGAGTGACCGCCGATCCGACGTTCTGGAATCGCATTGCTGAGAAGTACGCCCGCGCGCCGGTCGCGAACCCCGAGGCCTTCGAGCGAAAGATCGCGGTGATGAAGACGCGGATGCAGCCGACCAACACCGTGCTGGACGTCGGGTGTGGCACCGGCTCGCTGGCGCTGCGCCTCGCGCCCTTCGCGGCCCAGCTCCACGGCCTCGACCTCTCGCCCGAGATGATGCGCATCGCCGGGGGCAAGGCCGCCGACCAGGGGGTGGCGAACGTCACCTTCCACACCGGCGCGTTCGACGACAGCTTCACCACCTTCGCGGACGGGAGCCTCGATGGGCTCTGCGCCTGCAGCATCCTCCACCTGGTGGACGACCGCGATGCGGCGCTCGCCCGCATGTACCGCCTGCTCAAGCCGGGCGGGTTCCTGGTGACCTCCACCGCCTGCCTCGCGGAGTCCTGGGTGCCCTACACGCCGATCCTCGCGGCGATGTATTGGCTCGGGAAGGCGCCGCGGGTGTGGGTCTTCACGCGGCAGACGCTCATCGACGAGATCCGCAGCGCCGGCTTCGTCGATATCGAGACTCCGGACGTTGGGACCACGCCCGAGACCGGGTTTATCGTGGCGAGGCGGGGGCGGTAGGAACCGCTTTCCGTGGAGCGCTACCCCGCCGGGTGGCAGCTCCACCACGTGTACCCGCCGGCCTCGTTGCCGGACATCAGGTAGTGGCCCGTCGGGTCCACCGACGCCCTCGGCCCCCGCGAACAGGTCGATGAAGGTGCCTGCATCCGCCCTGTACTTGGCTGCGGGCTCGTCGCGAGTGTCGTCACCGTAGGCGACGACCATGACCGAACCCCGCGTGCCGCTGACCTACGCCATGACCCTCCGCGACGAGCAGGGGATCGGCCGCCCCGGCGTCACGGTGCGGGTGGCGGCCGCGGGGCCGGGCGGGATCGATGTGCACTACGAGGGGCCTCCGGTGGAGCAGCTCGTGCTCACGTCGATGCGGGGCGCGTCGCCCGCGCCGCTGCGCGAGAGCCCCTGGCCCGAGGACGACGTGACCGCATCCCTCGAGGGCGCCTGGAGAAGACAGCCGAACCCGACCTCTGACCGGTTTCGCGGCGGGTCCTTCCCGTTCGGGTTCGAGCTGCCGGGTACGACGGGTGGGGGGGAGCCGCCCGAGCCGCCCCCGGACCGCCTGCGGTTCACGACGCGAGATTTGTTCGGCACGCCGGGCCTCTGGCTGAACGGAGACCCGGTCGTGGTGGTCGTTGGCCCCGGGGTGGTGAGGGTCGAGCAGGGCCAAACTGACGAATGGCTGATCCCCGTCGACGCCGACACCCTGGTGCCGGAGTACCGAACGGGGAATTGGGGCTACCCCGAGGTGTATCGGTGGGAGTGAGCCTACGTCGAGGATGCCGCGCCGCCGCGCATTACGGCCACCTCGCCGTGTGCGTCGACTGGCGGCCCCGGGACGGCACCCGACGAGTGACCGGTGCGGTCGTAGCGTCCCGAGTTCCAGGACACGTTGGAGTTGACGGCGCCGTCCTCGGCGCGCGGCAGTCTGATCGACATCTCGCGGGCAGTGCAGCGAATGTGGTTCCAGCGACGCCAACAAGATTACAAGGTTGCGTGATTCGCGCGCTGTAGCCTCCTACCCCGGCGCGACGTTGAGCACGTAGGTGACATCAATCAAGAACGCGGAACTCCTTGCGACGATCCGCAGCGTATGCCTGCCCGCAGGCAACGGTGGCAGGTGGAGCCAATCGCCCTCCGTCACGAGTCGGACGGTCTCCGCCGTTCCGGTGAACGGGTTCCCGGCCACGCCCGTGAGGTTGAAAGCGGTGGAAGGGAGAGCAACCGCTCGCAGGCGAGCACCATCAAGTTCAGCGCGGCCAACGGCCTTACCAAGCTGTTGGCGGCACTCTTCTCCGCCGGCACAGTTAAGCACGGGAAAGAACAGGGACTGGCCCCCGGGCACACTGCAGGTTCGAGTCAGTGTCTCGCCTACGGAGCCGGCCAGGAACCAGACGTCACCGGACTGTCCTCGCATGCAATCCTCGCCGGTGGCATCCAACACAGGGTTCACGGGCGTCTCGAAGGCAGCCGCCCATCGCCACCACGCGGCTGCGAGGTCGGCATCAGAATTGGCGGAAATATGCGCGACCTTATCGGGCGCGACCCGTGGGGCAGCGACTGCAGGCGTCGCGGTGAGTACACAACCGCCGAGTGTGATGAGGACCAGCGTCGCAAGCACGGTATGAACTCGTAGAAAGGAGTGAGATATCACGGATGGGGCCGGAGGGATGTCCCGTCGTGCGGTTTGGTGGGCTGCGGTAGCGCCCGCGCAACTGGCGATCGCACGCCCGCACACGAACCCAGCCCGATCCCGTATGGCCCGTGTTCTCTCGAGACCGGGGCCGCGATTTGCAAGCCCTGCTGCCGGAGTGCCCTCCCACGAGCCCGAGGTGGGCGGCAAGGCTGATCGTTCAGAGGAAGGCGAGATCAGCGCGTCCGGTCCCGGTGAAGATTCACGAGGATCTCTTGTCGAGTTGGCGGAGAACGCGAAGACGACTGCTGACGTGCGAGGGGCCTCCGCGCGCGTCCTCGCGCGCGGGCCATCTTGGCCGCCGGCCCCCCGGCGTCCGCGACGGGGGGCGCATGTCCCGGGCGCACATCGACACCGTTGAGAACCACGCTTATGCTTCGTGCGCCCGGGCCAGTTTCGGCGTCTTCGCCGAAACTGAGCAGCGCGTCGGCCAGTTCCACGAAGGCCGGCGGTTCCGAACGCAGGTGTTTGCAGCGGGAGTGCCGCGCCTTCGCTTGCTGTGGAGGAGGGATCCTCCGGTCCCTGCGAACGGAAGGACGGGCGCCCGGACCGCGCCCCAGCGCTCAGCCACATCGAGGGGGACGCGACGCCCACGGCTGTGCTATGCTTCCGACCTGCGGAGGCTCTGTTGATGATCGAGGGGAAGGCGCCGACTTCTTCCATGACGGCCCCAGTGTGGACCTGGCGCCCAAGTTCGCGACGAACGGGGGGTAGGACGGCGGGGTGCAACGCAACCAGAGGTGTTGCCACAGCTCTCAACATTGGCCACAAACGAACCCGGTGAGGCGATGACCGACAGAAGTGCAGTTGATACGATAACAGGTTATTTCTATCAGTTTGACCTCTCGATTCTGAGCGTGTTGCAGTTGGCGAGCGCCACGGACTCGATTGAGATCGAGTGCGTCGAAGACATCGACATCAGAACGGCGTCAGACACCACTGCGGTCCAGTGCAAGTATTACGCGAAGACGGAATACAACCACTCCGTCATCAAGGACGCAGTGATGTACATGCTCTCCCACTTCAAGGACGCCAAAGTCACGGGGAAGCCGCACACATGCTATATGATTCGGGGTCATTTCTCCGCTGGACAGGAGAAGTTGAAAGCAGTTCCTGACGTCGACTTCTTGAAGAAGCACTTCTTGACATACACAAGCAAGAAGGTGGAGCACTACCACCACACGGAACTCGGACTTGACGACGGCGACCTTGGGGCATTTCTGGGGTTGCTGACGATTGATGTAAATGCGCCGGAGTTTGCGAAGCAGTTTGCAGAGGTCATTGGGCAGCTAAGATTGTCCTTCAGTTGCTCTTTGTTTTCAGCCGAATTCTTCTACTACAACAACGCTCTTCGCGTCATTCGGGAACTGGCCATCCAGCAGAACCGCGCCGACAGGACCATAACTAAGAAGGCGTTTCTAGACCGGGTGAATACCTCCAGCGCGCTGTTCAACGAATGGTTCTTGCAAAAGAAGGGGAAGAAGCAGTACCTTGCCGGGCTCCGGTTGGAGTACTTTGCGTCCATGAACGTGTCGCCCTACGAGCGCTTCTTCTTGGTTGAAGTCGATCCTTCCGTCTACGTGCGCGAAGAGTTGAAGGATCTCATTTTCTCGCTCTCTAAGAAATGGGCCAAGACCTCTAAGCGTGAACCGGATCCATTTTGCCCGTACCTTTTCGTGCAAGGCATATCAGATGCTGAACTTCTGGAACTCAAGAAGGATCTGACGCTGGAAGCCTTCAAGTTTGTCGATGGGCACGACTACCTTGGTGCGGATTTCAGCGCTAGCTCCATCGCTCAACGGGCCACCCACAGCAACGGCATCCGCATCAAGCTCCTGAATACCATAGCCAATCTCAAGGAGACACTGCAAGCGATAACCAAGACCAGGAAGGTCTACCAATTTCACTTCGGTCCGAGCTACTTCGAAACGACGAGTCCTTCCGTAGGCCACGTGAAGATCCACGTGGAAAGCCTCTCCGACATCAAAGGAATTATCTGACATGATTGCTATCAATGAAAGCGAAACCGAGCAGGTCATTAACGCGCAGGTAATCGCGGTTTTTCCAGACAAGGTCAGGATCGAGGTGGACGACCTTGAGAATTTCAAAATTGCTGAGGAGTCCCTGAAGGTCGGCTCCTATTTGAAGATCGCCGACAACGAAAATGCCGTCTTGATCGCCATCATCGAGAACTTCCAGATTTCAGTCAGCGAGGGCCGCAAGCGGCTCTATATCATCGAGGCCTTCCCGCTTGGCATTCTGAGAGACGGTAAGTTTGAACGCGGAGGTGATTCGCTTGCCATTCCTCCCAAGGAGGTCAAGCCCGCCACCATCGACGACATCAAGAAGATCTATGAGGACTCCGTGAGTTCACGGGAGAGCTTCTGTTTTTCGACGCTCTCGTCGAACAACGGCGTAAAGGTGCCCATCAACGGTAACAAGTTCTTCAACAAGCACATCGCCGTCGTCGGGTCCACCGGGTCGGGGAAGTCCCACACGCTGGCGACGATCATTCAGAGTGCCGTGGCGGGAAAGAACGGATCGTTCTCGCTCAACAACTCGCACGTGATTCTTTTCGATATCCACTCCGAGTACAAGTCAGCGTTTCCGGACGCCAACTTCATCGACGTCTCAAACCTGACGTTGCCATACTGGATGTTGAACAGCGAAGAGCTGGAGGAGTTCTTTCTCGACACGGAAGCAAACGATCACAATCAGAGGAACGTGTTTAAGGAGGCAGTGCTCAAGGACCGGCGTGCGAAGTTCCAGGGGTCGGAAGCCGATAGGCAGAAAATTCACCTGGATTCGCCGATCCTGTTCGACATCAAGAAGGTGCTCGAGTACGCGATTGCCAAGAACACGGAACTCGTCGACTCTGGTGAGGTATATGCGGCTAGTAACAAGGAGAAGGCCGGGCAGCCGAAGCTGACGAACGGTAGCCTACACGGGAAGCTGACCAACTTCGTGAACCGCCTTGAAAGCAAAATCAATGACTCTCGGCTTGATTTTTTCTTGGGCAAGAAGTCGAAGGAAATCACCTTCGAAGAGACGCTTCAGACGTTTCTGGGCTACCCCTCCTCGGGCAAAGCCAACGTGACGGTCATTGACCTGAGTGGCGTCCCTTTCGAGGTGCTGAGTATCACCGTGTCTCTTATTTCACGGCTGGTGTTCGAGTACGGGTACATTTACAAGCGTCTGCGGTGCTTGAAGAATCCAAAAGAAAAGATCAACAACGACGCTCCCATTCTCCTCGTGTACGAAGAGGCCCACAAGTACGTTCCGAACAGCGAGCTTTCGAAGTTCCGATCTTCGAAGGTATCGATTGAGCGGATTGCCAAGGAGGGTCGGAAGTACGGGGTCACGCTGTTGTTGGCCAGCCAGCGCCCCTCCGAGATTTCCGAAACGATTTTCTCGCAGTGCAACAACTTCATCGCCATGCGATTGACGAATCCTGTGGACCAGGGCTATGTCAAGAAGCTGCTTCCGGACTCCCTTGGTTCGCTGATCGACAAGATGACTTCGTTTAGACAGGGCGAGGCCCTGTTGGTCGGTGAAGCAATAATCTTGCCGTCCATAGTTCAGATTGACCGTTGCACAAACGCTCCATCGTCGAACGACATTCCGTATTGGGAGCTCTGGAAGGAGGAATGGAGGGACATGGACATCGCGGCCATCAAGGCCGAGTGGTACAAGTAGCGGCTTAGCGCCGGGTTCGGAAGTTTCCCAGACCCCGTTTGGGGTTTCCAGTTCGTAGGGCACTCACCGGAGGGCCTCGTCGCGCACTGGCGGGCGAGGCGATTCGCGGCGACTCGCTCGGCGTGTGCGCCATCGGCACAGACGCCGAGGCCCGCCAGGATTCCGCTCTCGAACGATCACACGGGGTGGCAAGAGGGACTGCCGACTGTCGCTGAACGTCCTGATCTATGACATCCGCACAGAACCTCACGGAACCTCCGGCCGTGAGCACTGACACGGTGGACCTCGCGACGGCGGTCATCACCACACTCCTCCCGGCCGCCGAGGGTCTGTCGTACGTCAGCCCCTCCGCGTACCGCGCATGCCCGAACGACCTGCTCCACGCCTGGGCGTTGGACACCGGCGATCCGACACCGGCGGACGCGCCCATGCGGGCGTTGGCCCTCCGCCCGTTCGCCGGGGGGATCGAGGCACACACCGACGCCGCCGTGGCCCGCTACGACCGCGCCGCCTCCGCCCGGAGTTTGTACCCCGCACCGGACGGCCTCTACGGGTTTGTCCGACGCACACCGAGCGCCTGTTCGCCTACCAATCCGACGGTCGCCCCTACCGCTCCACCCGCGCCCACCCCTCGTCCCCCACGCGCAATTCCGCCGTGGGCCAGTACTGGAGATCGAGCTTGAGCGTGATGACCTGGGGCTTGCCGTCGAGGTCGACCGTCTTGAGCCGCACGGCGCCACGATCGGGGCGGTCCTTCACCGCGGCGAGGAAGGCGTCCAGCGTGAGCGTGGGCGTACCGTCCACCGCGAGGATGCGGTGGGTGGGGCGGAGCTGGTAGCGGGACGCGGGCGAGCCGAACCACGACCAGCTGACGTAGATGCCCTCGGGCTCGACGCCGAGGTCGGACGGGAGCGGGGAGTGCGGGGCGTGCAACAGGGCGCCGGCCCACAGCAGCACGCGATCCACGCCCACACCATCACGCGGCACCGTCGCGAGGGGGATCGTCTCCTCCTTTCCGTCACGCAGCACGGTGAGCGTCACGCTCTCCTTCGCGGCGCGCAGCTCGATGTCACGGAAACGGGCCACGGGCTCGCCGTCGACCGCAAGAACCAAGTCTCCCTCGCGCAGGGCGGTGGCGGCGGGCGTGCCCGCCTCGCGCCGGACCACCCACAAGACCTGCCGGCGGCGCGGATCGACCGCGACCAGCTTGTCCGCCCACTCTTCGGTGAGCCCACGATCGCGCGCCATGGCGAGGTTCATCGGCGCGAGCTCGACACCCAGGCCGCGCACGGTGGGGAGGAGGCCCGCCACGATGGGATCCACCACGTCGTGGAGCACGTCCGTCGGGATGCCGCGGAAGAAGCCCTCGGGGGTGTCCCCGCGGTCCTCGATGAAGCTCGCCCAGAAGGCCTGGACCCGCCCCGCGCGATCGGCGAGCACGCCACCCACCACGGCCCCGGCACGCTCGATGCTGACAACGTCGAGGTTGCGGTCACGGAAGAACGGCGGCCGGGGGACGCTCAACAGCATCGGCTCCTGCGCCGTCGCCTTGGTCTCCTGCTGGAGCACCTCCTGGCGCGGCGAGAGCCCGACGTGAAAGGTCGTGTCGCCCCGGTCGAGCGCCTTGGTGGAGAAGCGCGCGGTCTTGACCGGGGTGCTCCCCAACGCCGCGGGGTCATAGGAGAGGACCGCGAGGTTGTGGAGCGGGTGGATGTACACCACCTTGGCGGGCACGCGAACGGTGCCGGCGAAGGTGAGCGAGACATCCCCGAGCGCGATGGGGACGGTGTCGCGGTCAACCAGGACGCGCCCACGCTCGGCGTCGATCACCAGGCCGGTGCCGGTGAAGCTGCCCCCGTAGATGCCCTCGGCGCGGAGCGGCACGTTGTTGGTCACCCAGACGAGCGAGGGGGCCAGCGCCTTGGCTGCGGCGCCGGTGACCTGCGGCAATTCTCCGCTCACGGCCGCCACGACCCCGGGTTCGGCGGGCGCGGCGCTCGCGACACAGGGCCACAACCCGAGCGTGTCATCCCGCGTGCAGCGCTGCATGGGAAACCAGCGCCGGTCGATCGTAATCACGGCGACCTGCTCGCGGCGGGGCTCCCGAGGGTCGATCCAACGCACCGGCACCCGCGTGTGATCCGCGAGCTTTCCCAGCGCGGCCTCGAGCGCATCGAGGGTCTTGGTCCGCTCGCTCGCAACGCCGGTGATCACCACGTCATCGGGGATCCCCGCGTTGGTGAGCATGTACCCGGCGGAGGCTACCCATACCCCCACATCGAGCGGGAGCGTGTGGCTGCGCGCCTGCTGGAAGGAGAACGGATTGAGCACCGCGCCCCCCATCTCCAGGTAGGTCGAGGGGGTGGCGGCGTGCAGATCCAACACGGGGATCGCGACGGTCATCGGCGTGCCACCGCGCTCGATCTGGACCGAAACGGAGCCGCCCACCCGGTTGTCGACCAGCTCCTCCCAGGGGATGAAGGCGGTGGTGAGCGCGCCGTCCACCCGCACGATGACATCGCCGGGCTCGAGCTTTCCGAACGCCGGGCCGCCGGGGATGACCTGATCGACGACCAGCATGCCGGTGCCGTCCGGAAAGGCGGCGCGCACGGCGACCTCGGTCGCGTCGGTCACGCCGAGGCGGCGCACCTCGTCGAAGGGGCGGTAGCGGAACACCGACTGGACCGTGCCGCGCGGCACCGGCAGCCCCGCCTGCACGCGGGCCAGCGCGCGCACGACCCGATCGAGCGGCAGGTAGAAGCTCGACGCCGCCCGGTTGCTCCCGCCCGCGTTGAGCGCGATGACATTTCCGGCGAGATCCAACACGGGCGAGCCGGACGAGCCGCCCGACGTGCCCGACGCCGCCTGGTAGTAGAAGGTGTCGAAATCGTTGAAGTTACCGTCCCCGTAGCTCGGCGCTTCGCGATCGAGCCGCGCGAGCGTGCCCTGGAGGATCGAGATCTTCTCGCCCGCGTCGTTGCCGACGACCCGCAATTCCACGCCCACCTTGGCCCGGCTCGGGGCGAGGGGGAGGGCGCTCGGCTGCATGAACCGGAGCGCCTTGGGGTCGAATTGGTAGAAGCCGAAGTCGTGCACCGGATCGCGGTACAGGGCGCGGAGCGGCACCTCTTCGTGGTTGTAGAACACGGCCTCGGCCACGACGGGGCCGGGCTCCACCACGTGCCGATTGGTGAGGATGATGCCCCGCTCGGCGTCGACGACAAAACCGGTCGCCACCGCGGATGCGGCGCCCTCCGTGTCGAACGGGCGCGTGGCGCTCACCCGGATCGCGACGATGGAGGGGACGACACGATCGAGCGTGGACTCCCAATCGGGGGCGGCTTCCCCCGCCTTTCCGGGGGCGCGTGGGGCCGGCTTTCCGGCGGGAGCCGTGGCCTTTCCCGCGGCCGGTGCGGCGGTGGCGGCGGCCGAGCCCGTAGGCGCCTCCCCCGGGCCCGGAGGCCGGGCGGGGGTCAACGCGAGGGAGGAGGCGAGGAGGACGGGGAAGAGAAGAGCGAGCATGCCGTGGGGGCTTATCGCGCAGGGAGGCCCGCATGGACGGCCCCCTGGGCGGAACACGTCACGGATCCTCACGAGGGCTCGCGAAGCCCTCGCGCCCGCCCCCGGGAGCAGCGCGGGCCCCGCCGACTTTGTTTTCGACCACGGGGGGCTACGGTGTCACAGCAATAGACTCGAGGCCCCATGCACCTCCGCCTGCTCGCCGTCCCCACCGGCCTCCTCATCCTCGCGTGCGCCGACGGGGGCACCGCGCCTCCCGCCGCGCCCTCCGACCAGGACGTGCGCGGGGTCTACGCCGTCACCTGGTCGGACGAGCTCACCATCCGCCTCGACATCGGCGGCGCGGTGCAGGAGGTCACTGCCGGCGTGGACGAGGTGGTCACCTTCAACGCCCCCGACGGCTCGCCGCTGGAGCTCGACCTGGGCGCCTACTGCGCCGATCCGAACGTGCTGTGCCCCAGCGAGGCCTGGCCGGCGGAGGTGGCCATCAACCAGGACAACCCCACCGTCCAGTCCGACCTGCACACGCTCCGCGCCTGGGACGCCCTCGCGCCGGCCGCCGTGGTGGGCGGCGCGGTGGACCACCGGAACGATCAGCTCCTGTTCGGCCTCGACAGCGCCTCGGGCGGCAGCGAGAGCTGCGCCGCGCTGGCGATTTCGCTCGCGGGCGGCACGTTCTACTACCCGAGCGCGCCCGGGGACACCGGAGGGGACACGGGAGCGGACACCGGAGCGGACACGGGCGTGGGCGCCGGTGCGGACGTGCTCCTCGGGGGGGTGGCCGCCGCCGAGGGCGGCACCACCGGGATCGTGGACGGTCGCGTCGCGGTCGGCTGGCTCGGCGTGTGCGCGTGGAGCGGGCTCGCGGTCGCCGCCACCCTCTCGGTCGAGACCGGGTACGAGGCCGTGCGGGTCCGGGCGCTCGACTGAGAGCGTGACCGCCCGGCACGGCCCTTGCTTCCCTGGCTGCCCACCCGAGCTCCTCATGCGCGCCTTCCTCCCCGCCCTCGTCCTGCTCGCCGGCTGCGAGTCCGGCACCGCCACCGTCATCGAGGTGGACGTGGCGAGCGCCATCGCGACGGCGCACGGCCCGGACGCCCCCGGCGTGCTCGTGACCGACGCCGGGCTCGCCCCGATCAACGTCCTCGCGCCGCTGTGCGGGGAGCCGCTCGCGGAGCCGGTCACCTTCAGCCAGGACCACGGGTTCGGCTGCCTCGAGGACGCGCAGAAAGGCACCCAGGAGGTGCTGCGCGCCTGGGTCCAGCCCGCGCCCGAGGGCTGGGACTTCGCCGCCTTCTGCGCCCTGGTGCCCCACGCCTTCCGCGGGCTCACCCTCGGTTCGGAGGTGACGGGCGAGCCTGCCGCCGGCGACACCGCGGACACCGCGGACACCGCGGACACCGGCGGTACGGGTCTGGAGATCCCCGGCCTGGCCACCGAGCCCGACCCCTCCTGGCCGCAGGGTGAGGTGGAGGCGACGTGGAAGCGCGACTTCTCGCCGTGCGGCGGCATCCTCCGCGGCGACGTTCGGATCGAGTGAACCTGCTGGCTACCCGCCGCGCTTCTCCGACAACAACGCCCGCTTCCCGGGCTTGCCCGCCCACTCGGCCGCGTCGGGGAGGCCCTTCTTCTGCTTCGTGATCGCGGGCCAGGACTTCGCCAGCCGGGCGTTCAGCGCGATGAACTCCTGCTGATCGGCCGGCACGTCCTCGTCGAGGAAGATGGCGTTCTCGGGGCAGGCGGGCACGCACGCGGCGCAGTCGATGCACTCCACCGGATCGATGGCGAGCATGTTCTCGCCTTCCTTGAAGCAGTCGACCGGGCAGACCGACACGCAGTCCGTGTACTTGCACTTGATGCACGATTCGGTGACGACGAACGCCATGGGAAACCTCGAAGGGGCGAAGATAGCGCGCCGGATGGCCCGATCCGCGGGGATCAACCCTCGGGCGGCTTCGGATCCGGCTTCACGTTCACGTCGTCCCAGCCGTCGTTCTCGCCGTCGAGGTACCAGGGCTTGTCCTCGCCGGCGTTCTTCTTCCGCGTCGGATCGGCGGCCGCCTTCGCCTTGGCGGCGGCCTCGTCGCGATGGAACGTGTTGTGATCGACGCGATGCGACGGCGGCCGGCCGGGGTGGTTCGCCTCTTCCTTGACGGAGAGCAGCCCGGCCTTGACCTTGTCCTTGAGCCTCGTGAAGAGTCCCATTATTGGCTGATCAGCTTGGTCAGGTTGCCGTACTGACGCATCTTGAAGACCGTCAGCTCGCCGCGCTGGAAGTACTTGAGCGCCACCTTGAACATGCGGATGTAGTTGGCCGCCCACGCCAGGTAGAACACCTTGTCGACGTTCTCCGCCTTCTTCCAGTGCTCGCGCTCGTTGAGCAGCTTGCGGATGAAATTGCGGGGCACGAACGACTTGGACGCGAGGCAGTAGATCGCCAGGTAGAAGCGGTCTTCATCGCTGCGCGGCCAGTCCATCGACACGCGGAACTGCTTCCACGCCTTGGTGCTGCGCCCCTCGACGAGGTTGGGGTCCAACGTGCCGTCGGCGAGGCCCTTCTTCGTGAGCGCGGTGCCCGGGAAGTAGTTCAACGAGTAGAAGTAGACCGAGTAGGGGAGGGGGAGGTCCAACAGGAATTCCGCCGTCTCCAGCTTCATCTCTTCGGTCGCGTGCGGGTTGTCGATGATGACGTCGTAGACGATGTCGAGCTTGAGCTCCTTGTTGAAGTCCGCGAACTTCATGATCGCCGTGTTGCCCGGAGAGCGGTTGTGCATCTCCTTGGACTCCTTGCTGGAGCCCGACTCGATGCCGGTCTGCACCCGGATCAGACCGACGTCGACGAGCTTGCGGAGCATGTCCTCCCGCAACATCGGCGGGATGAGCAGGCACTCGAACGGGATCCCGATGCGTTTGGGGTACTCGACCAGGAACTCGTCCATCCAGTCCTGGCCGAAGGCGAAGCTCGTGTCGTCGTCGATCTTCACGCGCGCGACACGCGGGAACTTCGCCCGCATGTACTCCAATTCACCCATGATGTGCTGCACGGAGCGAGCGCGGTAGAACTGCTTGCCCTTCTCCTCGTACACGTCGCGGAGGATGGAGACGTAGCAATACGAGCAGTTGTACGGGCAGCCGCGGCTGAAGTAGATGCGGTACTCGGCCGTGCGCTTCCACGGCTCCTCGACCGTCATCTTCCCGTCTTCGATGTAGTACTTGTTGTCGTCCTCCACGTCCGGGTAGGGCAGCCAGTCGAGGTCCTGGATGAGCGGGCGCGGCTTGTTCGAATGGAACGTGCCGCCCTTGTTCGCCCAGATGTTCGGGATCGTGGTGGTGTCCGTGCCGTCGCGCAGGGCGGTCGCCAGATCGATCGAGGCGACCTCACCCTCGCCCACACACACGAAATCGACCTCGCCGATGCACTCTTCGGGCACGGACGTGGGGTGGATGCCGCCCCACACCACCGGGGTGCTCGGGAAGCGCTGCTTGATGCGCTTGGTGACCTCGTGGGCCATCGGGTAGAGGCTCGACATGAAGCCGAGGCCGACGAGATCGGCCTTCTTGTCGGCGATGACGTCGAGCGCCATCTGGATCTCTTTGTCCGATGGCATGTCGAGCATGTTGTGGCGCCAGTCGCGCAGGAAGATGATGTGCGTATCGAAGCCGGCGCGCTGGAGCGCCGCGGAAACGTAGCGGATACCGGCGTTTTCGACGCTGTAGATCGTCATGAGGACGACGGTGAAGCGCCGCGCGCTCGCGGCCTTGGAGGCGCCCTTGGGGGCGCTCTGCGGCACGGTGGAAGAGGCGGACTGCGTAGCCGACATCAGGGGCTCTCCGAGCGTGGGGCGTATCTCTAAGAAGCCAGGCCTACGAAGCGAGCATGCGGAGGCCGGCGGTGGCCTTGCGCATGAAGTCCTTCGGGCTCTGGATCTGGGTCAGGTTGCGCGCGATGAACTTCGGACGCCAATAGAAGCGGCGGTAGGCGGTCTCGAGCAGCTCGCGCAGCTCGGCGCGCGTGAAGTACTCGTCCCACACCTGGGCCTTGAAGTCCTCCCGCGGGTCACGCATGAAGGCGAACCAGGGGTTCACGTCGAGCACGCCGTCCCGCTCGCCCTCGTCGTACAGGGTCGTGCCGGGAAACGGAGTGAGCACGTTGTACATGACGAAGTCGGGATCGAGCTGGATCGAGTAGTTGATCGTGTCCATCACGTCTTCGCGCGTGCGCTCGGTCGGGGTGCCGATCATGAAGTAGGCGACGGTGTGGATGCCGACCTCGCGGCAGAGCTTGAACGCGCTCTCGATCTCGCGGACCGTCACGTCCTTCTTCAGGCGGAGGAGCCCCTCTTCGGTGCCCTGCTCGACGCCGAACTGGATGCGGTTGCAGCCCGCCTGCTTCATCTTCGTGAGCAGCTCGCGGTTCGCGCCCTTCACGCGGAAGCGCACGGTCCACGAGAGCTTGAGGCCGCGCTTGATGATCTCGTCACAGAGGTCGATGACGCGGGCGTTCGTGATGTTGAACGTGTCGTCCACGAAGTAGAATTCTTCGATGCCGAGCTTGAGGCACTCCGCGATCTCGTCGCACACGCGGCCCGGCGACATCACGCGGTACCGGTGACGCGGCGTGTTGCAGAAGGTGCAGCGGTACGGGCAGCCGCGCGACGAGATGAGCGTGGTGAAGATGCCGCCCCGCCCCATCACGTCGTAGTAGCGCTTGTAGTCGACGATCGTGCGGTCGATGATCGGGTAGTCGTCGAGGTTGTTGCTGAAGTAGACGTCCTGCTCGGGGACAGGATCGTCGGGATGCGCCATCGTTCCGCCGATGCCCTTCGGCACCTCGCCCTTCTCCCACGCGTCGCACAGGTCGAGCATGGGCTTCTGACCCTCGCCCTTGACCACGGCGTCCACCCCGGGGAGGTTCTTGCACTCCTGCGGGAAATCGCTGACGTGCGGCCCGCCGACGACGACGTACTTCGCGCCGCCCTTCTTGGCGGTCTGGACGGTCTTGAGCACGTCGACGAGCTGCACGGTGAACGCGGTGACGCCGACCACGTCGGGCTTGAACGCGCGGACCTTGGCCTCGAGCGCGTCGTACTCCATGTCGTCGAGCTGCGCGTCGAGGATCGTGACCTCGTGCGTGCTGTGCGTCTTGATGAACTGGGCGATCGCCATCAACGCGAGCGGCGGATACGACAGGTTCTCCGCGGCAACGGCCTCGGGAACCTCGCTTTCTACGCTGTGCTTTGCGGGCGGGCGGATGAGCATGACGCGCATGGGGCGGACGTCCTCGCCGACCAGTGTGCCCGATGGTCGGGGCGCTGGTCAAACGCCGAGGCCCATTGGGCCGCGAACCTGTAGCCGGGGGATCACAATGAACCCGGACGCTTCGAGCGAGGGGACGCGTCGAGCGGGGTGGGGCGCCCGCTCCACCTGTTAGGGCGCTGCCGTGAGCCTCCTCCTGCCCGTGCCGGCGCCCCGGCCCCGTCGCGCATGGCTGGTCTTCGTGGCCCTGCTGGTGTCCGCCTGGGCGCTGTTCCTGCCGTCGAACGGCGCGCCCGGCACGTTTCCGGGCGATCCGACGCTCCCGTACGCGCCGGTGACGCTCAACCTGCACTGGCAGCTCCACACGCGCGGGCTCGCCGGGCTCACCGCCGACGACCTCCACGGCTTCCCCATGCGCACGGACCGCCTCGTCACGGACGGCGTGCCGGTGGACGCCCTCGCCTCCTGGCCGTTCGCGGCCGCGTTCGGGGAAGCGACGGGGATGTGGGTGTGGGCGCTCGTGACGCTCTGGGCCGTGGGCGCCGCGGCGGCCTGGCTGGGGATGCGGTGGTGGGGCACGCTCGGCGCCGGGCTGGTGGCGGGGGTCGGCTACCAGGTGGGCGAGGCGCTCCTGCGCGAGGTGGGAGACGGCCGGCCGACGCAGGCCTTCGCCGCGATCTTCCTTCCGCTTGCCCTCGGGCTCGGGGCGGAGGCCGCGCGGCGGGCGGGGACAGGGGCCACCCGGGCCGCCCTCGGCGCGGGCCTGTTCGCCGGGATCGGGACGCTCGCGAGCTGGAACCTCGGCCCGATGTTCCTCCTCGCGGCGCTCGGGCCGATGGGGCTCCGAGTGGCGCTGCAGGGGCGGTCGGGCGCGGCGGGCGGCGGGGCCCTCGGCACCGCGCTCGTCGTGTTCACGGCGTTCGCCGTGCTCGTGCTCCCCGCGCTCGGGTGGATGGCGACCGGCCGGAGCGAGGTCCCCAGCCTGGGCATGGATCCGTGGCAGGAGGTGGTGATCGGGCTGCGCCAGGTGCGCCCGGTCGATCTGGCCGCGGCACGCATCTACGGCCTCGAAGGCGTGGCGCTCGGGACGCTCGGCCGCCCCGTGCTGCTCGTCGCGGCGGCGTGGGCGGTGTGGCGGGCGCGCGCGCGCTTCGTGGCCCTGCCGCTCGCGACCGCGTGCCTCCTCGCGCTGCTTGGGCTCGGGGCGTGGCTGCCCGGGCCCGTGGCGCTCCCGTGGGGCTGGCTCCAGGCGCTCCCCGGGGCCGCGCGCCTCTGGTGGCCCGATCGCAGCTGGATCGGCGTGGCGCTCGGTCTGTCCCTGCTCGCGGCGGGCACGCCCCCCCGCGTCGCCTTCCTCGTCGCCCTCGGCGTGTTCGGAGAGGCCTGGGCGCTCTCCCGCGCGCTGCCGTTCGATCGGGTGCCGCTCGGGCCCTCCCCCAGCGCGGAGGTGCTCGCGCAGGCGCCCCACGTGCCGTTCGTGCTCCTCCCCACCGGGCAGGGGCCCTTCCGCAGCGATCGCCTCGACCTTGTCGACCAGCTCAGGCACGGCCGCCCGATGGCCAACGGCACGCGCCCGGTGCTCGACCTCACCTCGTCGGACGCGGTGCTCCGCAATTGGCGCAACAACGCCGGGCTCCGCGCGCTCCTCGCCTGCGAGATCGGCGTCGGCGCGAGCGCGAGCGACATGACGGCCACGCCGGACACCGAGGCCACCGCCACCCCGGCGCTGGTCCACGCGGGGCTCTCCGAGGTCTACCTCGACCCCCGCTATGTTGACGACGACCCCGCCTACGCCGCGTGTATCGAGGGCGTGCTGGCGGGCTGGTCCCGGAGCGAGGAGCCGCCGCTGGTGCGGTTCCGGGCGCCCTGAGCACCGAGAGGGGTGGCCCGTGCGCTGGGCGCGACCCCCGCCGGGCGGGGGTCAGGCCGCTGCGGGCTCGGGCTCCGCCCTCGGCTGGCGGCCCGGAGCGGCCGCCGAGCCGGCGCCTGTCGGCGCCGCCCTCCGCGTCCTTCGCGCGGCCTACCCGGTGACAGCGTCCAACATCGCCCGCTCCCGCGCCAAGGGCGCGGAGGGCAGCCGCCCCCGGCGGCTGGTCCGGCCGGGCGCGCAGCTCCCAACCTTGGAGCAACGCTGATTACCCGGCCGACCGAGCGGCTTTGCCGCGAGCCCGCAGCCGACCTGCCCCGCGTCCCCGCGGGGGGCGCCCGTCGCGGGCGACGTTCGCCGGCGCTACGCCCCTACTTCGCCGGGCAGGAGAGCTTCTTCACGTCGAACTCCATCGTGCGGCCTGTCTCCGGCACGTCGATGGTGCACTTCAGGTCGACCTCGGCGTCGAGGTTCGTGAAGCGCACCTCGCGGGAGCCGGGCTTCACGCGGGCGGTGACCGGGGTCACGCCGACACGCTTGCCGTCGACGCTGACGGTGACTCCGTTCGACTTGGTGCTGCTGGCGCGGATCTTGAGCGCCACCATGCCGTCGTCCGAGGGGTCCGCGGCCGGGGTGGTGGTGGTCGTCGCGGCGGGAGTGGTGGTCTTCGACGAGGTGCTGCCCGACGTGCTTCCGGAGGACGTGCTGCCCGAGGACGTGCTGCCCGACGTGCTGCCCGAGGAGGTGCTGCCCGAGGAGGACGACCCGCTCTTGCTCGCGGTCGTGCCGGACGACGACCCGCCGCTCCCCGAGGACGTGCTGGTGGGCGTGCTGCTCTTGGAGGCCGTGGACCCCGAGGACGACGTGCTGCTGCCGCTCTTGGAGCCAGACGTCCCGGACGAGGACGTGCTCGCCGTCGTTCCGGACTTCGAGGCGGCCGGGGTGGTGGAAGCGGCGGGCGTCGTCGAAGCGGCCGGGGTGGTCGAAGCGGCCGGCGTGGTCGAAGCGGCGGGGGTGCCCGTGGCGGCGACACCGGTGGTGCCGGCCGTGGCGGCGGGGTCCGCGGCGATCGCGGCGGCAGTGGCGGCTTCCGCGGCGGCGATGGCCGCGGCTTCGGCGGCGGCGGCGGTGGCTTCTTCGAGCAGCGCCTGCTCTTCGGCCAGCTTCATCGCTTCCTCGATCGACTTGTCGATCTCGGTGTCGGTCGCGAGGCCGGCCTCCATCTCGTCCATCACCGAGGTGAACTGGCGGTCGAGGTACCAGTAGCCCCCGCCGACGACACCCGCGCACACCAGGAGCCCCCCGAAGAACATCACTGCGAGTACGCCGAGGATGAGCCCGAGCTTGGACTTCTTCTTGGGCGCGGTCTCTTCGCTCTCGGACATGAGCAGCCTCCTGGAGTGGGGCACGTCGCCGAGTCGAGGATGGACCACGTCGGGGCGCACGCGCCTGGGCGGCGGCACCCTACTTCGGGACTTCGCTTCCCGCTACCCCTAGGAACCTACGAAGCGGGCGGGACCCAGAGGAGATCCGCGACGCCGGCGAGCGTGGCTTCGAGCGCGCGATACCCGTCGCCATCGACCTCGAGCCGCGAGGGATCGGTGACCACGACGCGCACGGGGGCGCGTACGCGGAGCGCCGCGAGCGCGATCTCGTCGGGAGTCCAGCGCCCCTCGCCGATCCGGGCGCCCTCGCCCGGTCCGAGGAACAAGTCCACCCGCCCCGAGACCGCCACGAGCGGGCCGCGGCTCGCCGTAGTGGCGAACGGCGGGGCCCCCACGAGCGGCGCCAATCGGGCCACCCGGCCCCTGCCCACCCACCCGATCGCCCCGAGCCCGCCCAGCGCGGCGGCCGCGAGGCCCCACCCGAGCCACATGCCCTCGGGTACGCCGGCGCGGCCGGTCGCCTTCCGGGCGAGCCCGCCGGCTTCGAGCGGAGATCCACCCGAGGCCGGCGCGCCGCCCGGAACCCCGCCCGGAACGCCGCCCGGAACGCCCCCCGGAACCCCACCCGGAACCCCGCCCGAAGATCCCGGCGCCATCCGGTCCTGCGGGACGAACATGACCTCACGCGTGGAGGCGGCCGCGAACCCGCCGTCCTCCAGGCCGATGAGCAGCACCGGATCGCTGTCGTCCTCGAAGCGGAAGCCCCCCTGCCACGTCGCCGCGCCGGATCGGACCACCACGGTGCCGTGGTCGAGCGACAAGCCCGTGGCGCGGGAGGTGTAGAGGCGGTCCCCCGCGACGCCGTCAGGCGCTTCTCCATCGTCCTTGCACACGTACTTCACGCCGGTCTGGCCTGGCTCGGAGAGCTCGACCGTCACTTCACCCGTCACGACGCCCTTCATGTCGTGCACCTTGAGGTCCACGTCGCGGGCGAGGGCGCGCGGGCAGAGCGACGCGATCAAGAACGGAATCACGGCGCCTCCGATCACGGAGCCTCCGGGACGCGCCACGCCAGGAGCCACTCGCCGCCGTCGTGCCCCTCGGCCATCGGCGCGCCGAGCTCGGCGGACAGCCCGGCCATCACCGCGGCGCGCTCGAAGGGTTGGTAGAGGTCGGCGTGCATCACCACGGAGCCGACGCGCGCCCCGTAGAGCGCCGGAAGGACCGATCGCCCGTCGAGCACGGCGCCGTGCAGCTCGTCCGAGGTCCGGAGGCGGGGGCCCTGGCGGATGTTGGTGTTCAGGCAGGGATCCATGATCGGGCGGAGATGGAAGAGCTGGTAGTAACAGGAGAGGTTCTGATTGTAGAACGTGGGGTCTTCCTGCACGCTCCCGATCTGCGGGTAGAGGTCGAGCAGCGGGGCATCGGGGAGGAGGGCGTAGAGCGAGGGCGTGGGCGTCGGATGCAGCCGCATCCGGAACACCGCGCCGGAGAGGACCAACGCGTCCACCACGGCGAATCCCACCGCGAGCCACCGCCACCGCATCCGGTCGACCACCAGCGCCGACGCCACGCCGAGCGCGAGCGCAGTGATCCAGGCGAAGCGCACGGGGAACCGGTAGACCGCGAACACCCCCATCAGGTGGAAGGGCCAGAGCAGCGTCGGCACGCCGGCCTCTCGCACCACCCCCGCCTCCAGGATCGGCCCGACCGCGCACACCGCGGCCACAAGCCCGAGCGGAAGCCAGGGGCAGAAGGACACGCGGGCGAACGGCGCGAGGAGCGCGAAGCACAGCGGGAAGAGGCCGATCACCGGCGCGAGGGAGTGCCGGTTCAGGTCCATCCAGCCGTTCCACGCCACGAGGGTCGTGAGCGTGGCGGAGCCGATCTCCGCGGTGACGGCGCCCGCGCTCTCGCCCGGAGGGGTGGATCCCCCGAGGAACAGCGCCGCGTACAGGGCCCCGACGACGCCCACGCCGCCGAGCAGACGGAGGTCCAGCCGCCGCTGGTGCGCGAGGATCGCGAGGAGCACGAGCAGCGCGTTCACGCCGAGGTACGCGGTCGTCAGCAGGGAGAGCGCGAACATCGCGACGGCGGGCCAGGGGCGGCGGGTCCACGTGTAGAGCGCGCACAGGGGAAGCCACGGGTCGAGCAGGTAGTAGATGTGCCCCTCGAGCACCGCGACCGTGGCCAGCGGGGCGAAGCCGAAGGCCACCCCCGCCACGAGCGAGGCGGGACGCCCCACGCCGAGGCCTTCCCGTGCGAGGCGTTCGGCGGCCCAGGCCGAGAGCACCGGCCCCACCAGCACGAAGAGGTTGGTGACGAGCAGCCCGGGCAGCGCCGAGAGGGCGAGCGAGAGGAACAGGAAGACGAACGAGTCGAGGCGCACGATGCGCCCGCCTTCGGGCCAGGCGGAGAGCTCGCTGACGCCGTCGAGGAACGTCGGCGCGGCGTGGACGAGCCAGGCGGCGGTGAGCTGGTCGAAGTGGAGCGCCATCGTCGCGCTGTTCGGCGAGAGGACGAGCGGCCAGGTCCACACGATGGCGAGCACGCCGAAGAAGAGGGGCGCGAACAGCGGGTGCGCGAGCGCACGGGCCAACGGCTTGGACTCCCGCGGGCGGGCGGCGGGCGGCGGCGCGGGCAGGGGGACCGGTTCCACGCCCAGGCCTAACCGCTCGTGTCGGCGCGCTGGCGCCAGGCCCCGCGTGCCAACCACTCGGCGTCGACCTCGATGCGACCCACGCGCTCGACCGGCCCCTCCAGATCCACCGAGCCGTCCGCCGCCACGCCCACGTTCAACACCCCGCCCTCCATCTCGACCCGCACGGGGGTCGCGACGCGGCCGAGCATCACGCCGACCGCCGCCACGGCGCACGCGCTCGATCCGCTCGACCGGGTGCGCCCGGCGCCGCGCTCCCACACCCGCGCCACGATCGTGGAGGGCGGGGTGAAGGAGACGAATTGCACGTTCGTGCGCCCCGCGACCGCGTGTTCAACGCGCGCCCCCACGGCCTCCCAATCGGCCGGGATGTCGAGGACGACGGCGTGGGGATTGCCGACGTTCACCGGGTACACCGTGACACCCGCGAGCTCGCGGGGCGTGCCCACGACCGCGCGCCCCATCGCCACCCGCACGCGCGGCCCGTCGACCGCGCAGCGCACGACGCCACCGGGCGTCCACACCGTGAACGACGCGGGCGCGCCCCGCTCCCGCACCAGCCAATCGGCGTAGATGCGCAGTCCGTTTCCGCTCTTCTCCGCCTCGGTCCCGTCGGGGTTGTGGATGCGGAGGCCGTAATCGGCGCCCTCGCGGGGGGGCACGGGCTCGAGGATGCCGTCGCTGCCGACGCCCTCGTTGCGATGGCACACCGCGCGGACGAGCGCGGGCGAGAGCGGCCCGCCCTCCTCGAGGACGAGGTAGTCGTTACCCAGGCCATGGCTTCGATAGAGGCGCATCCCCCGGCTCCTATCCCAGGGGCCGGGTGATAGGCTGGAGCCGTGATCCGCTACGCCAACGATGCTCCACGTACGCGCGCGCTCGACGCCGCGCTCGACGGGTTGGAGGGGCCTCCGGAGCTGTGCCTCGTCCTCGGTGGGGACGGCACGATGTTGCGGGCCATCGCGCGTCACGGCCCCGACTACACCTACTTCGGCGTGAACTGTGGCCACCTGGGCTTCCTGATGAACGACGTCGCGGGCGGCCCCCTCCCGAACGAGGCGAACGGCGCCGCGCAGGTCGCCGCCGCGGTGGAGCGGATCGTGCGGGAGGGCACGTGGACCGCCGTCGAGTTTCCGCGCCTGCGCATGATCGCGACGCGCGCGGACGGGGAGTTCGAGGCGCTCGCGCTGAACGACGTGTACGTGGAGAGGCAGGCCCAGACCTGCCACCTGCGCGTCACGGTCGACGGAGTGGAGGTTGTCCGCCACATGGTGGCGGACGGCATCGTCGCCGCCACGCCCCTCGGCTCCACCGCCTACTCCTTCTCCGCGGGGGGCCCGGCGGCACACCCGTTCGTCCAGGCCATCCACCTCACCGCGATCTGCCCCCACATCCCGCGCCTGGCCCCGTTGGTCCTCCCCCCGACCGCGCGGATCCGCATCGAGGTGCTCGACCCGGACGAGCGCTCGGCCCGCGCGGTGGCGGACGGCGTGCCCTGTGAGGACGTGCGCCGCGTCGACATTTTCAGCAGCGGGGACACCGTGCGGCTCGGATATCTGCACGGGCACGACTTCACGGCGACGATGATCCGAAAAATCCTGCATCCGTAGCCACCTGCACCCGAAGCCACCTGCACCCGCCCATGCTTCACCCAAGCGATCCTCGCAGGGTTCTCGCGATCACCTTCGACCTCGTCGTGCGCAACTCGCGCGCGGGCGGGGCGCAGCTGCCCGATCTGGCCATGCGCGTGATGCACTCGTGGCGGGCGATCCAGCACCTCGCGATCGAGATCCAGCCCCGGCACCTCGTGATCGACCGCGAGGTGTGCCTCGAGGGCGGGCAGCTCACGGGCCGGTGGCTTCTTGCGGCCTTCATGGCGGGGCTTCGGAGCATCGGGCTGCGCAAGAGCACCACCCTCGCGGACGTGCTCGCGCTGGGCGCCGAGCTCGGCCGCCTGCGACCGACGGCGGAGTCGATCTCCCAGTTCCATGCCTGGGCGTGGAACGAATCCCGGGACGCGTTCGACCTGGAGCTGACGCTCAGCTTCACCGAAGCGATGGAGGGCATCGTCGGGGAGGCCGCGCGCATCAAGGCCGCGGAGACCCCGCTCCGCAACCTCGCGCGCGGATTGCGCGGGCAGATGGCCGAGTCTCTCTCGGCCGACGCGCTCGACGCCGCGGTGGCCGAGCTGGACGCCGCGACGGTGATGGAGGAGCTCGATGGCCCCATCGACACGTTCCTCCACTCGTTCGAATCTCGCGCGTTCGAGGTGTTGCCGCGCGAGTTCGTTCGGCTCAGCGCGATCTGCGATGACGGATCCGATTGGGCCTACATGGAGATCCGGCTGATGCTCCGGTATCCGCGCCTCCGCGAGGCGATCGCGGCGGATCGCGTGGCGGCCCAGATCTACGGCCGCTTGTCCCTCGAGGTCGACCCCCGGTTCCTCACCCTGCTCCAAGAGGTGTTCGAGTACGACGACGAGTACGTGCGCGCCGTGCAGGCCAGCCTCGACGCGTCTCCGTTGGGCGGGCTCATCGCGAGCAGCGTCCCACCCAACGCCGACGGGCGCGCGCAGGTGGTCGCGTTCCTGCGCCGGGAGCGGTGCCCGCGGCTCCGCCGGGACATGGCAAAGGGCCTGATCGAGCGGGGAGTGGGCGCCGATCCGTCGGTCCAGAGCTGGGTGACCGGGATTGTGCGTGAGGTCTCGCTCGCCGTGATGCTCGACGCCCTGGTGTTGAACGCGCTGGCGACACCGACCCTGGTGATGCTGGCGATCTCCTGCTCCGAGGCGGAGCTGCCCGACTACCTCGTGGCCATCTGCGCGCTCTCGGATCAGTCGGTCCTCGAGCTGCTCGCCGCCCTCCCCCCCACCTTCGTGGAGTCCGCGATTCCGGCCTGCGCGGAGCGGCTCGGCGCCATCCTCCTCGGCGGGCGGGCCGACCACACGAACCTCGTGATCGCGCGGCTGCTCCAGGTGAACCACGTCGCGTGCGGCCGTGTGCTCGCCGACGCCGTGCTCACCGGCCGCCTTCCGCCGCACGAGGTGCGGTCGCTCGCGATGATCTGCGGCTATCTGCTCCGGAACGGGTATGGTCGAACCGTTCTTCTTCCGGTGGCTCGCGGCGCCGGTTACGAACCCGAGCTCCGCGTGGCCGCGCTGGCGCAGCTGGGCACGGTGCCCGACCTGGCGGTCGACGCGACGCGGTGGAGCTGGTTCATGCTCTTCGATCCCGAGCCGGTCCGGCGCAGGCGCCGCGAGCTGGTGAAGAGCCTGCGCGAGGCCGCCACGTGAACGGGGAGCCCGTCGGAGCGGTCCTCAACGGCCTGTTCCGCCTCGTCCGAACCCTCTCCCTCTACGGGGAGACCCACCCCTCGGGCCGCGCCGCGATCGAGGACGTGCGGACTCGGCTCGCGCAGGCGAACCCGCCCTTCTCCATCCAGTTCATCATGGGCGGCGTGTTCTGCGACAACACGCTCGTTCCGATGTCCATCGAGCGCTACGAGCGCGCGAGCCACGTGGCGCGCGTCCTCCGCGAGTTCGGCGTGCAGGAGATGAGCTTCACGGACGTGCCGTCGCCCCACGTCGTGGTCGAGCTCGCGCGCATCCTCTCGGGGGGCGTGACCACGCTCGCCGGGATCGAGCTCCCGGGGGTGAAGCTCCGCGCGATCGCCGGGTTCGCCGCGGGCGGAGAGGTCCAACGGGTGGATCCCGATGTCTTCGCGTCGGCGCAGGCGGCGCTCGCCATCGCGGACGCGTTCCTGCTCACGGGGGAGGGGCCGTGGCCGTGGGCCGGCGGGCTGACCGTCATCCGCCGCCTCGATCGCGCGGCCGAAGTGAACGTGATGGCCACCCTGGCGACCGTCGAACGCGCGAACGCGGAGTGGAACATTCACCGCCGGGCCGTGGCGGGCGCGCTGCGGGTGCTCGCGCTCCTGCGTACGCTCGGCGTGGGCTTCGTGGTGCAGCGCGCGGCGGCGCACGTTGCCCTGGCGCTGCTGTTGCAAGGGCTCCGCGAGCGGGGCGGCGCCCCCATCGAGGAGGCGATCCCGTTGCTGCTGGACCGCATGGTCGACGCCGGTGCGGTCAGCTCGGGCGCGGAGACGCATCGACTCCGCACCATCGCCATGCTCGATCACCTCGCCCGCCGCGCCCCCTACTCCACGGGCGCGGGCGACTCGCTCGGCCGGCTCGTGCGCCTGACCTACGCGCTCGAGGTCGCTCGCTGCCCCGAGGGCCTCGACTTCGATTTGTCGATCGTGGAGCTGCTCGCGGAGGCGGCCCATTCGTCGAAGAGCGACGTGGACTTCCTCTGGTTGCGGATGTTGATCCAGGTCTTCGGGATCATCCCGCCCGGCGCCGAGGTGAAGCTCGCCGATGGCCGCATCGGTTACGTCCTCGGCCCAGGAGGGGCCCGAGATCCGATGCGTCCCGATGTGCTGGTCGAGGGTGAACGCCACACGCCGACGTCCAACGTCGAGCTGGTGCGTCCGTCCGTGCGCGCGGCCTGGAGAGGCTGATGCTCGCCGCCGGCCAGCTCGTCCTCGAGCGCTACGTGATCGACTCGGTCATCCAGCGAGGCGGGATGGGCGTGGTCTACCGAGGCCACCACCACCGGCTGCAGACTCCCGTCGCCATCAAGACCATGCTCACCCCCGATGATCCGATGATGGCGCTCCGCTTCGCGCGCGAGGCGGAGCTCATGTCGCGGATCCGGCACCCCAACGTGGTGTCGATCCTCGAGTACGCCACCCTCGAAGAGGGGCCGTGCATCGTCATGGAGTTCATCGAGGGCACCACCGTCAGCGGGCTCCTCAAGGAAGGCGGCGCGATCCCCTGGCCCCGAGCGGTGGCCTACATGATCGGCGTGTGCAGCGGCCTGGCCGCGCTCCACCTGTCCGAGATCGTCCACCGCGACCTGAAGCCCTCCAACATCGTCGTGACCGACGGCAGCCCGCCGATGGTCAAGCTCCTCGACCTCGGCATCGCTCGCTCGCTCTCCCCCGACACCATGTCGCTCACGACGACCGGCGGGCACGTCGGCACGTTCTCCTACATGTCGCCGGAGCAGCTCCGCGGAGAGAGCGTCACCGCCCGGTCCGACCTCTACAGCGCCTCGATCCTGTTCTACGAGATGCTGACCGGCGTGCCGCTCGCCCCGCGGGACAACGTGGTCGCGGTGTACCAACGCCTGAACAAGCGGGTTTCGCCGCCGGTGTCCCCGCCCCACGTCCCCGCCGTGCCCGATGCCCTGGCCGCGATCATCCTGTCGGGCCTGGAGCTCGACCCGGGTGCTCGGCCCCTGAGCGCCCGCACCTACGCAGGGCTCCTGGATCGGGCCCGGCGAGAGCATCCGGTGGTCCAGCGAGACCCCTCCGAGGCCCCCCCGGCGCGCGCGGCCCCGCCCGCCGCTTCGTCCGGAGAGCGCGCGGGCGATGGAGGGGCCATCACGGCCTCCACCCGGGGTCGCTTCGTCCTCGTCGCGCGGCTGCCGAAGACCTCGTTCACCCTGCAGGGCGAGCGGTCCTGGCTCCAGGCCCAGCTCGTGGCGGGGTGCAAGAGCTACGTCATCGGGACCAACCTGTGGCTCGTGATCGGCGCCTCGCAGCCCGGGCGGACCACGGCCTCGACAGCGACGGCCATCGCCGACGCCCTGGCGGGGCGGTACGGCGCGGACTCGCGGGCGTGCTGGCGGCCCGTGGCGGAGGACTTCCGGGTGAGCCAGGCGGCCATCGTGGGCGCCCAACCGTTTCCCTCCCCGCTCAAAGAGATGATCGAAGAGGCCGCCGAGGCCTGATCCGCGCGCGAGAAGCGGCTACCCCCGGCCTCAGTTCCAACGATCCGCGCGCAGATCGCCCATCGCGGCCTTGAGGAGCGTCTTGGCGTCGAAGCCGTTCTCGGGGTACCGCGCGACGCCGACGCGCACTTCGATCCCGAAGCCGGGGCCTCCCGGCGCCGCGAATTCGGTGGTGCGAATCTCGTTCGCGATGGGGAGGAGCAGCGCGAGGACCGCGTCGGCGTCGACATCGTAGAGGGCCAGGCCGAGCTCGTCGTCACCCACGCGGCCGCGGAGGTCGTCCGGGCGCAGGTGGCCGCCGCAGATCCGGGCGAGCCCGGAGAGGATGGCGTCACCCGCGCGGTGGCCGAAGCCGGCGTTGATCGATCGGAGCTGCACGATGTCGAAGACCACGACCGCGAGGTTCGTCCACGTGCGCCCCGCCTCGGCCACGCGCGCGTCGAGGGCGGAGAGGAAGCTCGATCGCTTGTGGAAGCCGGTCAGCGGGTCGACGCTCGCCTGGCTGTTGACCGACTTCGCCCGGTCGCACCGTGCGCGCACCCTCGCGACGATCAACGCCGGCTCGGTCTCGCGCGGCAGGTAGTCGTCGGCGCCGGCCGCGAGTGCCGAGGCGAAGGAGGCCGAGTCATCGGCTTCTCCGACCACCACCACCGGTACCAGGTGCCCCTGCGTCGCGCCGCGGAGCACCGCGCAGAGCGCCAGCGCCAGCGCCGGGTCTCGGCCGGCGGAGAGCACGATCAGGTCTGGGCGCGCGCGTGCGATCTCCTCCAACCCCGAGGTCAGATCGCCGGTGGACTGTTCCACGGACCCGACGCTGGCCAGCATCGCCGCGAGCTCCGGAACCCGCGTGTCGCCCGTCGCGCCGTGCACCAGGACGCGGGCGCTCGCGTGAAGCGCCTCGAGACGCGCGGCCGCCGACGCGAGCCGGGACGCCGAGACGGGACGCTGGAGGTAGACCTTCAGCCCGGCCCGCGCCGCCGCGAGCCGATGGTTCGGGGCCCCCTCGGAGCCGATGAGCCCGATCGGAACCCCCGACAGGCCGTCGAGGCTCGCGAGCCGCCCCGCGAACTTGAGCGCGATGTCGTCCCCGCCGCACGGAGCCGCGAGAAGGATGCTCGTCGGGCGCAACGACGCCAGCTCCCCAGCGAGGCCATCGCCCAGCTCCCGGGCCAACAGCTCGAGGCCGATCGAGCGGGTGAGCGGACCGTCTACCGGCTCGATGCCGTCCAGATCCCCGACCACGATGTTCAAACGCGCGCTCTCCGCCGTCGGCTCCGACTTGGTGCCCGCCCGCTCGCCATGACCGGGGAAGGGCCGAGCGCGCGGCGCGATGCTCGGCGTGGCAACGCTCGGCGTGGCTCCCTGGAGCGCCACGCTCGGCCTGTTCGCGCGCGGCGGGGGGGTCGCCGGAAAGCTGTCGAGGAAGCTCGGCGCGGCGGCGCGAGGCGGGGCGGTCGACGCCGCGCTGGGCGGCGGGTTCAGCGTGCCGCTCGGGGCGGCGGATGCGCCCGGCGCACGGTCAGCGGCGCGCCTGAGGGCCGTCCGCAGGGCTTGTCGCACCGCCACGCGACCGGTGCTCGGCGGCTCCTCCCAACGACCGAACGGGCCCTCCACGCTCGGATTGGAGCGGGGCACGGGGATGTCCACCGGCGCGAGGCTATCGAAGTCCGAGAGCGTCCCGCCCTGGAGGACGAAGTCGCACCAGGAGGCCAGGCGAGACTGGTCCGCGGGCGAAAGGTCCACGACATGGACGAGGTACCGCGGCACCTCCCCCTCCCGCTCCCCGGAGACGCGTTCGGCCCGCCCCGTGAGCAGCACGCTCGAAGCGCTCGGCACCAACACGATCCTCGCCTCGACCGTCTCGCCATCGACCAGGTCGGCGTTCAGCTCGATCAAGAGGCGCCGGCCTTCGATGCTCTGAAGCGTTCCGAAGAACATCCCGTCCGGCGCTCGGATCCCGATGGAGGCATTCATGTTGCGGAGGGCGGAGCTGGAGGGGGCCTGCATCCGCGAAGTGTATACCGAAGGCGGGTATCTCTGCCCGCGCCGAGCGGCTTCGACGCGACCGCGATCATGCTACCGAGGGGATCGCCCTCGCGCAACGGGCGCTGTCGTCCGGGCGCCGCGTGGAAAGCATCGAGAGCCGTCCACGCCTCGTGCGACTTACGAACGCATACGCCTGACGATGATTGGCGTCCGCGAACGCTCGGTCAACCTCCGAGCGCGACCAAGCACACACGGTCGCGACCCCGCCGCACGGCACGCCGCACGGGGATGACGCACGGGGATGACCCTCGCGGATGAAGCTCGCGGATGAAGCTCGCGGATGCGCACGGGCCCCTGCCGTGCTCCCCACGCACGGGCCCCTGCCGTACTCCCGGCGCACGGGCCCCTGCCGTGCTCCCCGCGCACGCCCCGCATCGCCGGATGGCACGAACCCATCGGCCCCTTTCCGGCCGACAAGAGCCGGTTTTGCCGAGCGCCGTTCGCGCGATCGGCGATGGGGCACGCGCCCGCGGGCCGCGCCCGCGGCATTCGTTCCACGTGGAACACTCCGCGGCCCGGTGGCGGCCACGCACGCGGGCGCTGGCCCCACGACGCATTCGAACCCACCGCGAGCGCCGCGCCGCGCAAACACCGAGCATAGAACCCGCCGAGCCGAACCGCGCGAACACCGAGCGCAGAACCCCGCCGCGAGCGCCGCCTTCGCCGGATCGACCACCCCAAAAACGAAGCGAGCCTGGGAGAGAACTCCCGGGCCCACGACGACCGAGAGCGGTTTAGCCGCGCTCGACCTTCTCGACCGCGATCTCGATCTTTTCGATCGCCATCGCGGAGGAGTCGGAGTTCATGTCAGGGACGTACCACTTGCAGGGCCAGCCTTCGTAGAAGTTGTAGCGGGC
>JAUXQH010000145.1 GCA_030685065.1 Pseudomonadota bacterium | reverse complement strand
ACCCGCTCCTCGGCCAGCGCCGCCGCTTCCGCGCGCGCCTGCGCCTCGGCGCGCGCCAATTCCTGTGCGCGCGCGAGCGCCTCGGCGCGAGCGAGCTCCTCGGCCAGCGCCGCCGCTTCCGCGCGCGCCTGCGCCTCGGCGCGCGCCAGCTCCTCGGCCAGCGCCGCCGCCTGCGCGCGCGCCTGCGCCTCGGCGCGAGCCGCCTCTTCCGCGAGCGCCAATGCTTCCGCACGCGCTGCGGCCTCCGCGCGCGCCAGCTCCTCCGCCAGCGCCGCGGCTTCCGCGCGCGCCGCTGCTTCCGCGCGTGCCAACGCCTCGGCGACCGCCGCCGCTTCCTCGAGGGCAGCGGCTTCCGCGCGGGCCAACGCCTCGGCCCTGGCCGAGGCTTCCGCGCGAGCGAGGGCCTCCGCGCGAACCAACGCCTCGGCGACCGCCGCCGCCTCCGCGCGAGCCGCCTCTTCGAGCCGGGCCGCCGCTTCCGCGCGCGCAAGAGCCTCCGCCCGGGCCGCCAGCTCGGCGAGCGCCGCCGCCTCCGCGCGAGCCGAGGCCTCCGCGCGAACCAACGCCTCGGCTGCGGCCGACGCCTCCGCGAGCGCCGCGGCTTCCGCGCGGGCCTCCTCCTCCGCGCGGGCCCTGGCCTCTGCGCGCGCCCGAGCCTCTGTCGCCCTTCGCTCCAGGCGAGCCCCCACATCCTCGACCTGCACCAAGGCGGCCGGCGGGACCATGGACAGCGTGGTCGCCTCCTCGACGTCGAGATCGTCGGGCGACTCTCCGAGCTCGATCGGCACGTCCGCTTCCCGCGGAGCCGCGGAGCGGGCCGCGGGCGCGTCGATCCAGGGGGCCTCGACCGCCTTGTCGAAGACCGGTCGGCGGATGGGGCTGGGCTCCTCGCGGTCGACCACGTCGACCACATCGACCGCGATCCACGCGGCCGCCTCCGCCTCCAGGGCAAGAAGGGCGGCCTCGGCGGCCGCGGCCCGCGCCGCTTCGGCCTCCGCTGCGATCCGACGAGCCACTTCCGCCGCGGCGATCCGCGCGACCTCCACCTCCGCGGCAAGCTTGCGCGCCGCTTCCGCCGCGGCCACGCGGGCGGCTTCGATCTCCGCCGCCAGCCGAGCTGCCTCGACGACCGCCAGCCGAGCCTCCTCGGCCGCGGCCCGCCGGGCGGCTTCCATCTCCGCCGCCAGGCGAGCCGCTTCGGCGGCCGCCTCTCGTGCCGCTTCGGCCGCGGCCACCCGCGCAGCCTCGATCTCCGCGGCCACCCGCGCGGCCACCTCCCGCGCCGCCGCCGCCGCCGCCGCCCGGGCCGCCTCGATCTCCGCCGCCACCCGTGACGCCTCGACGGCCGCCTCGCGCGCCGCCTGCGCGGCGGCCATCCGCGCGGCTTGTGCCGCCGCGATGCGCGTCGCTTCCGCTTCTGGCGTCGTGAAACCGACCTGGAAGGCGGGCTCCAGCGCCGCGTGAGGCATCGGTGCCTCCGGGAGCTGGTGCTCGTCGGCCTCACCCGCCTCGAGGATCTCCGCGGGCTCGGCCTCCTCGACCTGCCAGGGCGCGGCCACCCGCGTGTTCCCGGCGGGACCGTACACCAGGCCCGCGTCCCTGGACGCGTCGAGCTCCACGCTCACCCAGGCGTCGGCGGCCTCTCTCTCTCCCTCGGCCTCCCGGGCCAGCCTCGCAGCGACCGCCGCCGCCCGCACCGCGAGCGCCGCCTCCCGTGCGGCAAGCGCCGCGACGCGGAGCTCCTCCGCCGCCTCTTCGGAGGGTTCCGGTCGCGCGTCACGTCGGAGCGCTCGCGCGGCGAGCCGCGCGGCAGCGCGACGCCGAACGAGGCGATCGCGCATCGCCTGGAGCCGGGCAACGTCGTCGCGTGTGGCGCCCGCGCCGTCGACCACGCGGTCGCGCGCCGCGGCCTCGAGCTGGAAATCAAGTCCGTCCTCGACCGCGGGCGGGGCCTGCTCCCCGGGGTTCCCGAAGACCACCCGACCGAGCGACTTGACCTGCACGGCCGTCGCGGCCACCCGAGCGGCCACCCGAGCGGCCACCTCCGGCCCGAGCTGCGCTCGCTTCGGCGGAGGTGCAACGTCCCCGTCGACGGATGTGGGCGCGGCGACCGTCTCCTCGATCACCCGCCGGCGCGCCTTCTTCCGGGTCGCTTCCTTCTCATCCCGCGCCTCGGTCGCGCGTCGCTCCTCCGCGAGCCTCGCCTCCCGCTCCGCCGCCCACCGCGCCCAGGCCTCCCGCGCCCACCGCAGGAGCTCACGGCGGCCTTCGCCCGCCGGCCCGGCGGCGCCCCGCAGCAGATCTTCCGCCGCGAGGTTCAGCCGCGTGGCGGGGTTCGGCAACCAGCCGAGCAGCGCGAGCCGCTCCCGGTGGTCCCGCGCATCCGCGAGTCTCAGCCGCGCGCCGACCAGCAGCATCCGCTCGGGGAGCCAGGTGTCGAGGTCTACCCGGCGCAGATCGGCGCGACGGAGGTCCGCGTCGAGGAGCAGCGGACGGCCCCGCGCGCCGGCGAACGCGCCGTCTACGAGACGCGCGCCACCGAAGTCCGTACCGTCGAGGTCGGAGTCGTCGAACACGGCTCGCGGGAGCGAAGCCCCGACGAACGAGGCGCCGACGAGGCGCGCGCGGTCCAGCCGGAGGCCCGCCCCCCGCACACCGGTGAGCCGGGCGCCTTCGAGCAGGGCTTCGCGCCACTCGGCGCCGTCCAGCCGCGCCCCCTCCGCGCGCAGTCCTTCCGCCGAGAGCCCGTAGGCGCGCGTGCGCCGGAGGTCGGCGTCGGTCGCATCGGCGCCGTCCAGCCTGGCGCCATCGAGCTCGGCGTCGCGCAGGTCGGCGCCGGCGAGGCGGGCGCCGCGGAGATCCGCCCCGCGCAGGTCCGCCTCGCGCAGATCCCGTCGCGCGAGATCCACACCTCGTAGATCCGCGCCGCGCAGATCGGCCCCCACGAGGGACACCTCTCCCAGGGGGACGTCACGCAGGTCCGCGCCGCGGAGGGAGGATCGGGGGGTGTGGAGGGCCACGACCACATCGTAGCGCAGGCGGGGCCAACGCCGGAGGACGCCGGCACGGTTCCTGCACTGGATCCGGGTACGCGAGGCGTATAAACAGGCGCCCTCCGCAGCTCCCCTCCCCTACCTCCCCGGTCTCCCCGCATGGACAAGCTCGTCATCTCAGGTGGTCACCCCCTCCACGGCACGGTGCCCGTCTCCGGCGCCAAGAACGCCGCGCTTCCCATCCTCATCGCCACCCTGGTCGCGCCGGGTGAGCACCGCCTCGCGAACGTCCCCGACCTCGTGGACGTGTCGTCCATGCTCTCCCTCCTCGGTCGCATCGGGTGCCCGTCCCTGGTCGGCGCGGTGAACCGCATCGACACGTCGCGGGTGACCTTTTGCGAAGCGCCCTACGATCTGGTGCGCAAGATGCGCGCGTCCGTGCTTGCGCTCGGGCCGCTCCTGGCGCGTTGCGGCGAGGCGCACGTCTCCTTGCCGGGCGGCTGCGCGATCGGCATGCGCCCGATCGACCAGCACCTCAAGGGGCTCGAAGCGCTGGGCTGCACCTTCGAGCTCGAGGGCGGCTACGTCCACGGCACGGTCGATCGCCTGCGCGGGGCCCACATCCGGTTCGACGTGGCGACCGTCACCGGCACGGAGAACGTCCTGATGGCGGCGGTGCTCGCCGAAGGGGAGACCATCCTCGAGAACGCGGCGGCCGAGCCCGAGGTCGAGGACCTCGCGAACTTCCTGCGGAGCATGGGCGCGAAGATCGAGGGCGCCGGCACGTCCCGCATCGTGATCCAGGGCGTGACGTCCCTGGCGCCCGCCGAGAAGCCCTACTCGATCCTGCCCGACCGCATCGAGGCGGGGACCTACCTCGTCGCCGGCGCCATCACCGGCGGTGACGTGCGGTGCGAGGGTGCGAACGCCGAAGACCTCGCGCCCGTGCTCTCGGCGCTCGAGGCGGCCGGGTGTGGCGTGGAGCGGGGCGAGGGCTGGGTGCGCGCGTGGCGCGACGGCCCCATCCGCGCGATCGATCTCGAAACGCGGCCGCACCCCGGGTTTCCCACCGACATGCAGGCGCAGTTCATGGCGCTCCTCTCGCTGGCCGAGGGCAGCTCGCGGGTGCGCGAGAACATCTTCGAGAATCGCTTCATGCACGCGGCGGAGCTCCTGCGCCTCGGCGCGCGCATCGACATCGACGGCAACCTCGCCACCGTTCACGGCGTCGAGCACCTCTCCGGCGCGACCGTCATGGCGACCGATCTGCGCGCCTCGGCGTCGCTCGTGCTGGCCGGGCTCGCGGCGCGCGGCACCACCGAGGTGCTGAGGCTCTACCACCTCGATCGTGGGTACGAGCGGCTGGAAGAGAAGCTCGGCGCCATCGGAGCCCAGGTGCAGCGCGCGAGCGAGGGGCGCCCGGCAGCGGCGCCGCGCGCCGCGGGGTAGCTCCGGCCGAACGGTGCGCGTTACGGGAGCGAATGGAAATCAGGCGCTCCGAACCCCGTGTCGCCGTGCTGACCGCCGCCGATCTCGTGGCCCGCGACACCTACATCTACCGCCTCCAACTCGACCAGCCCCTGCCGTTCACGGCGGGGCAATTCGTCAACCTCACGGTGCCGGACGCCAGGCCGCGCGGCGAACGCTCCTACAGCGTGTGGTCGAGCCCAGAGGACCCCTCCTACCTGGACCTCTGCATCAAGCTCTTCGAGGGCGGCGCGGCGAGCGAGTACCTGCGCGGCTCCACGGTCGGGGACACGCTCGCGATCCGCGGTCCCTTCGGGATCTTCTCGGTCAAACCCGAGCACGATCCGGTCATATTCGTCGCGACGGCAACCGGGCTCGCCCCGTTCCGTAGCATGCTCGAAGTGGCCGTCACCGCGAAGGATCCGCGCCGCTTCCGCCTCTACTTCGGCGTGCGCGACGAGGGAGATCTGTTCGGGCTGGACGACCTCGAGCGCTACACGCGCGCCCTCCCCGACTTCGCCTTCCAGGTGTGCCTGTCGCGCCCGTCGGCCGCGTGGTCTGGCTTCACGGGGCGCGTCACGAACGCGCTTTCGGCCGACTTCCCCACGCCCACCGAGCACTTCTATCTTTGTGGAAACGGCGCGATGATCGAGGAAACACGGGACCTTCTGAAGGGTCGTGGTCTCGAACGGAAGCATATCCACGTCGAGAAGTACTACTAGGGCACGGCCGGGTGTTCCCTCGCCCAGCGCTGGTGCTCCCTCGGGAGCCCCGGGTGCAACGCCTCTTCCCGCTCAGGTTCGGACTCCCATGGCCATCCCCCGCCACGTCGTGGACGAGGTGCGCGCGCGCACCGACATCGCCGAGCTCATCGGCCGCACCGTGACCCTCCGCCGGTCAGGGCGCAGCCATAGCGGTCTTTGTCCCTTCCACAACGAGAAGTCGCCCTCGTTCAGCGTGGTCCCGGACAAGGGGATCTTCCACTGCTTCGGGTGCGGCGAGGGGGGCGACGCCTTCGCGTTCCTCATGAAGACGCGCGGGGTGACCTTTTTCGAGGCCGTGAAGGAGCTCGGGGACGCCGCCGGGGTCGTGGTGGAGGAGAAGGAGCTCTCCCGCGAGGAGCGGCAGCGGCTCGAGCACCGCGCCGACCTCTACGACGTGACCGAGGAGACCGCGCGCCACTTCTCCAACACCCTGTTCACGGCCCCCGAAGGCGCGCCGGGCCGCGACTACCTGCTGAAGCGCGGGATCACGCTGGAGACCGCCCAGAAGTACCGGCTCGGCTTCGCGCCGGACGCATGGGACAACCTGACGGGCCACCTCCAGCGCAAGCGCATCCCGATGCAGATGGCGAAGGGTGCGCGCGTGGTGGGGCAGCGGGAGGGCTCGGATCGCGTCTACGACCTGTTCCGCAACCGCCTGATGTTCCCCATTCTCGACGACCGCGGGCGCGTGGTGGCCTTCGGGGGGCGGATCCTCCCGGGGGCCCCGGACGCACCGAAGGCCGAGGGCCCCAAGTACCTCAACAGCCCCGAGTCCGACATCTACAAAAAGTCGCAGACGCTCTACGGGTTGTCGTGGGCGCGGCTGGCGGTGCAGCGGAAGGACCACGCGCTGGTCGTGGAGGGCTACTTCGACGCCGTCTCCCTCTGGCAAGCTGGCTTCGAGGAGGCCGTCGCGACGTGTGGCACCGCGCTGACCACCGCCCACCTTGAGACCATCGGCCGGCTCTCCCGGCGGGTCGTGGCCCTCTTCGACTCGGACAAGGCGGGCGTCCAGGCGGGCGTGAAGTCGCTCCAACTCTTTCTCGACGCCAAGATCGAGCCGCGGCGCCTCGATCTCCTCGGTGAGAAGGATCCGGACGAATTCATACAGAAGCGCGGCGCGGAGGCATTCGCCGGCCAGCTCGAGCACGCGCAGCCGCTCATCGATCTCATCGTCTTCAACGCTGTCGGCAAGGCAGGGAACAGCGCCGCCGGGAGGGCGAACGCCATCGCGGAGATCGTCCCCATCTATCGCCAGTTGCCTCGCAACTTGCAGGATCAGGTGGCCGTCATGGCCGCCGACCGGCTGGGGATCCGCTACCAGGATCTGCTGGAACAGATGCGCGCTGGAGGGAACAGCGAGGAGCGCTCCTCCGCGCCTGCGTCCTCCGCCCCCCCCGCGCGATGGGTTCCCGCGCGCGAGCTCTCGCACCTGCTGTGGCTGCTCATCCACTTTCCGGCCCAGGTGGCGCCGGTCCTGGCCGAGGCAGATCCCACCGTCCTCACCGAACGAAGGAGCGTGCTAGAGGCCATCGTCGCGCTCGCGAGTGGCGCGCCGTTGGCCGAGGTGGCCGATGTCGGTCGGGACGCGGATCTGGCGCGCGCCTTGAGAGCCATCGCCGCCCGCCCAGCAGAATACCTGGAGGAACAGGCGCAATCTTCGGCCAAGGCGCTCGTGGCGCGGCTCGAGCTGGGACGCGTCGAGTCAGAGATCCTCACCATCAACGCGAAGATAGCGGCTTGCGAGACGAGCGGAGACAAGTCAAGTTACGTCTCTCTTCAGAAAGAGATCTTCAGTCTCTACGCTCGGCAGCGACTCCTGAAGTCTGTCGTCGCTACCCGCGCGTCGCGCGGTTCTGCAACTTCATCCCTCTAAATCCCGCCCAGGATCGGACCCATATGATGCAGAAGGAAAAGGATCTCAAGGAGGTTCAAGCGCTCGTCGACATGGGGAAGAAGCGGGGTTTCGTCACGACCGAGGAGATGGGCAACTTCCTCCCGATGCACCTCATCTCGTCCGACGACTTCGAGGGCGTGATGATCATGTTCTCCGAGCTCGACATCGAGGTCGTGAACCAGGCCAAGAAGCGCGCCGAGGCCGAGCGCCGCGGAAACCAGCCGGACGAGAAGAAGCTCAGCGAGACCACTCCTTCCGGCCGCAGCAACGATCCCGTCCGGATGTACCTGCGCAAGATGGGATCCGTGAGCCTCCTCTCGCGCGAAGGCGAGATCGAGATCGCGAAGCGCATCGAGGAGGGGGACCAGCTCACCAAGCGGTTGACCCTCACCTCGCCCCTCGCGATCGGCATCGTCAAGGCGCTCGTCGCCGAGGACGAGGATCGCATGCAGAAGGCGGTCCGCTCCGGCAAGAAGCCCCGCAAGACGAAGACCAAGGCCGGCAAGACGCTGGACGTCGTGCTGACCGAGATGGAGGGGTTCCACGAGCAGCGCCGGACGCTCCGCAAGGAGGTCGAGCGGCTGAAGACCAGCCCGGCGGAGAAGCTCGGCCCGATGCAAGCCGCCCTCACCGACGTGGAGGACGCGATCCTCGCGGTGCTCGACACGCTCGACCTCGAGAAGCGCCACACGGCGGACATCTCGCGGCAGATCCACGAGGGCTGGGGCATCGTCGGCGCGTGCGAGCGCGAAATCGAGCGCGTGGCGAAGGAGGCGGGCCTGCCGGTTCGCGAGCTCCGACGGTCCATCCGCCGGGTTCGCCGCACGCCGGATCGCGGCGGCGCCGATCTCGTCGAGGTGAGCGGGATCGAAGAGCTGCGCTGGGCCGAGTTCGACAGCCGCGTGCGCCGCGAGCTGCGGAAGGTCCGCAAGGTCGAAGAGGACCTGAACGTCGAGCGCGAGGAGCTCAAGCAGCTGGCGCGGGAACTCCGGCGCGGCGAGGCGCTGGCCGAGCATGCGAAGTGTGAGCTCATCGAGGCCAATCTTAGGCTCGTCGTGTCGATCGCCAAGAAGTACACGAATCGAGGCCTGCACTTCCTGGATCTCATCCAGGAGGGCAACATCGGCCTGATGAAGGCCGTCGAGAAGTTCGAGTACCGCCGCGGCTACAAGTTCTCGACCTACGCCACGTGGTGGATCCGGCAGGCGATCACCCGCGCCATCGCCGACCAGGCGCGCACGATCCGCATCCCGGTCCACATGATCGAGACCATCAACAAGCTCATCCGCACGCAGCGCTACCTCGTGCAGGAGCTCGGCCGCGAGCCCGCGCCCGAAGAGATCGCGGTGAAGATGGAGCTCCCGGTCGAGAAGGTCCTCAAGATCCTCAAGATCGCGAAGGAGCCCATCTCGCTCGAGACCCCGATCGGCGAGGAAGAGGACAGCCACCTCGGTGACTTCATCGAGGACAAGAGCATCGCGTCCCCGGGCGAGAACGTCATCAACCACTCGCTCTCCGAGCAGACGCGCAAGGTCCTGGCCACGCTCACCCCGCGCGAGGAGCGGGTGCTCCGCATGCGCTTCGGGATCGGCGAGCGGTCGGATCACACGCTCGAAGAGGTCGGGCAGGACTTCGATGTGACGCGGGAGCGGATCCGGCAGATCGAGGCCAAGGCGCTGCGGAAGCTGCGGCATCACAGCCGCTCGAAGCGCCTCCGCGCCTTCATGGAGACATAGACGACAAAGGACCGGCGGCCTCTGGCCGCGGGTCCTTCGTCGTCTATGTCCGTGCTTCCCGACATTGCTCGGCCGCTCCGCGGCCGAGCAACGTCGGGGAAGCTTTCGACTGCCGACGGCGGCCTCTGGCCGCTGTCGGCAGTCGGACCCGGTGTTCGTCTGCACCTGCACGTTGGCGCGCAGCAGCCGTTGGCCGCTGCTTGCACGCCCGGCGCTCGATGCCGCGCGCGGCGGCCTTTGGCCGCTGCTGGCTCGTCCGGCGCTCGATGCCCCGCGCAGCGGCCTCCGGCCGCTGCTTGCAGGTCGGAGCGCTACGGGGATGCCTACGCCTCGCGCTCCGGAGGCGCGACTGTCGACGGCGGCCTCCGGCCGCTGTCGACAGTCGGAAGCTTCCCGATGTTGCCCCGCCGCGGAGCGCCGAGAAATCTTGGAGAAGCCGCCGATTGCGGACGGCGGCCTGCGGCCGCTGTCGGCAATCGGCGGGATAAGGGGGGCGCGCGGGCCCGTAGCTCAGGGGTCAGAGCGGGTGGCTTATATCCACCTCGTCGCTGGTTCAAATCCAGCCGGGCCTACCACTCCGCGGCGGCGACGTCCCACGTCTCCTGGTCGATCACCGCGAGGATCTCCTCGGTCGTTCCCTGCGCCGCGCCCGTCGCGTCGCTGAACGCCTTGTGGGCGGTGAACGTGTCGCCGTCGAGTCGGTCCTCGGAGAGGATGGTCCATCCATCGCTGCTTCCGCCCACGAGGGTAGACGTCGAGTGCCAGGCGGTCCACTCCCAGGTTTCTCCCTCGTCGAACGTGCCATTGCCCTCGATCCGCCCGTCCCCCGTGTCGAACCCGAAGGTCCACGTCGGGCCCGCCGGGTCGATCTCCGCCGTGATGGTGAATTCCTCCACCGCCCCGGCGGACTTCTCCAGGACGCGCTCTTCGAGGGTAGCGGAAGCAGGGTCGACCGTGCGTCGCAAGAGCTGCTTGCTCGCGCGCCCGACCGGCACGCCGTCGACATCGTAGTACTGGGACTCCCCGGACAGGTACAGCACCGACAGAGCGGGGCTCTCCCCGCCCGTGTCCAGCTCCGCGGTGTCGGGGCCGGCGGGGGGCGCGGTGCAGGCGAGCAGCAGCAACATGCTCGGAGCGTACCCGCTTTGCGCCGTCCCCGGGAACCAGGGTCCGCCACGCGGGGTTATCGAGAGGGCCCCCGGAGCCCATTTGCACCCTGACCTCGCGGCGATCTCCAATGTCTGGCAGGCCGATGTCCGGGTCGACACCCTGCGTGCCGAACACGAGCACCTCGTCGCGACGGTCACCACGGCGATCCAGGCGCACAAGGACGCCGTGGCCGCGCGGGACGCCGCGAAGATCGCGCTCGACACGGTGAGGAGCAGCGAGCGGGTCAACAACCGCGAGCTCGACAGCTACGCCCAGAAGCGCGACGTCACGAAGCGCATGCTCGACGACGGCTCGGCGCCAAACTACGCAATCGCCGAGCGGCAGCTCGCGAACTGCATCGCGCTGGTCGACGAGCTGGAGACCAAGGGGCTCGATCTCCTCGATGGCATCGACAAGGCGACGGTCGCGCTCGCCGAGGCCGAGAAGGCCCGCGTGGGCGCCGAAGCCGACGAGCGCGCGGCACGCCAGGCCCTCGCCGCGCGCGACGCCCCCCTTCGGGTGGAGCTAACCGCCGCGCTGCAGGCCCGGGAGCGCGTCTGGTCCGAGCTCCCCCCCCTCTACCACGACTCCTACAGCGAGCTCCGTCGACGCAAGCGCGTGGCGCTCGTCAACGTGGACGACGGATCGTGCTCCGCCTGCCACATGCGCGTCGCGCCGCAGAAGCTCAACGAGGTGTTGATGAAAAAGGCGGTCCACACGTGCGTCGGCTGCGGCGGGTACCTCCTCCCGGGCTGACCAGTCGCCCGCCGCCGTGGCCGACCGCGCGTCCGGGGATTAGACCGCGTGCGGGTCGAAGGGGCCCAGGAGGCCGCCGGTGGCCGCGCGCCCAGGGGAAACTCGGGGCGTGTCGGACACGGGAGGAAAGTCGGAGCTCCACAGAGCAGGGGGCCGGGTAACGCCCGGTCAGCGCAAGCTGGAGGAAAGCGCAACAGAGAGAAGAACGCCCGGACGCGACCACGGTGCAAACCATGGCCGCGCCGCCAAACTTGCCGGTCCCATCCCCCGTGGTCGCGGGCCGGCGAGGTAGGGAGGTCGAAAGATCCCGGTGAGATTGAAAGGGTGCGGTAAGAGCGCACCGGCGGTCCCGGTAACGGGATCGGCCAGGTAAACCCCCTCCGGAGCAAGACCAAAGAGGGCCAGGACTGCTCGTCCGTTTGAGGCCCGGGTTGGTTGCTGAAGTCGTCCGGTAACGGCCGACGTAGAGGAATGGTCTCCACCCCGGCGGGGGCGACTCCGCCAGGGAACAGAACTCCGCTTACGGGCCCCTTCGCCCCACCTCACCCCCCCCGCTCGGGTGCGGCCCCCACCGCGAGGTTAGCCCCACTCCGTGCTCCTCGCCCAGGGTCTCACCCGCACGTTCCGCGTGCTCGATCGCAGCCGCGGCCTCACGGGCTCGTTGCGCGATCTGTTCCGCACGGACCATCAGGAGCGCACAGCGGTCGCCGGGGTCGACTTCCGCATCGAGGCCGGCGAGACCGTCGCCCTCATCGGCCCCAACGGCGCCGGGAAGAGCACGACGGTCAAGATGCTCACCGGCATCCTCAAGCCCACCTCGGGCAGCGTGCGCGCCGCCGGGCTCGACCCCTGGAACGATCGCGCCCGACACGTGCGCCAGCTCGGCGTCGTGTTCGGCCAGCGCACGCAGCTCTGGTGGGACCTCGCCGTCATCGAGGCCTTCGACCTCCTCGCCGCCATGTTCGAGGTGCCCGCCGCCACCTACCGCGCGCGGCTCGCCCACTTCGACGACGTGCTCGGCATCGGGCCCCTCCTCCGCACCCCCGTCCGTCAGCTCTCCCTCGGCGAACGGATGCGCTGCGAGCTCGCCGCCGCCCTGCTCCACGACCCGCGGTACCTGCTCCTGGACGAGCCCACCATCGGCCTCGACGTGGCCGTCAAGCTCCGGCTGCGCGCCTTTCTCGCCGAGCTCCGCGACACGGGGCGCACCACCCTCCTGCTCACGACCCACGACCTGGCCGACGTGAGCGCCCTCTGTCCGCGCGTGCTGCTGCTCGCGGACGGGAAGCTGCTCCATGACGGTGCGATCGACGCCCTCACCGCGCGCCTCGGCGGGCGCCGCGCGCTCCACGTGCAGCTCCGCGCCCCGGCCTCCGACGGCGAGGCCGCCGCGCTGTTCCTCGGCCTCGCCGCGACCCGGGCCGGCCCCGACACCTTCCACCTTCCCCTCGCGGCCGGCGCGTCCGCCCCGGAGCTCATCCGGGGCGTGCTCGACCGCGCCGACGTGGTCGACCTCCGCCTGGTCGATCCCTCGCTCGAGGAGCTCGTGGCCGCCTTCTACGAGGCCCGATGAAGGCCTTCGGCGCCGCCTGGCGAATCGGGTTCACGCACGTGTTCGCCTACCGCGCCGAGGTGGCGATCCAGCTCGTCTCCATCAGCATCGTCGCGGCGCTGAACGGCTCGTTGTGGGCCGTCGCGACCCGGGGCAAGGACACCGTCGCCGGCATCCCCGCTGCGGACCTGCGCGCATACGTGCTCGTGGCATGGGTGGCGGTCTCGTTCGTCGCGACGCGCGTCAACGAGGACATCGGCCGCCGCTTCCGCGATGGGCAGATCGGCGCGGATCTGCTGCGCCCGATGAGCCTGCAACGCTTCTGGTACGCCCGGGATCTCGGCCGTGCGCTCGCGACGCTGCTGGTCCAGAGCCTTCCGCTCCTGGTCGTGTTCCTCCTCGTGTTCGACGTGCCGTTCCCGGCCCGCGCGTCCACCTGGCTCCTCTTTCTGGTCTCCCTGGTCCTCGGCCACGCCACCAACTACGGGCTCTCGTTCCTCGTCGGCGTCGCCGCCCTGCCGATGCAGAACATCTCCGGGCTCACCCACCTGAAGGGCACGCTCGTGTCGGTGTTCTCGGGGGCGCTCATCCCGCTCGAGCTGTTCGGGCCCGCGCTCCGGCCGTTCGTGTACGCCCTCCCCTTCCGGGCCATGGCCCACACCCCGGCGACCATCTTTCTCGAGCGCGGCGTGTCGGTGGGCCCGCTGCTGCTCCAGCAGGCCGCGTGGGCCGGCGGGCTCGCGGTCCTCGGCGTCCTCGCGTGGCGCGCGGCGGCGCGGACCCTGACGGTACAAGGGGGATGACCCACCTCCTCCGCAAGTTCCTCGCGCAGCGGCTCAAGGTGCGCCTCGCCTACCGCTTCGACTTCGCCGTGAACGCCCTGGGCGACGTGCTCCTCGCGGGTGTCGGCCTCGTGTTCCTCGACACGCTCTTCCTCCACGTTCAGGGCCTCGGCGCCTACTCCCCCTCCGAAGTGCTGTTCTGCTGGGGCTTCGCCGAGTGCGTGGTCGGGCTGTTCTTCGTGATCTTCCAGGGCCTCTGGGTGCTCAACCAGCGCTACATCGTCGGCGGCGAGCTCGATCGTGTGCTCTTGCGTCCGGTCGATCCTTACGTCCACGTGTTGCTGGACAACGTCTCGCTCGAGGACCTGCCGATCGCGCTGCTCGGCGGCGCCGTCATGATCGTGGCGGCGCCGGGGCTGGGGGCGGTGCCCGCCTGGCACTGGGTGATGCTCCCCGTGCTCCTGCTCGGCGGCGCCTGCGTCCTCGGGGGGCTCCTCACGATCGTGTCGTCCGCCGGCTTCCACCTGCACCACCGCGGCACGGCCGTCGGGCTCGTGTTCCAGCTCTCGACCTTCGCGCGCTACCCGATCGATCTGTTCTCGTCGCCGGTTCGCCTGCTCCTCACCTGGGCCCTCCCCCTCGGCTTCGCGGGCTTCTATCCGGCCTCCTTCCTTATGGATCGCCCGGAGTGGCACGTCTATGCGCTCGCCCAGCCCCTCGTCGGGCTCGCGGCCCTGGCCCTCGGGTACGGCGCGTTCCGCTTCGGGCTGGTCCGCTACGCGTCCACCGGGAGCTGAAGGAGCTAGCGGAGGAACAGGGCGCCGATCCCCATCGCCGCCGCCATCACCACCGCGGGGTGCACCTTGAACAGCAGCGCGGCGAACGCCGCCCCGGCCAGGAGGCCGCCGCTGGTGTTCCGCACTCCGTCGGGAGCGAGGCTCCACGCGGTGTAGGCGAGGAGGCCCACGACGGCAGGGCGCACGCCGGCCATCGCCCCCGCCACGCCCGGCGCATCCCGGTAGCGGCTGTAGAGCGCCGCGAGGGCGAGCATCATCGCGATGCTCGGAATGTTCAGCGCGGCCAACGCGACAGCACAACCGACGGCCCCGCCCGCGTGCATCCCGACGTGCGCGGCGAGCTTCACGGCGATGGGGCCCGGGAGCGCGTTGCCGAAGGCGAGCGCGTCGAGCAGCTCGGCGTCGGTCATCCAGCCGTAGCGCTCCACGCACTCGTGCCGGATCAGCGGAATGACCGACGGGCCGCCGCCGAAGCCGAAGAGGCCGATGCGCAGCCACGCGGCGCCGAGGTCGACCCAGACGGGCATCGGTTACTCGCCGCGGTCGGCGGACTGGACCGGGCGGCCGAGGAGGCGATTCACCGCGGTCCCGGCCATCATCAGCCCGAACATCGACGGCACCCACGACACCGTGCCCTGTACGACGTTGCGCTTGTCGCAGCTGTGGTGATCGTTCTCGTCGGGACAGATGCAGTGGAAGGCGTCGGCCACGTCGGCGTCGAGCACGTTCGGCTCTTCATCCGTCCACACCGCCTCGATCCCGGTCGTGATCCCGCGCGCGCGGAGCTCCTTGCGGATGACCTTCGCCATGGGGTCCTTGTGGGTCTTGGCGAGATCGGTGACCCGGATGCGCGTCGGGTCCGTCCGGCCGCCCGCGCCCATGCAGGCGATCACCGGCTGCTGGCGCGCCACGCAGGCCTCGAGGAGGTGGAGCTTGGCGGTGATGTTGTCGATGGCGTCGAGCACGTAGTCGTAGCCCGGGGCCAGGAGCCGCTCGGAGGTGCCGGCCTCGTAGAACACCTGCTCCGCGACGATGGTGGCCTTTGGGTTGATGGAGCGGCAGCGCTCCGCCATGATCCCGACCTTCGCCGCCCCCACCGTGCGGCGCGTGGCGTGGAGCTGGCGGTTCAGGTTGGTCAGGCAGACCTTGTCGAAGTCGACCAGCGTGATGTGCCCGACCCCGGCGCGCACGAGCGCCTCCGCGGCGTAGCTGCCGACCCCCCCGAGGCCGACGACCATCATGCGTGCCGCGCCGAGGCGGTTCCAGGCGGGCGTTCCGAGGAGCAGCTCGGTGCGTTGGAAAGGGTGCATGCCGCCCCTATGGCCTACTGGGGCGTCGCCGACCAGCTTCCCACGATGCGGACGGAGTTCCCGGAGTCCCGATGGGTGCTGTCGAAGGTGGCCGTGAGCGCCGCGCCGGCCGTACCGGTACCGTCGAAGGGCGTGCGCGCCTCCGTGCCGTCGAACGTCATCACCAGGGCGCCGGTGACCGCGCCGCTGCGCACGTTGCCCTCCATCACGAAGTTGATGGGGTCGAAGTCGAAGTCGTCGAAAACGGCGCAGGTGCCGGACCCCGTGAGGACGCCCGAGTCGAGCGCGATGCTCACGGAGGTGGAGCAATGATCGTCGAAGTCCCCGAAGTCCTGCGTCGAGACGATCACGTCCGCCTCGAGCACGCCAGCGTAGGCCCACACCGTGACCGCGGGTTCGAGGACCGTGATGTCGACCGACTCGGTGTAGGTGTCGCCGTCGATCACCGCCTCGACCGAGACCGTGTGCGCGCCCGAAGGGAGCCCGGTGGCCTGCGTGCTGACGCCCTCGCCGGTCCAGCCGCCGATGGTCCAGGTGGCGCTGTCGATGTCGGTCGACCGCGAGCCGTTCTTCGCGGTGACCTCGAGCGGCACGGCCTGGTCGGAGTCGAACTCACGGCCCGCCGCGGGCGCCGCGATGGTGATGGTGATCTCCCGGTCGGGCGTCGTGTCCGTGTCGTCCGTGTCGACCGCGTCCTTGGGGGGGCGATCGGTGTCCGTGCCGCCGGAGCCGCCGGTACAGGCGGAGAGAGAGAGCAGGGAGACGAAGAGGAAGCCACTACGCATGTCGGTCACCAGGGCGACGAGATGGTAGCACTAGCCCAACGCGGCGCACAGCACCAAGAGCGCGCGCCCCACTCTCGGATCGCGGAGCAGGTCGGCTGGGAGCACCCCGAGGTCGGCCACCGCCACGGCGCGCCGACCGGTCGGCGGCGTCGGCGGGTCCGGGAGGCGTTGGCCCTCGGCCCCCTCCCCCGCACGCAAGGTGAAGAACGGGACCTCCCGCGCGACCTCCACGTCGTAGGCGAGATGGGTGAAGTGCTGGGCCAGCCAGGAAGCGTCGAGGGTGGGCGCCACGAGGAGCACGGCGCGCAGCCGATCGCGCACGCCCGGGGCGTCGTGGAGGAGGCGGAGCACGGCGTCGGCGCGCTGGTGGGCGGCGACGACCAGGCGCAGGTCCGGGCGCCCGAGGAGGGGCAGGAGGGCCGCCATGTCGACGCTGTCGAGCACGACGGGCTCCATCCCCTCGATGTGCACGGGCGGCGCCTCGAACCACACGAGCCGGACCCCCTCCAACCGGCGGGAGACGGTCGCCGGGACCGGCTCCGCCCAGGCCGCGATCTCCTTCCAGCCGCACCCTGGGCCGAGCCGGGTCTGCGGATCGTCGACCGCCGCGAGCTCGTCCGGGGTGCCCTCGAAGCCCTCCTTGGGCACCGGCCCCCCGGTCAGGGGGAGCTTGCCGGGACCGAACAGCGCGGAGAGCGTCGCGCCGAAGAACGAGGCCGGATCCCAGCCCGGGCCGCCCCCTCGGCTCAGCCAGAGGGCCAGCGCGAGCAGGCCGGCCGCCACGGACCAGAGGACGGCGTCCACCGGGAGGAATGCGTCGGTCATTTGAGGGAGAACGTCCATTTGGGGATGGGGGTGCCGCCGGGCTCGCGGGCGCGCTTCGCGACGAGGTGCAGCGCCGTGTAGACGGCGAGCCACTCCCAGAACGGCTTCTCGTCCAGGCTGAATTCGACGAAGCTCCAAGCGAAATAGCCCGCCATGCTGGCCGGCATCGCCCAAGCCAGCACCTCCGCCTCCGTACCCCTCGTGTCCCGGATCGTGTGCGCGGCCATGCGCGTGATCACGACGACCAGCGCGACGAGGAGGCCCACGCCGACGAGGCCTCCGTGGGCAATCTGGCCCCACATGATCCCGTGCGGGTAGCGATAGACCGAGTGGTACAACCAATCGCTGTACTTCTGGAGGTTGTCGATGTAGCCGCCGGGACCGATGCCGAGCATGTTGCTGTCACGGAACATGCCGATACACGCCGCCCAATTCAGGCCGCGGATGTCCCGCGTGAACAGCACGTCGACGTTGCTCGAGATGCGGTTGAGGCCCTTGCCGATGTCCCCGAGATCACCCGCCGCTGCCAGGCCGAAAAAGAGGGTGCCCACCACGGCAAAGCGCATGAACCACTTTCGGAACAGCGGCTGTCCGAGCGCGACGAGCATCCCACCGATCACGATGGAGTAGGCTCCCCCGCGCGACCCGCTCGTCATCATGGAGAAGAAGATGAACAGGGTGGCCAGCAGGAGGCCCCACCGCAAGACCGCCCGCTTCTGCACGAGCGCGAAGGCGGCGCACGTGTGGACGACGAACATGAGGTTCATCGCGAACCAATTGGGCTGCTGGCCGAGGCCTGTCTCACGGCCGCCGGAGGACGACGCCTGCCACTGGCTGCCGTAGTCGGTGAGCCCGAAGGCGTCCCCGAAGAGGGCCAGGACGCCGATCCCGACACAGGCGCCGATCCAGGCCCACACCGCCATCTTCACGTCGTCCCAGGTGCGGAGGAACGCGAGGATCACGGATGATGTCGCCAGGATCACCCCGAGAGTCACGATCTCCTTGGCGCCGTCCGACATCTTGGTGCACCACGCGAGCCCGACCACGTTCCAGCCCATGATGGCGAGGAACACGGGCTGCCAGGGCCACGGCCGCCACAAGGTCATCCCGGCGAACACCGCGCGGAGGCCCAGGGCGATCAGGGCGACGAGCAGCACCGGCTCGAACAGGCCGATGCTGATCTTGCCGATGGTGAAGAAGGACGTGGTCCCCGTGGAGAGCAGGCGGGCGGCGAGCATGCCCCCTACCGCCCAGACGGGCCGGTCGAGCAGGATCGCCCCGATGAGGAACCCCGCGGTCAGGACGACGGGGAGCCGCCAGTCCACCACGAACAGCGCAAGCAGCCCCAGTTGGGCGGCGAGCACCACGGCGGGAAGCCACAGACGGCCGAGGTTCATCCGCGCGTACAGGGCCCGCTCCGCGAGGGAGTGCCGTTACCGTACCGCGGAGTAGCCGTCAACCTCGCCCCCCGCGGGCGTGTCTTTCCAACGCGCGTTTCGCTACGATGTAGCCATGACCCTGCTGCTCCTCGTCTCCACCGCCCGTGCGGCCACCCTCGATGTGGGGCCTACCGCGGCCTACGCGACCATCAACGCCGCTGTCACCGCCTCGACCGGGGGCGACACGATCCGAGTGGAGGCAGGCACCTACGCCGAAGACCTCGATCTGCGGGGTCGCAACCTCACGGTCGTCTCCGCGGACGGCCCGGCGGTCACCGTCCTGTCGCCCACCGCCAGCATCCGGCTCGACGCTGGCACGCTCGAGGGCTTCACCATCTCGCCCGCGCCAGCGACCGCGGTGCTCATCGCGGGCGGCGCCCCGACCCTCCGCGAGCTCTACATCAAGGACCCGGCCACCTACGGCGTCCTCGTCTCCGGCGGGACGCCCCTGGTCGAGGAGGTCGGCGTGTGGAACGCCGGCCTCACCGCGTTCATCGTCACCGGCGGGGAGCCCACCCTTCAACGCTCGGTGAGCTACCACCCGACCAACTACGGGTTCGCGATCAAGTCCTCGTCGACCCTTCGCAATTGTGTCGCCATCGGCGGCGCGTGGGGGTTCGTCTTCGAGACCGAGCCCTCGGACGCCGCGAATCTCGTCGCGGTCGGCACCACCACGAGCGCGACCGGCGCGCTGTTCGGGTCGACGGTCACCAACTCGGCGTTCCGTGACAACCCCGTCGCCCTCCGTTGCTTCAGTGGGTACGCGCTCACCTTCCCGAACGGAATCGCGTTCAACACGGAAGACACGTCGAACTGCACGGGCACGCCGCTCTCCGCGGTCACGGTGGCCGATCCCCGGTTCGCGAACTGGAGCACCACGCTTCCGTTCGAGCAGATCGATCTGCGCCCGACCCCCACGTCACCGATGCGGAACGCCGGCACGGGCGGCACCGATCCCGACGGCTCGGTCACCGACCTGGGCGCGTTCGGCGGCAGCGAGGCGAGCTGGAGCGACCGGGACGCGGACGGCTTCCCCGTCGTGTTCGACTGTGACGATCACGACGCCAACACCTTCGTGTTCGCGACCGAGCGCGAAGACGACAAGGACAACGATTGCGACGGGATCGTGGATGAGGACATCCCGGTGGACACCGGGGGCCCCGACGACACGGCGGACACCGACGTGATCGACGACACCGGGGACACCGACCTCCCGGCGGACTTCGACCTCGATGGCGACGGCTATCCGGCCGCCGCGGACTGCGATGAGCACAACATCGCGACCCACCCCGGCGCGCCCGAGATCATGGACAGCGCCGACAACGACTGCGACGGCCTCAGCGACGAGGGCACGGCGGCCGGCGATGACGACGGCGACGGGTACACGGAGCTGGAAGGCGACTGCGACGACACGCGCACCGACCGGGTCCCGGGGGCGTACGACATCGGGCAGGAAGACGGCATCGACAACGATTGCGACGGCCTGGCCGACGACGCCGTCGGGGTGGACCTCGACGGAGATGATCACTTCGATTCGGTGGATGACTGCGACGACACGAATCCGCTCGTGCACGCGAGCGCCGCGGACCCGACGAACGGCGTGGACGACGACTGTGACGGCCTCGCGGACGACGACGATCTGCGCGTGGACGGTGACGGCGATGGCCAGACCCCGGAGCAGGGCGACTGCAACGACGCCGACCCCACCCTGCTCGTCGGCACGGTCGACATCCCCGACGACTTCATCGACCAGGACTGCAACGGCACGGACAACTACGACGCCGATCGCGACGGGCACGCCTCCCCCACCTCGGGAGGCGCCGACTGCGACGACGGCCGCAGCACGGTCTACCCGGGAGCGGCCGAGCTCTGCGACGACAACGTCGACAACGATTGCGACGAGCTCCTCAACGAGGATTGTGACGAGGATGCCGTGAAGCGCAGCAGCACTCTGTGCGGGTGCGCCACGGGCCCGAAGCCCGGATCCCTCGCCCTTCTCGGGCTGTTGACCCTGGGTTCGCTCGCGCGGCGGCGGCGTCTCGTGCGGTGAGCAACTGTCACACTCTTGACGAGCTTGAATCGATCGGTCATAGTGCTTCGCGCTGCAAGGCAACCAATCGTGTCCGCACGGTTGTTGGCAGCGACACGGCCGCCGGTCCGCATCCGGAGCTCACCGCAAGAGGAGACATCAACATGTTCAAGCCCGCGCTCGTTCTCGCCCTCGTAGCCGCTCTCGCCGCCTCCCTCGTTGCTTGCTCCGGCAGCACCGACGACGACACCGCCGCCGAGAACGCCGAATAAATCGGCCGCGTGAGCGAATTCCTGGCACGCGCCAGGAGGGAGCGCACGCCAAGAGGGCCCCCGGGCGCCGCAAGGTGCCCGGGGGTTCGCTTTTTTGGCTGACGGGCTGATTCTGCCCGCCTTCTCTCCCAGCGGCGAGGCCGCCCGGGCGCTCCTACCGGCGGGGCCGCACGGGGACAGGCACCGGCATCGGGGGCTCCACGAGGCTGTCCATCAGCTCGGCGAACCGATCGCGAAGCTGATCGAGCCAGCTGGGCTCGGGCGGCTTCTTGGACGGGGCCGGGGTCTCGGGTCGGTTGTCGCTCATCGCCGCTCCCGCGCCACTGGGGCGCTCATCGAACTATAGCTGCCGGGTGTGGACCGCGCAGAATCCAGGTGGAATCAACCCGAGAAGGCCTCGCGCCGCCCGGGCATTCCCGATTCGTCGATGATTCTCTTTCCCAGCCGATCTTCATGGATGGCCCTCGGCGCGCTCGTCGCTTACCTCGGCCTTGCGTTCTGGACCGTGCGCGCGGTGGGCCTCGTCGGAGAGGTCGCCATCGGCTGGGCACTGCCACGGGCGCCGACGGTGCTCGTGGCGCTCGACCCTCCCCTGAGCGGCGCCGAGGCGGGCGGGCTCCTCCGGGCCGCGCGCACCCGTCCCACCGAATCGCTTGTGCTCGGGGCCGCCGAGCTCCCGCTGGCGATCAACGCCTACACGGGCGGCATCGCGGACTGGCCCGCGCGAGCGGCCCGAGCGCTCACCGGGTCGATCGCCGCGGGCACGGCCACCCACGTGGCCCTCGGCGCGCTGCTCCTCCTCCTCGCGCACCGCTTCCTCCTCTTCCACGGCACCCGCACCGCCGCCGGCGCCGCCGCCTGGGTGCTCGCGACCGACTGGTGCTTCGTCTTCTATCGAAAGGTGCTCGGCGGCACGGAGATCCTCCTCCAGGCCGCCGCGCTGCTCGTGGTGTGGGCGCTCTGGAGCCGCCGGTGGAGGGGCGGCACCCACGGCGCGGTGGCGATCGCGCTGGGCGTCGGCCTCGGCCTCGCGGCGAAGGCCACGTTCGCCGCCACGCTCGTGGCCTACGGCATCGCTGTGGTGCTCACCCGGTCGGATCGTCCCGACCTGCGGCCACCGCCTCCCGCGCGCCTCGGCGTGCTCCTCGGCATCCCGCTGCTCTGCACCGCGCCCCTGTTCGTCGCGAACGTGCACCAGCTCCTCCTCCCGCTCCCGCACATCGTGTCGCACGACACAATTGGGCTGCAGTTCGCGCGGCTGTGGGGGGGCTGGTCCGGCGCGTCACCGGCGCGAGAGGGGCTGACCAACCTCGTCTACTTCTTCGGAAACCCCGCCGCGTTTTTCGCCCGGGCCTACGGGGCCGAGGCCGTCGCCCCCGTCTCGATCCTCCGGCTCGTCGGGTTCGTCGCCACGATCGCCGGGATCACGGTCGAGTGGCGCGTACACGCCCGGAGGGCCGCGCATCCGAGCGCCTCCGGCGCGCTCCTCCGCTTCCTCTCCATCGCGGTGCCGCTTCAGATCGCCGTCCTCGCGGTCGCCAACCGCGATCTGCACCACCTGGCGCAGGCCTCGGTGCCCCTCGCGCTCCTCGTGGGGCTCGCGGCGGACCGCCTCGCGGGCACCCTCGCTCCGCCGCGTTCGCTCTTGCGGGGCGTTTTCGCCGGCGTGTTCGTGTCGCCCTTCCTGGTCGCGGGCGTCCTCCATCTCGCCGACACCGATCGCATCGTGAACACCATCCGCATGCCCTCCTTCACCGAGGCAGGCCAGACCGCCCTCGTAGAGATGTTGCGCGCGCAGAAGGTCACCCACCTCGTGGCCTGCGACTATGAGCTGTACGGCATGCTCGAGGCGCGCGCCCCCGAGGTCGCGGTGACCCACGCGTGGGGCGCCCGCGCGAACGGCGCGGCGGACCCGGAGGCGATCCTCCGCCTCGCGGAGAACGGCTGGTTCCTGTCGGTACGCGCGAGCGCACCGATGATCTACAATTGGAGCCCAGACGAGAGGAAGGTCGCGGCCGCCGCCGCGGCGGCATCGCTGGTCGCCACCCCCGTCGCGCGGCTGCCCTCCGAGCCCAGCGCGGGGTCAACCGTACAAGCGACGCTGTATCGTGTGGACCCCGCGCCTTGATTCCGCGATGATGGGCGGATGTTGATGATCTTCGCCGCCGCCGCCCTCGCGTACGAACCCGTGGAGAGCGCCGTCGGCGTCCACGTCTCGGAGCGTGGCTTCGACCGGCTGGGCCAGGCCATCGCCGGCATCATGCCCGACGCCTTCCCCGTGGGCGGCCTCGGAGGCGAGCTCGCGTGCGACGACGCGGATCCGACCCAGACCCTCTCCTGGGCCCTCGCCCCGCTGACGCTCGAGCTCGACATCCAGATCGTCGAGCTTGCCCCATCCGCCGGGCAGCTCGAGCTCATCGTCTACGGCGCGCTCTCGTCGTCGGCGTCGGCCCTCACCGCCACGGGGGACTGCGCCCCGCTCGTCGACCTCGCGGAGACGTGCAGCGTCGAGCTCCCCACGGTCTCGCTCGAGGTCCACGTCCCGATCGGCATCACCTACGCCGACGGCGTGTTCGACGCGACCGCGGGCGCCGTCACGTTCGACCTCGCGCCGATCGGCAATCCCCTCGACGGCTGCGTCCTCGCCGACGCCATCGGGACGCTGCTCGGGTCGGATCCGGAGTTCATCACCCGGATCCTCGAGGACGCCGTCGCGCCCTCGCTCGCCGACCTCGGCTCCACCATCGAGCCCACCCTCGAGGACGCCCTCGGCGCGCTCGTCATCGAGACCTCCCTCGCCCTCGGCGAAGGGGAGGTGGCGCTCACCCTGGCGCCGTCCAGCTTCGCCATCACGTCGAGCGGCCTGTTCATCGGCCTCGGCGCTTCGGTGGCCCCGACCGTCGTGTCCGCCTGCGTACCGGGCGGTAGTGCCCCGAGCAGCATCGACGCCTGGCCCACGCTCGACGGCCTCGCCCCGGACGACGCCTTGGCGTACGACGCCGCGGCTGTCGTGAACAAGGCCTTCGTCGACCAGGTGCTCTTCGCCGCGTATCAGACCGGCGCCCTCTGCATCGACGTGGCCGATCTCGGCGGCGCCGCGCTCGACTCGTCCCTCTTCGGCCCGGTGTTCGGGGAGCCCTGGGAGGCCCTCTTCCCGGTGACCGTGCCGCTCGCGCTCGCCGTACGGCCCCTCGCCGCGCCCACCACGTCCTTCTCGGACGACGGCGCCCCGCTCCGCGTGAACCTCGACGGGCTGAACCTCGCCGCCTATGGCGCGATCGACGGTCGCGAAGCACGCGTGTTCGGCGTCACCCTGGCGGGCTCCATCGGCCTCGATCTCCCGCTCGCGGACGGCGTCCTGACCCCCGGCATCGTGGTGGACGACCAGCTCAGCTTCGTAGAGGACGACCACGAGCTGCTCCCCGAGGGGTTCTCCGACGGCCTCGCCGCCTTCGTGCCGACGCTGCTCGGCTCCTTCCTCCCCGAGCTCCCGAGCGTGGCGATTCCCTCGTGGCGCGGGATCGGGCTCGGGTGGATCTGGTGGCTGCCGGAGGACAGCTGGCTCGGCGGCTACGCGGTGCTCGACATCGAAGACGTCGAGCCCATCGAGCTCTCGGGCTGCGCGGGGGGCAGCATCGGCTGCGAAGACGGCGGCATCAACACGGGCGACATCGACATCGGCGCCGAGCTCGGCTGCGACGACGCCGGGGGCTGCGGCGGCACCGACAGCGGCTGCGGCGCGGACGGCGGCTGCGACGGCGGGACCAGCTGCGCCCACTCGGGCGTGGGCGTGCGGTTCCTGCCCTTCTTCATCGCGCTGATGGTGCCGGGGCTGCGGCGTCGGCGCTGAAGGGCGCGACCCGGGCGAGGACGCCCAGGTCGGTGTCCGCCGGGGTTCGGCCTCCGGCCTCCGTTGGGGCGGCGGCGGTGCCCGCCGGGGCCCCGAACCACGCCTCGCTCACGCGCGGCGTGCCCTCTGGCCCCCTCGCGCGGCCTACCGGCCGGACGCTGCGGAGGTGATCAGCTCGCGCACGAGCCGCGCGACCGTCGTACCCGGCGACGCGGGCACCCACTCGGCTCCTTTGCATCGCCAAGCACGCGCGAGGGCACCGCAGGGCGGACGCGCGCCCCGCGCGGCCGGTCCCGCCGGGGCTTTGCCCGGCGGACCGAGCCCGAGAGGGCGAGCCCGTAGGCGCCCGGCCCCGCCGCTCAGGGCGGGGACGCGCCCCGACCGAGCCGGCAGCTCAGCGCGAGGCCAACCGCCCGTCGAGCTGCTCCGCGAGCTCCTTGCGTGCCTGTTCGAAGCCGGGCATCGCGTCGGGGGGGAGCTGACGGCGGAGAGTGCCGTGGTACTCCGTGGGGTCGAGGACGCGACCGCCTCGCTCGAGCTGATAATGCAGGTGCGGGCCGGTAGAACGCCCGGTGTTCCCGGTCTTCCCGATCTCGGTGCCCGCGGAGAGGGTCTGGCCGTCCTTGACGCCGTTCTCGTTCATGTGGAGGAACTTGGCCGTCGCCCCGTCCGAGAATTGCACCTCGACACAGTTCCCGTTGGCCGCGTGGTTCCAGTTGGTCCGCGTGACGCGGCCCGCCCGGGGCGCGACGATGGGCGTGCCGATCGGGGTCTTGAAGTCCATGCCCTCGTGGGTGGGGCGATCCTTCAGGAGGCTCGTGATCTGCTCATAGTCGGGGAGCGGCCCGTCGATGAGGCGGCGGGGCACCTCCTCGCCGGTGTCGGACCAGTAGGACGGGAAGCGGTCGCCAGGGGCCTGGTAGCGCCATGCCGAGAAGACTTTTTCGGTGCCGGTGCCGGGCTGGCTGCGGAGGCGCGCCGCGAGCACGAGCGGCTCGGCGCCGTCGGGCTGCTCATACAGAACCTCGACCGTGTCACCCTTGTGGAGGTCTCGCCGCAGATCGACGTCCCACGCGAACAGCCGCGCGTAGACCGCGGTGAGGGCGGCGGGATTGGCGGCCGTGGCGGCCTGGAACGTCACGGACAGCGAGCTGGTGACGACGCCCGTGAACACCTCGGTGCCGGCCGCGCGCGCCACGCCCAGCGGCTCCGGGAGCGGCGCCACGAGGTTCGCCGGGACGGACGGGTTCGAGATGGTCGTCTCGTCCCCGATCGGGGCGACGATCGGCGCGGACTCCGCCTGGCCGGGCTCCTCCGGCGCGATCTCGTCCCCGCCGCTGTACTTGACCGCCAGCGCGAGGTTCAGGACGAGGCTCGCCCCGAACAAACCGTACAACAGCCAGGGCTTTCCGCCAGGAGGGAAGCGGAGGGACTCGGGGAGCATGGAAACCTCGGATGGCGGCTACGGGCGCGCGTGACGTTCATACAGATTCTCATGGTTCTATTTACCTGTCAAGACGAATCCCGCCTCCGGTCGATGACTACCTGCCGGGGGTTCCGGCAGGCAGGTGCCGCGCCGCGTCCACACCGATTAGGGAGTCGCACCTCCCCGGTGCACGTTGAAGCCCTTCTTCCCTGCCGTCATCGCGCTCGTCGTGGGGATCGTCCTCGGCGCGTGGCAGCCGCGCGGCGAGCTCCTGACCATGCGCTCGGAGCTCGACGCGCTGAAGGAGGCGGGAGGCAAGCCGTGCCGGAGCGGCGCCGCGGACAGCATCCGGTCGATCCTGCGTGCCGACCCCTCGACGTTCGAGTCGGCCGGCGCCGAGCGCACCGTGCGCAACGTGGAGGGCGCCGATCCCGTCGAGGGTACCGACGATCAGCCCCCCACCGGGGGCGAGAACGCCGCCCCGGTCGACGGCGCCCCACCGGAGACCCCCGAGCAGCTCCGCGCGGCGATGAACACGGCGCTCGACGCGCGGCGCGGTCAGGCGCTCGCCGCGCTGGTCGAGCAGGGTGGCCTCGAGGACGCCGAGGTCGCCGCCGTCACCGACGCGATGGACCAGATGAACCGCGAGCTCAAGACCGAGGTGGACGCGTTCGTGCAGTCCGCGGTGGCTTCCGGTGAGGTCGACCGTCGCGACGTGATGGACTTTGCCGCCGAGGCGCTCGACATCGTGATCGCCGCGGACGATCGCCTCCAGAAGGCGGTTCCGGCCGATGTGTACGCCGAGGTCGACGAGGCCGCGGTGGACCCCTTCTCCTATCTCTCCGGGGATGCGCTCGAGTCGCTCGTGCGGCTCGAGGGCGTGGCGGGCCCGGGCGGCCAGCCGTGGCTCGGCGAATGAGGGCTCGGCGAAGGGGGGCTCGGCGGATGGGGGCCAGCGAGTGAGCCGTTTCGCGGCGGATGTCTGGTGGGTGGCGGTGTACGAGCTCGGCGAGGCCGTCCGCACGCGCCTGTTCCAGCTCGTGCTCCTCGCCTACGCCGGCGGGATCGCCGCGGCGACGTGGATCCTCGTGCAGATGCTCAAGACCTTCGAGGAGACCGCGGCCAGCACGCTCGGTGTGCCCGCCACGGAGCGCCCCGGCGCGATGATGGAGACCCTGCTCACGAACCCCGAGGTCACGCGGATGGTCGGCGGGATCGTCGGCCCGGGAACCGACCCCGCGAAGCTCCTCGAGGAGCCCCTGCTGGGCCTGTGGACCGGCATGGCGTCGATGGCGCTGATCCCCCTGGTGCTCCTGTTCTCCGCGTCCGGGTCCATCGCCGGCGAGGTGAAGAGCCGGAGCGTTCGCTACCTGTTGTGCCGCACGGGGCGCCTGCAGATCGGGCTCGGAAAGCTGATGGGGCAGCTCCTCATCGCGGCCGTCGCGGCGCTGATCGGCGGCGCGGTCGCGTGGGGGATGGGGATGACCCTGATGAGCGGCAACCCGCCCGTCGGGCTCGCCCTGTCGATCCTCGGTCGCACCGCGCGGGCAGCCCTGTGGGCGCTCCCCTTCGCGGGCCTCGGCCTCGCCGCGTCCCAATGGATCCCCTCCCCCAACGGAGCGCGCGTCGTGGCCGCGGGCACCCTCCTGGCCATGCCGATCGCGGCGCACTGGCTCGACGAGAGCGCGGGGATCACGCTGATGGGGAGGATCGCCGACCTCGCCGGGATGTTCATCGCCACCACCACATGGGCTGACTTCTGGTCCCTCGACCCCGCGATCTTCGGCGGCGCCGTCCTAAGGAGCGTAGTGTTGGCCGTCCTCTACTATTCGCTCGGACACGTGGTGTTCGCCCGGAGGGACCTGTGAGCGCGGCCGACGCGATCCGGTGCCAGGGGTTGGTGAAGCGCTATCGGAAGGCGCGCGCGCTCGATGGGCTCGATCTCGTTGTTCCCGCCGGGTCGATCTGCGGGCTCGTGGGCCCGAACGGCGCGGGCAAGACCACGACGATGTCGATCCTGGCCGGGTTCCTCACGCCGGACGAGGGGAGCGTCGATCTCCTGGGCCTGGGCCCGTTCTCGCCCGAGACCCATCGAGGACGGGTCGGCATCCTCCCCCAGGACGCGGAGCTCCCCACCGCGTCGACGCCGCGCCAGCTGTTGACGGTCTGGGCGCGCCTCCAGGGGCTCGACGGACCGAGCGCGCACCGCGCCGTCGGCGAGGTGCTCGAGGCCGTCCTCCTCTCCGATCGGGCGGACGCCCGCGTGGGCACGCTCTCGCACGGCATGCGTCGGCGCGTCACCGTCGCCTCCGCGCTCCTCGGCGGCCCGGAGCTCGTGATGCTGGACGAGCCCACCTCCGGCCTCGACCCGACGCAGGCCCGGCACCTGCGCGAGCGCATCGCGGCCGAGCAGGGGCGTCGCACCGTGCTCGTGAGCTCCCACAACCTCGCGGAGCTCGAGCAGATCTGCGACTGGGTGGTGTTCATCGACAAGGGGCGGTGCACGCGCGCCGGCCCGCTCGCGACGCTCACCGGTCGGGACCGCGAGGTGTTCGTACGCCTCGCGCCGCCCTATCCCACGGGCCGGAGCGAGGTCGTCACCCTCCGGGTGCCGGAGGGTGTCGCCCCCGAGGACGCCACTTCCGAGCTCCTGCGCGCGCTCCTGTCCGAAGGGGCACGGATCGCCGAGGTGCGACGCGGCGAGTCCCTGGAGCGGCGCTATTTCGCCGACGAGGAGGTGGCGTGAGGGGAGTGTCGATCGTCGCGCTCGCGACCATCCTGGTCGGCCGTGCGCTGGCTGGCCCCCAGGAGCTCGCCCCGGGCGTGCCGGAGCTCCTCGCCGCCGAGGGGCGCCTGGAGGCCCTGTTGACCACCGCCGTCGCGACCGAGCGCGCCACCTCCCGGCTTCAGGTCGCGTGGTCGAGCCGTCCGGTGCCCGCCACGCGAGGCGGGACGGCGTGCGCGGATCTCGACCGGGTGGAGCTCGGCTGGCGGATCGAGCGGTTCGGCAGCGCATGGCGGGAGGCAAGCCAGGCCGCGCGCGTGCAAGCCGAACGGGTCCGACGCATCCGCTCGGCGGCCACGGTCGCCCCGCTGGTCGACACCGCCTGGACCGCCCGACTCGACGGACGCCTCACCGAGGCCGACCGGAGCGCGCGCGCGTTCCTCGAAGCGAGCGCGTGGGAGGCCGCCTTTGTCCGGCCCATCCTCGGGGCGTGCCCGATCGCCCCGCTCGCCAACACGCCAGGCATCACGATGTTGGAGACCCCCGTTCGTGATGCCCCCGCCGCCTACGTAGCCGTGCTCGCCGTGGGGGACGGGTGGGTGTGCCCCGGGGCCGCCCGGGCCGAGGAGTCGGTCGTGCTCGTGCCGGGCCAGGCGTGTTGGTCGGCCAGCCCGACGTGCGGGTGCACACCCGCGAACATCGAGCCCGGCGCGGTCCTCGGGCCGCCGATCGTGGAGGAGCTGCCGACGCCGCCCCAGGTCGTCGGCGCCGCGCCGTAGGCAGCCTTCTGGCTACCCGTCCTGCTGCTCCAGGAGCATCGTCATCGAGGCGCCGAGGTTGTCGGGGAGCCCCACCCGGATCAGGCCGATGAGCGGATCGAACGGAAGGGTCACCGTCACCCTGAGCATCTCGTCCGGCGCGGTCCCGACGTACTCGGTGGTCACAACCGCGGACGCGACATCGAAGCCATACTGCGTCAGGATCTCGTCGATTCGCGCTTCAGCCGCCTCGCCGGGGCTCGGGCTGTCATCCGTCGCATAGGTGACCCCGAGGCGGGTGCCTTCCCTAACCGCGGCCACCATTCGTCCATTCGACTGGAAGTAATACCCAAAATCGATGATCCCCACGGTGAGTGAGAGCAACACCGGCAACACGAGGGCGAACTCCAGCGCGGCACCACCACGCCGACCGAAAGCAGGACGTCGAGCCGGCGCAACCTCCTTCAACGGGACCTCCTTCAAGGCGACCTCCTTCAACGTACGAGCTCTCTCAACGGACGAACCGGGGGGGCACGGTCGTGCCGAAGTACGCCCCGCCGCCCTTGGCCGGGGCCTCATCACACGCGATGCGCATCCGCAACGACTTGCTGCCGCCCGTCGCGACCACGTCATACACCACCGCCGTGGCGTAGCCGAGGATGGCCCGGTCGCCGTTGTACTTGGTGGAGGCGCAGTTGCCCGGATCGTGGAAGACCATGATCTGGCCGTAGAGGACGTGCCCGTAGGGGTCGATGCTGCTCTGGGCGAACGCCGCGGGTTGGGTACCCATCGTGGTGGCGTCCCAGGTATCCGGGGAGTTGTTCACCGCGGTCGCGAGGCGCTGAAGGCCGCTGGCCACCGAGCCGTTGTTGAGCGTCAGGATCTCCCCCGTCTCGCTCTGAGCGGCGCAGACGTCCGGGTCGAGGGCGTCGGCAATGTAGGCCGCGTTCGCCTGCGAGCCCCCTTTCCGGGCCCAAGCGCCGTTGTCGAGCCGGTCACTGTTGAGCACCACGTTCAAATCGCACGACTCCGAAACCGCGGCGATCTCGCAGTCCGCCAGGGAGATGGGCAAGGGGCAGGGCGACTCCGCGGGGCCGCCCGCCTCTGCGATCGAGTAGTCCCCGGCAGACAATGTGTCAGCCCCAAACGCCAGTTTCGCGAAGGTCGAGCGGAGATCGTCCCGCTCCGCCAGGACGCGGACGGTGGTCACCACCGACGGCTCCGTCGAGGAGATGAACGCGCCCGCCGACCAGTAGCCGAGCACCACGTCCCCATCGGAGGCGTTGCCCTCGTTCGCGTCGAGCAGGACGGATGTATTCTCCACCCTGTTCTCCGCGGCGACGGTCAGCGCGGCCACGCGTGCCGCATTCATGCCCTCGATCGAGCCGTCGAGCTGGGCGGCCCCCGCGTGAGAAGCGGCCTCCGCGGCATTGCCGAGCTGGTGCCGGGAGACCCGGGCGGCGGACACGTCGATCGCCAGCGCCGCGAACCCCACGAGGGCGGTCAGCGACAGGGCGAAAAGAACAGCGCTTTGTCCCGTTCGTTTCATGCCCCAAGAATAGACCACCGAGCACGCGCGCAATTGCCCGTCTGGGCCCGCCTGCGGGGGCGCGGGACACATTCGGCGTTCATCGTGCATAGTTCGCGTCTTTCACCTCCTTTACATCGGAGGAGGCGCGAACGCCCGTCTCAGGCTGGCGCGGAATACCAGGGCGCGCCGATCCCTACAGCTCCGGGCCCAGACGCCCGACCGGGGCCTCCGCGCCCACGGCGGCCTGGTCCGGCGGCGCGGGGACCACGTAGCGGAACGTGCTGGCGATCCGGGTCACCGCGACGGGGCCGCCCTCCAGCGCGGGGTCGATCTCCCAGGCGAGCTGCCACTCCGCGCTCGACTCCTCGGTGCGCCCCAAGCGCTCGAGCGCCCGGGCCCTCGCGACGTGGGCCTCCGCGCGCCACGGTCGGACCGCGAGCACCCGGTCCACCTCGACGAGCGCCTCTCCCGCCTCGCCGCGGTACAACATGCCGTCGCCCCGCGCGAGGCGGGCGTCGAGATCATCCGCTGGGAGGCCATCGACGCGCGACCCCGGATCGAGCGCACGGTCGGCGCGGGCCTGGAGACGGGCGGCCACCTCGGTCGGCGCGCGATCGGCCGCGTCGCGCAGGCGCCCCACCGCGACGAGGAGCGCCACCTCGAGGGCGTCCGTGATGGGCCCGGGAGCGCGGGATCGGAGCGCGGGCAGCAGCGTCAACGCGTCTTCGAACCGCCGACCTTGGACGCGGAGGTCGACGCGGCGGCGCACGGGCGCGACGGCGCGGGGGTCGGTCTCCTGCCAGTGCGCGAGCAGCGGGTCCAGGCCCGCCGTACCGTCGACCGCCTCGGTGACGGCGACGCGCAGCTCCGCCACCCGGGGCACCCAGCGAAATTCCGTCGGGAGCACGTCGAGCACGGCGCGGGCGTCGGCGGGGCGGCGGGCCGCGAGGAGGGCGCGCGCGGTCGGCTCGAGGAACCGGGGATCGTCCAGGGCGCCGCCGCGGAGCTGCTCCCAGGCGAGCACGGCCTGATCCGGCTTGCCCACCGCGCCGAGCACCGTGGCGCGATCCGCGTCGAAGATCCGGGAGTGCGGGCGAACCAACGCGGCGCGCGCGAGCAGGTCCGTCGCCTTGCCACCGTCACTCGTGGCGCCGACCTCCCACCGGGCGTACGTCCACAGCGCGATCGGCTGCTCCGGATCGATGAGGACGGCCCGGCGAACCGGATTGTCGCGGGTGTCGGCGGGGTCCTCCGGCGGCGGGAGGATCCCGTAGTAGGTCGCGGCGGCTCGCCCGGTGATGAGCTCGGCGTAGGGGTCCTTCGACCCGGGCGTGCGCCACTCCGCGGCAACCTCGTCCGGAACGGGCACGGCGAGCGTGGACGCCGCCCCGTCGAGAAGGGCGCCGAAGGCCTCCCAGGGCGCCTCGCGCGTTCCCGTCGCGATCGTGGACTCGCACCCCTCGCCCGCGACGCAGAGCTCCAGCTCGAGCTCGAGCGCCTTGTCGGTCCCGCGCGCCATGAGCCGGGCGTCCACGAGGCGGCGGCTCACCGGGAGCGCGAGGAGCACGCTCGGCGGGGCGGCGTCCCCCGGCACGCGCACCACCGTCCCCGGGATGTCGGACAGGCCGAGCTCGATCGCCATCGTGGCGAGCCCCCGGAACTCGTCGTCCCAGCGGAACGCGTCCTCGACCGCGAGCAACGGTAGCCGCACCTCGGTGAGGACGGGTGCACGGGGCCCGGAGGGCGCGGGAGCCGCTTCCGGCGTTAGGCTCTCCCCCTCGCATGCCGACAGGATGAGCACTACCCCACCCAGCACGCTCCCCCCCCGCACGCTGCGCCAGAAGCTCGGCAGCGCCATGCGGTGGAGCCTGGCCGCCGGCGCTGTCGCGCTCGTGGCGGGCGCAATCGCCGCTGGATTCGGGTATTCCTGGTTCAACCGGGAGATCCTCTCCACCCTCCCGCCGGAGCTCGGTCGGGACGCAGAGTTTCGTATCCCGTGCAGCGTGCAGGTGTTCGCGGGGGACGGTTCGCGCGTCGATCAGTTCTACCTCGAACGCCGCGTCTGGGTGCCGATCGCCGAGCTGCCACCGCACGTGTGGCAGGCCTTCGTCGCGAGCGAGGACCGCCGCTTCTTCGAGCACGAAGGGGTCGATCCCATCGGCATCGCGCGCGCGCTCCTCGTCAATCTGCGCGGCGGGGAGACGCGTCAGGGCGGCTCGACGATCACCCAACAACTCGTGAAGAACCTGCTCGTCGGCAAGGAGCGCAGCTACCGTCGCAAGCTGCGCGAGGCCGTGCTGGCCTACCGCCTCGAGGACGAGCTCGACAAGATGGAGCTGTTGGAGCTCTACGTGAACTACGCCGCGCTGGGCAGCGGCAACTACGGGGTCGAGGCCGCGGCCCAGGACTATTTCGGCATCTCGGCCCGCGAGATCGACGCGGGGCAGGCCTCCATGCTCGCGGGCCTGGTGCCCGCCCCCTCGCGCTATTCTCCCCGCCACGACCCCGAGCTCGCCGCCAGCCGCCGCGAAACCGTCCTCCGCCTGATGGTCGCGCAGGGGTTCCTCGACGCCGTCACGGCTAGCGACCACCTCACCGATCCGGTGCTCGTACCTCGTCAATCTCCCGATCGTGGCGCGAACACCGCCTACCTCACGGAGACCCGCCGCGAGGTCCGGCGCATCTTTGGCGAGGATCTGCCGTTCCTCGAGGGCCTCCAGATCCACACCCCGCTGATGCCCGCCGTCCAGGCGGAGGTCGAGGCGGCCGTACGGGAGGGGCTCACTGCCCTGGAGACCCGCCAGGGCGCGCGTGGCCCGACCCGCAGCATCCCCGAGGCGGCGCGGGAGGGCTTCCTGCAGCGAGGAGACGGCCTCCGCCTCGACCCGCAGACCGGCGCGTTCCGCCCGCCCGGCCCGGGCGAGTGTTTTCTCGGACTCGCGGTGGATGGTGGGAGCGCGGTCGACGCCGGCCCGTTCCACTTCACCCTCGCCGCGGAGGATCTCGCGGCGAAGGTGCGCACCGGCTCGGGAAAGCCGCCCCAGGCGCTCTCCTCGATCCTCCATCCGGGGGACGTGCTCGACATCTGCATTCCCGCGACGGATCCGGACGGGACGCCGCTCCCCGCAGGCACGGTGCACCGCCGCGCTCGACCCTGGGCGGAGTCGGCCGCGGTCGTCCTCGAGAACCAGACCGGCAACGTCGTCGCGATCTCGGGCGGCTACGACGTCGGCCTCGAGGGCTTCATCCGCGCCACCCAGGCGAAACGGCAGGCGGGCAGCGCCTTCAAGCCCTTCGTCTACGCCGCGGCGCTCGCGAGCGGCTACCGCCAGACCGACATCGTGAACGACGCCCCGTTCGCCATCACCGGCACGAACGGGCTGCTGTGGCGCCCCAAGAACTACGACGGCAAGTACCACGGACCGATCCCGCTCCGGAACGCCATCGCGTTGTCCCTCAACACCGTCGCCGTGCGGCTCGGCAACGAGGTCGGCATCGAGGCCGTCACCTCCCTCGCGCGCGCGCTCGGCGTCCGCACGCCGCTCCGTCGCGACCTTACGGTGGCCCTCGGCTCCTCCGAGGTCACCCCGATGGACCTCGCCGTCGGCTACGCCTCCCTCGCACGGATGGGCGTTCACATCGATCCCATCTACCTCACACGGGTGCTCGACCGGAACGGGCGGGTGATCGCACGGGCGGGAGAGCGCGTCGCGTTGCCGGGCGCCGGGGAGCGCGCCTTGCCGGGCGGAGGCGGCACCCAGGTCATGGAGCCCGCCACCGCCTACGTCGCGGTCGACATGATGCGAAACGTGTTCGACGCGGGCACCGCCAAGAAGGGCCGCCGCCCCGGCATGGACTTCGCCGGGAAGACCGGCACCACGTCCAACTTCGTGGACGCGTGGTTCGTCGGCTACTCGCCCCGCTACACCGTGGCGGTGTGGATCGGCACGGACGGCACCACGTCCATCGGCGACAAGGAGACCGGCGGGAAGGCCGCGCTCCCCGTGTGGAGCCGCATCATGGCGGCGCTCCCGAACGTGCCGGACGAGCGTTTCCCGGTGCCCGATGGGGTGGTGCTCCTTCCGTCGGACAAGCGATGGCTCGGCTTCGAGCGGGGCAACCCGCCGCCGGGGCTGCTCCCCGTTCCGACGCTCGAAGAGGACGCGCCGCTGCCCCCGTTCGGGCTCTCCTTCCCGATGGCGCGGGCCCCCGAGGCGCCGGCCATCGAGCCGCTGCCGCCCACCGTGGCGCCCATCGCGGAGGGGGCCGAGGCCAAGGGCGACGTGGAGGCGGGCGCCGGCGATCCCGAGGTCGCGCCGCCGCTCTTGTGATGCTCGGCTACTCCGGCTCTCCCGACCCCGGCTCTCCCGACCCCGGCGCGCCCTGCGCATACCACGCCCGCACCAGCGCGATGTCGGCGTCGGGGATGGGCGGCAGTCCCAGGGGCATGCCGGGCTTCTCGGGGCGAATCGCGGGGAATTCAACGGTGGAGGCCGGGGCCTCGCCCGGGTGCACCACGTCGCGCACCGCTTCGTCGCGGCGGCGGAGCAGGGCATCGAGGATGGCGGGGCCGTGCTTCCGCAAGCTCGCGACGTTCTGGAGCTCGATGCCGGTGGCGGGCCACCCGAAGCCCCCCGCGTTGCCGGGCCCGGCGCGCCCTTCGTTCTGCTCGGGATCCATGTGGCAGTGGATGCAGATCTTGCCGAACACCTTCTCCTCGACCTCCGCGTAGGCGACGGGCCGCGTGACCACGGGGAGCGCCGCCGGTGCGGGCGGGCGGCTTCCCCCGGGCTCGGCGAGCACGATCCAGTCGCGCAGGGCGATGGCCTCCTCGCGCGTGACCCCGAGCGCCGGCATGGTGGCCTGCGGGCTCACCGCCGTCGGGTCCACGATCCAGGCGACGACGCCATCGTCGGACATGCGGTCGCGCGCGTGGCGAAGGTCGGGCGCCGCGGCGATCCCGGGCCCGACGCTCCGCGCGCCGAAGGTGTGGCAGGCCACGCACCCCTTGGAGGCGAACAGCGCCTCGCCGCGCGCGAGGTTGGCGCGATCCGGGGCGGGGGTCGGCGGCACCGGCACGAGGCGGCTGCCGGCCCAGGCCGTGACAGCGGCGAGCTGCGTGGCGTCGAGGCCGACCCGCACCATCGTCTCGTCCATCATCGGGCGCAGGTCGTGGGGATCGCGGAGGTAGCTGCCCCACCACGCGGGATCGAGCCGAGCCGCGGCCGCGCCGAGATCGGGCACCTCCGCGTACGAGCGGACGGTGCGCTCGTAGCGCTCCCACTTGGGGAACACCGACATCGCGACCGCGCGGGCCTTGGGGCTCTGGGCGACGGCCTTGACCCATGCGTGACAGCCGACACACGACGCGGTGCGGGCCGGGGCCTCGACGTCGGGGATGGCGTGGCACACGGCGCAGTCGGCGCCGCGGAGGATCGCGAGGCCGGCCTCCGGGGAGGTCGACGGGGACGCCGGCACGCCGGAGGGAGCGGGGGCGGCGGACGCCGCGCAGCCCGCGAGGAGGAGGAGAGCGGCCCGGATCATGGTGGCGACGATAGCACCGGGCCGACCCGGTTCACTCGGAGCGTGCCGCGTCGACCTCGGCGATCTGCGAGGAGGGTGCCATGGCCATGGGGATCATCCTCGACCTGGACTCCGCCGAATGGATGGAGGGCGCTGCCTGGCTCACCTGCACCGGCGCCGCGACGATCGCCGAAGCCGGCACAACCGGGGTTGCGGTGACGACGGCCGGCGCGTGGCCCACCGCCGGGGCGTCCGCCGCGTCGATCTCGGCCATCACGTTGGCCAACGCTTTGGCCTCCACGTGACGCGGCATGGCGCAGGCGAGGGCGGCGGTCGGGGCGAGGAGCGCGACGAGGAGGGAGACGGCGAGGCGGCGGGTCATGGACTCTCCTTTGAGCGAGCGGACAACGGCGTGGGGCGAGGTTGCTTACACGGCGCCCTTGCCGTTCGACAACGGGCCCCGTCCGCGGTTCCCACCGGGCGTGTCTACCTCTTGATCATCGGGTTGGAAAGGGGGTAAGCGTGATCGTGTGCGGTCTGATCCTGGCGTGGATCGGGGCGGGGTGTTGGATCGATCTTGCCGATCTGGACGGAGACACGGTGACCGTGACGTGCGCGGGCGGGGTCGCGCCGGTCACCTGGTTCCGGGACAGGGACGGAGACGGGTACGGGAGCGACGCGGAGCCCATCCAGGCGTGCGACCCTCCGCTCGGGTTCGCGACGGCGGGGGGGGACTGCGACGAGGGCGACCGGCACGTGAACCCGGCCACGATCGAGACGTGCAACGGCGCGGACGACGACTGCGACTTCCAGGTGGACGAGGGAGGCGCGGCGTGGTGCAACGACGCCGACATGGACGCGCACGGCGATGCCGACGACGTGATCTACGCCTGTGATCGGCCCACCGGATATGTCAGCGCTTGCGACGACTGTGACGACGCGGACGCCACCAGCTACACGGGCGCCATCGAGCTCCCGGACGACGGCGTGGACAACGACTGCGACGAGCAGGTCGACGAAGCGTAGAGCGTTCGCGCGGGCAAACGAGCCCGCCCTGGACGTCGGCTCGTCGCTGCGCTAATGTTCGAACGTTCCAGCTCGGGATGCGCCTGCGCGTGAGCGCCGACATCGTCCGGCAGAACCCCGACTTCTGGCGTGTCACCAACGGCGTCCCCTTTCAGCCCGGCAACCTCGCGGGCCTCGGCTGGGCGTCGCGGCGTGGAACGCCACGCTGCTCGGCGCCTCCGGCGCGCTCCTCGCCGCCATCGGCCGATCGGACCCCGCGGTGGAGGCTCCACTGCTGTTCGCCGCCCTCGACGGCGTGTTCCAGCACTACGTGCAACCGCCCCCCCCTCCCGGAGCCCCCGTGAAGCGTTCCCACCTCGTCGAGCTCGAAGATCTGGCCTGGTTTCCGGCCATCCTGCGCGACGGTGGCACGGCCTACCTCGAGCTCGCCGTACGCCTCAGCGGCCACGCGAAGCTGCTCGGCCCCAAGCTCGCGGAGGCGATGAAGGCGAGCGGCAGCACCTCGATCGTCGACCTCTGCTCGGGAGGCGGCGGGCCCGTGCGCACGGTCCTCGAGGCGCTCGCGGAGGCCGGCAACCCCGTGACCGCCCGCCTCACCGACTTCTATCCGAACAAACCCGCGTTCGAACACACCGCCGCGAACTCGGGCGGGCGCATCACCTACGAAGCCGCGCCGGTCGACGCCACGGCCGTGCCCCCGACGCTCACGGGGTTTCGCACGATCTTCAACGCCTTCCACCACTTCCGCCCGGACGTCGCGCGGAGGATCCTCGCCGACGCTGCTTCCGCCCGCCGCCCGATCGGCGTGTTCGAGATCGTCAGCCGCGAGCCCTTCACCCTCGTGGCGCTCCTCACCGCTCCGCTGGGGGTGGTGCTCACGATGCCGCTCTGGCGGCCCTTTCGGTGGCAATGGGTCCTCTGGACCTGGCTCGTACCCCTCATGCCGCTGTTCGTGTTGTGGGACGGGATCGTGTCCTGGCTCAGGATCTACGACGAGGACGAGCTCCGCGTCCTGGTCGCCGGGATCGACGCCCCTGACTACACGTGGGAGATCGGTCGGATCCGCCTCGGGTCGGCCCCGGCGCACGCGACCTACCTCATCGGCCTGCCGGTGCAGCAGGAAGCGGCCGGATAAGGGGCGGGCGGAGGGGCGGTGAACGAGCGCGCGATCGTCGGCACGCCCCAGCGTGTGCTCGTCACCGGCGCGGCCGGCTTCATCGGCAGCCACGTGGCCGCGCGCCTCCTGGCCGACGGCGCCGAGGTGCTCGGCCTCGACGACCTGAACCCCTACTACGACCCCGCCCTCAAGCGCGCCCGGCTCGCGCGCCTCCTCCCGCTGCCCGGCTTCCGCTTCGTGCAGGCCGATCTGGCCGACGCCGCCGGGATCGAAGCGCTCTTCGCCTCCTTCCGCCCGCACGCCGTCGTGCACCTCGGCGCCCAGGTGGGCGTGCGCTACTCGCTCGTCGATCCCAACGCCTACGTCCGGAGCAACCTCGTGGGCTTCGCCAACGTGGCCGAGGCCTGTCGCCATCACCCCGTCGAGCACCTGCTCTTCGCGTCGTCGAGCTCCGTGTACGGCGCCAACACGATGCAGCCCTTCTCCGAAGCGCACGCGGTCGACCATCCCGTGAGCCTGTACGCCGCGACCAAGCGCGCGAACGAGCTCCATGCCCACGCCTATGCCGAGCGCTTCGGCGTCCCGTCGACCGGCATGCGCTTCTTCACGGTGTACGGACCATGGAGCCGCCCCGACATGGCTGTGTGGGGGTTTACCGAGGCCCTGCTCGCGGGGCGTCCGATCCCGCTCTACAACCACGGCGCGATGCGGCGCGACCTCACCTATGTCGGGGATGTCGTCGAAGCGGTCGCACGCCTCCTCCCCCGCCCGCCCGTGTCCGGCGGCGCGTACGATGGCCCCCACCGCTCGGCGGCCGCCTTCCGCGTCCTGAACGTCGGCAGGGGAGCGCCCGTCGGCCTCCTGGAGATCGTCCATACGCTCGAAACGCTGTTCGCGCGGACCGCGATTCTGGAGCTCCTTCCGCTGCAGCCCGGCGATGTGGTGGAGACCTTCGCGGACGTGAGGGAGCTGCTCGCGGTGACCGGCTACCAACCGTCGACGCCCCTCGCGGAGGGGCTTGGCGCATTCGCAGGTTGGTGGCGCAGCCTGGCGGGGCGCGCGGTTACGAAGCCGGATGAACGCATTTGACGAGATGAAGTCCTGGATGGGCTTCGACGCGAGCGATGAGGTTCGCCTCCGAGCGATGTGGCCGCACGTCCAGCCCGCGCTCGACGCGCTCACCAGCCGCTTCTACGTGCGCATCCTCGAGCATCCCGGCGCCGCGGCCGTCTTCGTCGACGAGGCCCAGGTAAAGCGCCTGAAGCTGACGCTCAGGAGCTGGCTCGAGGAGCTGATGCTCGGCCCGTGGGACGCCGACTATTTCGCGCGACGCGAGCGCATCGGCCGGGTGCACGTCAACGTCCGGCTCGGCGCCCGCTACATGTTCACCGCGATGAACACGATGCGGGACGACTTGATGCAAATCGCCCTGGCTGTCCTTCCCCCCGAGGAGGCCACGGAGACCTGCCACTCCATCGCCCGGATCACCGACATCGACCTGGCCATCATGACCGGCACCTACGTCGAGAGCCGCGCGGCGCGGCAGATGGAGACGCTCCAGGACCTCATCATCTCCCACCTGCCGGTCACCGTGCTGCTGCTCGACGCGAACGGCGAGGTCAGCGCCGCCACCCGGCCGGGAACCCGGTTGTTCGGGAACGTGCCCGTGCTCGGTCGTCCGTGGAGCGAGGCCCTGCCGGCCGCCCTCTTGGCCGCCGCCGACCTCGAGGCCCACATGCGGCGCGCCGTCCGGGACCACCGGGAGATCACGCTCCTGCGGGTCGACGCGCAGATCGACCGGCAGGACCGCAACTTCCGGATCTCGATCGTCCCCCTCGATCATCAGCACGCGCGGGTGCTCCTGCACTTGGAGGAGCTCACCGACGCCATCCGCACCGAGAGCCGCATGCAGCGCTCCGAGTCGCTCGCTCAGCTCGGCGCGCTCTCGGCGGCGGTCGCAGAGGAGCTGCGCAGCCCCCTGGCGGGGATCTCCGGCGCCATCGAAGTGCTCACCCGCTCTCTCGCCGACACGGACGAGCGCAAGCCGATCATGAACCAGGTCGAGGAGGAGGTGCGCCGCCTCGACAAGCTGGTCGCCAACCTGCTCGAGTTCGCCCAGCCGCCCAGCGCGCCCACGTCCGAGGTCAACCTCTCCGAGGTTGCGCGCCGCCTCCTGGACCTCGGCCGGCGGGACCACCCGGGCAGCGCCCCCACCGAGCACGGGGCGGGGTTCAAGGCCTAGCTCGATCCCCGATTTTTTCCGGACTACAGGCGGTACATCATGTACTGCAGCGTCGCAACCACGTCTACATCCGCGTTGCGCGCGACGCGGAAGGTGCTGAACACGACCTTGCCGTCGCCGGCGTTGAAGCTGTAGAGCAGCGGAGCGGCCGCGAGGCTGTAGTTGTTCAGGCCGTCCGAGTAAGGGACGGTTCCCGTGATGTGGATCGACACCGACGCGGACACGCTCTGGACGGGCGGCCACACGGGGAGGTCGTACGTCACGTCGAGGTAGGTGCTGCCGAGGAACTCGGCGAGCGCGTTGTCGCTCACGACCGCCGTGACGTTCTCGTAGTCGCCGAGCTGGGCGTCGTCCGGGATCTCATCGGCGCCCACGAAGTCGGCGCGATCCGGCCAGCCGATCTCGACCACGTCGTACGCCCAGTCGGACGCGTAGATGCTGCCGCCGGATTCGACGTAGTTGACGATGTTGGCGATGCGCTGCGTCGGAGCAGTGTTGGAGTCATCCTCTTGGTCGTAGATGACGCCGTCTTCGACGAAGCCGCCGTTGAAGAAGATGATGTCGTACTTGGCGAGCTCGGTCGGGTCGTCCAGGAAGGTGGCGAGCGCGGCCTCGTCCAGCCCGTCGATGAGGACGTAGTTCGCGAAGCCCATCTGGTTGAGGACGAGGTTGAAGTCGTCATAGTCGCCCGTGACCACCGCCACGTCGAGCGTGAGGGGATCGAAGCAGTCGGGCTCGGGGATCTCGTACTCGTCGCCGGAGCCGATCCAGACCTCTTCCGTTTGGAGGACCTCGGGCCCGTACTGCACGTAGTACGTGTAGTCGCGCTCGCCCGGGAGCTCGGTGATCTGCCAGTACCCGTCGGTGTCGGAGTAGGCGATCCGGGTGTCGATGATGACGCCCGCGTCGTCCACGATGTTGAGGGAGGCCTGGGCGTCGGCAAGCCACGTGCGGCCGGAAGGATCACACACGCGCCCCTTGATGGAGCCGTCCGCGATGTCGGCCGGGGGCTTCTGATCGTAGGTGAGGCCCGTTTCGTTGCAGGCGGCGAGGGCGAGCGAGAGGGCGATGAACCGCATCAGGTCTCCGCGAAGTGCACCACTATAGCCCTACCTCCACGACCATGGATCATTCGTGCGGCGGTTCTTCGAGCGGCTCCGGGACGGGGGCCGACGGGGGCCCCTCCCCGAGCAGCTGCAGGCGCTCCGCGAGCGCGGCCGCGCAGGTCGGATCGTCCCGCGTGAGATCGCGCAGCTCGCCAGGATCCATCAGCAGATCGTAGCAGGCGAGCGACGGGAGCCGGCGCCCGTTCGGCGCGGCCCGGAGCACCTGCACCAGCTTGCGCCCGCGGCTCCGCACGGCCTGGAGCGACGTCCCGTCCAGGTCGAGCTCGATGAGCGCGTCGCGACTTCCCGGGTGATTGGCCCAGGTCGGAGGCGCGAACGGCGGCGCCTCCGGATCGGGGGCACCCTCCTCCCCCTCCTCGACCCCATCGGGCGGGAGCGACGGGGCGAGGTTGTCGTCGAACGCGTCGTCGAAAAGCGAGAGCCCCTCCCACCCGGGATCCGGCGCGAAGCCCGTGAGATCGGCGATCGTGGGGGCGATGTCGACCTGCCGGACCTGCCACGGGACACGGGTGCCGCCGCGCGCGTTTCCGGGCAGCTTGACCAGCAGCGGGACGTGAACGATCTCGTCGAACGCCGTGGTGCCGTCCCAGGCGCCGCCGTGGTCCCCCAGCTCGAGGCCCTGGCCCGCGGTCACGACGATCAGGAGATCGTCGTACCGGCCCGCGGCGGAGAGCGAGGCGAAGAAGCGCCCGAGCGCGGCGTCGACACGCGAGACGCCGACCGCGTACGCGAGCCGGAGCGCGGGCGCCTCTTCGGGCGGCGGCGCGGGGTGGGCCTCGCGGGTGTAGGCAGTGCCGTCGAGGGGCTCGGGAAACCAGGGTGCCTGGGGCTCCAGGAGATGCACGAACAGGAAGGCACGATCTCCCGAGGCTCCACCGGCGGCGGCGTTCGCGTCGAGGAATTCACGCGCGCGGGCGAGCTGCTCGTCCGCCGGGCGGTAGTGGTGGCGGACGTGCTCCGTGGGGTCGATCCGAGCGTACGCGCGCGCCGCCGTGGCGTAGAGCGCGAGGGTGTGCACGCTGGCCGAGGCGCCGAGCGGGTAGTCGGGGTCGAACGGGTACCAGTCGAAGCCCTGATCGAGGCCCCAGGTCGCGGATACGTCGGGGGTGCCGGGAAGGCCGCCGGTCGCATACCCGGCGTCCCGGAGGAGCTCGGAGAGCGTCACCACCTCGTCCGCGAGCACGCCGTCCCTGCGCGCCGCCCCGTGGCGGGACGGAGCGCGCGAGCTGAGCAGGGACGCGATGGACGCCCGGGTCCACGACGAAGCGGCCACGCTCTGCTCGAACACGACCGCGTCGGAGGCGAACGCCGAGAGCGCCGGCATCGAGGGGAGCGCGTCCGCGCGCAGCCCATCTACGACGAGGACGAGGACGTCGGGCTTCTCCACGAAGGTGTCCGGCTGCGGGCGGCGGGGCGCCATCGTCCCGGTGCCCCCCGGAGCGGGCGAGAGCGACAGGAGCGCGGCCACGCCGAGCCCCGCGCCCCACAAGCTCGCGGTCCCGCGCCCGCGGAGGAGGATGCGGAGCGGCGTCTTGGTGAGGAGGTGGCCGCCGAGCCACACCCCGACGAAGGCGCCGAGCGCCAGCGCCCCGACGACCAGGGACATGCCCGCCTCCGCGCCGACCCGCGCGCCGAGCGAGAGGTGCACGATGCCGGCGCCCAGGCCGGCGGCCACGGCGAAGAAGCCGAGGCACCAGGCGCGCGCCGCCACCATTCCGACCAGGCGCCCGCAGGGGACCAGCAGCGCTCCGAGGGCGACCCCGGACACCGCGCCGAGGAGGCCGTAGGCGAGGTAGGCGTAGGCGAGCGCCTGGTATTCGGAGGGGCGGGTCACCGAGAGCACGATGAGCGCCTCGACAGCCCCGGCCGCCGAGCCCCCGCAGAGGCCACCCGCCCCCGCGTACCAGAGGTAGGCCAGCGGATGCGGGAGCGGAGCCGCGTCCCGGGGGCGAGCGTCGGGGGGCCTGGAGGTCACCGCGGGGTCCGAGCCCTACCGGAGGGGGTGCCGCCCAGGACGCGCGCGGGCGCCAGCCCGACGTAGATGCGGTGCTGATCCGCGAGCGTCTCGGGCACGAAATCCACCCCGGTCACGTGCTCGTAGCTGTAGCCCGCGCTCACCCAGCCCCCCTCGGGGAGCCGCCACATGCCGTCGAGGCCGGCACGCAGGCGGTGCTCCTCGGCCATGAGCGTGAACAGCTTGTCATTGAGGGCCTCCACCACGCCGACCCGTCGCGTCCAGTCCACCCAGCCCCGGAGCCGGCCACCGGCGCCCTCCCCCCCTTCCCAGGCGACCGCCCCGAAAATGGTCTCGCTGTCGGTGCCGCCGAAGTGACCCATCACGCGCCCGTCCTGCGTGAAACCGTCGTGATAGACGCGATGCGCGATGTACCACCGGAAGTAATCGTCCAGCAGCCTCGTGTACTCGGCCGTCACGACGATCGGCGCGACCTTCACCGCGGCGCCGTAGAGGTTCCCCACGCCCGCGAGCGACGGGTACGGGATGGGGCCGAGCTTGCGTCCGATCACGTCCTCGCCGCCGTACTGCCACCACGCCTCGACGTACTCCACCGGGAGGCCGGTCCACGCGCCGAGGGGGAGCGTCACCCGGGCGTCCAGCGCGGCGAGCTCGTTCTGATCGGGCAGCTCCTGGTCGGGATCCTCGTAGACGTGCGGCTCGGTCGGGACGAGCAGCTGCCCCACGTCGACCGCGGGGCGGTCCACGCCGCCGAACATGCAGAGGCGCGTGGCGCCGAGCTCGATCCAGGGCACGGGGAGCCACCGGAAGTCCATCAGGAGCAGCCCGGGGAGCGACACGTCGGATCGCGGCTCCGCGAGCCAGCCCGCGCCGGCCTCGACGCGAAAGCGCCCCACCCGATCGAACCAGCCGGGGAGCCGCCCCTCCGCGACGCCCGTCCCGAGCCAGGGAGGGCGCGCGTTGTCGGAGACGAGGAGCGCTCCGTGGTGTCCGGGGCCGAGCCAGCGATCCCGGAGGCCGAACCCCAGCGACAGCCCCCGCCACGCCACTCCGCCCCACACGGTCGCGAGGCGGGCGCCGCCCGTGACCCCCGGGACGAGGCCGGCCTGGACCTCGGGCTCGACGAGGAGGGTGAAGGGGCCGGTGTAGAGCGCCCCGGCCGCGCCGACGGTGCCGGTGACGAGCCCGGGCTCGACATCTCCGCGGAGGTTGTCCGGTACCGCGTCCCCACCGCTCATCCGCAGCCACGGGCGCACCGCCCACGTGGGGCGCCACCCGTCGAGGCTGCGCTCGGGCCGGAGATCCGTGGCGAGGGCGCCTCCGCACCCCTCGCCGAGCTTTCGCGCGAGGTCGATCGGGGCCACCCGCCCGTCTCCGAGGAACGCGTCGAGCGCGCCCGCACGCGCACAGTCCCCCGCCGCGGTAGCGACCGGATCCAACCATGGCTCCGCGGCCGCGGGGAGCACCAACAGCCCGAACATGGCGCATGGTAGCGTGGTCCCGATGCTCGTGCCGCTCCTGTCCGGTGCGCTGGCCGCCGGCGCCGGCGCCGAAGCGCCCACGATGCACGGCCCGCTCCCGGCCGAGCTGGCCTGGGCGGCCCCGCTTCCCGACGATCTCCGGGTGCCCGAGGCGGCTCCCCCGCCCCGTTGGGAGGCGATCCCCGTGAGCCGCGTGCTCCACCCCGTCGGTTTTCACTACGGAAGTCGCTTTCAAGCGATCATGGCGGACACCATGGGGGGGCCGCGCGCCAGCGGTGCGTTCGGTCCCGTGGTCGCGCAGGCTGACGTGCATTGGCGCCTGCTCGACGCCACGGGGCGCGGCCTGCCGCTCGACGCCCTCTCGCCGGAGGAGTGGCGCGACACGGCGGTCGCCGGCTCGCTCCTCACCGGAGAGCGGCTGCTCGACGAGGCCCTCGGGCGCGCCCCCGTCCTCTACGGCGTGTACCTGGTCGCGGACACCGTCCTGTCGCCCTCCTTCGACGTGCGCCGCCGCAATCGCGACCAGGTCGAGGTCACCCATCGGAGCGGCGGGCCGGCCCGGCGGGCCGCGGAGCGGGCGGACGAGGAGCTCGGACCCGCGCCGGTCGGGCGCAAGCCTCCGCCGCCCGCGCTCGGGGTCGGCCTCGACTGGGAGCTCCGCGATGTGGACGCCCCGCCCGACGCCGCCCTCATCCGGTACACCGCGTGGATGAACCTGACCGAGATCGGACTCTCGTCGGTCCGGCTCGAGCTGGCGCCGGAGAGCCTCGCGTGGGTGCTGTCGGGGCGGGAGCAGCTCCGGCCGCGGCTGTACCTCATCGGCAGCGCGCGGAGCGCCGAGGACGCCCCCGATCCGGCGCGTCTCTCCGGCGGGCTCATGTGGCTCCTGCCCTGGCGCGGCAGCTGGAACCTGCGCCTCGAGCGGATCGTCTCCCTCGACGTCATCGACGAGCGCTGGATGATCACGCTGCGGTGCGAGAACCACACCGGGGTGCCGGCGCCGCTCGCACCACCGCTCGGAGACCGCGGTCGCGGTGGGCCGGTGCTCCCCTGGGCGCCCGAGCGCTCCCCGGGCGAGCTCACCCGATGGGACCCCTGATCGGCTACTTCAACGTCCGCAATGCCGCGTTTGTGTTGTACCGGACATAGCGATCGGTCGTCGTGTCGCGAATATGAACCAGCGCGAGCATGGCGCTCTTCTTGGCGTCCGCGTCGAGCCCACCCTCGTCGCCGATGTGGCCGATCGCCCAGATGGCGGCGAGCTGCTCGTGATCGTCCGCCGGGAAGGTGGCGAGGTAGGCGAGGAGCGCGGGCACGCCCTCCTCCGCCACGAGTCGCCCGATGGCATCCGCGGCGGCGCGCTTGACCTTCACGCTCTCATCCGTCGTGAGGCGCTCGATGAGGGCGGGCGCGGCACCCGTGGCGTCGAGCTCGGCGAGCGACTCGATGGCGTTGAGCCGGACCTGCTCCGAGGGGTCACCTAGGACGGACACCAGCGCGTCGATCACTACGGTGTCATCGAAATTCTGCGCGATCTTGGCGCCATCTTCGCGCATCACCGGGTTCTCGGACTTGATGGCGATCGCGATCTCGTCGGGGCCGGCGCCGCAGGCGAGGAGGAGCATCGGGAACAGCACTGTGAGGAGCATCATGCGCCCTTGGCCCTCGGGCCCTCGACGTCCGCCTGGCGCTGGGAGTAGAGCCGGGTGTAGGCACGATAATTTCCGTAGCCGCTGTTCCGGGGATCGACCTTGTTCAGCACGATGCCGATGGGCTCGAACCCGCTGCCCTCGATGCGGCCACGCAGATCACTCAACATGCGGCGGGTCGTACGGCCCGACTCGACGACGATGATCGTGCCCTTCGAGGCGCGCCCGAGGTTCAGGGCGTCTCCCACCGCGAGGATGGGCGGCGCGTCCACCAGCACCATGTCGAAGCTGCGCGCGAGCTCCTGCAGCATCTGGCGGAGCCGAAGGCTCTCGACGAGGCGGCCCGGGTTGTTCGGCAGCGGCCCCGAGGTGAGGATCGCGAGGTTGGCGATCGGGGTGGATTGCACGGCGTCCGCGAGCAGCATGGTCTGGGAGAGCACCGAGGAGACGCCCCGGTCATTTCCCAGGGTCGGGAAGCTCTTGTGTTGGGTGGGCCGCCGGAGGTCACAGTCCACCACGACCACTCGCTTGCCGTCGTTCGCCAGGCAGATGGCGAGGTTCGTGCAGAACGTGCTCTTCCCCTCCCCCGGGATGCTGGAGGTGACCGTGAGGATGTCGATCGGCGAGTCCACACCCGCGAAGGCGATGCTGTTGCGGATGGCCCGGTAGGACTCGAAGAGCGGATCGGTCGGCGGCAACCCGTGGATGAGCTGGGTCGGCCCCTTCAGCTTGTAGGCCGGGACCAGGCCGAGGACCGGGAGCGCCCAGGCGAGCCGGATGTCGTCCCCCGAGGTGATGCTGTCATCCACGTACTCGAGCAGGAACACCAGGCCAAAGCCCATGCCGATCCCGACGATTCCACCGAGAACGAGGTACACGAGCAGCTTGGGTTCGGCCGCACGGTCGGGCGCTTTGGCCGGTTCGACCGACTTCATGTCCGACACGGTCATCGCCTCGGCGACGGCGATCTGGTACTGCTGCTCGAGGAGCGACTTGTAGATGGTCTCCGTGGCGTCGGCGGTGAGCTGGAGCTCCGCGAGCTTCCTACCCTTTTCGGGGAAGGTGCCCGCCTCGGCGACGGTGCTCTGGACCGCGGAGACGAGCTCGCCGCGGCGCATCAGCAGGCCGGCGTACTGCACCTGGAGCCCCTCGACGGCGGGATCGAGCTCGTGCTGCTCGCGCAGCGCAAGGGTAATCTCGGCCTCGATACTCGCGATCTGCCGGTCGAGATCGAGGATGTCGGGGTGCTTCGGCGTCTTGTCGAGGAGCTGGGACTGGCGGCTCAAGCGGACCTCGGTCAGCTTGCCCCGCAGCTCGCGCACCTGGATGTTCGTGGCGATGGAGCCCGGGCTCACCAGGGCCACGGACTCCGCGTCGTTTCCGCGCTGGATCTGCCGGATCTGGGCCTGCAGATCGGCCATCTCGGCGTCGGCCGTGACGATCTCCCCCACCAGCGAGCTGGCGCGGCCCACGGCCGCCTTGGTCTCCGCGTCCAGATCGATCACCTGCTCGGCCCGGAGCGCCTCCGACACGCGCTGAAGCGCCACGTCGAACTCGCTCTGGAGCTTGTCGAGCTCGGATTGGACGAACTTGAGCGCGTCCCGCGTGTCCTGCTTCGCGGTGTCCATCGTCACTTCGAGGTACACGGTGACGATGGTGTCCGCGAGGAGCGCCGAGAGCTCGGGCGTGTTCGCGTTCGCCGTGAACAGGAGGATGTTGGTGCCCTGCGCCTGCGTGATCTCCACGTAGGGCTGCGCGAGCAGCTCGCCGTCGATGCCCGGGACCAGCAGCTTCTCCGCCACGAGCAGCTCGCCGTCCGTATCGCGGAGCTGAAGCCGCCAGACCACCTCGTCCAGCACGGGGCGCATCTGCGCGAGCGAGATCTTGGTCTGCATGTCGTCGCTCGAGCCCGAGAGCGACGAGGCCATCTCGCCCAGGTCCATCTCGCCGAGGATCGAGAGCTCGGCCGAGGAGGACTCTACCGACAGCTTTGCGGTGGCCTGGTAGCGCTTGGGCAGCACCAGCGCGAGCACGCACGCGCCCACCGTGAAGAACAGCACAGCCTGCAGGAAGATCCACTTCCTCCGGAGCAGCGCTGCGTAGACCTTGAGAAGTTCCATGAACTCCGTGGCGCCGATGAGCGCGGCGGCCGAGTGTTCCCTACCGGGATCGGGCGAACGAGAGCCGGTAGCCGAGCGGCCCCCGCCCTATAGCCACGCGGGTCCCCGCGCGGCAAGCGGGCGGAGCGAGCCGCCGTCGGGGAGCGGCCGGGCGAGACGGGCGGTCCTCGCGAGGTTGCTCGCGGAGGAGGCCCTACTGTGGTATGCGGGCGACCATGCGGGTGTCGCCCCTACTGCTCGGCCTCTTCCTCGTGCTGTCCGCCTGCACGCCCATGCAGGCCCCGCCGAACGTGGCCGACACCGAAGAGGTGCTCCGGCTCCCCTCCGCGCAGGCCTTCATGTTCGGCCCCGGGGACAGCCTGCGCATCTGGGTCTGGCGCCACGAGGACCTCACCGTCGACGTGACGATCGCGCCCGACGGCGCCATCACCTACCCGCTCGTCGGCCGCGTGGTCCTCGCGGGCCTCGGCTACGAGGCGGTGGTGGCCAAGCTGCAGGGCGCGATCGACGAATACTACGTGGACGCCCAGGTTTCCGTGAACATTACGGCGGTGACCAACCAAAAAGTGGTGGTCATCGGCGAGGTGGAGACCCCCCAGGTGCTCCAGATCGTCAACGAGATGTCGCTCCTCGAGGCCCTCACCCGCACCGGCGGCATCAACCCGGACGCGCGTACGAACAACGTGCTCGTCATCCGGGGTGGCGTGGAGAAGCCGGTGCTCTTCACCGTCAATGTCGACGCCATCTACGGCAAGGGGGACTTCTCGCAGATGGTCTACCTCCAGCGCGGCGACATCATCTTCGTCCCTGCCAAGACCATCACGAACGTCGAGCGCTTCTTCCGTCGCATCCAGGCGGTGCTCGCCCCCGCGGTGTCCGGCTCGGCCATCTACCGGAACATCATCTCAGGCGGCGCCGCGGGCTCGAACGTCGTCCCGAACTAGACCATGCGCCGCCGCGTCGCCTTTGGTCTCGCCCTCCTCGACGCCGCCGCGGTCCTGGCCGGCATCTCGACCGCGTGGGTCTTCTGGTTGTGGCTGGCCCCCAACCTCCAGCACCTCGTCCACGTGCAGCTCTGGGAGCTGTTCCTGCCCAACCCGTGGATGCCGGCGGGCTCGGTCTACCTGATCGGGTGGCTCTTCGCGCTCCGGCAGCTCGGCCTGCACGACCCAGGACGCATGGAGAACAGCGTCCGCATCATCTCGGCGACCACGCGGAGCGCCGTCTACATGACGATGTTCACGCTCGTGGTGAACGCCGTGCTGGCCGAGCGGGTCTACCCCAAGGGGCTCGTGCTGCCCCTGCTGGCGTTCTGCTGGATGTACCTGACGACCGCACGTCTGCTGATCTTCCGGCTCCTGCTCCGCCTCGAGGCGCCGCCCACCGCCGTGAGCGCCCTCATCGTCGGGATCGGGCCCGACGCCGCGGCGATGGCCGAGCGCATCGTGCGCGACGCGCGGCACGTATGCACGGTGGCGGGGCACGTCCGCACGGGGATGTCGGGCCCGCCCATCGTCGCCCCCGAGCGGATCCTCGGCGACATCGGGGACATCCCCGCCCTGGTCAACAAGTACGACGTGCGGGTCGTGATCCTCGCGACGAGGACGCTCCCGCGCGAAGAGTCGATGCGCCTCGCGGTGCAGGCCGACCGGATGGGCCTCCGCGTCCTCCAGGCGCCGTACTCCTGGGGCGTCGTGAGCCCGCGCCTCGGCTTCGCGCGCATCGGCGGGCTCGATCTCATCGACCTCGCCGGCATCCGCTATCCGACCCTGGGCGAGCAGGTGAAGCGCGGCTTCGATCTCGCCGCCGTGCTCTCGGGGGGCGCGCTGCTGCTGCCGTTCCTGCTGCTGGTGGGGCTCGTCATCCGGCTGGGCGACGGAGGGCCCGCGCTCTACACGGCGAAGCGGCTGGGGCGCGGCGGGCGCACGTTCGACTTCTTCAAGTTCCGCTCGATGGTCGTCGACGCCGACAAGATCAAGGACCAGCTCCGCCACCAGAACGAGTCCGACGGGCGCCTGTTCAAGATGAAGAACGACCCGCGGGTGACGCCGATCGGCCGGTTCATCCGGAAGTACTCGATCGACGAGCTCCCCCAGCTGTTGAACGTGCTGCGCGGAGAGATGAACCTCGTCGGGCCACGGCCGCTGCCCGCCGAGGACCTCGCCGGCATCGAGCACGATCCCGAGATGCGGTACTGGTTCGAGCAGCGAGGGAAGGTCAACCCCGGGATCACCGGCCTCTGGCAGGTGATGGGCCGGTCCGAGCTCGGGTTCGCCGAGATGGTCCGACACGACATCTTCTACATCCAGAATTGGTCGCTGTGGTTGGACCTCCAGGTGCTCGTCAAGACGGTGCCGGCGGTGCTTCGGGGGCGCGGCGCGAGCTGATCCCTCGGAGGGAATCCGCGTGGCCGGCGCTCACATTCGGGACGCGAGCAGCCCCGCGAACCGGTCCTTCATCCGCGAGAACCAGCTCCGTTGGTGCCAGGCGGCGAGCGTGACCTCGACCGAGCGGGCCTTGTCGGCCTCGAAGATGGCGACATGCTCGGCGGCCACGCCGGAGTCGAGCACGTTCACGTTGACCTCGTCGAGGAGGCGGAGCGAGAGCCGGTCGACGTTGGCCGAGCCGACGGTGGACCACAGGTCGTCGATCACCATCGTCTTCGCGTGGAGCACGGCCGCCTGGTAGACGAAGATGCGGACGCCGCCCGCGAGCAGGGCGCCCCATCGCAGCCGGCCGGCCCAACGCGTGAGCGGAATGTCGGTCGGGCCCGCGACGAGGAGCTCGACGTCGACCCCTCGCGCGCGGGCGTCGAGCAGGGTCCGCATCATGAAGCGATCGGGCACGAAGTAGGCGTTGGCGAGGCGGATGCTGCGCTTCGCGGACGCGATCGACAGGTGGTACATGACGCGCGCGTTGTAGTTCCCCTCGTGGGGCGAGCTCCAGAAGGCCTGGGCGACGACATCCCCCATGGGCGGGAGCTCGGGGAAGTAGTCATCGCCATGCAGGAGCGTTCCGGTCGTCTCGACCCAGTTGTCGAGGAACGCGCCCTGGAGCTGGGCGACCACCGGCCCTTCGACCCGAACCGCCGTGTCGCGCCAGTGACCGGGCCCCTGCGCATTGCCGGTCCACACGTCGGTGATGCCCATCCCACCCGCGAAGCCGACGCGACCGTCCACCACGAGGATACGACGGTGCGTCCGCTGATCGAACCGGAGGAGATTGCCCCAGGTCGGCGGCCGATACAGCGCGAGCTCGACGCCCGCCGCGCGCATGCGGACGCGCACGTCCTCACCCAGCCGCCGGCTCCCGAACCAGTCGAGCGTGACGTGCACGCGCACGCCCGCGCGCGCACGGTCGGTCAGCGCTTCCACGAACGAGTCGGCGATGCGACCGCTCCACATCATGTAGGTCTCGAGCGTGATCGTGCGCTCGGCCGCCCGGATGGCCTCCAACATCGAGGGGTAGAAGCTGTCGCCGTTCACCAACAAGGTGACGCGGTTGCCGGGGAGGAGCGGCGGGCCGAGGAGCGCGCCGATCGAGCGGCGGAAGACGGCGTCCTCCACTCCGTAGAGCGCCTCGACGGTCCGCGCGAGCGTCACCTGCATCAACGTGCCCTCGACTCGGACTCATCCAACCTGGTTCCCGCCCGGAAAGGCTATCCCCGACCCAGCGCCTTCTTCAAGGCATCCGCCATCGCGCCCTCCGGCGCCCTGGAAGCCGCGGGCGCCGCCGGCGCCGACGAGCGCATCGATTGCGGCGCACGCCGTTGCTGGGCCGGGCCCGTCGGAGCCGCGCTCACCGCCCCGGTGCCTCCGCCGCTCGTGGCCGCCGCCGCGTCGGTTCGCATCGTGAGCGCGATGCGCTTGCGGGCATGATCGACCTCGACCACGCGCACCTTGACCGTCTGACCCGTGCGCACGACCTCCCGCGGATCCTTCACGAAGCGATCCGCGAGTTGGGAGACGTGCACCAGCCCGTCCTGGTGCACACCGATGTCCACGAACGCCCCGAATTGCGTCACGTTCGTGACGGTGCCCTCGAGCTCCATGCCGGGGTGCAGGTCCCCCATGGTCTCGACGCCCTCCATGAACTTCGCGGTCACGAAGGAGGGGCGAGGATCGCGCCCGGGCTTCCCCAGCTCGGCGAGGATGTCCTTGACCGTCGGGACGCCGAAGCGCGCGTCGACGAAGTCACCCGGACGGAGCGTCGTGAGCGCCGTCGGGTCCCCCATCAGCATCGGCAGGCTACGGCCCGTCTTCTGGAGGATCCGGTGAACGACGGGATAGGCCTCGGGATGCACGGCGGAGGCGTCCAGCGGATCGTCCCCGCCGCGGATGCGGAGGAAGCCCGCGCACTGCTCGAAGGTGCGCTCGGTCATCCCCGAGACCTGCATGAGCGCCTGCCGGCTCGCGTACGCCCCGTTCTGATCGCGCCAGCTCACGATCTGCTCGGCGAGCCACGGATCGAGCCCCGCGACCCGGCGGAGCAGCGCGGGGCTCGCCATGTTCAGATCCACCCCGACCGCGTTCACGCAGTCCTCGACCGTCCCGTCGAGCGCCTTGCCGAGCTGCCAGGCGTCGACGTCGTGCTGGTACTGGCCCACGCCGATGGACCGGGGATCGATCTTGACGAGCTCGGCGAGCGGATCCTGGAGGCGGCGGGCGATCGAGACCGCGCCGCGGATCGACACGTCGAGGTTCGGCAGCTCCTGCGACGCGATCTCCGACGCCGAGTAGACCGACGCGCCGGCCTCGCTCACGGTCACGCGCTGAACGCTCGGGCACCGCTTGATGAGCTCGCCCGCGAGCTTGTCGGTCTCGCGGGAGGCGGTGCCGTTCCCGATGGCGATGAGCTCGACTCCATGGCGATGCACGAGCGTCTCGAGCGAGCGCAAGGAGCCCTCCCAGTCGTTGCGCGGCACGTGGGGGTAGATCGTATCGGTCGCGACGACCTTGCCCGTCACGTCGACCACGGCCACCTTCACGCCGGTGCGCAGCCCGGGGTCGAGCCCCAACGTGGTCCGCGGGCCGGCCGGCGCGGCGAGGAGGATGTCGCGCATGTTCTGCGCGAAGACGTCGATGGCGTCGGCCTCGGCGCGCTTGCGCATCTCCTCGTTGAGGCTGAGCTCCACGTGGAAACCGATGCGCCACCGCCCGGCCTGCCGCGCGGTCTCCACCAGCCAGGCATCCCCCGGGCGCCCCCGCTCGACGATGCCGAAGCGCGCCGCCACGATCCGCTCGGAGGGGCGCAAGGGCGCGGGATCATCCGCGTCCACCGCGAGCTCGAGGCGGAGCACGCCCTCGTTGCGGCCGCGCAGGAACGCGAGCGCGCGGTGGCTCGGTACGCGCGCGATCGGCTCCTCCCACGCGAACCAGTCGCGGAAGCGCGCGCCTTCCTCCTCTTTTCCCTCGACCACGCGCACGCGGAGCACACCCACCTGGCGCGCATGGTCGCGAAGCTGCCCGACGAGCTCGGCGTCCTCCGCCATGCGTTCGGTCAGGATGTCGCGGGCGCCGGCCAGCGCTTCCTCCACCGAAGCGACCTCCTTCGCGGCGTCGACGTAGGCGGCGCCGGCCGCCTCGGGAGCCAGCTCGGGGTGGGCGAGGAGGGCGTCGGCGAGCGGACCCAGGCCCTTCTCTCGCGCGATCTCGCCGCGCGAACGGTAGCGCGGCCGATAGGGCAGGTAGAGATCCTCGAGGCGATCGCGCGTGTCCGCGGCCAGGATGTCGGCCTCGAGCTCGGGCGTGAGCGCACCCTGGGAGACGACGCTCGCCAGGATGGCCTCTCGTCGTGACTCGAGCTCGCGCAGCTCGCCGAGGAGCGTGGCGAGCGCGCGCAGTTGGATGTCGTCGAGGCCGCCGGTCACCTCTTTTCGGTACCGCGCGACGAACGGGACGGTGGCGCCGCCGTCGAGCAGCTCGATCGCGGCCGTGACTTGGGAGGACTGGGCGGCGATCGACGCGGCGATGCGCGCCGGGATGGTCAGCTTGGACATGGGGCCGGGGGATGGGAGGCGGGGGGAGCGGGCCGCGGGGAGCGGCCGGGAGGGCCCCTGGGGTACCCCGGCGGAGCCCCAGGGTCCAAGGGCGCCGAGCGCAATCCCGGCGGTGGCGCCCTAAACGGGCTCCGGCTCCTTCACGTTCTCTTGCACCTTCGAGGCCGCTTCGGTGGGCTCGGAGAGCTCGCGCACCACGCTCGCGTCGCTGGTTTCGCGCACGAGGTCGGCCAGGGACACCATGCCGCAACAGAAGCCGTTCCCGTCGATCACGACGAGGCGTCGGATGTGGTTCCGCAGCAACAGATCCCGGGCGGCGCTCACGTCGCTGTCGACGGGCACCGTGATCCCGGGCGTCGTCATGCAGTCGGCGGCGTCGCAGTCGAGCGGGTTGAGCCCCTCGGCTACGAGGCGGCAGACGATGTCCCGGTCGGTGACGATCCCGATCGGGCGTGGCTCGTCCTCCGAGTCCACCACCGGGATGGCGCCGCAGTCGAATTCGACCATCAATCGGGCGAGCTCCGGGATCGGGCTGTCGGGCGTGCAGATGGCAGGGTCGGGCGTCATGATTTCGCGGACGGTCTTCATCGTCTCCTCCAGGGAGTGCCCGAAAGAGGTTCACCCGCGCGGCTCGCCGACATCGGGCGGCGCGTCTCGCTTCGTCAGCGGCCCTCCGTCAGCGGCCCTTCGTCGGCGGACCTTCGTCAGCGCCCCTTCGTCAGCGCCTTCAGGGGGCCAGCGTGAACACGTCCAGCAGGTTTCCCGCGAGGTCGTAGGCGGAGAGGGTCATCTGGCCTCCCTCCACCACCCCGACCAGGTAGTGATGGGCCTCGACGGACAGGGCGGTGTAGCTCAACGCCTGGTTGTTCTCGTACAGGGGCGCCCCCGCGCCGGCGGTCACGACGTAGGTCACGCCCTCGGCCTGGGGCACCTCGACGCCGCCCAGCAGCGGCACGGAGCGCTCGTAGTTGTGGTTGTGGCCCGCGACGTCGAGCTGGACCCCTCCCACCTCCTCGACCGGCACGAACCAGGTGCGCACGTTCGCGTCCTCCCCGTTGGGACGGCAGCCCGAGTACGCGGGCTTGTGGTGGAAGACGACCTTCCAGGGCTGGGCGGTCGCCGCGAGATCCGCCGCCAGCCAGCTGGATTGGGTGGTCCAGTCGGTCGTGCTCGCGACCGAGTCGTTCCAGGTGGCGAAGTGGACGTTTCCGTAGTCGAAGCTGTACCACTCCTCGTTTCCCGGATGGGCGGAGAGCGCGAAGTAGGGCTGGGCCAGGCCCTCGTGGTTGCCGTTGACCATCATCGTCGGCACGCTCTCGATGTAGCCGGCCCCCGCGTCGTACCAGTCGTCCCACTCGTAGACACGCGAGCCCTGCACCACCGCGTCCCCGGTGAAGAGCCGGAGCTCGACACCGTGCGAGGCCATCCCGGCCAGCACGGCGGTCCACGTGCCGGGGCTGCCGCGCGAGTCCCCCGCGACCCCGAACACGAACGGCTCGGTGCTGCCCGGCGGCGGCGCCGTGGTGAAGCTGTAGGCCTCCGACCAGGCGCCCTCCCCGCCGACCCGGTAGTGCCACGTCGTGCCCGGGGCGAGCCCGCACACCCGCGCCTCGTGCACCCGGCCGTCCGCGGTGTCGGTGCCGAGCAGGAAGCTGCTGCCCGGGAGGGTGGCGCCGAAGGCCGCGTCGGGGCCGATCTGAACCAGGGAGGAGAGCGTCTCCGCGTCCGTGCGCCAGATCATCGTCATGGACGCGGAGGGATCGCCGGTCCAGCCGATGTGGACCTGCTTGGGGGCCGGAGCGGCGCCGAGCGTGTCGACGTGCTGATCGGCGAGGACCGGCACGTCGACCGACGCGCCGGTCTGGGCCACGTAGATGGGCTCCGCGCACGCGAACGGCGCGGGGGATCCCACCGCGGCGAGGTCGGGCGAAGGCGTGCCCGACTCGTGCGCCTCGCTGCCGACGGTGGGGACGGGCGGCGCGACGCCGGTCTCGACGGGCTCCACCAACCGACACGCAACGAAGGTGAGAAGGGACAGCAACAAGCGTGAGTCTACCGTGCGCCGCCGCGACCGTCGCGAGGCCCTCCCGCAAATCGAGGCCCGGCACCTCGCGCCGTTAGACTGCGCGCGGATGTCAATCGGCCGCACTACGCTGCTCCTCGCCCCCGTCGCCGTCGTCGCGCGCGCCGTCGCCTTTTTCGTGCCGGTCTTCATCGCGCGCTGGTACGGCGTACAGTCCGCCACCGACGCCTTCTATTGGGCCCTGTCCGTCCCGACGTTCCTCCTCATCCTCGGGAGCACGACGATGGGAGCGGTGCTCGTGCCGGTCCTCGCCACCCTCCGCGTCGCCGCGCCCGAGCGGGTCCCGGGCGTGATCGGGGCGAGCACGACCCTGGCCGCGGGCCTCGCCCTGACGCTCGGCGCCACCGTCGCCACCGCGGCCCCGTGGGTGCTCCCGCACCTCACCCGCTTCGACGCGCCCACGCGGGCGCTGACCGTCCAGTTCGCCTGGGCCCTCGTGCCCTTCCTCATGGCGGTCGCGGTCGCGGCGGTGCTGAAGGCCGCCTGCGAGGTACACGGGCGCTTCGCCGGGCCCGCGAGCGCACCGGTGGTTCGCGCGCTGACGACGCTCGCGGTCGTCGGGGCCTTCCGTGAACAAGGCGCCATGGTCCTCCCCGTGGGCTTGCTCTGCGGCAGCCTCGCCGAGGTCACCCTGCTCGTGGTCGTGCTCGAGGCGGCGGGAATCCGCCTGCGCCCCTCCCTCGCGCTCCCCCCCGAGCTCGCCGACGCCGCGCGGGCGTTCGGGCCCGTGCTCGGCGGCGAGACGATGGTGGCGCTCAACCTCATCGTCGACAAGCTCTTCGCGGGCACGGGTCCCGAGGGCAGCGTGAGCCTGCTCGAGTACGCCGACCGCGCGCGGATGATCCCCCAGACGCTCCTCGAGAGCACGCTGATGGTCGTGGCGTTCAACGCCTGGGCGGCGGCGCGGGCGCGGGGCGAGGACGAGGGGCGGCACCGCGCGGTGGCCAAGGCGCTCTGGTGGGTGTGCCTCCTGGCGCCGCCCGTGCTCGCGGGGATGGCGATCGGCCGCGAGGCCCTCGTCCGGCTGCTCTACGAGGGCGGCGCCTTCAGCCCCGAGCACACCGCGGTCACGTCGGCCACCCTCGGCGCGTTCTTGCCCGGGGTGCTCTTCTCGCTCCTCGGCGCCCTCATCTCCAAGGCGCACATCGTGGCGGGCCGCTATCGGCTCGTGCTCGCCCTGGGCGCGCTGTCGCTCGGCCTGAACGTGGTGCTCGACGCGGCCTTGATGCCGGGGCTGGGGCTCGTGGGCCTCGCCATGGCGACCAGCATCACGACGGCCGTGGTCACGCTGGTGTCGTTCACCCGCCTGCTCCCGGAGCTACGCGGCGTGTTCCCGGCCGCGCAGGCGTGGACGGCGGTGGCGATGGCCGTCGTGAGCGGCGCGCTGGCCCTGCTCGCCGTCGTCCGCGGCTTCACGCCGCTGTCCGTCACCGACCCCTGGTTGTGGATCGCGAGCGTCCCCTTCCTCGGACTGCTCGGCGCCGGCGCGCTGCGCGTGCGGCGGGCTTCGTGATCCGCTGGCTCGCCTCTCGCGCGCTGGCCGCCGCCGTTTCGCTGCTCGTGTGCCTGCTCCTCGTCTCGTTTCCCTACATCGATCTCGCGTTGGATCTCACGCTGCTCGGGCGCCACCTCGACACGCCCCTCGCCGATCTCGTGGGAGCGGCGCTCGTACCGGTCGCCGCGCTGGCGTGGCTGCTGCGGCGGGGCCTCGCTCGAGCCGGCGGCCGCGCCGCGCCGCGCGCCCCCGGGCTCCCGGGCTACGCGCTGATGGTGGCGGTGGGCCTCCTGGCGCTCGCGACGGTGCCCGATCCGGGTGCCTCCGCGTGGTTCCTCCTCCGGAAGCCCGTGTTCTTCTTCGTCGCCTATGGCGTCGTGCTCGCGTCGGCGGTGGCGCACGTCGTGACGCCGACCCTGTTGCGGCGGATCCTCCTCACCACGATCGCGGTCACCAGCCTGGTGTCGCTCGCCACGTCGGTCGGGCGCATCGCCGCCGGGAACACGTTGTGGTTCTCGGCGATCGACGGGCTCACCAACAATCACAAGACGCTCGCGGTGGCGCTCGCCCCGCTCGTCCCCCTGGCCCTCTCGCTCCGGCGGGGCCGGGTCGACACGACCATCGCGGGGCTGGCCGTCGTCGCGATCGCGCTCTCGCTCTCGCGCACCGCGTGGATCGCGACGGCCGCCGGCCTCACGTTCCTCCTGATGTGGCGCGGCCGCACGCTCGCGTCCCGACGAGGCGTGCTCGTGTCCGTCGTGATAATCGGCGTGCTTGGCTCCCTGTACGGGCCGTTGCTGATGCGGTCGAGCGTCCAGTTGGACGCCGCCCGATCGCGGCACTCGCTCGACAAGCGAGCGTGGCAGATGGCGGCGGAGCACCCGGTTCTCGGCATGGGCGGCGGCGCGAGCGTGCGCGTCGAGATGCAGACGTTTCCGCACTACCGGGTCAACGGGGTGGATGCCCATGGCGCGGTGCAGAAGGTGCTCGGCGAGTACGGCGGCGTCGGCCTGCTCGGCTACGTCGCCTTCGTCGGCGCGATGGCGCTCCGCCTCCGACGGCGCGCGCCGATGGCCCGCCCCGGAGGCGACGGTCTCGCGCATCGCGACGTAGACGTCGGGATCTGGGCCGCGTTCGTCGCCCTCCACGTCAACCTGCTCCTCTCCACCGAGACCTTCTCCCAGACCCACTGGATCCCGCTCGGGATCGTGTGGGGGCTGTCGCACCGGAGGGCGGCATGAACGTCCTGCTCTGCTCGTCCTTCCTGCACCCCCGCGGCGGGGACACCACGTGCGTGTTCGCGATGTGGCGGGGGCTCGAGGCCCGCGGACACACGGTCGTCCCCTTCGCGATGCGCCACCCGAACAACCAACCGAGCCCCTGGGAGGTGCGCTTTCCCCCGCAGCTCGACGTGTGGGGCGTCCGCGGGGTCGAGCGCCTCGCCGCGGTGGCCGCCTCCGTCCACTCCTTCGCGGCGGCCCGCGCATTGGCCGCGCTGCTCGCGGACCACCGGCCCGACGTGGCCCACCTCCACCACGTGCACCGCCACCTCACCCCGTCGATCCTCGGCCCGCTGCGACGCGCCGGGGTGCCGGTGGTCTGGACGGTGCACGACTACGAGCTCATCTGCGCGAACGGCCAGCTCTACACCGAGGGCGCTCCGTGCACCCGGTGCAAGGGCCACGCCTACCAGAACGCGGTGCGCCACCGCTGCAAGCGGGACGATCTGGCCCAGTCCGTGGCCGTCGCGATCGAGAAGTGGTTCCACGCGCGCACGGGGCTCTGGGACAAGGTCGATCGCTTCCTCTGCCCCTCCCGCTTCCTGGCCGACCAGCTGGTGGCGTTCGGCGTGCCCGCTCACCGGGTGACCCACCTCCCCAACCCGGTCGAGCCCGCGCCCGAAGGAGGCCCGATCGGCGATCACTGGGTGTACGCGGGGCGGCTGTCCCCCGAAAAGGGCGTGGACGACCTGATCGCGGCGGCCCGACTCCTGCCGGGGCGCCCGCTCCACGTCTACGGCGACGGCCCGGAACGCGCGCGCCTGGAGCGGAACGCCCCCGCGCACGTCCGCTTCTTCGGGAACGTCCCGCCCGCGCGGGTCGCCGCGTCCCTTCGCGGCGCGGGGGTCGTCGCGGTCCCTTCCCGGTGGCCGGAGAACTTCCCCTACGCGGTGCTCGAGGGACAGATGGCGGCACGCGCGGTCGTGGCGACGGCGGTCGGGGGCATCCCCGAACAGATCGAGGACGGCGTGGACGGCGTGCTGCTCCCCCCGGGTGACCCCGCCCGCCTCGCGCGCGCGGTGGACGCCCTGCTCGTCGACCGAGAACGCGCCGCAAAGCTCGGACATCGTGGTCGGGAGCGGGTGCTGCGTGACCGCGCGCTCGCGCCGTTCCTCCAGCGACTCGACGCGATCTACCAGCAGATCACCTCGTCCCCTACGCGATCCTAACGCCGTCCCGGCTACACTCGCAGCCGTCCCCCCTGCGGAGCTCACCCCATGCGCGCACTGTTCTACGTCCCGCCGTCCGACTTCAATCGGCGAAAGAGCCCGATCGACCGCGTGTATGGGTGCAACTTCGGGTACGACTACAAGCCCCCCATCCACCTGCTCCAGGTCGCCACGGCGATGCGCGAGTGGGCGGGCTGGGAGATCCGCTTCCTCGACTGCCCGGCCGAGGGCATGGACGGCGCCGCGTTCCGCGCCTTCGCTGACGCCGAGCGCTTCGACGTCGCCTGCGCGTGGACGGTCTACCTCTCCGCGGAGGAGGATCTGATGGCCATGCGGATCCTGCGGGCGAGCAACCCCGCGATGCGGGCCGTGTTCATGGGGACCGCCGCGACGTGGAGGCCCGAGGAGTTCATCCTCGACGAGGGCTCCTTCTGCCTCCTCGGCGAGCCAGAGCAGACGCTCGTCGAGCTCGACCGCGCCTGGAAGGACGGCGCCGGGTTCGCCGGTATCGACGGCCTCGCCTGGAGGAACGAGCGCGGTGAGTCGGGTGCGGAGGTGCGCCGCAACCCCTTCCGCAAGCTGCTCGACGTGAGCGAGCTCCCGATGCCCGACCGCCGGATGCTCCAGGGGAACTACCGGGCCAATCGGCTCGACGTGCACCCCATCACCACCATGGTGGTGAGCCGGGGATGCGGGTTCCGGTGCACGTTCTGCACGCCCAACGCGATCGACCAGGCGATCGAGCTCGAGTTCAAGCGACTGCAGCCCGAGTGGTACGTCGACCGCCCCCCGCTCCGCAAGCGCACCGTTGACCAGATCGTCCAGGAATTCGAGGACATCGCGGCGCTCGGCTACAAGGGCGTCGAGGTGGCGGACAACATCTTCACGTGGGGCAAGGCCCGTACGCAGGAGATCTGCGCGCGCATCGAGCACCTCGGGCTGCACTGGATCTGCCTCGCCCGCGCGAACATGCTCCACGATCCGCTGACCATCCAGGCCATGGCCCGGGCCGGCTGCAAGATGGTCTACATGGGCTCCGAGAGCTTCGACGACGGGCTGCTCGAGGACATGGTCAAGGAGATCAAGGTCAAGGACATCGAGAAGGCCGTGCAGGTGTGCCGCGAGAACGGCGTCGAGCCCGAGGTGAGCGTGCTGATGGGGGCATCCCCCAACGAGACGTGGAAGACGTTGTGGTGGTCGTGGAAGGCCTCTCGTCGCCTCGGCACCCGGTTCGTCCACTTCTCCGTGGCGTTGCCCGCTCCCTCGACCGAGCTCTACGACATCGCCCGCAAGGAGGGCTGGTTCGTGGACGGCGACTTCACCCCCGCCGACAACGTGCGCGACGTGATCGTGAACCTCCCGCACCTCTCCGCGAAGGAGCTGCGCCTGGCGCTCAAGCTCGCCTACGCGGGCCAATACCTCTCGCCGCGCGGGCTGTGGGAGACGGCGCGCAACGTCGGCTCGCTGACCGACCTGCGCCACAAGGCCCAGAGCGCGGGAAAACTCTTCACCTTCCTCGCAGAGCGCGAGCGGCGCGCGCCCATCCCTCCCGGCCGGGTCACGCCGATCGCGTAGGGCCGATCGGAGGGGCCACGTGACCCGGTGCCATTCGGAGTTTCTTGCGCGGCGGGTCCCCCGAGTCTAAGCTGTGGCAGCAATGCGATACCTGCCCCTCTTCTGTCTGCTTCCGGCCTGCGGGTTCGGGCTCGAGCCCCTCCTCGAGGAGAAGGACCCGCGCGAGCCGGGCGGCGGGGATGCGGACACGGACGCTGACTCCGATACGGACACCGACGCGGACTCCGATAGCGACACGGACGCCGACACGGACGCCGATTCCGATACGGACACCGATACGGACACCGACGCGGACACCGACGCCGACCTGCTGACCGTGCGGGACGTGACGCCCGCCTACGGGACGACCGCCGGCGGAAGCACGGTGGTGATCACCGGCGGCCCCTTCGACAGCAGCGCGACGATCCGCTTCGGCAGCGAGACCGCGTCGCGCGTTTCGGTCTCGTCCAGCGAGCTCGTGGTCACGTCCCCGCCGCAGTCGGCTGAGGGCGAGGTCGACGTGACCGTCACCACGACCGACGGCGCCGGTACGCTCACCGCGGGGTTCGCCTACTATGAGGACGGCACGGGCAAGGTTGGCGTGATCGGCGCGATGGAGTGGTTCGACACGGTCGGCACCTACTGGAGCGGCGTGCCGACGGATGACGGCGCGGCGGACTTCTTCCTGTCCCCCCCGTCGGACTTCGAGTACTGGGAATTCTTCGCCGGCAGCCTCGACTCGTGCAGCTCCGAGTACAGCTACCCGGGATCCCTGTCCTACTACGAGCCCGGGATCACCGCGGCTACGCTCACCATCCCGACGGGCGAGTCGCTGCGGATGCCGTGGAACACGACCAACGGGTCGTTCGGCGTCGGGCCGCTCGACAACACCGACTTCATCCAGGGCGGCTCCTACGACCTGCAGTCGATGACGCCCGACGGCTTCCCGTCGTTCGAGGTCGTCGACATCCTGAAGCTGCCCTCGACCTTCAACGTCTCGTCCCCGGCGATCTCCGGAGCGTCGCCCCCCTTCCTCCAGCGCTCGTCGCTCAACCTCGCGTGGAGCGGCTCGGGCGGCGACTACATGCTCGCCTTCCTCATGATGCGCGACGCGGACGCCGGAGCCTGGGAGGAGACCGTCACCTGCGCCATGCGGGATGACGGGAGCTTCACCGTCCCCGCCGGCGCCTTCTCCGGCTGGACCGCGGGCCGCTATGTCGACCTGGTCGTGGGCCGCGTGAAGCTGGCCGACGGCGTGATCCCGTTCAACAACGCCAACAGCGGCTTTGTCGGGATCTACTGGGTGTGGGGCCTCGGCGAGATGCGGTAGCCGGTGCCTGGAGGGACCGATCGGAGCAGGCTGCCCCGCGTCGACGTGCTCGGCATCGGGGTGGACTGCGTCGATCGCGCCGGGCTGCTCGGGTGCGTCGCCGGGCTGATCGCGGCGAAGGGCCGGGCCACCATCGCGTACGTGAACGTGCACGTGATGAACGTCGCGGCGCACGACCACGCGCTCCGGTCGTTCCTCGACGCGGCCGAGGTCGTCTACTGTGATGGCGGCGGCGTCGTGCTCGGAGCGCGGCTGTTGGGCGGGACGCTGCCCGAGCGCATGACCGGGGCCGACTGGATCTGGGACCTCGCCGCGCGCGCGGAGGCCGAGGGCTGGCGCATCTTCTGGATGGGCGGCGAGCCCGGGGTCGCGGCCGAGGCCGCCCGGCGGCTGTGCGAGCGACATCCCGCCCTGAAGATCGCCACCGAGCACGGTTTCGTAGACGACGCACGCGCGGTCGTGGCGGCGATGAACGGCTTCGCGCCCGATCTCGTCCTGGTCGGGATGGGGACCCCCGTGCAGGAGCGCTGGGTCGCGACGAACCGGGCGGCCATCGACGCGCCGGTCGTGTGGGTCACGGGCGCCACCGCGGACTTCGTGAGCGGCCGTGTCGCGCGCGGGCCGGCGTGGCTCCACCAACGCCAGGAGTGGCTGGCCCGGCTCCTCGTCGACCCGAGGCGGCTGTGGCGGCGCTACCTCGTGGGCAACACCGTGTTCCTCGCGCGGGTGATGCGCGCGCGAGTACGCCCGTAGAGCCGGCCTGGCTCGGGGGCTACAACCCCTCGATCTGCGCCTTGTACCTCTCGATCTGGCGCCGCATCGCGTGCCGCTCGCCGTCGAGGACCAGCGCGTCCTTCGGGCACACCCACCAGCAGTAGAGGCACTGGACACAGTCCGGCGCGCTCGTCGTGTGGCCGATCTGCTCGAGCGGGAGCCCCGTGGGGCAGTAGTCCTCGCACCGACGGCACTCGCCGCACGCGCCCGCGTTGCGTCCGACGACCCGCAGGGTGTCATCCTCGCGAGAGTACACGTCCTGGATGATCTTGAGCTTGTAGGCGGTCTCTGCGACGATGGGCTTCTCTACCAGCGGCCGCACCGCGAGCTTGAGCCACGTCAACGAGCGCGCCTCCGCGAGCTCCGCGAGCCGGCTGCGCGGCGGCGCGCGACGGATCGCCCGTACCATCGGCACCTTCGCCACGATGTCCGCCCACAGATCGGCGGTGAGGTGTCCCGACTCGAACGCGTGCACGAGGTACGGCACGTCGCGCCAGGGCATGTCGACGAGGCGGCAGACGACCAGATCGTTGAGGAAGGCGTCGTCGCTCATCAGCAGGTGCCCGAAGCGGAACGGGTCCCCGTCTCCGGGGCCGTTGCCCTCCATGCCGACCAGGCCGTCGACCAGCACGAGGTCGGGCATGACGACCTCGTTGAGCGCGAAGATGTTGCGGCCCAGATCGTAGTGCATCTGCCGCTTGTCCTGCCCTACCGCGATCCCGACCCAGTTCTTCATCGCGCTGGAGAGGCCGGCCTCGCAGTGGGTCTTGATCTTCGGCACGCTGATGAGGAAGTCGGCGTCGAGGACCGTGCGCGCGATCGACGGGTGCGCGTCGCGATGGAGGACCACCTCGCGGCCGTCGTCCGTGTTCAGGTCGACCACCTTGACCCCGTGCCGGGCGGCGACGCCGGAGACGCGGAGGCGCTTGAACGTGTCGATCCTGCGGCGCGCCACGCCCACGTTCGAGCCGTCGGCCACGGTCAGATCGGTGTACCCCCGGCGGCGGAGCGCCGCGAACAGGCCCTCCAGCACGCGCAGATCGACGCAATTGCCGGTGAGCGCGACGAGATCGTTGTTGAGGTTCGGCTTCACCACGATGCGCGCGTTGCGATCGGCGGGGAGCTTGTGCTCCCAGGCAGCGATCATCGCCTCGATCGTGGCGAGCACCTCCTGGGTGGTCCAGGCGCGGTGGACGTCGACGCGGCCGCGTGCGGAGGTGTAGGTCAACACCGCCGGAGCATAGCCGGGGTTGCCGGCGGACGGGAGAGGGGCGTGGTCACCGACGGATCCCGTCGAGCACCGTTTCGTACCGCCCCCACACCCGATCCCACGCGCGGCCCTCGACATAGGCCCGCCCCTCGCGGCCGAGCCGCGCCCGCTCCTCGGGGTCCGCGATGAGCCTCAGCATCGCGTTGCGGAGCGCATCGGCGTCGTCACGCGGCACCGGGATGCCGATGCCGCCGGTGGCCTCGCGGATCGCCGGCTGGTCGTAGTAGATGACGGGCCGGCCGCACGCCATCCCCTCGACCGCCGTGAAGCCGAACCCCTCCTCCATCAGCGTGGGGAACAGGACCACCTCCGCGTCCTGGTAGTAGGGCACGATGTCCGCCACGTCGTGGGCGAAGGTGACGGGCTGGTTGTAGGCCTGGATGCGGAGCTGATCCGCGTAGATCCGGTCGGCCACGGCGCCCACGATGGTCAGGTGGGCGCGGTAGCGCTGGTCGGGGCGCATGCGGCCGAGGGCGTCGATCGCGGCGTGCTGCCCCTTCCCCGGGAGGATCCGCGCGGGGTAGACGAAGCGCACCGGGGGCAGCGCCGGGAGCTTCATCCCCGCGGCCGCGATGGGCGCCGCGGGCGCGGCCTCGCGCGGGAAGAAGCGTCGGACGTCCACGCCGTTCGAGATCACGGTGATGCGCGCGTCCGGAACGCCGATCCGCAGCAGCTGGGCACGGCTGTGCGCGGAGACCGTGATCACCGCGTCGAGGCGCTTCCCCTGGACCTTGTAGAGCTGCTCGCGCAGCCTCACGCTCGCGTCGCGCGTCGCCTTACCGAAGTTCAGATCGTGCACGATGAGCGCGTTCGGCACGCCCGGGACGGCGATCTCGACCGAGTTGGACAGCACGACGTCGGGCCTCCATCGACGCGCCTCCCGCACGGCCGCCAGCCCCATCGCGAGGTAGCCGGCCGCGCCCTTGTCGCGCAGGTCGACCGCGACGGCCTCGGCGGGCACCTGGTCGCGGGCGGTGCGGTACCCCACCACGAGCCGCACGTCGTGGTGCCGACGAGCCTCCTCGTAGAGCGCCGCGAACACGGTCTCCGTGCCGCTCTTCACGTCGGGCGGGTAGCGGCGGGCGACCATGAGGATGCGCATCGGTAGGCCCCTCACGTCGTAAAACGGTACTCCGCGAACTGCTCGCGCAGGGTCCGCTTGAGGATCTTGCCGGTCGCCCCGATCGGCAGCGCCTCCACGAACTCGATGGCGTCCGGCATCCACCATTTCACGAGCCGTGTCTCGAGCCAGGCCCCGATCTCCTCGCGGCTCGGATCCGCGCCCGGCGCGCGCACCACCAGCAACAGGGGCCGCTCGCCCCACTTGGGATGCGCCAGCCCGATCGCCGCGGCCTGTGCCACACCCGGGTGCCCGACGGCGGCGTTCTCCAGATCGATGCTGCTCACCCACTCGCCGCCCGACTTGATCACGTCCTTGCTGCGGTCGGTGATCTGCATGTACCCGTCGGGGTCGATCGTCGCGATGTCACCCGTCGCGAACCAACCGTCGGCGTGGGTGCCGACGTCCGTGGGCTCCTGCTTGAAGTACGCGCTCGCCACCCACGGCCCCCGCACCTGCAGGTGCCCGGAGGTGGCGCCGTCGTGCGGCTTCTCGAGCCCGTCGTCGCCGATCAACCGCAGATCCACGCCGAAGATCGGACGGCCCTGCTTCGCCTTGACCGCGAGCGTCGCCTCGTAGGGGATGCCCTGGTGCTTCGGCAGCATCACGTTCGCCGTGCCGAGGGGGCTGGTCTCCGTCATGCCCCAGGCGTGGACCACCCGCGCGCCGTGTCCTTCCTCGAAGGCCCGGATCATGCTCGTCGGGCAGGCCGCGCCCCCGATGACCACCTTGCGTACCGTCGTGAGGGAACGATCCACGCTCTTGAGGTGGGCAAGCAGGTTCGCCCACACCGTCGGGACGCCGAGCAGGCTGGTGACGCCCTCGTCGTCGATGAGCTCCAGGAGGCTCTTCCCATCCATCCCCGGTCCGGGCAGCACGAGCTTGGATCCGGTCATCGCCGCCGCGTAGGGGATCCCCCAGGCGTTGACGTGGAACATCGGCACGACCGGGAGCGTCACGTCCGCGGCGGAGATGGCGAGCGCATCCGCCATCGCGATGCCGTACGAGTGGAGGACCGTGGACCGATGCGAGTACAACACGCCCTTGGGGAAGCCGGACGTGCCGGACGTGTAGCAGAGCGACGAGGCCGTGCGCTCGTCGAGCTCGGGCCAGGCGAACGCCTCCTGCTCCGGGGCGAGGAGCCCCTCGTACTCCAGCGCGCCGGGCAGGTCGGCGGGCAGATGGGCGGCATCCGTCATCGCGACGACCGCGCGCACCGAGGGGCAGCGCGCCGCCGCGAGCTGCGCGAGCTTCGTGAACGTGGTGTCGAAGAACAGCACGCTGTCCTCGGCGTGGCTCACGACGTAGACGAGCTGGTCCGGCGGCAGGCGCGGGTTGATCGTGTGGAGCACGGCGCCCATGCCCGACACCGCGAAGTAGAGCTCGAGGTGCCGGTGGGTGTTCCACGCGATCGTGGCCACGCGATCGCCGGGCTTGACCCCGAGGCGCGTGAGCGCGTGCGCGAGCTGGGCGGCCCGGCGTGCGACGGCGCCCCACGAGGTGCGGTGGATGGGGCCCTCGACCGTGCGGGACACCACCTCGACGGCGCCGTGGAAACGCTGGGCAAACGCGAGCTGCCGCGAGATGAGCAGGGGCTCGTCCATCATCAGGCCAAACATCGTGGCTCCTTCGTGGGCGCATGGTACCGCGCCGGCCCCCCGCCGCCGCCCTACTCCTCGATGTACCCCAGCGCCTTGAGCGCCTCTTCGTTCTGGCCGTCCTCACCGCCGAGCCACGCGAGGTTCAGCAGCACCCCGTCCCAGTCGGCCACGCGAGGGGTCACCTCGGGAAACACCGCGGCGCTGCCCAGCATCTCGAGGGACGCGGGGATGCCGAGCGCGGCGAGCACGGTGGGCGCGATGTCCACGAGGTCGCGCGGCGCGATCGTCGCGCCCGCCGGCACGCCCGCGCCGACCGCGTAGAAGATGCCGCGCGCCTCGTGGGTGCCGGTGTACGCGTCGGTCAGCTTGACGTAGCCGGTGACGGCCTCGCCCCCGACCGTGTCCCCCGCGAGCCGCTCGACCGTGATCTGCTCGTCCGCGAGCGTCAGGCCGATCGTGCCGCCGCCGAGATCCTCGACCTTGTAGAAGGGCTCGCCCGACGCGTCCCGGAGCGCCGCGAGCCACGCGACGGCGGGGGCCTGTTGGGCGGGATCCTCGAGGCCCACGGTGAGCTTGTGGCCCACCTTGGTCACGTCGGCGGCGGCGACCTCGGCGGTGAGCCGCGCGCGAAGCCGCTCGGTGAGGGGCGCGAACTGCCCCGCGAGCCCGGTGCCATCCATCGCCTTGAAGCCGTGATCGCTCACGACGATGAGGCGGGCGTCGGGGGAGAGCTGGGCGCGGATGTCCCCGAGGATCGCGTCGGCTTGCCAGTACGCTGCCTCGACGATCTCCGGCTGGTCCCAGTAGAGGTGGGCGAGGCCGTCCGTCGCGTAGTAGGTGAACGTCGCGAGGTCGGGATCGCGCGCGTGGAGCTGCGCGATGAACACGTCGCGATCGATGCGGCCGCGCATGGTCTGCATGACGAGGTTGGCGCGTGCGGGCTTGGGGTGGAGCACGCGCTCCTCGACCGACCACGCCACCGCGCGCACGAGCGTGGTGAGACGCACCCCCGCGCCGACGAGCCCCCACACGAGGTCGACCGTGCCGTGGCGCGCCGCCACTTGCTTGCGACGCAGCCGCTTGGAGAGCTCGAGCTCCTTGACGTAGGAGAGCTCCGCGGGCCATGTCTCCGGGCCCGGGGCGAGCCAGGACGGCACCCAGAACCCCGCGACCTCGCGCGGCGGGTAGTCCACGAGCCACTTGTAGAGGCCCACGCGGTGACCGCGATCCTCGGCGATGTCCCAGAACCGCGCGACGTCGCAGTCGGTCGACGCGACGTGGAAGCCACGCACACCGTGCTCCGCGGGAGGCCGGCCGCTCGCGATGGTGGTCCACAACAGAGGCGAGAACATCGGCTCCATCGAGGTGAGCGTGGCGCGCGTCCCCTCGTCGGCGAGCGCCTTGAAATTGGGCAACCCGAGGCGATCGATGACGTCGAACGTCGCGCCGTCCACCCCGAGCACGACCACCTTCGCGTCCACCGGCCCGCGCGGCGAAAACCCGCTCACCCCCCAGAGCACCGTCGCCGCGACCACGAGGATGCGCGCGACCCGATCACGCAAGAAGAACGCCAGCAGGGCGCCGCCAAGCATCGCGGGCCCAAGGTCGTTGAAGAAGGGATTGCGGGCGTCGGCCGCGGTCACGGCGAGCGATCCGAGGAGCGCGACGATGCCGAGCAGCCTCCCTCCGATGGAGGCTCCCAAACGTCCGGATCCCACTCCGGTGCCTCCTCGGGGCGCCGTGCGGCCGGGGTGGGCCGGTGGGGCCCCCTCCGGGGGGGACCGGCCCGGGCCCCCGGACGCGGTTCTCGGCGCCCCGGCGCTGGCACCTGACAGGGGGTGAATCCGGGGCGTTGCGGGGGCGGAGCCCCTGCCCCCCGAATCGGATCCGGACGGGCGTCCCCGTGCCCGTGGCTTGCGCGTCATGCGAGCAGCCCGCCGGGCTCGAACGCGTCCCAGAAGTGCCACTCCTCGGCGTGCGCGGCGAGCACGCGGGTGAGGAACGCGGCCGTGGCGTCGGCGCCGGCCTCCATCGCCTCGTCGGGATCGGTCGGGACGTGCACGCGCGCGCCCACGATGGCGCGGTGGCGCAGGCCGTCCGGGACGACGTGGAGCGTGTGGACGCGGGCCTTGGCCTTGCACGCGAGCCAGAAGCCGCCGACCGGCACGCGCATGCGTTGGCCGAGCACCGTGCGCTCGAGACGGCGCCCGATCTCCTTGCCGCCCCCGGTGCCGTCACACGCGGTGAGCACGATCTCGCCGCTCGCCAAGGCGCGCAGCACCTTGCGGAGGTAGCCGGCGCCGTCGTGGAGGGTCACCGGCATGCGGGCCTCGAGGCGGTGACGCAGCTCGCTGGCCCGGCGCCCGCCCTCGGACTTCTCGACCTGGGGCTCGCCGCCGCCGACCTGGTGCACGGGAAACCCCATGGCGCCTAGCACGCAGAGGGGGAGCTGCGCGGGGCCCATGTGGGGGTGCACGAGCACGAGCCCCTCGCCGGCGGCCCGGGCGGCCTCGACGTGCTCCAGGCCCTCCCACACCAGGTAGCGGGGCCAGTTGTCGGCGGTGATGCGCCCGAACGCAAAGCTCGCGTACTGGTTGACGAAGTGGGCGCCGAAGGTGCGACGGGCCACCCGCGCCAGATCGGTACGCTGGGGGAAGGCGCGCCCCAGGTTCGCCTCGACCCGCGCCCGGGTGCCGCCCGCACGCCGGCTCACCAGGAGGCCCGCGACCAGGCCCAGCCGCCGGTTGGCGACGTACTCGAAGCCGAACGGGCCGCGCTCCAAGGCCTCGCGCCAGGGGCCCCAGACGACGCGCCGGTACAGGTCCTTCGTGGGAGATTCACCGACGACCATTCAGGGCTCCATGTAGCCGAGCGCCTCGAGGCGCTCGCGCTCCTCGTCGGCGAGATCGACGGCGCTCCGCGAGGTGTCGCTCCCCGTGAAGAGGGCCGTGGCCCTCGCCCGGAGCAGGGAGAGGAGCTCGCCGCCTTCGGGCGAGGCGCCGACCGGGCCCACGACATCGACCACGCCGAGCGGATCGGCGGACAGGTCGAAGTAGGACGACGTCCCGTCGACCTCGCGGGCCACGAACCGGCTGTTGGGCCCGCGGAGGCCCGCCATGCGGTACTTCGGCCCCGTGATCGTGCCCGCCTCCCGCGCCGCGAGGTTCGCGACGCGGTCGAAGCACATCGCGCTCGCCATCGCGCGGCCGGGCCCGCCCGCCATCGTCGGCACCGCGCTCTGCCCGGTCATGTCCTCCGGGACGGGAATCCCGACCAGATCGAGGAGGGTCGGCGTGAGATCCGTGCCCTCGACCGGGCTCGTGACGCGGGTGACCGGCACGCGGCCGGGCCACCGGAGGGCGAACGGCACGTGCACGCTCGACTCGTACACGTCGTCCCCGTGGTTGAACCAGACCCCGTGCTCGCCGAGGGACTCGCCGTGGTCGCCCATCACGGCCACCAGCGTGTTCTGCGTGTCGACCGCCGCGAGCAGGCGCGCCAGCTGGGCGTCCGCGTAGGACACCTCGCCGTCGTACTGCGCGAGGACGTACTTGAGATCGGTCACGCCGGCGAGGCTCTTCTTCAGGTAGGGGGCGATGTTCTGCACCGGCCCCATCGACGTGTTGGCGGGATCCCGCGCGTCCCCCTGGTAGTACAGGGTGTCGTAGGGGGGCGCCGGCATGTAGGGGCCGTGCGCGTCGAACAGGTGCACCCACAAGAACCAGGCGCCGCCGGGGCGCTGGCCGATCCAGGTCAGCGCCTGATCGACGGTGTCCGCGCCGCGCCGCTCCAGGACCTCGTCGGGATCGGCGTGGCGTCGGGCCATCGCCAACAGGCGGGCGGGCAGGAGCGCGCTGACACCGGGGAGCCAGCCGAAGTCATCGTCATAGACCTCGAAGCCGCGCGCGAAGCCGAGCTCGCCATCGAGCACGTAGGCGCTGACGAAGGCGCCGGTCGCGTAGCCGCGCTCGTGGAGCAGCTCGGCCAGGAGCGGCGCCTCGGGGAGCGGCACGCCGTTGAGCAGGACGCCGTGGTCCCACGGCCCCCGCCCGCTGAGCATGCTCGCGTGGCTCGGCCCGGTGACGGGCGCGACGGCGGAGGCCGCGGTGAACAGGGCCCCCTGGGCCGCGAGCGCGTCGAACGCGCGGGTCTGCATGTGCTCGTTCCCATACGCGCCCATCCGATCCGCGCGCGTGGTGTCCAACGTGACGAGGAGCACGTTCGGCGCGCCCGCCGGCAGCGGCTTGGACGGGGCGGGCGGCGGATCGACCGCGGCGTAGACCCAGGCCGCCACCCCGACCGCGAGCGAGAGCGCGGCCCCCGAGACCGCGCGGGCCCCACGGGCGCCCTGGTAGACCACCCCGAACAGCGCCCCGATCGCGACGACCAGGGCCGCGAACACCGCGGGGTTGCCCTGGAACGGGAACGGCTCGGTGAAGGGCGGTGGATCCGTGAACCAGGCCACCCCCGCCGAGCCGACGATCGGCACCCACATGCCCCAGACGAACCCGAGCCACCGCGCGCGGCCGAGCGGACGCGGCGCAAGCCCCCACGTCTGGAGGGCCACCAACGGGAGCGAGCCGGCCGCGGAGAGCGCCGCGCCGCCGAGCGCGCCGAGAAGGAGGAGCGCGACCACTTCGATGTCACCCAACAGAAGGCGCTGGCCGATGACCACCCGCGCGCCCTCGGCGCTCCCGAAAAGCGCCCCGGCGCCGGCCGCGGCACCGATGATCGCGAGGCCCGTAAGGCGGCGGGTGGGCAGCTCGTTCATGGCTGCCCCTTATGCGTTCGAGGAGGAGTGTTCCACAGCCCCGGTGTTCCACGGGCGCTGTTCGAGCGCAGAAGGGCACCACTGGGCCGCGCATTCTTCGGCCAAATGTGGCATGCTTATCGTTTGTCCAGCTCCCGGTTTGGCCTTTCCGGGCTTCGAGGTCCACATGTCGCGCCGCGCCCCCCGCGCCTCTCGCATCGCTCCCCTGCTCCTCGCGCTGTTCGCGCCCGGCATCGCGTCGGCCGCCACCGCCGTGGTCACCCCGCTGGTCGCCAAGGGCGTCGACGCCAAGGTGATCGGGGCGGTCACGGGGCTCATCAGCTCCGAGCTGGACTTCTCCGGCGCGTTCGAGACCGTCACGGAGCTCCCCGCAGCCCCGTCGACCCTCAATGAGAAGTGCCTCACGTCGACCAGCTGCCTCGGCGCCATCGCCAAGAGCGCGGGGGTCGACTCCGTGCTCACGGGCATCATCGCGCCCGGCGGAAAGGGCATCCTCGTGTCGCTGGTGCTCTATGACGCGGGCAAGAACACGATCCGCAGCAAGGCCACCTTCGACGTGGCGTCCGATCCGGGCACGCTCGCGGACAACGCCGGCAAGTGGGTGAAGCAGATCGTCTCGGGCCAGTCGCCCGCCGCGACCGCCGCCGCCGCCGCGCCGCCGCCCTCGTTCTCCGATGAGGAAGAAGACGGGTTCGCGTTCGAGTCCGAGCCCAAGCCGACGGCCAGCAAGCCGAAGTCGACCACCTCGACCTCCAAGTCGGGCGTCTCCGACGGCCCGGTGACCTCGAAGACCCGCATCGACACCTCCGGCTCGAAGGCGCGCACGCTCTCGGACGAAGAAGATGACGGGGACGACTTCGAGATGGAGGACACGAGCGCCGCCGACGCGGCGAAGGCCAAGGCCGACGCGGCCGCGAAGGCAGCGGCGAAGGCCAAGGCGGACGCCGCGGCGAAAGCCAAGGCCGAAGCCGAGGCCGAGGCCAAGGCGGAAGCCGAGGCACAGGCCGCCGCCAAGGCCAAGGCCAAGGCCGACGCGGAGCGCCGCGCCCGCGAGGATGCCGAGCGGTTGGCCCGTGAAGAGGAGGAGGCCGAAGAGGCTTCGCGCCAGGCGGCCCGGGCCAAGGCCGAAGCAGCCCGACGCCAGCGTGAGGCCGCCGAGGCCGAAGAGGAGGAGGACGCGAGCGCGTCGTCGTCCGGAGATGACGAGGACTTCTCGTTCGGGTCTTCGGTGGGGCTCATGGCCATCGAAACCGAAGACGCCGAGGAAGAGGAAGCCGCCGAAGTAGAGGAGGACGAAGAGGAAGAAGAGGCGCCCCGCGTGACGAGCCGGTCCACCAGCTCGTCCCGGTCGACCGCATCCTCCAGCCGCGCCACCTCCCGCGACCTCGACGAGGACCTCGACGAGGACCTCGGCGAAGACGAAGAGGAGGACCCGGACGCCGAGGAGGAGGACGAGGACCTCGCCGACTTCGACGAAGACGAGGAGGACAAGCCGAGGTCCAGGTCGAGCTCCCGCCCGAACTTCGACGAGGACGAGGACGATCGGGACTCCCGTTCCAGTCGCTCCTCTTCGAGCTCGCGCACGTCGGGCTCGTCGAGCGCCTCCAGGCGGTTCGACGAGGACGACCGGGGCAGCCGCTCGAGCACGCGCATCGAGAAGGAAGACGCGAAGCCGGGGATCGGGCTCGCGGTGCGTGGGGGCTACTCGCGCTACTTCGAGTTCAACTTCGTGACCTACGGCGCCGAGCTCGCCATCCCGGTCGCGCCGACGGTGCAGATCATCGCGGGGATCGAGGGCTTCTCCACCCAGCGCCAGTACTCGGAGAACGTCGTCTCCCAGCTCGCGATCGAGCAGGGCGTCGACGAGAGCGAGATCAATCCGAACCCCTGGCAGACCATCCTCCCCATCAACTTCGGCGTGCTCTACAAGAGCTCGAAGAACGCGGTGCGGCCGTACGGCGGGCTCGACCTCACCCTCACGCCCTACACCAAGACGTTCGACCTCGCGCTCGGCGCCCGGGGTCGCGCCGGGGCGGACTTCATGGTCGCCGACAACTTCGGGCTGAACCTCAACCTGTCGGTGGGGATCATCTGGGGCGAGAAGCTGGACCAGATGCAGAAGGACGTGGAGGACGTTGGCGTCATCCCCCAGATCTCCGCCGGGACGGTCTTCCAGTTCTGATGCGCCGATGATCCTGGTCTTGTTGCACCTCGCCCAGGCCGCGGTCTACGCGGGCGCCGCCTGGGAGCTCTCGCACCGCTGGAACGTAGACGCGGGGCTGATCGCGGCGGCAGCGGCGGTGCAGGTGCTGGGCGTCGCGCGCCGGCCGCGGTGGGAGGCGTGGATCCACCTCGTCAGCCTCGCCCTCGTGCTGGCCGTGTACGGGCGCTTCGCCGCCGTCGCGCTGCATGTCGAGCGCGTGTTCGGCCCGATGACGGGCCAACAGTCCATCAGCCTGCTCGGGGGCTCCGTCCTCGCGCTGCCGTGGGTGCTGGGCTTCCCGCTGACCCGGCTGTGGCAGACGAGGGGAAGCGGCAGCGGGCCCGGAAAGATGGCCGCCGTCCTGCCGCTGGCCCTCCTGCCCGCGATCGGCGGGCTCGTTCCCTCCTCCACCCACCCCGACAGCGAGCGGGTGCCGGACGTTGCCGGCGCGTTGTGGGGGCGGTGGTCAGGCGCGGAGCCGGAAGCGCTGGCCACCCTGCACCTTGCCCCGGCGGCGCGCGTCCGCGTGACCCCGCTCCGCGCGGGCATCCCGGGAGATCCGGTGACCGTGACCGGCGCCGACCTCGCGGACGCGATCCCCTCCCGCGCGCCGGGCGTCCGCGACGCCCTGCTCGTCGACATCGCCGTTCGCGCCCTCCCCGCATCGCTCGCGCGCCCGGGCACCGACGCACCCGGGGCCTCGGACGCTCGCTCCCCTGCCCTGCTGGCGCGCTCGCTCTCCCGCGCCGAGCTGCTCCCGGGGTTCTTCGCGCCGGTGGCGCGGGCCCCGACCACGCGCTGGCGCTCGGCGCTGGTGTCGGCGGGCGGCGTGGTCGAGCTGGAACGTGGCTGGGCCCCCGGCCCGGGGACGTTCGACACCGAAACGGTCGACACGGCGATCCACGCCGCCGTCGCGCACCTCGCGCGGGGCCAGTCGAGCGACGGCCGGTTCACCTACATCGTGAAGGGCCCGAGCGGCGAGCCGGGCGCCGGCTACAACTACCCACGCCACGCGGGCACCGCCTGGTTCCTCGCGCGCGCGTGGGCCGCAACCGGGGACACGACCGCGGCAACGGCGGCGGACGCCGCGCTCGCGCACCTCGACACGACCAGCGCGCGCACGGAAGACGGCCGGGCCTACGTGCTCGACCCCACCCGCGACGACGGCAAGGCCTGGATCGGCACGACGGCCCTCGGCGCCCTCGCGCTCACGGTGCGCCGCGCGAACGAGCCCCTGCTTCGCGCCTACGTGCGCCAGCTCGCGGCCTCGGTCGATGCGACCGGCAAGGTGCGGGGCGACATGCGGGTCCGGGACGCGACGTTTCCCCAGCAGCACGCGAACGCCTACGGGCAAGGCCAGGCCATGCTCGCGCTCGCGGCGGCCGAGCGTGTCGGGCTCACGGAGGGGACGGCCGCGCTCGACCGCGCCATCCGCTACCTCGAGTCGGGCGACTACATGGGCTCGGCGAACCCGGCGGCGACGGGGGACGAACACTGGACCTGCCTCGCGGCGCGCGCGATCCGCGACGTGCGCGGCGTGTCGGCGGGCGCGGGGATCTGCGCCGCCTACGTCGCGAGCGAACGGTGGGGCACGCCGACGGACGGCGGCGGCATCGTGCCGGCCACCGGTCCGGGCGCCGGCGGCGCGGAGGCGGTCATCGCGCATGCCTGGGACAACCGGGCCCCCGCGCTCGTGGAGGCCGCGCTCTCCTGGGGCCGCGTTTTTCTGGCCGCGCAGTACCGCGCGGCGGACGCGCCGCTGCTCGGCCGCCCCGAGGCGCTGCTCGGCGGTTTTCGGGACACCGTCGGCGCGCTCGACGTGCAGATCGACTCGGTCCAGCACATCGGGTGCGCGCTGCTCGGCGCCGAGGCGCTGACGAGCGGGCGCGCGCGCCCCGGGAGCCTACCGTGACGACGCGACAACAGTCGCCATCCACCGCGTACTTCCGGTATCTTGGGGACGTGACCATCCTCTTCTTGCTGACCGGCTGCCTCGGCCTCGAAACCAACCCCGAACGAAAGGACGGGAACGGCCGCGATCTCGACAGCGCCGACACGGGCCTGCCGCTCGACAGCGGGGATCCCCTCGACAGCGCGGAGGACGGCAACGAGGCGCCGGTGGCGGACGCCGGCCTCGATGACGATGCGAGCGTGGGCATCGTCGTCTCGCTCGACGGCGCGGGCTCGTTCGACCCCGACGAGGACCCCCTCCTCTACACCTGGCGCCTGATCACGCAGCCCGGCTCGTCCGTCGCCACGCTGCTCGACGACGATCGCCCGGATCCCCAGTTCATCCCCGACGCCGCCGGCCGCTACGTCGTAGGCCTGATCGTCAGCGACGGCGCGCTGCAGAGCGAAGAGGACACCGTCGAGATCACCGCCACGATGAACAACGGTGCCCCGGTCGCGAACGCCGGGCCCGACCAGTCCGTCCCCGTCGGCGGCTCGGTGAACCTCAACGGCTCCTCCTCCTCCGACCCCGAGTCCGACCCGCTCCAGTTCGCCTGGACGCTGGTCAGGCGCCCGTCCGGCTCTGTCGCCACGCTCTCGTCCACCACGTCCGCCACGCCCCGCTTCACCGTGGACGTAGCCGGAACCTACGAGATCTCGCTGACGGTTTCCGACGGCACGGAGACCTCCGACCCCGACACCGTGTACGTCAACGGCACGGAAGATTCGGACACGGGGGGCGGAAGCAGCGGATGCGGCTGTACCAGCACGCCAGCGTACCGGGGCTACGGCCTCCTCGCGCTCGGCCTGATCTCGCTCTTCGCGCGCCGCCGACCCTCGGCGTAGGCGGCTGCTCTCCCTCCTGATCGCCGCGTCGGCCCTCGCGGCCGACCCCCTCCCGACGCTCGCAATGCCGACCGCCGTGTCCCTGCCGCCAGGAAGCGGGCAGGCCGCGGTGGGCGCCGTCGTGACCGGCGGGGAAACCCCCGGGGGCGCCGTCACGCTTCGCGGGGCCGTCGGGATCACCGACCGCCTGGCGATCTCGGGGGGCTTGATGGAGCCGCTGGGTGGGCTCTTCCTCGGGCTCCGCTACAACGTCGTGCAGACCGAGCGGTTCCGCCTCGCGCCCTTCGTCTTCGGCATCGCCGACGACGACCTGGTGACGGTCGTGCCCGCCGACGCCTCGGAGGCCCTGTCCGCCGGCATCGGCGTCGCGCTGGAGGGCGGCGGCGAGACGTTCCGCTTCGACCTGTCCCTCCCCCTCGTGACCACGGCCGTGAACCCGCTCGTGGACCCGCTCTACGTGCCGTGGGCCGGCTCCTCGTTCGGAGTCAGCATGAGGCTCGGGGAGCGGCACGGGCTGCGCTTCGGCGTGGAGTCGTTCTTCTCGCCGGCCGTGACCTGGCGCTACGCCCCGGAGCGCTGGTACGTCCAGGGCGCCGCCATGTGGTCCCTCGTCCGGCTCGAGCCGATGCTCGCCGCCGAGGTCGGGCTGCGCTTCTGACCGGCCCGGCCGAGCCGCGCGAGACCGCGGTGTAAGCTCGGCCCCCACCGATCGTTTCGGGCGTCCGAGGTCCCCCATGAAGCGCCTTTTCCCGCTCGTCCTCCTCCTCGCCAGCTGTTCCGACGAGAAGCCGGGCTTCTCGGAGTACGCGCTCCCGGCGACCAGCCGGCCCGCCCCGCCCAAGCAGCCCGAGGGCGCTGAATCCCGCCGCGCGGAGAGCTCCGGGGAGATCCTTCCGTTGGAGGCGCCCCCCGCCGCCGGCGAGGCGACGGTCGACGATCGCAAGCAGCTCGACTCGCTGGGGTACGACCCCGCCGTACGGAAGAACGCCGAGCGGCAACGGGGAGAACAGGAGTGGGGCGGCCGGATCTTCCTCTCGAACGACGACTCGATGAGCCTCGCGAGCGCCCAGCGCGTGTTGTGGTCGGTGGGCGAAGGGCGCCGCGTCGCGAGCGCCGAGCTGCGGCCGCACGAGCTCCTGAACTACTTCACGTTCGAGACGCCCCCGGTGCCGCGGGGCCAGACGTTCGGCATCACCGCCTCGGCCGTCCGCACCGACGCGGGGCTGTCCGTCGCCCTCGCCGTGACCGGGGCTACGCCCGCACGGCGCCCGCTCGACCTCACGCTCGTCCTCGACCGCTCGGGCTCCATGGCGGAGGAAGGGCGGATGGACTTCCTCAAGCGCGGCCTGGTGCAGATGCTCGACCGGCTGCACGCCGGAGATCGTGTCGACGTCGTGCTCTTCGACGACGAGGTCTCCGTCGCGAAGAGGGGGTTCGTGGTCGGGCAGGACGATCTGGACGACCTGCGCCTGCTCGTCGAAGAGATCCAGCCGCGCGGCGCGACCGATCTCGACGCGGGGCTCGAGGCCGCCTACAAGCTCGCGCGTTCACGGCCCCGGGACGCCGCGAGGGACGCGCGGGTCGTCGTCGTGACGGACGCGAAGCTCACCGCGGGTGACGTCGATCCGGCGCGTGTCACCGAGATCGCGCGCGCCTTCGACGAGAGCGGCATCCGACTCGCCGCGGTCGGCGTGGGTCGCGATTTCGACGACGACGTGCTCCAGCGGCTCACCGAGAAGGGCCGTGGCGCCTACGTGTACCTCGGCAGCGAGAAGGTGGTCGACCGCGTGTTCGGCGCCGGCTTCGACGCGCTCGTGCACATCGTCGCGGATGACGTTCGCTTCGCGCTCGACCTCCCCGACTCGCTCGGGATGCGCCGCTTCTACGGGGAGGAGATGAGCACGGTCGCGGCCGACGTGGTCCCGGTGAGCTTTCACGCGGGCACGACGCAGGTGTTCCTGCAGGATCTCGCCATCGCGCCCAGCGGCATCGCGAGCAAGGCGCCGCTGGTGCTCGACGTGACCTGGCGCGACCCTCTCAACGGAAACCAGCGCACCCAGCGGTGGTCCAGCACCGTCGGCGAAGTCCTCGCGGCCGACCGGGCCAACGTCACGAAGGCGCGCGCGCTCATGGCGTGGACGGACCTCGCGCGCGTCGGTGACCACGGCTGTCACGACGAAAAGCGGGAGTGGACCTCGCGCGCGCGGGCGTTCGGCGGCGACACGGAGACTCGCTACCTCGACGGCCTTGTGGCGGGGTGGTGCCGCGAGCCCGAGCGCTCGACGGCGATCGCCGAGGCCGAGTAGGGAGCCGAGGGGAGCAGCTAGCCGAGGCGCTTCAACGCGTCCCGCACGACCGAGGACACGTCGGGCCGCGCGCCCTCCGCGCTCGACCCGGGCACCCAGGGCGCGGCCGCTCCGGCCTGCGGGGCGAGCCCGGCCTTGGCGCGGGCGGCGAGGAGCTTCTCCACGTCTTCGCGGGGGATGGGGCGCGCCCCGCCCACCTGCCGGGCCACGAGCGCGATGCGCGCGAGGTGCTCGACGAGCTCCATGCGGAGAAAGGCCTGCTCGGCGTCCCTTCCGACGGTGAGCACGCCGTGGTTGCCGAGAAGCACAGCATCGCAGCGCGCGATGGCGCCTTCGAGCTCGGCCGTGGAGCCGCCCGGCGCCACGTAGGGCACCAGCGGGATCGATTCCCCGAGCGTGACCACGGGCTCGGCCAGGAACGGAGGGTCGAAGAAGGTCTCTCCCGCGACGGCCCACCCCGTCGCCGTGGGCGGGTGCGCATGGAGCACGAAGCCCACGTCGGGGCGCGCGCGGTAGCACGCGAGGTGCAGCGCGATCTCGCTGAACACCTTGCGCTCCCCGCCGATCACCTTGCCCTCGGCGTCGAGCACGACCGCCATCTCGGCGCGCACGTCCCCCTTGTGCACCGCCGTGGGGCTCGCGACGTAACGATCTCCACCGGGCTGGAGCCGGGCGCTGGCGTTGCCGTCGTGATTGGCCACCCAGCCGCGCGCCGCCACCTTCTGGCAGAGAGCGGCGATGTCGCGTCGAAGCGCTTCTTCCATCCCGGCCCCCTATCGTCGCGAGCGTTCTGGTGGCTACTGTTGGAGGCCGGTCGCGAGCCGAGCCGTCCCCTGATTCCCTCTCCGGAGAGCCTCTGATGCAGATCGACGTGTGGTCGGACGTGGTGTGCCCGTGGTGCTACGTCGGCAAGCGGCGCCTCGAGCAGGCGCTCGCGCGCTTTGCCCATCGGGACGATGTGCAGGTGGTGTGGCACAGCTTCGAGCTCGACCCGAACGCGCCCAAAGAGGCGACGATGTCCCTCGGGGAGCTGCTCGGGAAGAAGTACGGCATGTCCCGCGAGAAGGTCGACGCGATGCAAGCGAGCCTGACCTCCGTCGCGGCGCTCGACGGGCTCGCCTTCGCGTTCGAGAAGGCCCGGCCCGAGAACACCTTCGATGCCCACCGCCTCCTGCACTTCGCCGCCGGGCTGGGGCTTCAGGGCGCGCTGAAGGAGCGCCTGCTGCGCGCTTACTTCACCGAGGGCCGGCGCATCGGTGACCACGCGGAGCTCACCGCGCTCGCCGCCGAGGTCGGGCTCGACCCCGCCGCGGTGGCCGCGGTGCTGGCTGCTCCCGACGCATACGCGAGGGACGTGCGCGCCGACCAGGACTCCGGGCGTGCGCTCGGCATCCGCGGGGTGCCGTTCTTCGTGCTCGACAAGAAGTACGGGGTGTCCGGCGCGCAGCCAGCCGAAGCCCTGCTCGCCGCGATCACCCAGGCGTGGGGCGAACGCGCGCCCTCGGTCGCCGCGGGAGAGGTGTGCGAGGACGGGGTCTGTGCGGTGCCCGGAGAGACAGCCGGCTGATCCTCACCCGTTGCTGCTCACTCCACCGCGACCGCGATGTGCGAGGCGTCCCCCGGCCCGGAGCTGCAGAGCTCGATGTGCGCGTGCACGTCGAGCGTGCCGTGGGCGGCCTCTCCTTCGGTGAGCGTCACGGCGACCTCCCATGTCCGCTCGCACGGCGTGTCGCGCACGCAGCCGAGGAAGGGCACCAGGTCCGACACGTCCACGCGCGTGGGGGCCTCGCCGTCGAGGCGGAAGGCGTCATCCAGCACCACGATCCCGTCCTGGTCGACGATCGCGACGCGAAAGCGCGCGTCGGGGGCCGGGCCGGTGTCCACTGCGGTGTCGTCGGTGGCCGTGTCCGCCGCGGTGTCCTCGGAGGCCGTGTCCGCCGCGGTGTCCGTATCGGCCGAGGTGTCCCCCGAGGCCGTGTCGGCCGCGGTGTCCCCCGAGGCACTGTCGTCCACCGCCGTATCGGCCCCGGTGTCCCCCGATCCGGTGTCCACCCCGCCCGTATCGCCGTCCGCGAGCCCGTTCGTGACCTCTGCCGCCAGGATCACCCACCCGGAGGGGTAGCCCCACAAGTACTCCGGGACCTCGGTCAAGCAGTCCTCGTTGAGGCTCACGCGAACGGTGCGGACGACGGTGTCCCCCTCGGCGCGGAGGGTGAACGCGCCGTCGTCCCCGAGCGTGTACCCGACCTCCTCTTCGACACCGCCCCCACCCCCGCCACCGCCACCGCCACCGGTGTCGAAAATGAACGGTGGAACCGGGTCGGGAGGCCCGCAGGTCGTCGCGATCGAGACGACCGCGCCGATCAGCAGCGCCAGCAGACCTACCGAAGATGGACCGTCGGCCTGGGACACGCGAGCTCCTCCAGCCCCATGGTAGCCCGGCCATCGCCGGCTCGGGGCCCCGGTCACGCTGTCAGACCTCGTGCGTGACCATGTCCACGATGCCGAGGATCACCGAGTGGAGCGGGTCGGAGTCCGAGCCGAGGATCTGGCGCGCGGTGTTTCCCTCGCGCGCCGCGAGGACGAGATCCCCGACGCCGGCCTGCACGCTGTCGACCGAGAGGAAGCTCGCCCCCTTGGGCGTCTTGCCGTCCGGCAGCACCGGCTGGACGATGAGCACGCTCTTGCCCTCGAAGCATGGGTGCTTCACGGTGCTCACGACGTTGCCGATGACACGACCGAGGATCATCCGAGGTACCTCTTGTCACTCCAGGCGTGGTCGACGATGGACACCACCGCGGTGTCGACCGGGGAGAACGTGTCCGGGAGGGTGAGCGCGGCCTCCCGGCCGGTCGTCCACTCCACCAGGTCCCCCGTGCCCGCCTGGAGCGCATCGGCGGCGACGATGGGATCGCCATCGTGCACACCGTTCTCGTCCTGCGGCTGAATCAGCAGGAGCCGGATTCCGACGAGGCTCTCGTGCTTGATCGTCGCGACGACCGAGCCGAGCACGCGCGCGAGCTGCATCAGGAACCTCCGAAAGGCGCGGGGCGCAGGAGATGCGCGAGGAAATCGGGGTGCGGGCGCGCGATGCGCTCCGCGTGAACGAGCTTACCCCGCCCCGAGAGGACGGCGGTGCCCGCGTCGAGGGCGGCTTCGACATCGGGCTGCTGCCCTTCGACCACGTAGAAGCCCTTGCCGCCGAGCGCGGGCGCGATGCGGAGCCCGAGGAGGACCACGCGGGCCTCCTTGACGCTGCGATCCGCGGCCTCGATGACGCCCGCGACCGACCGCGACTCGATGATGCCGATGGTGTCGATGTCCCCGGTGAGGGTCAGCCCGGCGAGCGCGGTCCAGAGGCGCGGGTGCACGCCGGGCAGGAACACGCGGTCCAACAGGGTGTCCCCCGCGACATCGACGCCGATCGTGTAGGCGGCATCGACCTCGGCCACCCCTCCCCCGAACAGGATCAGGTACTTGCCGGGCTCGACGAGGGCGGCCGTCACGACCGTGATCGGCGACTCCTTCACCATCGCGTCGAGCACGCGGTAGCCCCGCGCGATCGAGTCGATCTCCAGGAGCGCGAGGGCGTCCATCATGCCTCGACGTCCTCAGACGATCCGGGCCTAGACAATGCGAAAGTGGCCCGCCAGCGTACAGCGCCGCTCACGAGTGAAGTTGCGGGCGGTGGTCAGCCCCTCGCCGGTGGGCGAGGCGATGGTGAAGCTGGTGTAGCCCTCGCCGCCGAACCCGAGCCCCGCGTAGTTGGGGGCGTTCTTCACGAAGATGGAGACGTTCGCCGCGCGCGCCATGCGGTGCAGCGAGTCGATGTTCTTGCTGTACATCGAGGCGGTGTGGCCGAAGCCGTGCTCGGCGCGGATGGCCATGTCGATGCCCTCGTGAACGTCCTTCACGCGCACGACGCCCATGACGGGCATCAGCAGCTCGTGCTGGACGAACGGGTGATCGAACGGCACTTCACACGTGATGAGCCGGGGATCTCCCTGGAAGGGTACGTCGATCTCGCGCAGGTACTGGCTGGCGTTCTTGCCGACCCACTTCGAGTTGACGTGCTCGCGGTCGGCCGTGAGGATGAGCTTTTCGAGGCGCGTGATCTGGTGGTTGCGGAGGCGCACCGCGCCGGCGCGGTCCATCGCGTCCAGCAGCTTGTCGGCCACCTTGTCGACGACAAACACCTCTTTCTCGTCACAACAGATGATGTTGTTGTCGAAGCTGGCGCCCGCGATGATGCCTCGCGCGGCCTGGTCGATGTCGGCGGTCTCGTCCACCACGACCGGGGGGTTGCCCGGGCCGCCGCAGATCGCCTTCTTGTTCGCCGCGAGAGCCGCTTTGACCACCGCGGGCCCGCCGGTCACCACGTTGAGCCGGATGCCGGGAAACCGGAGGAGCTCGTTGGCGGACTCGATGGTGGGGCTGGCGATGCACGTCATGATGTTGTCGGGCCCGCCGACCTCCATCGACGCGCGGTTGATGAGGTCGATCGTGAAGGCGCTCACGCCCTTCGCGCTGGGGTGGGTGTTGAACACCACCGTGTTGGCGCCGGACACCATGCCGATGCCGTTGCAGACGATGGTCTCGGTGGGGTTGGTGCAGGGCGTGATGGCCCCGATGACCCCGTACGGAGCGCGCTCGATGAGCGTGAGGCCGTCGTCCCCGGTGTAGGCGATGGGCTCGAGGATCTCGGGCCCGGGCGTGCGGTGGATGACGAGGAGGTTCTTCTTGACCTTGTCTTCCACACGGCCGAGCCCTGTCTCGTCCACCGCCATCCGCGAGAGCGTCAGCACGTCCTCCGCGCAGCGGCGGCGGATGTTCGCGATGATCTCGCGCCGCTTCTCCAGCGGGAGCGCCACGAGCGTGAGCTGCGCCTGGCGGGCGGCGCCCACCGCGTCGGACACGGACTTGTAGACGCCATGCGGCTTTTGAGGGGGCTCGGGACGCGCGCCGCCCTGCGACGAGGTGTCGCCGGCCTGCAAGCGGGCCAGCACCTTCTCGACGAGGGACTCGAGCTGTTGGCGTTCCATGGATCAGTCCCCGGACTTGTCGTAGGCAACGGCCCCGTTGACCTCGACGGTGTCGACGATGGCCATGATCACGGCATCGACGGGCCGGCCGTCCGTCTCTCGGGTCTGGCGCGCGCTCGAGCCCGAGGCGTACAACACGACCTCGTTCACGCCCGCCCCGACGGAATCGACGGCGACGACGAAGGAGTCCCGCCCGGTGATCCCGAGCGAGAGGTCCTGCACCATGTAGAGGCGCAGCCCCTCGAGCTTCTCGTCCTTGCGGGAAGCGACGACGGTCCCGACCACCCTGCCGAGCTTCATGGTGGACTACTTCGCGGCGTCGGGCTTGCGACCGAGCGGGAGCACGAAGTCGATGTTCTCGTGCGGGCGCGGGATGACGTGCACCGACACGAGCTCCCCGATGCGCTGCGCCTGGCGGGCGCCGGCCTCGGTGGCGGCCTTCACGGCCGCGACGTCGCCGCGGACGATGGCGGTGACGTAGCCACCACCGGTCTTCTCGAAGCCCACGAGCTCCACGCGCGCGGCCTTCACCATCGCGTCCGCGGCTTCGACCATGGCGACGAAGCCCTTGGTCTCGATCATTCCCAGCGCGTCAGACATTTTGGAGATCTCCAGATCAGGTTCACAGGATCACAGCGGGTATTCGAAGGGCGATACGAAGAGCGAAACGAAGAACGAAGCTACGCGGGGCGCGTCCCCTCGATGGCGGCGATGGCGGCGGCGGCGGCGCTGTCGATCTCGGCCTCGGAGCCCGCCATCCAGAGGCGCCCGAAGGCGCCGTACGGCTGCATGTTGATCAGGCTCACGCGAGCGGCCTTCTCGGCCTCGTTCGCCGCGAGGACGATCCACGCGGCGGGCTCGGTCTCGAGGATGAACAGGCTCTGGCCGGGGAGGAGCATCATGCCGCTGCGGTTGCGGTTGATGAGCTGCGCCTGGTACGGCTCAACCGCGCGGATGATCTGGTTGGAGGTCACCTTCGGCGGCGTGTACTGATTGGCCTGCAGCTTCAGGAAGGACAGGATCGCGTCCCCCGCGGCCTGGACCTCACCCTTGTCGTCGTGGTGGAGCTCGAGCAGGCCGAACGCGCGCTCGACCACCTGCACCGCGGGAACCGCCGCGGTGGCCTTGAGCGCCACGTCGGTCACGCGGTTGATGATCATCCCGGGTGCTGTCTCCACCCACAACGACGCCATGCCGGCCAGCGGCAGGAAGCCCTTGGCGGTCGTACCCGTGAACGCGGCGAGCTGCGGCTGCAGACTGTCGAGGAACACGTAGCTGCGAAGCGTGACGGACAACGGAACTCCTCTACCTCAAGCGCTGGGGCGGCACCCGCGTCCGGACGAGCCGGGCTTGCGGGCCCCGTGGAATACCGCGCCGACGACGCGCGTGTCAACGCCCGTCTTGACGCGAGGGCGCCCCATTGACGCGGGGGCGGCCTCTCTTGTATGCAGTACAGGCACCGTATCGTATCGGAGTCCGCATGCTGGCACGTATCCTCCCCCTGTTCCTCCTCCTGGGCGGTTGCCCTGATCCCACGGCCACGCCTGAAGGCGGCGGCATGACCGACCAGCCCGGCGGCGGTGCACCGGGTGGCGATCCCGGTCAGCCGAGCGGCCCCGGCATGGGTGCCCCCGGTGGTGAAGCCGCCGCGGGCGGCCCCAGCGGGCGCCCCACGGCCCCGGGCTTCCAGGTCACGCCGGGCGAGGGCGTGAAGCTCTCGGGCGTCGTCGCCTACGCCGGCTCCAAGACCGGCACCATCCGCATCGACTTCCTCCAGCAGTCGGCGCAGGCCAACTTTCCCGACCTGATCCACTCGATCGACCTGCCCGCGGCGGGTCCGTGGGAGGTCGAGGCCCCCAAGGAGAGCGGCGAGTTCTGGGTCGTCGCGTTCCTCGACGCGAACGGCAACGGCCCCGACATGGGCGAGCCCGCGGCGCGCGTGAAGGAGGCCGTGAAGGTCGGCTCCGCGCCGATCACCGGCATCGATCTCACGTTGTCGGACACCCCCGAGCTCGGCGATCTCAAGCCGGGCGGGCCGGAGGGAGGCGAAGGCGCCCCCGGCGCCGCCACGGCCGTCCCGCCGGGCGAGCTGCCCCCCGGAGGCGAGATGGCTCCGCCCGCCGAGGGCGGCGCGGTGCCCGCCGGTGGCGCGGTGCCCGCGGGTGCGGCGGGTGAGGCAGGCACGCCTCCGGCGAAGCCGGGCGACGCCCCCAAGTAGGAGACCCCGATGAGCGGCCTGGCCGGACTCTTTCGCGTGTCCGGGCCGCCCGACCGCGCGCCCTTTCTCCGCATGGTCCGCGCGCTCGACCAGCGCGGACCCGACGCGCGCGTGGAGATCACCTTTCCGGACGGCGCGCTGGCTACCACCGTGCGCTCCCCCGGTGAGGCCGGGGCCAACCCGGCCTGGGATCCGTCGGGACGATGGTGTGTCGCGACGGACGGCGAGCTCCTCAACGCCCGCACGCTCCTCGCGGAGTTCCACGCCTGGGGCGAGAGCCCAGAAGCGGCGTCGTCCGCGGGCATCGTCGCGTGCCTGTTCGCTGCCCGCGGCCTCGAGGCGGGGCTCGAGCGCCTCGCGGGGGATGTCGCGCTCATCGCGTGGGACAGCCACACGCGGAGCCTCCACGTCGTGCGTGACCGAGCCGGGCAGCGTCCGCTCCACTGGGCGGCGCTGGCGGACGGCACGTTGCTCGTCGCGAGCGAGCCCGCCGCGCTCCTCGCGCACGGCGCGGTCGATGGCGCGCCCGACGTGGACGCGCATCGGGATGGGCTCGCGCTCGGCGCACCACTCCCACCGCGTACGCCGTGGCTCGGGATCAGAAAGTTGGCGCCCGGGGAGCGGCTGGCATGGTCGGGCGGCGCGCCGGAGATCCTCCGCTGGTGGGAGGAGTCGGCGAACCCTCCCGGCGCGGACGGCGCGCGCTACCGCTGGGCGCGGAGCCTGCGCTTCTCGACCGAGCTCGCGATCCAGCAGCGGGTCGCGGTCGACGCGCCGATCGCCGTCGCCCTGTCGGGCGGCCTCTACGCGGAGGCGCTGCTCCTCGGGACCGCGGCGCGGCGGCGCGGTCCGGTGCTCGCCTTCACCGTCGGCGCGGACGGCCCCGGGGACGAGCGGGGCCCCGCGGGGGAGATCGCGGCGCGGTGCGGCGCCGAGCACGTCGCCCTCTCGATCGCCGCGGCAGACGTGCCGGCGCTGCTCGCCGAGATCGCCACCCTCGCGGAGCCCCTGCTCACCCCCGAGGCCCTGGGCTTCTATGTCATCGCCCGCGCCGCCGGCGATCGGGGCGCCGAGGTGCTGCTCACCGGGGTCGGCGGGGCTTCCCTGTACGGTGGCGCCCACATCCCTCTCGGCGACCGCGCCGCCTCCGTGCCCGGCGTGGGGCTCCTCGGGCGCGTCGCGCGCGCCGGGGCCGAGCGCTTCGGGGGAGAGCCCGCGTCCCACCGGCAGCTGCGCCGGCGTCCCGAGATCGATCCGGGCACGACCCGATGGGCCGCGGTGGATGCCCTCGCCGCGCAGGCCCCCGAGGGGGATCCGACCGGCCGGGCCTTGTGGCTGGACCGTCGGCTGGACGCCGAGCGGGGACTGGCCGTGCTCGACCGCGTCACCGCCGCGCACGGCATTCGCGCGCAGAGCCCGTACGCCGACGCGCAGCTCGTCAAGCTCGTCGGGTCGATGCCCGTCGGCCACCTCGTCCAGGTGCGACGCCCCCGCGGCCTCTTCGTCGAGGGCCTCGCGGAGCGCCTCGCGGGCCCTGCCCCGTCCCACCGGCGAATGACGCTCCCCATCGAGGCGTGGCTGGCCGACGGGTCCCTCCTCGCGGGCGCTCAGGAGATGGTCGCGGACCTCCTCCTCGCGGAGGACGTGCGCCGGATCCTCGGCCCCCGCCAGCCGGCCCGCCAGCAATGGGCGCTGGTGGCGCTCGCGGCGTGGCGGCGCGCCCACCCCGAGGCTCCGCGCCCCGACGGCGCCCACCGGGCCTGACGCACTCGCGCTTCGCGTCCGGACGGGGCATGATCGGGGAAACGGGAGCCCTGGATGAAGCGGACCGCCGCGTTGCTCGGCCTCGCCCTCGCCCTCCCCACGCGTTCGTGGGCCCAGGAGATCGACATCATCATCGATCCCGCGCTCGCCCAGCAGGCGGGCGTCGACGCCGAAGAGGTGCGCACCCAGATCCGGACCGCCACCGAGGGGGCGCTGAAGATGGACGCCCCGGAGGCCTTCCTCCAACAGATGGCGACGGCGAACGCCTTCGCCACCAAGGGCATGGGCGCGGACTACGCGTCCAACCCGCAACGATTCTTCGCGGGCGCCGCGGTCGGCACGGCGGTCAACGGCGCCGGCTTCACCTTCGTGCGCGGCACGGACACGATGCCGGAGGCCGGCTTCGCGTTCCAGGCCGCCGCCAACGCGGGGCTCAACCTCGGGTTCCTCTCCCCCGACGAGAGCTTCCTCCGCCGGCTCGTCGTCTCCGCCAACGGAATGTACGCGAAGGGCGCCGAGGGCAGCTTCGACGCCGAGCTCTCCAACTTCGGCGCGCACCTGCAGGTCAAGGTCATCCGCCCCGAGCACGAGGGGCTCCTGGAGTGGGGCGGAATCGATGTCACCGGCGGGTACGAGATCTCGACCTACCGGCTGCTCCTCACCCACTCGCTGCCGATCGAGGTGGAGGGCCTGCGCTGGGACGCGGACGGCCAATTCGACCTGACGGCGACCAGCCACACCCTCCCGGTCGAGGTCTCCACCAACCTCCGCGTCTTCATCTTCAGCGTCTACGCGGGTGGCGCCGTCGACATCCGGCAGCAGGCGAGCGCCACCAGCTCGGCCTCGCTCGCAGGCCCCGTCACGGCCTCGTCGCAGGGCCACGACCTCGCGATCGGCACGGTCTCCGCGCGGCTCTCGGCGTCGGGGGACGCAGAGTCCGTCTACACGCCGCGCGTGTTCGCCGGGGCCCAGGTCAACATCATCTGGGCGAAGCTGTATGGTCACTTGAACGTGGGCTTCGACGACACCTACGCCGGCCACCTGGGGGTGCGGGTGGCAATGTAGGGCGCCGGTGACTATCCAGGGCACCCCGAGGGCCGCCCGATGTCCATCCGCCAATCGCTCTCCCGCCTCCCCGCCCCCCTCAAGCGCGGCATCCAAGAGCGGGTGTACCCGACCCTGCTCCCAGAGGGCGAAACCGCCCCCGAGTGGCACCTCCAGAGCTGGGACAACTCCTGGCACCGCCACGGCAAGCACTGGTCGGTGATGGTCTTCTACCCCCTGGACGGCGGGGCCGAAGATCGCGCCCAGCTGCTGTCGTTTCAGGAGCACGCCGCCGACTTCACGCGGTTGGGCGTGAAGATCTACGCGCTCAACCCGGCGGAGGGGCCGAGCCACGAGGCCTTTTCAAAGGAGCTCGGGCTCACCTTCCCGTTGCTCACGGATCGCGGCGGCTCGGTGGCGCGCCAGTTCCGGTCGTGTCTGCAGATCCCCACGGCGCCGATGTACCTGCGCACCGTCTACCTCGTGAACCCGGAGCGCAAGATCCGGCTCGGGAACCGCGGAACGCCGAGCGTCGCCGCGATCGTCCGCTCCGTCGAAGCGCTCCAGCAGGTCACGCGCGCCGGAATGTGATCGAGGGTCGGTCCTGAAATCACCTGGAGGCGCCCTCAGGGCTCGGTGATCGAGGTCAGCAGCTCCTCGAGGGTGATCCTGGCCTGGTAGTAGAGCTCGGCCTTGTTCGCGTCGAGCTTCGTCAGGCCCCGTGCGCTCACCTCGGTCACCTCGAAGACGGGCACCTCGAGGTGGTAGAGGTGCTTGTACCTGCCGACCACCAGCGCGATGGCGCCGAGCTCCCGGCTCATGTCCCCGCTGCTGCGGTACGTGATGCGCACCTCTGCCGTCCGCGGCTCGTCGCCCTTCTTGCCGATCCACTTGGTGACCACGCCGGTCGCCTCGACGTGATCGAGCCGCTGCCGCACGAGCTCGACGAGGAGCGCGTCCGTGAGGTCACCCGCCTTCTCCACGGCGCGAGGAGTCGCGGTCAGGTCGGCGCGGAGCTGCGCGTCGAGCGCGACGAGCGGCGACGTGGGGGCCGCCACCGCCGACGTGGCGCGCGCGGACGCCATTCGCGCCTCCAGCGTTCCGGCCCCCAGGCCGGTGTACCCGTTCAGGCGGATCCACGCGTAGCCGAGCATCACGAGGAAGAGGCCGGCGAACACCATGGTCAACAGGCGCGTCGTCCGGACGAGCGGCGGCGGGCCGGTCGGGCGCCGCGGCGGCAGGTTCGGCGCGCCGCCCCGCGGAAACGGGCGCTGGCGCGGGAAGTCGATGACCTCGGCACCATCCTCCGGGAGCGGCGAGAAGAGCGGCGGCGCCATCGGACGCGCGGCGCGGACGGGCTCCATCGGCACAGGTGCGCGGTCCATGGGGGGCGGCGGGCGCGTCACCTCCGTGACCTCCACCAGCGCGACCGCGGGCCGGCTCGATTCTCCCCGGTTCACCTCGCCCCGATTCACCTCGCCCCGATTCACCTCGAACAGTGGGCTCAGCGCCTCGCTCGGGAGCTCCGCGAGCTCGTCCGGCGTCGGCGTGTCGACCATCTTCCGGTAGAGCGAAGCGGCGTCCACGCTGTCTACGTCGCTCCAGGCCGCCCAGGGATCGGACCCACGGAGAGCCAGCCGGAGAACCGGGTGTTGATCGACGCGAATCCAGCCGTCGGGCGTCGCGACCTCGTCCGTCGGGCGCACCTCTCCCGCGGCGACCATCGCGCGTATCGCGGCCCCGTCGGCCACTGCTCTCTCCGACCCACCCCGGCGGATGCGGTATCCGTCCATTCACCCAGGATGCTTCTCATCGGCCCGTGCGTCAATGCCCCGGGGAGGTCTCGGGCGCTCGTCGCTGCGTCGCGAGCGGACGGGCCTCTTGTCACGTCAAGATGCGAAAGACCGACCGGTCAGTCAGAAACGGCGGTAAGATCTCGAAAAAAGCCGATAATCCACACTTGTGCGGAGCCTGGGCTTCCTGTATGTAGGGGCAGTTCGGAGGTTCTGACATGCGTACGGGTCCGGAGCTGGTACGTGCGAGCTCGCTCTACGCGCGGGAAGAGGCCGGTAAAAGCTGGGGTCTCCTCGCGATCACCCTCGCTGTCTACGGCAGCTTCGTCGCGGTTGCCGCCGCCGCCCCGGTGTGGCCGCTGCGCCTCGTCGGCTCGGTGTTGGCCGGACTGACCATCGTGCGGCTCTTCATCTTCTTCCACGACTACGCGCACGGCGCGATCCTGCAGTCGCGCGCCGGCAAGACCGTGATGCCCTTCATCGGGTACTGGACGCTCTCCGCGCCCTCGGTCTGGCGCCAGACGCACGACTACCACCACAAGAACACCGCGAAGATCGTCGGCGCCGCCATCGGCTCCTACCCCATCGTGACGGTCGACATGTGGCGCATCATGACGCCCTCCCAGCGTCGGGACTACCGGCTCGTACGGCACCCCCTGAACATGGCGTTCGGGTACGTCACCGTCTTCATCCTCGGGATGTGCGGCGCGGCCTTCCTGCGCGCCCCCAAGGTGCACTGGCACGGCCTCCTCTCCCTCGTCATCCACTTCGGCATCATGGGCATGGTCGGCGCGGTGTACGGAGCGGACGTCGCGATCTTCGCGGTGCTCCTCCCGCAGTTCATCGCGAGCGGCCTCGGCTCCTACCTGTTCTACGCCCAGCACAACTTCCCGAGCATGCAGCTCCGCGGCCGTCGCGACTGGGACTACAGCTTCGCCGCCCTGCGCTCCTCGAGCATGTTCGACATGGGCCCGGTGCTGCACTGGTTCACCGGGAACATCGGCTACCACCACGTGCACCACCTCAACCACCGCATCCCGTTCTACCGGCTCCCGGAGGCCATGTCGGCCCTCCCCGAGCTCCAGGATCCGGGCCGCACGTCGTGGCGCCCGTCGGACGTGATGGCGTGCCTGCGGCTCAAGGTGTGGGATCCCGCGAAGGGCCGGATGGTCAGCTTCGAAGAGGCCGACGCGACGCCCCTGCACATGGAAGAGCTGCTCTCCGCCAAGTAGACCAGCAACGCGCCGCAGAACGAGGGGGCCAATGGCCCCCTCGTCTCGTTGAGGCAGCGCGTTAAGGCCCCTCCCCCCGGAGCCCCGAATGCCCAGTATCGCCGTCCTCCCCGGAGATGGCATCGGCCACGAGGTCCTCGCCGAGGGCCTCCGCGTCCTCGCCGCCGTCGCCCCCGACCTGACCTACGAGCACTTCGACCTGGGCGCCGAGCGCTACCTGCGGGACGGCACGACCATGCCGGACGACGTGCTGGAGCGCTTCCGGAGCGAATTCGACTGCGTGTACCTCGGCGCGCTCGGCGATCCGCGGGTGCCGAGCAACGTGCACGCCAAGGACATCCTCCTCGGCAGCCGCTTCAAGCTCGACCTCTACATCAACTTCCGTCCGATCCGCCTGCTGGACGCCCGCTATTGCCCCCTCAAGGACAAGCGCCCGGAAGACGTGGACTTCGTCGTGTTCCGCGAGAACACGGAGGGCCTCTACACCGGGATCGGCGGCCAGTTCAAGCGCGGTACACCCGACGAGATCGCGATCGAGCAGGAGATCAACACGCGCAAGGGTGTGGAGCGCATCATCCGCGCCGCGTTCGAGTGGGCGGCCGCCAACGGCAAGACGAAGCTCTGCATGAGCGACAAGGCCAACGCCATGCGCCACGGGCACGACCTCTGGCAGCGCGCCTTCAAGGAGGTCGCGGCGGAGTCCCCGGGCATCACGACGAGCCACCTGTACGTGGACGTGCTCACGATGCGGATGGTGCAGGCCCCCGAGAGCTTCGAGGTCATCGTCACCAACAACCTGTTCGGCGACATCGTGACCGACCTCGGCGCGGCGCTCCAGGGGGGCATCGGCCTCGCGTCCAGCGGCAACATCAACCCCGGCGTGGCCGCGCTCTTCGAGCCGGTTCACGGCTCCGCCCCGGACATCGCCGGCAAGGGCATCGCGAACCCGCTCGCGGCGATCCTCACCGCGGGGATGATGCTCGCCCACCTCGGCCGCGCGAAGGACGAGCGCCGCATCCAGAACGCGGTCCAGGCCTGCCTCCTCGAGGGCCTCGTCACGCGCGAGCTCGGCGGCACGCTCACCACGCGCGACGCGGGCACGGCCGTGCTGGACGCGTTGCGGTAGTCGTCGGGCCGGGTGCTCGTGGGGCGGGGGGGAGCCCCCCGCAACGCCCCCCGGAGCCCTACTTCTTGACCAGCACCCACTCGAAGTGCACGCCCGCGCCCGCATAGAAGGTGCCGAGGTACAGCTCCGGCGCGACGTACGACACCTTCCCGATGGGAAAGCGCCACCCGCCCCTCGCGCCGACGCTCCACCGGTCGAACGTCGAGTAGGGCCCGTGAGGGCCCCAGGAATGGCCGGCCTCGTAGAGCCAGGCCACCACGCCGACGGCCGCGTAGATCCCCTTCTCTTCGCCGAAGCGCACCCCCGTGGAGAGCAGGCCCCGCGCCTCCCCATCGGGCAGGAACAGGTAGCCGCTGTCCCAGGTGGGCGCGACGCCGATCCGCCCCTCGAACGCCAACCAGGGGAGCGCGAAGCTGGTGACCGAGAGCTCGACGGGATGGGAGAGGTAGGCAGGATCGCCGGCGCGCAGGCTGCCCGCGACGCCGAGCGTCAGGCGTTCGAGCTTCGCGGCGTGGGCTTGGGTGGACCCGAGGAGGAGCGAGAGGAGCAGCAGCATGACGCCCTCGTAGCCAGGGCCCGCGATCGCGCAGGGGCCACGAAACCCGTCTGTAAGGTGGGGGCGTCAGGATGGGCATGGGGCGCCACTCCTGGGGGGGATGCGCCGCCATCTGAGCTCGTGCCCGAGAAGCAGGAGCGGGTCGTGCACGCTCGCGATAGATTCGCGCCCCCTCACCCGCGCCGCGCCAGGAGTGCCCAATGCTCAACGTCCAGTCCCGCGAGATCGTCTTCTTGTCCGCCGTCCGCACCGCCTTCGGCGCCCAGGGTGGCGCGCTCAAGGACATCAACGCCCAGGATCTCGCGGTGCCGACCGCCAAGGCCGCCCTCGAGCGCGCCGGTGTCTCCCCCGACCAGGTCGACCACGTCATCTACGGAAACGTGCTCCAGACCAGCAACGACGGCATCTACCTGCCCCGCCACGTGGGCCTCCGCGCCGGCGTCCCCGTGCACGTGCCGGCCCTCGGGGTGGCGCGCCTCTGCGGCTCCGGCTTCCAGGCGATCATCACGGCGGCCGAGCAGATCCTCACCGGCCAGGCCAGCGTCGTTCTCGCGGGCGGGTCCGAGGCGATGAGCATGGCCCCCCACGTGATGCACGGCCTCCGGGACGGTGCCTCCCGCTTCGGCAAGCCGCCGGTCCTCAAGGATCTGTTGTGGGAGTGCCTGACCGACACGCAGACCGGCCTGCCGATGGCGATGACCGCCGAGAAGCTCGGCGAGCAGTACGGCCTGACCCGCGCCGAGGTCGACGAGGTAGCCCTCATGAGCCAGGAGCGCTGGGCCGCCGCGAACGAGGCCGGCCGCTTCAACGACGAGATCGTCCCGTTCATCATCAAGACGCGCAAGGGCGACATCAGCTTCTCGGTTGACGAGCATCCTCGCAAGAGCACGATGGAGAGCCTCGGCAAGCTCCCGACCGTCTTCAAGAAGGACGGCCTCATCACCCCCGGCAACGCGTCGGGCATCTGTGACGGCGCCGCCAGCCTGGTCGTGGCGGACGGCGAGTGGGCCCGTGCCCGCGGCCTCACCCCCATCGCGCGGCTGACCGGCTGGGGCATCTCGGGCTGCGATCCCACCATCATGGGCATCGGTCCCGTGCCGGCCGCCCGCCGCGCCTTCGAGCGCACGGGCCTCGGCGTCGCCGACATGGACCTGGTCGAGGTCAACGAGGCCTTCGCGCCCCAGTTCCTCGCCGTCGAGCGGGAGCTCGGGCTCGACCGCACCAAGACCAACGTGAACGGCGGCGCCATCGCCCTCGGCCACCCGCTCGGCGCCTCGGGCGCGCGCATCACGGGCACGCTCATCCACGAGCTCCGTCGCCGCGGCGCCCGCTACGGCCTCGGCAGCGCCTGCATCGGCGGCGGCCAGGGCATCGCCGTGATCGTCGAAGCTCTCTGAAGCCCGCCTGCAGACACACCGCTCGCCCCCCGATCCGGCGTTGCCACGCGGCGCCGGACCGGGAAGGTTCTTGACAACCGGGCGTCCGATGCTGTAGAGGCGAGCCGAGCAGGAGTCTCCATGTCCCGGTTTGCCATCGCCTCTCTCGTCGTCCTCGCGGCGCTCTCCGGCTGCTCCTCGAACTACGGCGCCGGCGACGACAAGGATCCCTCCCTGGTCGACACGGCGCTCGTCGACACCGCCGACACGGGCGACACCGCTGCCGACACCGACACGGACACCGATTCGGACACCGACACCGACACCGATTCGGACACGGACTCCGACACGGACTCGGACACGGACTCGGACACCGATTCGGACACCGACACCGATTCGGACACGGACTCGGACACGGACTCCGACACCGATTCGGACACCGATTCGGACACCGATTCGGACACCGATTCGGACACCGACACCGATACGGACACCGATACCGATACCGATACCGCGGCGAGCTGTGACCCCGCCGGCCCCACCGAGGCCACCTGGGTGGTCGACAGCATCGTCGTGGGGACCTCCAGCGAGGGCGTGGATCTCGATGGCGACGGCACGGCCGACAACGTGATGGCGTTTGCCAAGTCCGCGCTCGACGCCTCGCTCGCGGAGACCCTCGCGTCCTCCACGACCGTCATCGTCCTCCAGTTCTGGGACGTGGATGACTGGTGCGACGACGACATCTACGGCGGCATCGTCACCGCCGACGACACCGACGGGGACCCCTCCGACAACGCCTCCGGCACCGAGGCGTTCGACCCCGGCGCCGACGTGGACACGGCCGGATACGCCACGATGAGCGCGGCCGCGGTCATCGCGGGCGGCGAATACAGCGTCACCATCCCCTCCGCCTCCATCGAGGTCGGCGGCTTCACGCTGGACAGCGTGACCGGCGTCACCGTCGAGGGCGTGGCCACCGCGACCGAGAACAACGGCGTCATGGGCTTCGCCATCTCGGTCGAGACCATGGTCCCCATCGCGGAGGCCAGCGGCTATTCCCGCGAGATCGTGGAGCGCATCGCCGACATCGACAGCGACGGCGACGGCGTGAACGATGCGCTCTCGGTCGCCTTCGTGTTCACCTCGGGGCCGTGTAGCCTCCTGTAGTGATGTTCCCAGGCTCCGCAGGCAGCCGCGCGGGCGAGCGCTACGTTAGGGTTGCGGCGCGGTAAGCGCGGAGGCCCGATGAGCGGAACGATCGACGAGTCCAACGTCATTCACGACTGGAACGTGCTCGGGGACGCGACCTCGCCGCCGCTCAAGGCCGTGCGCTACTTCGACGAGACGTTCCGCGACGGCATCCAGTGCCCGTCGGTGACCGACCCCCCGGTGGACGCGAAGGCGCAGATGATCCGCCTCCTGGCGCGGGTCGGCGTGCACCACACGGACATCGGCCTCCCCGGCGCGGGCCCGCGCGCGGTGGCCGACTCCACCGTGCTCGCAGAGATGATCCGCGACGAGAAGCTGCCCATCCTCGCGGCCTGCGCGGCGCGCACGCACGAGAACGACATCGCGCCGATCATCGCCATCTCGCAGAAGGTCGGCATCCCCATCGAGGTGATGGCGTTCCTCGGCGCGTCCCCCATCCGCCTGTACGCGGAGGGCTGGGACGAGGATCTGCTCGAGAAGCGCACGCGCACCGCCGTGCGGATGGCGAAGCAGGCCGGCCTCCCCTGCACGTTCGTCACCGAGGACACCACGCGGTCCCGTCCGAGCACGCTCCGCCGGCTGTTCACCGCCGCGATCGAAGAGGGCGCCGACGGCCTCGCCGTGTGCGACACGGTGGGACACGCCACGCCGAACGGCGTGTTCAACCTCATCCACTTCACGAAGAACCTGATCCGCGGCCTCGGAACGGACACGCGCATCGATTGGCACGGCCACAACGATCGCGGCTTCGGCCTCGGCAACGCGCTCACCGCCATCGAGGCGGGCGCTGATCGCGTACACGGCTGTGTCCTGGGCATCGGCGAGCGAGTCGGCAACACGCCGCTCGATCTCCTGCTCGTGAACATGAAGCTGCTCGGCCAGCACGAAGGGGATCTGTCGGCCCTCGCCGAGCTGGTCGACCTCTGCTCGGCCTCCTGCAACGTCCCGATCCCGGTGAGCTACCCGGTGTTCGGCAAGGACGCGTTCCGCACCGGCACCGGCGTGCACGCCGCGGCCGTCATCAAGGCGCTCGACAAGGGCGCCGACTGGCTCGCCGACCGCGTCTACTCGGGCGTGCCCGCGAGCTGGTTCGGCCGCCGCCAGGAGATCGAGGTCGGTCACATGGCCGGGGACAGCAACATCGCCTACTGGCTGCGAAGCCGCGGCTTCCCGGTGACGCCCGAGCTCATCGGCGCGGTGCGGACCAAGGCCAAGGCTGGGAACCGCGTGCTCGAAGAGAGCGAGATCCTCGAGATCGTCCACGCTGTCGACGCGAAGTAGGACTCCGAAGTAGCAGTCACTACTGCGGATCGCTCGGGAACTCGCTCGGGGCGGCCTCCCGCGGGGCATCGTCCGGGGTGGGTTCGAGCGCCCGGAGCTTCCGCAGCTGCTCGCGTTCGGCGAGCTCCTGGCGCTTCTTCGTGAGGGCCATGCTGCGGAGCGACACGTTCTGGAGGACGTGAAACACCAGCAGGCCGGCGATGAGCCAGCCGAGCGCGGGGAACCCCTCGGCCCCCTGGATGCCCCGGAGGGCGACCGGGATGGCGACCGCCAGGTTCATGACCTGGATGCCCCAGAAGGCCAGCGGGCGGTGGTAGGTGGCGGGCGTGCCCAGGCGGTTGATCCCGAGGACGAGCCCCAGGACGAGCACCTCCCACGGGAACTCGTTCATCCGATCGCGACGTTGTCGAGCAGGCGCACCGAGCCGTACCGCGCGACGAGGATGGCGCGCAGCGGGCGATCGATGATGTCGACGGGCTCGAGCGAGTCGGGATCGACGATGGCGAGGTAGTCCACCCCGTCCGAGTCGATGGCTTCGAGGCCCGCGGCGATCCGGACGGCGGCCGAGCGGTCGGTCATCGCCCGCATCTGGAACAGGGCGCGGTGGAGCGACAGCGCGCGGCGGCGTTGGTCGGGGGAGAGGTAGACGTTCCGCGACGAGAGCGCGAGGCCGTCTTCATCCCGTACGAGCGGCCCGGGCACGATCTCGATGCCCATCGCGAGATCCCTCGCCATGGAGCGGAGCACCGTGTACTGCTGGTAGTCCTTCTCGCCGAACATCGCCGCGGTAGGCTGGACCAGCCCGAAGAGGCGGCACACGACGGTGGCGACGCCGTCGAAGTGGGTGGGCCGGTGGGCGCCCTCCCAGCGCGTCGTGATGTCGCGCACGCTCACGGTGGTGCGGAAGTCGGACGGGTACAGGTTGTTCGGCATGAACAACACGTCGCAGCCGGCGGCGGCACACTTCGCGGCGTCCCCCTCGGGATCGCGCGGGTAGCGCGTGAGATCCTCGGTGGGGCCGAACTGGAGCGGGTTGACGTAGATGCTCACCACGAGCACCTCGCTCCGCGCCCGCATCAGCTCGATGAGCGTCGTGTGGCCGCGGTGCAGGTAGCCCATGGTGGGGACGAACCCGACCTCGCGGCCCTGGCGGCGCCAGGAGAGCGCGAGATCGTGCATCTCGTCGACCGATTGGACGATGCGCATCAAGCCCTCTCCTGTTGCCACGGAATGGTCACTACCCGTACAGGCGCGCGGGGTCCTGAGCGAACGTATGCTCGGGGCCGGGGAAGGAGCCGGACTTGACCTCGGCGACGTAGGCGGCCACGGCATCGCGCACGACGCCTTCGAGCTCCGCGTAGCGCTTGACGAAGCGCGGCTTGAACCGCGTGTCCATGCCGAGGAGATCGTTGTAGACGAGCACCTGTCCGCCACAGCCCGCGCCCGCGCCGATGCCGATGGTGGGGATGACCAGCGCGGCGGTGATGCGCGCGGCGAGCTCGGCGGGCACCATCTCCAGCACGACGCAGAAGGCGCCCGCGTCCTGAACGGCCACGGCGTCCGCGAGGATGCGCTCCGCGGCGTCCGCCTCGCGGCCCTGGACCTTGAAGCCGCCCATCGCGTGCATCGACTGGGGTGTGAGCCCGACGTGGCCGACGACGGGGATGCCGGCCTCGACGATGGCGCGGATGGCGGGGGCCGAGCGCACGCCGCCCTCGAGCTTGACCGACTGGGCCTTGCCCTCGCGCACGAGCCGCCCGGCGGTCCGCATCGCCTGGGCGACGCTCACCTGGTAGCTCATGAACGGGAGGTCGACCGTGAGGTGTGCGCGGGAGAGCCCCGCCGCCACGCAGCGCCCGTGGTAGCACATGTCCCGCACGGTCACGCCCAGGGTGTCGGACTGCCCCTGGATCACCATGCCCAGGCTGTCGCCCACGAGCACCATGTCGGCGCCCCCCGCGTCCACCAGGCGCGCCTGGGCGGCGTCATAGGCGGTCACCATCGCGATCTTCTCGCCGTTGACCTTCTTCTTGAGGATCTCGGGCGCGGTGATTCTGGCCAATCAGACTCCGAACAGCGTGGTCTGCGCCGTGGGGTGGTATCGCGGGGGCGCGTCGGCGAGCGGTTGCCCGGCGAGCCAGCCCCAGATCATCTGGACGATGTGTTCGCGGGCGGCGGGATCGGACACGTAATCCACGGTGTCCGTGCGGATCACGTGGATGGGGGCCTGATCGTAGCTCTCCCAGAGTCGGTAGTACCGATCGCGCAGATCGTTCAGGTACCGCGCCGGGATGACCTTCTCCGCGGGGATGCCGCGGCGGAGGATTCGGCTCCGGATGACCTCGGTGTCCGCATCGAGGAACACGACCAGGTCGGGCCGGGGCGGCGGCTCGGGGAGGATGCCGGCGAACGTGTTGTACAGCGCGAGCTCGTGGCCATCCAGCGTCATCTCGGCGAACAAACGGTCCTTCGCGTACAGGTAGTCGCACACGGTGAACGGCGCGAACAGGTCCGCCTGCCGGATCCCCTGTTGCTGCTGGTACCGGCTCGCCAGGTAGAACAGCTGCGCGGGGAGCGCGAACCGCGCGGGATCCCCATAGAACTGGGCGAGGAAGGGATTGTCGTCCGCCGGCTCCAACACGAGCCGGGCACCCCACTCCCGCTCAAGGATCCGGCACAACGTGGTCTTGCCGACGCCGATGAGGCCTTCGATGACGACCAGTCGCGACACGCTCTGCTCCGGGCCGGGAAGGTAGCACGCCCGATGATTTCACGATCACCCCCGCGGACGGTTCGTCGTACGGCGCTCGGGCGGCCCTTGACGGCACCGGAGCGACGGGAGTCCGTCGGCACCGACCGTCATCCGGCGCGGTCGCGACACGCAAGCACTTGAATTCACGTCGGCACGGGCCCTGCACAGGGCCCCGACACGCACCGACAACATCCTCGGGCGTATCTACGGAGTCATCGTGAAGGGTCTCAACAAGGCATATCTCATCGGCAACATCGGCCAGGATCCGGAGCTGCGGACCACCGCCAACGGAAAAGTGCTGGTCAAGCTCTCCCTGGCCACCCCGAACAGCCGCAAGGTCGGCGACGAGTGGGTGGAGACCCCGGACTGGCACCGCCTGACGGGCTGGGAGAAGACCGCCGACTTCCTCGCCACCTACGCCCGTAAGGGCGATGTGCTCGCGGTCGAGTGCGCCATCCGCCCGCGCAAGTGGACCGACAAGGACAACGTGGTCCACTACGAGATCGATCTCGTCATCGACCGGGTCCTCTGGCTCAACGGCAAGCACCGCGGCGCGTCCAGCAACGAGGGCGCGATGCACGCGCTCCGAGGGGACTCGGGCGCGGGGTCGCGCACGCCGCCCCGGACCGACGCGGATGGCGAGTCCGAGACGGAGCAGATTCCGTTCTAGGAGCGTTCGGGGGCTCCGTCCGCGAGGGCGGGGCTCCCCTCCCCTTCAGGCGCCCACGATCGGTGCCTTCGGGGGGCGTTGCGGGGGGCTCCCCCCCGCCCCAAGAGCGTGATGCCGATCGCGCCGACGCCGCCACAGGACGGCCCCGACCGTGAACGGCACGAGCACCGGCACGATGCGGACGGTGTCTTCGCTTCCCATCCACCCCAGCTCGAAGTCCCACCAGGAGAACGGGAAGAACAGCAGGTAGCCGACGCCGAAGTGGCGCTGGAGGAGATCGACCGCGAGGTGGAGCGCCGCGCCTCCGAGCAGGTTCAGGAAGACGACGCGGCGGCCGGCCTCGGGGAAGAGGAACGCCAGCAGGAACGCGGACAGGAGCATCCCGATCGGCATGTGGAACGGAGCCCACACGTAGATCAGCCACTCGGGGATCGCGGGGACGGACCACCGCAGCCAGGTGAGGCCCATGCTCGGGACGCGCGCGAGGAGGTCGGGCATGCAGGTGCCGAGCACGAACGTCGCGACGTGGGGGCGGCCGGGGAGGACCTTCGCGAGCACGGCCACGCACGTGTGGGTGACGAGATCAGCCACGTTCGACGAGCCTCCGGCGCTCGATGCGGAACGCGAACGGGGCCGCGACGACCACGAAGAGGAAGCCGAAGATCCCCAGGGCTTCCTTGTACTTGCGGAGCACGTGATGCTCCCGCACGTCGGCCCGTACGGCCGGCGCCGAGCCCTGCCCGGGTGTGGAGACCGACGCGTCGAAGTGGCCGAGCACCGACACGGTGTCCCCCACCGCGAGGTCCTGCGCGGGGCCGACGATCGGCACCCCCTGGACGACCTTGGAGATCTCGTAGCGATCGGGGCCGACGATGGCGGTGACGGTCCACAGCGGGAAGATCATCGTGGCGCCGTTCCGCTCGGCCGGGGCTTGCATCGCCCAGCGCCAGCCGCTCTCCGGCTGGAGCGCCCACCACGCGTAGTAGCCGCCGAGCGCCATCGTGAGGAGGAGCGCCGCTACGATCCGCGCGGGGGCGCCGCGATCGGAGAACGCGCGGCTCTCTGCGGGGGGGTGAGGCGTCACGGGACCGGCACGTCCTTGCCCGCCACGGCGAGGGCGCCGAAGTGCTCGAGCAGGGCGTTCATGTTGGTCGTGCGCAGGTCGGACCCGCCGCCCGCGGGCATGAAGACGATGGGCTTGCCCCTGAGCGCCTCGGCCACCTGGAGCTTGACCATGTTGCGCCCGCCCGTGCCCGACAGCGCCTTTGCCTGGGCCTTGAGCCCCTCGGCCTTCGCGCGGGCCTCGGCGAGCATGGCCTCGGCCTCCCGCTGCCTGGCGAAGTACGCCGCGTCCGCCGTGAGCTGGCGCTTCGTCGCCTCGCCGCGGGCCTGCTCGATGGTCATGCTCACCTCGCCCCTGGCGACCTCGAGCTCGCGCCGGCGCTGCTCGCGCGCGGCCTCGCTCTCCGAACGCAGCCGCGCGGCCTCCTGGTCGGCCACCGTCTTGTCCTTGATGACCTGCTCGTACGCGGGGTTGAACTTGTGCTCGCCGAGCAGCACCTGGTCGATGGTGACGCCCTCGGGCTCGAGGTAGTGGTTGCACGCCTGCCGCGCGAGCTCGGCCTTCGCGAAGCGCGCCGTCGCATCGTAGTATTGCTCGGAGCGCAGCTCGTTCAGCAGATCCCGGAGCACCGTACGGGCGACGGGGCGGACCAGCTGCTCCTCGACCGACAGGTTGTTCGGCCCGACGAACTGCAGGACGTAGACGACCTTGGCCGGATCGATGTGCCAGGCGACGGTCACGTCGACCGAGATGTCGTTGCCGTCGTGCGTCTTGAAGTGGAGCGAGTCATCGCCCTCGCGCGCGCCGGACTTCAGGTCGCGCGTCATGGCGAGGTTCTGCAAGCCGATGTCGTACACGTGCCAGTCATTGATGAACGGCGCGAAAAAGAAGGTGCCGCCCGAGGGGTAGATGTCCTTGACCACGCCGGCGCCGCCGAAGAGCGCCACCTTGGCGGTGCGGACGCCGACCTCGGTGGAGCCGGTGTCGTGGGGAAGGCAGCCCGCGAGCCAGCAGCCCGCGAGCAAGGGGGGCAGGAGCGCGAGGAAGCGCATGTTCACCATCCCTGGATGAGGCGGTCGAGGTCGAGCGGGTTCACGCCGCTGGGGCCGTCCGTCGGGACGATGATGACCTGGGTGTTGCCGAGGGCGTCGGCCATCTTGAGACCGACGACGTTGGACGCGCCGGCGGTGGACAGCGCGTCGTTCTCGAGGCGCTTGGACTCGGCGCGCGCCAGCTCGACGAGGAGATCCCCCTCGGCGCCGCGCTTGCGCGAATAGAGCTCGTAGTCGGCGCGGATCTTGACGACCTCGGCCATCCCTCGCTCGGTCTCGACGTCCACGATGGCGCGCCCCTCCGCGAGCACCCGGTTCTTCTCCGCCTCCTCGACCGCGGCCGCGGCCTCCGCGCGGTTCTTGAAGACCATCTGGTCCTGGATCTTGCGCTGCTCGATCGCCTCCTGGTACCGCTCGTCGTAGCGGTAGTGGCGCACCATCACGCTCCAGATCTGGATGCCCGACGCCGCGAGCTCGGCAGCCAACAAGTCCCGCGCCTCCAACGCCTTCTGGCGGCGCAGCGCACCCTCGTAGAACTGCTCCGCGCCCAGCTCGCCGAGCTTCTGACGGAGGACCGGATCCGCGCGGGGACGCACGAGCGAGGTCTCGTAGAGCCTGCCCGGACCGACCCGCGTGAGGACCTCGTACGGATTGACGATGCGGTAGGCGATCGTCACGTCCACCACGACGCGGTAGCCCTCGGAGGTCTGGATGTTGATGCTCGGGGCGTGCGCCGCCTCGGAGCTCCCCTGCATCGTCTCGTCGTTGAACTCCAGCACCTGGAGATCGCGAGGAAATACGTGATATCTTTCGTATCCGGGCACCACGAAGTGCAACCCCGGGCCGTACACCGCGTCCTCGTTGCCCTGGTCCGGCCCGACGAGGACCTGCCGCACCGCGAATTCGTTTGGGCGGACGTAGATCGTCAGGGCGCTCGAGGCGATGAGTAGCAGCACCGATGCGCCCGCCGCGAGCATCACCCACTTGAGCGGGCCGACGAGCCCCGACGGGATGCTCACCTTGGGGATGGACACGGTCCTGCGCGGCTCGGCCATCAGTTGACCTCCTTGTTCCGGTGCGTCGGGAGGGGGGGGGCCTCCGTGGGGGTGTCGACATGCAGGCCGCGCTGCGGGGGCGGAAGGGACTCCGCGGCGTCCTGGAGGCGGCCCAGATCGTCGGCGAGCTCCTGGAGCTCCCTCGACCAGGCGCGCCGTGTCCAGGCCACCCGCAGCTCGGGCGCGATCGGCGTGATCGCCGCGAGGAGAAACAGGAGCCCCTCCGCGACCGGCGGCAGGAAGCGGGCGCCCACGGCCGCGATCGCCACGGCGAGCACGGTGGCGACGATGCGGGCGAACGGCCCGTCCCCGAACGGGCCGCCGAACCCCCGCGCCTCGATCCGGTTCTGGGCGAGGGCCATGCGCGTGTAGCGAGGGAGGAAGGTCTCCGTCGCCTCGCGCTCGAGGAGGCGCGCCTGCTCCTCGTCCCCGACCATCTCGCGGCACTCCCGCGCGAGGGCCGCCGCGGTGTCCTGCACGACGCGGGCGAACGCGGCACGCGCGGCGTCCGGCGCGTCGAGGTGCGCGCGCCGGGTGGCCTCGAGGCGGCTGACGAGGTGGACCGAAAGGGTGTCGAGCCGGTACGAAGGGGGGGCGGGCACGCGATGCCTCTACGCGAAGCGTGTAACGCGCAGCGGCGCCGGAACCCCCGTGGTGGGGCGCCCGAGGATCCCGTCGACGACCGCGCGTGCGCACGGCAGCGCATATGCCAGCCCCGCGATGCCGAACCCGGTGCACACGATGGCCCGCGGGCGCCCGGGCACGGGGCCCACGATCGGCAGCCCGTCGCAGCTCTCTCCGACGATCCCCGCCTGTACGCCCGTCACCGCGCCGGCGTCGGGAAAGCCCTGGCGCGTGAGCCGCTCGAGCATGGCCGTCACCCGGGGTTCCGGCTCCGGGACGGCCTCCCCGATCTCCATGTGGGGCGTGGCCCAGCGCGCGCCCGCCGCGACGAGCCCGCCGCCTCGGCCCCCGGTCCAGAACACGGTGGCGTGCTGGGACACCATCGGCACGGCGAGCGCGGGGCCGTCGAAGCGGACCGATTGCCAGCGGACGGGCGTGATCTTGTCGGCGAGGAAGGGATCGAGCGCGACGGCCCCCGTGGCGTACACGTCGAGCTCGGCGGTCACCGCGACCGGGTGGACCGGGGGCCCGACCAGGGCGGCGTGGAGCGCGACGAGGTCGACCACACCGCCGTCGTGGAGGTGGTAGCCCTCTGCCGTGCGCGTGGCGCCCAGACCGATGCGGGCCGCCGCCGCGAGCGCGAGGGGGAGCTCGCCCTCTTCCTGCGCCGACGCGCGCCAATCCACGCCCACGCGCGCGAGGCCCGGGAGCACGTCGAGGCCCGCGCGGATGAACGCGACGAGCGCGGCGGCCGCGGTGGTGCCGAGGCCCGACTCGAGTCGATGCGGGTGCTCGGGGTGCGTGGGGAGCGCGAGGCCGAGCGCACGGCCGGACGCCCCGCCGAGGGGCCCTGCCGGGTCGACCAGGCGCACGTGGACCCCCGCGTCCACCAGCCCCTTCGCGATCGCGAGCCCCGCCCAACCGGCGCCGTGAACCTGGACTTCGCACTCGAGCATAGGGGAGCTTAGCGTGCCCTCCGCGCGCGGGCCTTCACGACGGGAGCTGATCCTCCTTGACGACTTCAGCCGGCTTGTTAATAGGCCAGCGTTCGTCGAAAAGGGCGTTTAACTCAGCGGTAGAGTACTACCTTCACACGGTAGGAGCCACTGGTTCAAATCCAGTAACGCCCACCATACTGGACGCCGCGGTATCTCTTCGGGAGATTCCGCGGCGTCTTCGTTTTTGGTCTCTGCGATTTTTGCCAGGGCATCGAAGGGTTTCCGGAAGGTCGGGATGAGCTCTCCCGAACGCAATTGGCAGTTCAATAGCAGCAGGTTGAGCAGTTTGCGCTGTTGCGACGGCTCGCGGGCAGAATAAAGGTCGTACGCCGACTTCACGAGTTCCAGCACGTCCACCGCCGTGTCGAGCACCTTGTGGTCCACGCGCGCCAGCCGCTCGATGTCGTCGTGGGCGGCGAACATCGCCTCCTCCCACTCCTGGCGCTTGCGCTCGAAGAACGCTGCGTCGACGCGGCCCTCGAGCTTGTCCTCGTAGGCCTTGTCGATGAGCCGGCGGAAGCGGTCGTAGCGGCCCCGGGCGTCCGCGAGGCGGGTTTCCTTCTCGCGCAGGATGTCCACGCGGGACTCGCGTAGGGCACGCGTCGCGAAGTCGTGCGCCCACTCGGGGAGGACGAGCGCCTTGACCACGCGCTCCGCGAGCTGGTCGGCGATGACCTCCTCCCGCACGTACTTCTCCTTCCGGCACACCTGCGCGCAGCGGTAGTAGACGTACTTGCCCTTGTGGACCTCGGTGGTCACGGCGGCGCCGCAGTGCCCGCACGTGAGCAGGCCCTGGTACAGGGTGTTGCGAGGGGCAGGGCGCGTGTCCGGGTGGCCGTCGAGGCGGTCCTGAACGCGCTGCCAGAGCGCCCGGCTCAGGAGGACCGGGTCCTTCGACTGGTAGGTTCTCCCGCCAAAGATGAACTCGCCCATGTAGATGGGGTTGCGCAGGAAGAAGTGCATCGCGGCGGGGAGGATGACGCCGCCGCGCTTGCCCTTGATCGCGTGCTCCCGGGTGTACCTGCACAGATCCAGGATCGAGTGCGTGCCGCTGTCGTACATTCGGAACAGGTCCTGGAGGATGGCGGCGCGCTCGGGATCGATGACGAGGACGCTCTTGTCTCCCGTGCGGCAGTTCGTGTACCCGAACGGGGCGCGGCTCGGCCAGTAGCCCTCATCCGCCTTCTGGTACATGCCCTTCTTGACCTCCTCGGAGAGGTTGTCGACGTAGTTCTTGGCCATCAGCACCTTGATGCCGTGCATGAACTTCTCGGAGGACCGGGACTCCTCGGAGATCACGACGTTCTCCTTCACGAGGTGGATCTCCGTCTTCATCTCGTCGACGGTGATCCAGTCCTTGAGGTTTCGGTACAGTCGGTCGGTCTTCTCCACCAGCACGACCGGCGGGTTGGTTTGCCGCTTCCGAACGTACGCGAGCATCTTTTGGAAGTTGGTGCGCCCGGCGCGCTTGGCGGTTTCGACGTCGAGGAACTCTTCGAGAATCACGAAGCCCTTTTCCACCGCGTACTCCCGGATGGCTTTTTGTTGGGCGGGGATCGAGTAGCCTTCCTTCTCCTGGTCGCGGGACGACACGCGGGCGTAGAGAACCGCCGAGCGGCGGGAAGCCTTTGCGGCGGGAGACGGGGCGGCGGCGGCGGCGGCGCCGCGGGAACGGGGGCGGTAGGCCAAGGGAGGGCTCCAAGCGGTTAGGCAGGTTCAACTTGACATAACGACAACGGCTTGAAAACCCCGAAGGCGACGACCGCCACCCGGCACGGCTGGGATGGCGCTATTCGGCCGGTTCGAAGCTATAGATCGGGGAATGCCCCTTGCGCGGCTCGTCGCGACGCAGGCGGAACCGGACCTCGCCGACGAGGAACGTCGTACCGTCGAGGTACCCCGTGAAGAGCTGGCCAACGATGGTGGCCTGGGCGCGTGCCGCGCGGAGGTTCCCTTTGCCGTCAGAGAGCTTCTCGGCGAGCACGCCGCGTGCCAGCACGGTGGCCCACTCGCCTGCCGTCTGCGGCCCGTCGGCGTGGTGCGCCGCGCACACCTCTACGAGCAGATCGTAGTCGGGGTCGAACGCGTGCTCGGAGTCGGCGAAGTTGGTGAGGAAGCCATCGAAGCCGGCAGCGCGCAGGATGGCATCCATCGTGGCCGCCCAGCGCCTGTTGGTGCTGTGTGTGGCCGGCTGCTCCGGCATCGGCTGACCGGCCCGGAGCCATGCCGCGACCATCCCCGCAAGCTCCGCGACGACGGCGAGGCGAGCGGCGAGGGCGTCGCCCACGGGATCGTCCGTGCGGTACAGGTGGCGTCGGACGTCGCCGTCCACAAGGAGGTTGAGCGGCAGGGCGCGGCGGCGAAGATCCGCCCCCATCTGGGTGAGGTTCATCGTCACGACGAACAACACGTCGTTGAGCGGCCGGGTGATGGCCGTGTTGGTTCCGAGCCGACGGAAGTTGAGCCGCGTGTCCGTGATGCACCGCTCAAGCACGGGGCTCTCGATGGGGCGGGCGGTCTTCGCGTTGTCGATCACGACAATCCGGTCGCCCGCCTCCACACGCGTGGCGAGCTGCTTCTCGAACTCCTCCTCGTTGGGGGTGAACGAGACGGTCGTGGGCTCGGTGCCCTCGGCGATCACGCCGAGCACTCGCGCAAGGGTACTCTTTCCGACCCCCGGCTTGTTTCCGTTGATGGCGAGGAAGGGGTGTCCGCGCCCCCAGTGGGGCATTGTCAGGGACGTGAGAAGCGCGCCCATGAAGTTCACCATGTCGATGACGTCCTTCCACGGGAAGTCCTGCACCACGGTGAGGAGTCGCGACACCCCTTCCACCGGCACGACCTCCGGCCCGTCGTAGAAGATGCCGCTTGCCGGGTGGAAGCCCGGCCTCCCGACGAAGGTCCACTGACGGTCGAACAGAGGCGTCCGCGCGTACATGGTGAGCATGGGCAGCTTGGCGGCGACGCGCGGTGAGTGGACGAACGCGCGAGAAAGGTCCGAGGGGAGCACGTCGAAGCGCTGGAACGACACCCCCTCGTCGGTCGCCGAGAGGTAGCGGATTTCCACCAGCGCGGAGAGGAGCCCCGGCAGGCTGCGCTCGTCCACCGGGCGGGGCCCGAACCCGCGGCGCACGAACACGATGTCGCGCTCGAACCGGAAGAAGCGGTTGGCGGGGGCCACCGCGGCGACGAGCGCGTCGAACAGCCCGTCGACGGTATCGCGGTTCTCGATGAAGTCGACGACGGGCAGGCCCGGCCGGGAGGGGGGGGAGGCCTGGCTGCGCTGCCTCCGGGCGTCCCGACGCGCCTCCACGAGGGCCGCCTCGAAGGTCCGGGCGGTCAGGCCGGCGATTGTACGTACCTCCTCCAGTGCTGGCTCACGTGAGAGAGCAGGGAGCGTGATCAGCGCTTGGAGAGTCGCACGCATGGCCGCCGCGCGCGCCTCCGGGCCCGCGGCCGATCCCCAGGCGTCGCGGAAGGTGGCGACCAGGGAGTCGATCGGCGGAGGCCCGGGCACAGGCACGCCAGAGAGCTCGGCCACGCGGGCGGCCGCGACCCGGAAGTCGGACGCCTGCCCCCTGCCGATGAGGAAGTCGAACACGGAGAGCGAGTCTCCCCGGACGAACGAGTGGAACGTGGCACGTTCGGCCTCGCCGGAGCCGTCTGCCACTCCCGCCGACGGATTGCGATCCCCGCTCTCGGACCAGGGATCACGGCACTGGAGCCAACCGGCGCCCGAGGCCTTCCCCGTCAGGAGCTCGCCGTACACGGCGGGCAGCAGGAGGCGTTCGAGCGCAGCTCGTCGCCATTCCGTCCAGGCGGACGACGGCGGTGTCGCGGGGGTGCTCGGACGTGCTGGCCGCGCGGCGGGCGCGGACGGCGCCGCTGCGGGGGGCGCCTCAACTTGGCCCTCCGCGACAGCCAGCCGCTCGAACAAATCCACGTCTTCCGGGATGATGTCGAGGTCGATCGAGGCCAGCCGGTGCGGGTGCTCGGGCGTCGGCGGGCCCTTCACCGCGACCGTCCCGTACAGCTTGAGGATGCGCGACGGGTTGAAGGTGGACCGGTCGACCTTTGCGCCAGGCGTCGAGAAGCGGGTGTCGAGCAGGGCCAGGAGCCGGCGCGAGGCCTGCGCGTACCGCGCAACGTCGTCGCCGAACGCGGGCACCAACGGGACCAGCAGGTGGTAGCCGTTGCCGCTGTCGGCGAGCATCGGGCGAACGCCGTGCTCGTGGAACCACGCGCCGACCCGCGCGGCGACGGCGAACGCCTCCGCCTTCTCCGCGTCCGTCGCCGAGCGGTCGCGGGGCCGGCGCTCCGGGTCGATGTCGACGACCAGGAGCGAGTAGGCGTAGATGTCGCGGTCCTTCGTGGCGCGGGACACCCGGCGGAGCGGAAGTCCCATCGGCCGGGCGGCACCCAGAGCGACCGCCTGGAGGCTGAAGTAGATGCCCGCCTCGCCGCTTCGCGGGTGGTCCCCCTGCGGGACCTCGGCCCGCGGCGTGCCCGCGGCCGGACGGAGGGCGCCCATCAGCGCGTCCACGTCGCGCGGGCCGACAAAGGCGGACCACACCCCCGCTGCCTTGCCCAGGATGCGGATCTCCGTGGCCCCGCCGAGCGCGGCGTTGCGGTCGAGGATCCATAGGAGGAACGACCGGAGGCAGCGCTCGCCGGCCCCGTCCTGCTTCAGCTCCGGCGGCATCTACGACGCGCTTTCGGGCGGAGTCTCGCGGACCACGGCGACGATCATCCGCGCGCCCTTTTCGTTGTAGGCAAACGAGAGCTGCGGCCCCCCGTCGCGGGCCGCTCCGACGGCCGCCCGAGAGTAGGCGGGGGCCCCCCGGATCCCGAGCTGCCGAATCGCGAAGGCGACAGCCTCCTCGGACGCCCCCGCGGCGGCGGCGATCTCCGCCGCCGAGTACCAGCGTTCGTCCGGTTGGGGCTCCGAGAGCGATGTGAACAGGAGCAGCGTGCGAACCGCGCCTCGCACCAGCCCCGACTCCAGGGCACGCTGGACGAGGTGATCGAACGCGTGCCGTCCGCGCGCTTCTGGCCGGTCGGTACCAGGGACGAGGACGACCAGGACAAGCTCGCTCCCGAGCTTGGCGGGCGCCGCTCGCGGACGCTGCGCCATGCGCGGGAGCACCCCCTCGTCGAGGACTGAGAGTAGGCGGGCGCCCGCCGGAGTCGGCGTCTTCCCGAGGACCCGGTGGAGCCCGGCCGACGTGAGGAAGAGTGGGTGAGCCGCGCGCGCCGCCCGAGGGTCGGGTCCGCCGAGCAGCTCGGCGAGCGCCTCCGCCTCGGGGATGACGTAGTCCTCGCCTTCCGTGAACTCGCGCTGCCACTCGTTCGTGACCAAGGTGCCCAGGCGGCGGCCGCGGTTCGGGTACTCGAGGAGGTCTCCCACCTGGGTGCATCGCCAGATCGGCTTGCCATCAAGGAGGAAGGTGTCGAGGCGCCGCCCGTCGAGGAGGGAAACGAGAGCGAGGCCGGTGTAGTGATTCAAGGCATCTCCGGGGGGAACTTCCGGCCGCGAGGCCGGCGCGGGCGCTTCCCGGAGACCATCTCCGGAGGCGCCGCCACTTCCTGCTCCGGTGCCTGAACCTCCTCGACGGCGCGCGCGTCGGCACGCCACTCGCTGAGGAGCGAGAGCACGTCCGTCACGCTCCGCGTCATGCCGTGCCCCTGATCGAGCGAGAGAGGCTCGTCGTAGTGGGGCTGGAAGACCTCGATGGCGAGCATCGCGAGGTCGCCAGCGGCGTCGACGGAAGGAGGTTCAGCCCGGAGCATGGGCGCAAGGTCGCCCGCTCCGGCGGTTCGTTCACTTGTACGGGAGAGGCCCTCGCCGCGGCTCGCTCACGGATAAACCTTAGTTTTCCGGGCGTGGACGCGAACGGCCCTTCAATCGATCGAGCTCGTCGTCCAGGTGGAAGCCTCGCGCTCGAAGGGGCGCGCGAAGGCGAAGCCCGCTTCTTCCTTGGTTGTCGAACAGCACAGCCACGGAGGCCTTCCCGATCTCGCGGTCGAGTCCGTGGAGGAGCCGCGCAATCGAATCCGGGGTGAGCGTGCGGCTCTCGTCGAGGTCGCAGAGGTCCGTGCGCTTCGCGAGCGTGGTCCAGCCGTGCTTCTCCCCCCACTCCTGAAGGAGCGCGAAGAGCAGCCGAAACCTCGGCATCTGGGGACCCAGGATGGTGATGGTCCCCCGCCGGATGCCTCCAGTGGCGTCGGGCTCCAGCCAAAGGTCCTCTCCCGGCTCCTCCGGGCGAACGGGGGCCTCGACCCCTGCTTGAGGAATGGCCCTGATCCCGTCGGCGAGGAGCGCGGCGAGGCTGATGACCGGGTGAAGGACTCCGGTGTCGGTCCCCGGGTCCAGCGCGGCCCAACAAGATCTAGGGGCGTTTGGAGTGTGCCAGATGAGCGGGGCAGCCTCGAGCACCGCGATCGCGCGCCGCCCGTAGCCACGTACGAGCTTGCTGAACACGCCCGGCTCGTCCTCCTCCCAACGGCTGGCCGTCAACTCGCCCCGAAGCCAGGCGGTGGCGGCCGGCACCAGGACCTGCACGCGAACGCGTCGGAACCACGCAGGCCGGACGCGATCGAGGGACCACTCGTGCCCGTGGTCACACACGACACGAGAGCCGGGCTCCTGCGTGAACCCGTCCTCGTTGCTCACCGCGCCGAACGGCGCCGTGACTTCGCCCGTGCAGTGGAGCGAGCCCGCGGGACGAAAGAGCGCTGGAACGCTGGTGTCTCCGCAGCGGAACACGCTCTCGTGGACGACACCGACGAGGCCGCGCGCGGCGAGGTCCGCCAGTTCGTCGAGCTGCCACTCCGCCGGCGCGTCGATGCGGCCGGAGAGCAGCGCCGTGTAGTGCGCCGCCTTGAGCGGCCGCGGGCGAGGCTCACCGCCCTGCTGGCGTCGACGACGGCGTGCGTCCGCGACCTTTGGGTGGATCTCGACGCCGAGCTCGTTGAGCATCTTCGCGCGGAACCGGTCGACCGTGTCCTTGTTCGTGCTCGTGTCGGCGAGCGAGAGCGCGAGGTCCTTCTCCTCGTCCTGGGGCTCCGGGAAGAAGAGCGCCATGCGGTAGTGCTCGCCCTCGTCGGTGAAGCTGATCTTGACGCGGTCGACGTGCCGCGAGTCCCGCGCGAAGCCGAACTGGCGGCGTTGGGCCTGGGCGAGTTCCTCCACCCGCCCGCGACCCCCGCGGTGGAGGGTGATGAGCGCAGGGTCGGCGTGCGCGGCCGTGGTTCCTACGATCTCGTGTAGTTGGAACGCGGGGTCGTCGGCGTCGAGGAGCCGCTCGAGGAACGCGTCGAGCCGCTCGCGGTTGAGGGGGTCACGCGCGTGCCTGAACTGGACCTCAACCCCAAACAGCAAGGTCCCGATGGCCGACGCCAGCGGCAGAGCGCGGTCCATGTCTCGGGTCGTGATGTCCACCCTCGCCCCACGGGCGTGGAAGCGGAGGAAGGTAAGGTCCTCCTTGGACATCGCCCGGGGGCGGTCCTCCTCGGGATCCCACTGCACCGACGACGTGCCGTGGCTCCGGAACACGAGGAGAGCGTCGTCGAGCCAATCGCGGGCGAGCGCCCGTTCGAACCGCAGCCCCTCCACCGCGGACGCCGGCAGGCGGGCCTGGTGCAAGCCCTCGGCCGCCAAGGAGTCCCATGACACCTCGGCGAGCGGGCGAGGGAGGCGTCGCTGGTGCCCCTGCATCTTCATCGCTGCACGGCTCCGCGGCAGCCAAGCGTCCCAGTAGTAGACGTCGGCGAGATTTGCCGGCGCGTGCTGAAGGAGCGCGGCAAGCGCGGCGAGCCGACGCTGGGCGCCCACAAGGTACGTCGCGCGGAGCGGGTCGGGCAACGCGCGCCGGCAGGCCGACTCGATCGCCCGATACGACTTCTCCTCCGCGAACCATGCGAGGAGCATCAAGTGCGCGTGGCCATGCTCGGAACCCCAGGCCTCGATGAGCGAGCGTGCGACGGCACGTTCCGCCGACCGGGACCAGAGACGGTCGAACTCGACCGCGACGACGCCCTCGCGCACGAGCCGGCCGAGCTCGTTGAAGCGCCCGACGCGGAGCTCGCCGACCCAGTAGGCTTCGTCGGGTGGGGCGAGGGGGTTGAACGGTGTAGGCATTGGAGGCTCCCGGGACCGGGGACGCGGCTCCGAGGTGGATACGTCCGTGGTTGTGGTCGCTCAAACGCCGAACTTTTCGCTTTATTCGCCGTTCACCAGCAATGCCTTCGCGCGAGCCCGCATGCGCCGTTCAGCGGGGTGCCCCGCTCCGGTCTTCAATGGCCGTGCGTGCCGTGGTCGTGTGCCCCATGGTCGTGCCCACCGGTAGGCGCCGCCGCCGCCGGATTGAACCCCAACGAGAAGCTCGTCTCCCCGACCTTCACGTCCACCATCACGGGCCGCGTCCCCGCCCCCTCGAGCTTGCCCGAGAGCACGCCCGTCGCGGGGTCGAACGTGAGCGGGACCACGGTGTCCCCGTCCTTGAGCGAGCCGCTCACGCCGGTGACCTGCGCGCGCTTCGCGTCGGTGACCCAAACCCGGTGCTCGTCGTCCTGCGGCGCGTACTCCAGGTGGTAATCGCCCCACATGCCGACCTGGCCACCGTGGAGCGAGGTGTGATCGTGTTCCTGCAGGCCGACGGACTTCACCTCGAAGGACACGCTCTCCGCCTTCCCGCCAACGGTGAGCGTGAGAACCGCGGTGGCCGCGTCCCCCTGGGCGAGCCTCGCGGCGGCGTGCAGGTGATCGCCCATCGGGGCGAGCGTCACCGTCTCGACGCCGCTGGGGCCCTTCACCACCGCGGAGCCCGTGAGGCCATCGAGAGAGAGCGGCTTCTGCCCGGCGTCGGAGACGTAGAACATGATGCCGCCCGGCATGAAGAGCGCCTCGACGTGGCGCTCGCCAACCGTCTTGACCTCGCCGCCGTGAGGGCTCGCGTGGGCGTGCTCGGCGCCGGCGTGACCCGGGGCTGCGGGCGCGGGGACAGCCGCAGGCGCGATGGGTTGGGGCGGCGCGGCGGGCGCCGGCGCGGCGGGCTCGGTGGAGCAGGCGGCGGCGAGGACGAGGAGCGGGAGCAGGGTGCGCATGGAGACTTGCCTGGGGGTGAGTTGGGAGGTGGGGGACGAAGGCCTCACGGAGCCTCGAGCGGATCGACGGTTTCGGAGCTGGCCACCAGCGAACGGAGCGCGTCGCCCCCGAAGCGCAGGAACACGGTGGGCGTCACCACCATGTCCAGGAGCGTCGAGGAGAGGAGCCCACCCAGGATCACCTGCGCCACCGGGGTGAGGATCTCCTTGCCCGGCGTGCCGCCCGCGAACGCGAGCGGAATCAGCGCGATGCCAGCGCAGAGCGCGGTCATGGCGACCGGGACGAGCCGCTCTAGCGAGCCGCGGATGACCATCTCCGGCCCAAACGACTCCCCCTCGTGACGGACGAGGTGGATGTAGTGGGAGATCATCAGGATGGTGTTGCGTGAGGCGATGCCACACAACGTGATGAACCCGACCAACGTTGCGACCGAGAGCGGTTGGCCCGAGATCCAGATCGCCGCGATTGAGCCGATGAGCGCCAGCGGGATGTTGAGGAGCACCTGGAGCGTGAGCGTGTGCGATCGGAAATGCGCGTAGAGCACCGCGTACATGCCGGCGAGCGAGAGCAGGGACAGGAGGCCGATGGTGCGGCTCGCCGACTGTTGGCTCTCGAACTGGCCGCCGATGGTCCAGTAGTACCCGGTCGGAAGCGTGATCCCCGCGAGGGCGGTCTGGATGTCGCCGACGACGCTCCCGACGTCCCGCCCCGCCGTGTTCGCGGAGATCGCGATGCGGCGTTGGCCGTCTTCGTGGACCACCTGGTTGGGCCCGGTCCCCGCGGACACCTCCGCAAGTTGGCCCAACGTCACCGCACGTCCGTCCTCCAGCGAGACCGGAGCGAGGCCGATGCGGTCGATGTCGTCGCGCCACTCCGGCGCGTAGCGGACGACGAGATCGAGGCTGCGGATGCCGTCGAGCACCTGCGCGACACGCACGCCGCCGAGCGCCGTCTCCAGGTCCTCCGCGAGGTGTCCCGGGGGCACGCCGAAGCGCCTGGCGGCGTCGCGATCGATGCGCACCTGCACCTGGGGGATCAGCACCTGCCGCTCGACCTGGAGATCCACCAGCCCGGGGATGGGCGCCAGCCGCTCCTCGATGCGCGCGGCCTCGCCGCGGAGTGTGGCGAGATCGGGGCCGAACACCTTGATGGCGATCTGCGCGCGCACGCCCGACAGCAGGTGGTCGAGGCGGTGGCCGATCGGCTGACCGATGTTGATGACCACGCCGGGGATCCGCGCAAGCTTGGCGCGGATGTCGGCCAGCACCTCGTCGCGCGGGCGGCCCTCCCGCTCGAAGTCGACGTCGATCTCGGTGTAGTGGACGCCCTCGGCGTGCTCGTCCATCTCCGCGCGCCCCGTGCGGCGGCCGGTGCTCTTGACCTCCGGCACCTCGAGCAGGAGCCGCTCTGCGAGGCTGCCGAGCTTGTCCGACTCGGTGAGGCCCGTGCCGGGCGTGGCGAGCAGGTTGACGGTGGCCGTGCCCTCGTTGAAGGGCGGCAGGAAGCTCGTGCCGAGGAAGGGCACGCTCGCCATCGCGAGGAGGACGGCCGCGGCGACGGCAAACATCATGGTCTTCGGGCGGGGCAGCGCCCAGACGAGTGCCCGACGGTCGAGGCCCTTGAGCTTGCGAACCAACCAACCGTCGGCGTGCTCCTTGGCCTGTGTCATCTTGGGGAGCAGGTAGGACGCGAGCACCGGCGTGACGGTCAAGGACACGACCATCGATGCCAGGATCGACGCGATGTACGCGATCCCGAGCGGGGCGAACAGCCGCCCCTCGATCCCCGAGAGCGCGAACAGCGGGATGAAGACCAGGATCACCAGAATCGTCGAGAACACGATGGAGCTGCGGACCTCCACGCTTGCGTCGAGGATGACACGCAACGGCGATCGCGGATTGGGAAGGGCGCGGTTCTCCCGCAGTCGCCGGTACACGTTCTCCACGTCCACGATCGCATCGTCGACGAGCTCGCCGATGGCCACCGCGAGGCCGCCAAGCGTCATGGTGTTGATGGTGAGCCCGAACGCCTGGAGGGCGAGCGCGGCCACGACCATCGAGAGGGGGATCGCCGTGAGGGTGATCGCCGTTGTGCGGACGTTGAGCAGGAACAGGACGAGGATGATCGTGACGAGGATCGCCCCGTCGCGGAGCGCCTCCTCGACATTAGCCACCGAGGCCTCGATGAAGTCGGCTTGGCGGAAGAGCGGCACCACGTCCACGCCCGGCGGTAGGCCGCGCCGGAGCTCGTCGAGCGCGTGCTCGACCTGCTCGGTCAAGATGATCGTGTCCGTGCCCGGCTGCTTCTGTACCGAGAGAATCACGGCCGGCTGCCCGTTCACGCCTGCGTCGCCGCGCATCGTGCCGACGCCCCGACGTACATCCGCAATGTCGGACAGGGTGACCGGGACGCCGTCCTTCGTGGCCACGACCGTGTCCCCGATCGCCGCGGGGTCCGCCGTGCGGGCGAGGTTGCGCACGACGTACTCCTGGCTCTGCTGCTCCAGGAAACCACCGGTGGTGCTGCCCTGCGCGCCGGCAGCGGCCTCGCGCACGTCCCTGAGCGTGAGCCCGCGCTGGGCGAGACGGTCGGGGTGCACCTCCACGTGGAGCTGCTCGACGCCGCCGCCGATGGCGATCACCTGGGAGATCCCCCCGATGGAGAGGAGGCGCGGCCGGAGGGTCCAGTCGGCGAGCGACCGGAGCTCGGGCCCCTGGACCGTGCCCTCGGGCGACACGACGCCGATGAGGAGGATCTCGCCCATGATCGAGCTGACGGGGCCCATCGTCGGAACCACGCCTTCGGGGAGCGACTCGGCGACCTGCGCGGTGCGTTCGGCCACCTGCTGCCGCGCCCGGTAAATGTCGACGTCCCAATCGAACTCTACCCACACCACGGAGAGCCCGACCGCGGACTGGGACCGGACGCGCTCGACGCCGGGCGCGCCGTTCATCGAGGTCTCGATGGGGCGGGTGACGAGGAGTTCGACCTCCTCCGGGGAGAGCCCGCCCGCCTCGGTGAGCAGGGTGACGGTGGGGCGGTTCAGATCCGGGAACACGTCGACGGGGAGCCGGGCGGCGGTCCATCCGCCCCAGGCGAGCACGACCGCGGCCACGACGAGGACGAAGAGGCGGTTCTGGAGCGAGAAGCGGATCAGCGCGTTGAACATCGCCTACCGCCCCGCCATGCTTCGGAGCGTGTAGGTGCCGTCGATGACGACGCGCTCGCCCGGTGCGAGCCCTCCGAGCACTTCCCAGGCCCCGCCGGTACGCCCACCGAGGCGGAGATCGCGCGCCTCGAAGGACTCGGGGCCGGTCTTGACGAAGGCGAGGCGCGCACCGTTGCTGTCCACGACCGCGGCGGCAGGAACCACGAGGGCGTCCCGCGCGGCGCCGCGTCCGATCCACGCCGTCGCGCCCATCCCTGGTCGGAGCCCGAGGTCACCAGCCTCCACGGCGAGCGTGACCGTGACCATCCCGGTCGCGGGATCGGCCTCCTGGCCGGCGTCGAGCACGACGGCGGCGAGGGTGCGACCGGGCGAGGCGACCGGGGTCACCGTCGCCGAGGCCCCGGAGACGAGGCCGAGGGCGAGGCGCTCGGGGACGTTTGCCTCCATCCACAGGCCCACCGCATCGACCACGCGGAACAGCGCGGCGCCGGCCGACACCTGGTCGCCCGGCCGAGCGTTGATGGCGCCGAGGCGCCCATCCACCGGCGCACGGATCGCCACCGTGACCCCGCCCGCGAGCGCAGCGAGCGCCGTCTCGGCTTCCCGGAGCGTGACCCGTGCGACCTCGACCGCGTTGCGGCGCTCGAGCCGCTCCCGCTCGGAGATCGAGTCTCCCAACGTGTCGAGCGAGGCGGCGTCCCGCTCCGCGAGCGCAAGGGCGCCCTTCGCCTCGGCCACGCCGGTGGCGGCGCTGCCCTTCTCCTGTGCGATCGCGGCGCGGTCCGCCGTACCCGGGACCTCCTTCAGGAGCGCGAGCGTGTCGCCGGCCTTCACGGCCTGGCCGGGGCTCGGGAAGCCGGCCGGGGGCGCCACGAGCACGCCGTCCACGGGCGCGCCGAGGGTGGCGGCCTCGCCGGGCCGGGACACGAAGCGACCGAGGGCGGGCACGCGGTCGACGAACACATCGCGGGAGAGGACGGCGGTGCGAAGGCCAACGAGGAACTGGCCGTCCATGGGGAGCGCGAGCGTCGCGCCCGCGGGTGCCGTCGGCGCCGCCGACGCCTCGCCGTGGTCCTCGCCGCCGTGGGCTGACACGCGCCGGCTGGCGAGGCCGACGCCGATGGCGAGCAGGGTGGCCGCCGCAGCCGCGCCCCGACGGCGCCCGAGCAGGAACCCGATCCCGAGGCAGATCACGCCCACCGCACCGAGGAGCGCGAGCAGGCCAGCGCCGGCCAGCGCGACGGTCCCCGCGCCCATCGCACCCTCGCTCTCGACGGCGGGCAGATCGTAGTGAAGTCCGGAGATCGCGAGCAGATCGCTCGCCGCGGGCGCGGTGACCACGAGGGCGCCTGCGTAGTCCCCGTACGCCGGCAACGTCACGCTGCCGTGGTAGGCGCCTGGCGCCCCGGCCGTACCGAGCTCCGCCTGTGCCGAACCCGGCCCGTTCAACGTCAGCGCGGCAGTCGCGCCCTCCACCGGTGCGCTGGTCGCGTAGTCGGCGAGCAGGAGCGTCGCTTCCGTCGCCGTTCCCGCGGGCACCCTGGGAACGCGGAGGACTGCCTCGAACGTGCTGGACGCTGCGCTCACCGAGACGGTGTCCGCCGTCGTTGCTGTCGTGGAGGTCGCCGTCGCGACCGGCGGGCCGTGGTCATGGTCATCGCCTCCGCCCGCGAAGGCGAGCGAAGCAACGAGGAGCAAGGAAATCAACGTTCCTCCAGAGGCAGTTGGCCAGCGAGCTCCCAGAGCGCGAGCCGTGCGCGCTCCAGGCGCCAGCGGGCGTCGATGGCGCCGCCGAGCGCGCCGAGGGCGAGGTCCCGCTCGGCGATGTACACGAAGAGCGAGGCCTCACCGACCTCGTAGCGACGCGCCGCGGCGTCGAGCGCAGCGTCCAGGCCGGGGATGACCCACGCGGCGGCCACCCGCTCGGCGATCCCCAGCTCGGCCCGCGCGTCCGCGAGGGAGGCCCGTGCGTCGAGCGTCTCCCGGGACGCGCGCGCGTCCGCGACATCGGCCTCGGCGCGCGCGACCCGGACCTTCGAAGCACCGGGCGCGAACAGCGGGATCTCGAGCGCAGCGCCATACACGGGTCCGGTTTCCCCCTCGAAGGACCACCCGCCGCGCAGGTGGAGATCGGGAATCCGGTCGAGCTTCTCCGCGGTCAGCCGAGCGAGGGCCGCACGGGCCTCGAGCCCCACGGCCAGGACGGTGGGAAGCTGGCCGGGCTCGACGGACGGTGGCTCCGGCAGCGTGGGCCACTCCCCCACCACAGGCGCCCCTTCCTCTCCGATCAGGACGCCGAGCCGACGGCGGGCAGCCTCGGCGTCCCGCTGCAGGGTCAATGCGTCATCGAGCGCGCGCGCGGCTTCCGCGTGGAGCAGCGACGACTCGACACGAGAGATGTCACCCGTCTCGGCGCGACGCACGGCCGCGTCCCGGAGTCGGATCGCCAAGGCCTCCGCCGCTCCGGCGAGCTCCGCCTGTTCACGCGCCCGGACGGCGTCCAGGTAGCTCGCACCCGCGGCGGCTCCGACGGCGGCCCGACCGGCTTCGGCGCGTAGCGACGCGGCGTCTCGCGACCGGCGCGCCGCGCTCGCCCGCGCAACCGGCTGGCCCGCGATCTCGACGGGCACGGTCACCGAGAGGGTGGTCTCCCCAGGCTGATGCTCGAAGTCCAGCTCCGGGTTGCCTTGCCAGGCGGCGTACCCACGCGCTTCGGCGCGCGCCCGATCCGCTTCGGCCGAGACGATCTGCACGTCCGCGCCGTGGTCGACGGCCGCGCGGACCGTCGCCGCGAAGTCGAGTCCCTCGGTGGGCGCATCCTGGGCGAACCCGAGGGAAACGAAGAAGTACGCGATCATGGGGCGCGGAACCTCCCGGGATCGATGCCGTGTCGCTTCAGGAGCCGATGCATGGACTCGCGCTCCATGCCGGCCTCGGCCGCCGCGTGGGTGACGTTTCCCGACGTGCGCCGCAAGAGTTGCAACAGGTAGTCGTGCCCCGCTGCGTCGGAAGCACGTTCACACACGGCACGAAAGCTGCCTGCGGGCGCCAGGGGCACAACGCCGCGGATGGACTCGGGGAGGTGGTAGAGCTCGACGGTCTCGTCGGGGGCGATGACGGCGGCATGCTCCAGCGCGTGGCGCAGCTCGCGCACGTTCCCGGGCCACGGAGCTGCCTCGAGGGAGGCGAGCGCTTCGGGCGCGAGCCGCCGCGCGCGGGTTCCGTACCGCGCCCCCGCCATCTTCAGGAAGAGCGCGGCGAGCAAGGAGATGTCCTCCACCCTTTGCCGCAAGGGCGGGAGGTTCACCTGCACGACCTTCAGCCGAAAGTAGAGGTCCTGGCGAAACGCGCCGGATGCCACCATCTTCTCGAGGTCCCGGTGGGTGGCCGCGACGACGCGCGCCTCGAAGGGGCGGCTACCGGTCTCGCCCACCCGTCGGACGGACCCCTCGTCAACCACCCGGTTGAGCTTCACCTGCAGGGGGAGCGGCATGTCGCCGATCTCGTCGAGGAGGAGTGTCCCGCCCTTTGCGGCTTCTAGCAGGCCGGGCCGGTCCACGGTGGCCCCCGTGTAGGCCCCTCGCGCCACGCCGAACAACTCGGCCTCCAGCAGGTTCTCGGGGATGGCGCCGCAGTTCAGCGCCACGAACTCGCCCTTCCCGTGCACGCGGTGGATCTCTCGGGCGGCGACCTCCTTCCCCGACCCGCTCTCTCCGAGGAGGAGCACCGGAGCGGGGACCCGCCCGACACGTTCAATCCATCGCCGCACCTCGACCGCGGCGGGCGAGCGCCCGACGAAGGCGCTCTCTTGTCCCCCGACCATCGCCTCGAGCTCCCGCGTGCGTCCGAGCAGCGCGTGCCGTTCCGCTGCGCGAACGGCGATCCGCAAGAGGTCGTCCGGTTCGAAGGGCTTGGCGACATAGTCGTAGGCGCCGGCCCGCAGCGCCTGGACCGCCGCCGGGAGCTCCGCGTAGGCGGTCATCAACACCACCTCCGGGGGAGGATCGATTGCGCGGGCGGCAGCGAGGACGACGGTTCCATCGGCACCGGGCAAACGCACGTCGGTGATGACGAGGGCATAGCAGCCCGAACGCAGCCGCTGCAGCGCCGACTCTGCGTCAGCGACATCATCGACCTCGAACCGCTCCCCCAGCGTGCGCGCGAGCAGCTTCCGGAGGTTTTCGCGGTCTTCCACGAGCAGGAGGCGTTCAGCCATCGAGCCCTCCGAGGATCCAAACGGCGACCGTGCCCCCGCCGTCGCGATCGAGGTGTGCGAGCGAGCCGCCCTGCGCGCGCGCGATCCGTTGACACACGGCGAGGCCCAGACCGGTGCCGTCAGGACGCCCCGTGACGAAGGGCTCGTACAGCCTGGGCCGAACGTTCGCAGGGAGGCCGGGCCCCCGGTCCCGCACCTCGAAGACAGGGCCCTGCTTCAACTCGAGCTCGACAGCCGACCCGGCGCTCGAGGCCTCGACCGCGTTCCGGAGCAGGTTGTCGAGGACCTGCCGCACGGCGGATGGGGAGGCGAGGATGGAGATGGCAGCGCCCGGCACGAGCTGCACCGTCACGTCTCTCAAGTCCGCCTGCGTGGCGACGCGGTCCACCGCCGCTTCTGCCGCTCGCACCAGATCGACATGGACCGCCGGCTCCTCGCCGGGGCGCGCAAAGCCCAGGAGGCCCTGGACGACGCGTCGCGCGTGCTCTGCCTCCTGCCGTGCCGCGGCGAGCTCCGGGCGCCGCATCTCGGGCTCTCCCAAGATGACTGCGAGCGGATTGAGCAGCTCGTGCGCGACGGCTCCGCTCATCTCCCCGAGCGCCGCCAACCGCTCCGTCTCGACGCGTCGCCGCTCGGATGCCACCACCTTCTCGACCATCCGGTTGAACGCCCTCCCGAGCTCGGAGAGCTCGTCGTCGCCCTGCTCGGGCGCGGGAAGCGCGCGCCCCTCACCGAACGCGGCCGCCGCGGCCCGAAGCTCCCCGACCGGCCCGAGAATGCCCCTGGCCAATCGCCACGCGACGAGGAGGCCCAGCGCAGCCCCGCCGATCGTCAGCGCAGCGACCGAAAGCCAAGCGCTCGACGTGGCTTCTGCCACGGCGGCCCGCTCCCGGGCCTGCGCCGTGTCGAGCGCACTGAGCACGTCGCCGAGTCGGGCCTCGACCGCCGACGCGTGGCGTTCGGCCTCGTCGTGGAGGCGAGTTGCTCCCTCGGTATCGAGGGTGCCTTGCTGCGCGAGGGGAACCACCTCGGCGGCGAACCAACGGTTGGATGCCTCGATGGCGGCACGCACGGGCGCGAGATCGACGTCCGCCGCCGTGACCTCAGATTCCACGCCGCTGATGCGGGCGGTGACCGCGTCGGTGACCTCGTTCAAGTGGCCGAGGTGCCCGGGCCCGCGCTCGATGAGCGTGTGGGCCTGGTGGACGTACACCTCACGGGTGGCGGCCGCGAGTCCGAGCACGGCCTCCTGTTCGCGCGCGAGCACCTGCTGAGCCTCGCCCGCCCGTTGAACCTGCGTCCAGCTCGCGAACCCCAACCCGGTGCCCAGGACTTGGAGCCCGACGAGCAGGCCCGTGTTGGCGAACACGCGACGGCGGAGCGAAGGCATCAGCTGCAGCCCCCCCGAGGATCTGGGTGTCCCGCCGCTGCGCCCCTCCGGCATGTTGCTGCTCGGTCCACTGATTGCTCCCCCTGACCGGCGACGAGCAATCTTCGTGCCAGCCTGATGGACCCCTCCGTATGGCCTAAAGCCGTGGTTTGTCCGTCGGCGAGCGGCCGCTGATCGTGACCCTGACAGTTACACCCGGGTCCAACGGTCACACTCCAGTAGAGTCCCGTACGCCCCCGTGACGTGCCCGGTTACTCTTCCGCTCCGACCGTGGATTGTCTATAGGGGGCGCGCACTGGAGACCCCCTGATGTTGCGCCTGCTCTTCCCCCTGCTCCTCGCCGCCTGCACCGCGGGCAAGGCCACCGACGAAACCGGCACGGCCGCGGATGACACCTCGGCCGACACCGACACCGAGCCGGCGTGCGCGACGCTGACCTCGGGCGACGACTGGGCGTGGCAGGGCGAGTGCCCCCAGATGCGGACCTCCTGCGACATCGTGGTTGACGAGTGCTCGGTCACGATCGACTACTCGGCGGATGGGGGCATGACGATGGGAATGCCGTACGTCGCAACCATCGAGGGCGACACCATCACCTTCGAGGACGGCGACAGCATCATGGGCTGCGTCGGCACCATCGAGGACGCCGACACCGTCACCGGCACCTGTGACGGGGGCTGCACGTTCACCCTGCGGCGGTAGGCCGAAACGTCCGGGGGTTCGGTGGCGGTAGATCGCCAGGGCCCCCGGTCGCTCGCCCCCGCGAGCGTCTACCGATCCAATCGATAGACGGCGGGCTCGGAGTTGTCGACCACCCAGAGCGCGCCGTCCGGCCCGATCTCGATGCCGTAGATCGCGGTGCCCCCGCGGCCGGAGTCGAGCTCCGACACCGCTTCGCCGTCCTTCGTGAACGCATGGAGGATGCCCGTCGCGTACTCCGCGACGTACAGGTACTCGCCGTCCAACGCCAGCCCGCCGGGCTCGTCCAGCCCCTCGACGAGCACGCCCCAGTCCACGTCGACCCACTCGGTATACTCGGCAAGCGGCTCATTCCGAGCGCGAAGGGCGTCGCCGGACTCGCCCGTGGCGGTGTCGATCCACAACACGCGCCCGTTGCCGGTGTCAGCGACGTAGAGGATGCCGGTCTCGGGGTCGACCATCATGTGGCTCGGCGCCCCCTCGACCCGAGCCACCTCGAACTCGGTGAGGCGGTCCACGATCCCGTTCGCGTGGTCGTCCTGTCCGATCCCGTGGTCGCTCGCGAAGTCGTACCGGACGATGTTGTCGTTCTTGCCATCGAAGGCCCAATAGACGTTGTCCCGCTCCCACGCGATGCCGACACAGTAGGGGCTCTGGTGCAGCATGTCGAGGTGGCTGCCGAGCCCCTCGGGGTTCTGCTCCGCGAACACCTCGAGGTCGGCCGACCAGAGCACCGGGCCCATGAAGTCATTGGGGGACGCGGCATCGTCGTAGGTGTTCCGCGTCTCCCCACAGGAACCGAACTGGGAGTCGTCATCGAAGGACAGAGCCGCGGTCTCCTCCATGAAGTGGTTCGCCGCGGCGTCCTTCCGGCGTTCGTGGTCCTGCTCGGGCGTCCCAGGGTTGGAGACGATGAAGGTGCGGTCGTCCTCGCGGTTGGCGATCCACAGATTGCCCTCCGCGTCGAAGCCAAGATCCCGCGGATCCGTCAGCCGCTCCTCCTCGCCGAGGATGTAGGTCCACTCGACCTCGCTGGAACCATCCACGGCACCGAGCGCGGACTGCTCGGGCGGCGCGTCCTTGCCTTCCCTCGTGTCGTCGATACAAGCTACCAGCGGGAGAAACGTAAGGGCGAAGATGCGCATGCTCGACTCCGAGTGAGACGAGGACTGCATACACGGTACGCGGCGGCGTGGCATCTGTAACCCCGCCGGTCTGCGCTGTGACCGCGAAGGTTACACCGCGCTCCCGGCCTCTTGTGTCCTTCATCGGACGCGGCGAGGAGCGTCATCGCCTCGTGGCGACCCCCAGGAGCCAGCGGTCCGCAAGGAGGGTACGGCGCGCGTGGATCTCGAAGCCGGCACCCTCCACCGCCGAGAACCACTCCGTCGGATCGAAGCGGCCTTGATCCGGGTGGGCGAGGAGGGCCCGCACCGCAGCCATCCGCGTCAGCTTTCCCGTTGGCTCCTCGAAGTAGAACCGTCCGCGGGGGCGCAGGACTCGCGCGATCTCGCCGATCGCCTTCCGCCACGCGGGCACGTGGTGAAGGATCGCGAAGTCGAACACAGCATCGAAGCTCGCGTCTGGTTCGGGGATGTGCTCGGCGTCGGCGACGTACGCGCCGGCCCCCGCGAGGCGGACCATGTCGGGGTCGAGGTCGAACGCTACGATCTCGGCAGCGCCGAAGTCCTCGCGGATGATGCGCATACCTACCCCGCGTCCACAGCCAACCTCGAGCGCCCGAGCGCCGTCGCAGCGCCCCCCGAGACGACGGAGCGCGGCGCCTTCTCCGTAGCGCTGGATGGCCGCCCGGATCGGGTTGTTCATCAGCGACTTCTCGACGGGGTTGAGCAGCACCTACACCTCGCCCCGCCGGGTCACGTTGAGGGCATCTCATCAATAGGGATACGCACCGCTGCCGTACGGCGGGTAGTACTGCCTTCGCCACCAGTTGGCCTCGCCCCCGAGCAGCACGCCGAGGCTCACCTGGTAGAGCGGGTGGCCGGGCCGAAGCTCGACATCGGAGAACGCGGCCCGTGTCTCCAGTTCCCCTG